>CAZNOO010000001.1:0-30378 GCA_964574705.1 uncultured Candidatus Izemoplasmatales bacterium
GTTTACCAGACGAGTCTTTATTTTATTCAAAACATCTATTTTCCAAGCCATTGGATTCCTTTTGCATTTGGAGGAATGATTATCCTTTTGGCGATTGTATTTGCTGTTAGCGGACGAAAGAAGAACTCATCGCCTTTCGTATCAACCGTTTTAAATGCTTTTAGCGTTGCTTTTCTTGCAAATGCATATTTTGTTAAATCGAATTTAACAATATCAATTACAAATTTAATGTATATATTTTTGTCTTGTGTTGCATTATACATAATCTATATCATATTTCTGTATATTCCTTGGATATTAAAGAAAGCAGGATGGTTTTTACTTTTTATAAGTATTATTTCAATCATTACGATAATTGTGTTGTGGATCACTGGAGATAATGCATTTTTCTCTAATTTGTTGTTTTCACTCATCATTACAATAGCGATGTTAGTATGTGCAATATCTGAAGAAGTTGGGAAAAATGCTATTAATAAGAATATAATCATTCTTTCGTTTAGTTCTTTAATAGTCTTAGTTGTAGTATTGTCTCTATTACTTGAATCGGGTGATTTCTTCGAAGGAATAGGTTCTGGGACTTCAGGAGGAAAAAATCATAGAAAAGCGCCACAAAATATAGAATTGTAGCATATATTTTACGGATATTAAGATTTTACAATTTACAAATCCATATCAACAAAGACTAATACAATTTTCTGCAATACAATAAAATCACAATCCATGAGGTGTAATTATGATTTCGAATAAAGCAAGAATTGCCATATTCATTATTTTGCTACTAGGAGCTATTATTTTTCTTACTCCAAGTATTTACGCATCAGGACGGCTTGCGTTTGACGCTGAATTCATTCATGTATTCAATACAGAGGCATTTGGGATGATGTACTTGATTTCCTATATATTCTGGGGTTGCACCGTATATGCCTCAATCATCATATATGGCATCCAAAAATACAGGATTACCAAAAAATCAGGGTGGATCATTCTAATTGTAATTTTGAATTTTGTCCTCATTTATCCAATTGGTGGGATTGCTTTGTTAAGTGCAAATGCTGGCTGGATTCAAATGATGATCTCCAGTTTAACTCTTTTTGTTATTTCAATTGGAATTGGATTGTATATCCTGCTCTCAAAAAAACAAATTCAAAAATTGAAATCTTGAGTCAAGATCTAATTTACTTTAAATTATCTTACGTTCAAGTTGCAGTTTGCATTGATATTGACGAAATCATATTTTAAAATAGTTGCGATTATGCAACTATTTTTTAAAAACTAAATTCCATTTATTAGTTCCAGTTCGTCCATACTGGATTATTTAATATTGATTTGAAACTGATATCGTAATTGCTCTATGATTTCTATGATTTTAGTGTTATTATTAATTGGAATTAGATAGAATGGATACTTTAGTACTGTACTAGTCTTTGAGAGATGGAAGAAGTGGAGGACTCATTATGATAAATTCAGTAGAATCATATTCAATTTCGTTTTTCATTTTACTCATCATTTTGATTAGTATCCGTCGTCAAAGTGACAAAACACGTATTGATAACTTGTTATTTACTGGAATTATTCTAATTAACATGGCTTTGCTTTTCTTTGACCTTTTCCAAAGCTTCGTAGACAAACAACCAGGAACCATGATGTATTTCCTTAATAATTTTACGGTTTTTGTGTTTTACTTGATTGGCCCATTTTTATCCTTGCTATGGTTGGATTATGTAGACTATTTTATTCACAAAGATAGAGTACGACTTAAAAAAATTCATCGATTGACATTGATTCCAATGATTATATTTATGGGTATTGTTATTTTGAGTCTTTTTGTAAATGCTTTTTTCTATATTGACTCTTCCAACACGTACTTTAGAGGAATTCTTTATTGGCCGTATATTGTTTATACTTATTCTTTTGCGCTTATCGCTGCATTTTTAATCATTAAGTATCGTAAAGAAATCCGTAGATCATCATTTTACCCTATGCTGTTTTTTGTAATTCCACCCATTGTTGGCGGAATCATTCAAGCGATATTCTATGGGTTATTACTTGTTTGGCCGATGACAATGATTTCGGTATTCATGGTCTTTGTTTTTGTTCAGTCTCAACGAGCAAACACGGATTACTTAACAAATTTATTCAATAAACGTGAATTTGATAATTACATCAACGTGATTGAAAAAACAAAGAAACGAAATTATTGTTTAGCTGGTATTTTTGCAGATCTCGATCAATTCAAGATGATTAACGATCAGTATGGGCACTATATGGGTGATTTAGTCTTAAAGGAAACTGCACTGCTTTTATTAAAAAGTTTTGATCCAAACGATTTCATTGCCCGCATTGGAGGAGATGAATTCGCTGTAATCTTTAAACTTGAGAACCCTGAGTCACTGCAAACAGTTATCCAAACACTCAACGACAATTTTACTGATTTCAATCAGAAAAAAAAGTATCCATTTGAAGTGAATTTAAGTTTTGGTGCACTCGTATTTGATAAATCAATCCATGGAAGTATTAACGAATTTGTAAAAAAATTAGATGAACTAATGTATAAAAATAAAAATCATTTATCAAAATGAAATGAAAATAACGCTATTTTTAGCGTTTTTTTTTATGCAAAGACCTCAAGTAATCTTTCTTTTTTAATGAGACAACTTTATGTCCAGAATGGGATAACAACAATCTATCTCGCGACAAGTTTCATAAAGATTAAATTTCTTTTCAATGCAAATTGTCTTCAGTTAATACAATTTCAAGAAAATATATTCTGTTTTTGCTTCAGTTCATATTCAGTTCACATTCTTTCGTTATACTGTGTGCAAGTATACAAAAGGAGACATAAGACATGCTAAAACTAATCAATATATCGAAAGACTATTTAGTGGGCGAAACAACCACACATGCTTTGGTAGACATCAATTTGGAATTCAAACAAAATGAATTTGTATCCATCTTTGGACCGTCAGGTTGCGGTAAAACGACAATGCTGAATATCATTGGTGGATTGGATCAATATCAAAAAGGAGATTTGGTCATTGATGGTGTTTCAACTAAAAAATACAATGACAATGACTGGGATAGTTATCGGAATTCAACCATCGGTTTTGTGTTTCAAAACTATAACCTCATATCTCATCTTTCAGTTCTTGACAATGTTGAAATTGCTTTAACACTGTCTGGCGTCAGTCGCGCTGAACGTCTTGAAAGAGCAAGGAAAGTGTTAATTGATGTTGGGCTTGAAGACCAAATCCAAAAGAGACCAAATCAACTCTCCGGTGGCCAAATGCAACGAGTTGCGATTGCTAGAGCCATGGTCAATAATCCTCGCATTATCTTGGCCGATGAACCTACAGGGGCACTTGATTCACATACATCGATTCCAATCATGGAAATCCTCAAAAAAATCAGCCAAGATCGACTCGTCATCATGGTTACTCATAATGTGGAGTTAGCTGAAGTGTATAGTGATCGTATTATAAAACTTCTTGACGGAGAGGTCCTTGAAGATTCAAAAGCTTTCAAAGAAGAACTTGGAAAAGTCCAAACAAGCAAACCGGTCAAAAAGATTTCAATGTCTTACTTGACTGCTCTTAAATCAAGTTTCAAGAATCTTGTCAGCAAGAAAACCAGAACGATCATCACAGCGATTGCAGGAAGCATTGGAATTATCGGTATTGCTTTGGTTCTAGCACTAAGTTTTGGCATGACTTCATATGTAAATTCGATGCAAAGCGACACGTTGGCTGGATTTCCATTGACCATCAGTCGTACTGTGAATATTACCAATGATATGTTATCAAGACCCGCAGAACATTTAAATGATGTCACAGGAAATAATGGAACATCTACTGATTTTCCTGATACTGGAATTTTATATTCTTATGATTCTGACGCAAATTCTCAAGCTCACACGAATCTAATTACACAAGATTATCTTGATTATATTTCAGGTCTAGATACAACATTATATAATTCAATCTCTTATACTCGAAACGTTGCGTTAAACGTCGTCGCTAGGACAAGTACGGGCGGATACATCAAAGTTGACAATGGTGGATCAACTTCTCCATTCTCAATGTATTTCTCAAGCAGTTATTTTAATGAAATCCCAAATAGCCAAACGTTCATTGAAACACAATATGATCTACTTGGAGATCAATCCAGATATCCGACAGCTTATAACGAAGTTGTATTGATTGTCGACAAACAGAACAGAGTTGATATTTCTCTATTGAATGCCTTTGGAATCAATGTGACCGATGAATTTGCAATCGACGATTTCATTGGAATGGAATTTTATGTGATTGACAATAATGATTACTACTCACAAGCAGGGTCTTTATTTATTCCAAGGACAGATTATCAAACAATGGCAGACAGTTCTAACGCAATTCCAATCACAATCGTTGGTGTCATGAGAGTGAAAGAAGAAGCTTCAAGCGAAGTATTGAATACTGGGATTGGATATACGACTCTTTTGACAGATACCGTATTAGCGAATGCTCAAGCCTCTGATATCGTTGTCGCTCAAGAGTTAAGTCCGCTTACGAATGTACTGACTGGACAACCATTTAATGATTTGGTAACATATAGTAATGTCATAGAAGTTCTAGGCGGAGACACACTTCCGACGGGTCTTCAGATTTATCCTGTTTCGTTTGATTCAAAAGATCAAATTAAGGCGTATCTTGATGCATATAATACAGATTTAGCAGATGTTGACCAAATCATTTATTCCGATCTCGCAGAAACGATTTCCGGAACGATCTCTTCATTAATTTCTACGATTACGTTAATCTTATCTGCTTTTGCGGCGATTTCACTGATTGTATCTTCAATAATGATTGGGATTATCACCTATGTATCAGTCGTTGAGAGAACGAAAGAAATTGGTATTTTACGTAGTATCGGCGCAAGAAAAAAAGATATCAGCCGTGTGTTTAATGCCGAAACGACGATTATTGGATTGACAGCTGGATTGATTGGAATATTAGTATCCCTCATCCTGATTATTCCAATCAATATCATCATTACAAAAGCAATTGGAATTAGTAACTTTGCAAGTTTACCTATCTATTATGCTCTTATCTTAATTGCCATAAGTATTGTTCTTACATTCATTGCTGGACTGATTCCAAGCAGAATTGCGGCGAATAAAGATCCTGTCGTGGCTCTACGAACGGAATAAATTCCATTTACCTGAAGGTTGCGATATAATAAAGTGGTATTCATTATAAATTTACCTGAAGGAGGTCATACAATGTTTAAAGTATTGGTTGTAGAAGATGATGACATGATATTAAAACTCATTTCAAGATACTTGGCAGGATCCGGATTTGATGTTATTCAAGCAAGTGACGGGCACGCTGGACTTTCAATGTTTGAAAGTCAACACATAGACATTGTGATTACCGACATTATGATGCCACGTGTTGATGGCTTTCAGATGGTGAAAAATATTCGAGAAATCAATCAAGATATCCCAATTTTGATGCTAACCTCCTTGGATTCTTTTTCGGACAAAGAAAAAGGATTCACGAGCGGAAGTGACGATTATCTCGTGAAACCAATTGAAATGAAAGAACTCTTGTTGCGGGTTAAATCACTTTTAAGAAGATATCAGATTGTAAGCCAGAATAAAATAGAATACAAAGGATTGTCTATGAACTATCAGACCAATTCCGTTGTTGTAAATTCTGAAAGCATTGAATTGACCAAAAAAGAATTTTTATTACTATATAAATTGCTGTCAAATCCCAATCTCATTTTTACAAGAAGTCAGCTGATGAATGAGATTTGGGGGTATGACAACGAAAGTTTCGACCGCACGGTCGACACTCACGTGAAAAGAATCCGTGAAAAAGTTCAAACCAATGACATTGAATTGGTTACGGTCCGGGGATTGGGCTATAAGGTGATACTCAAATGAAAAAATTATCTTATAAAATCCTTGCGATTCAATTCTTAATCTTTTTACTGATTTCGTCAGTAGCGCGAATATTAATCTTTATTTTTGATATTACACCTTCCGCTACAATGCTGAATTCAGGTCATCTGTTTATTGGCGTGATGGTTGTTGGCTTTACTTCATTGGCATTGTTTTCATTCGCAATTAACCGTGTGATCGTAAAAAGAATCCACAAATTGAATCTTGCTGTTAAGGACATTGAAAAAGGACATTATGAAGTTCAAGTCGATGTTGATGGAAATGATGAAGTGTCAGAATTAATGACCAATATGAATCTCATGGCAAAAGAACTACACTCAAATGAGTACTTAAGCAAAGAGTTTTCAAAGAATGTGTCTCATGAATTCAAAACGCCATTAAGTTCTATCAAGGGATATGCAGAATTAATTGAAACAGGAAACTTAACGAAAGAAGAAACACAAGAGTATTCACAGATTATCATCCATGAAGTTGACCGACTTGCAAAATTAAGCAAGAACTTATTACAGATATCATTATTAGATAGCGTCAATGTCATTAAACAGGACGAAATCTATTTGATTGATGAACAAATTCGTTCTGTTTTACAACTAACTCAGTTGGAATGGGAAGCCAAGAATATTGAATTTGATTTAAATTTGGATTCCGTTGAATACATTGGAAACAAAGAGTTGACATTTCAAATTTGGCAAAATCTAACTGCGAACGCAATTAAGTTTTCACCAGAAAAATCCGTCATTCGAATTTCGTTATCGAAAAACGAAAATATTGAGTTTGAGATTGAAGATCATGGCCAGGGAATTTCAGAAGAAGATCAAGAGAAGATTTTCAACCAGTTTTTTATCGCAGACAAATCTAGAAATAAATCTGGAAGCGGATTAGGTCTTTCTATTACCAAGAGTATCGTAGAGAAACTAGGAGGGACAATCTCGTTTGTATCAAAGGAAAAAGAAGGCACTACTTTTAAAGTCATTCTAAAATGCAATAAAGACATTTGAGTGGCATCACTTTTAGGCAAAATTGATTAACATTACGAAAATATACTGTGATTCATACCTCAAGTTGAAACAAATTGCTAAGAATCGGTTCGATTCTTAGCTTTTTTCATTTATTCAGAGGAAAATTGGAATATAAATTTAACAGAAGATGATTTCATTAATGTGACAAATGAATTATAATAGATTAGAGAGTCTACTAGATAAATTGCTTTCACTGGTGGACTTATGATTGAATAGATAAAAAAATTCTATCGAAAGTACCATTCTTTTCAAAATCGAATCCAAGCGAGGAATTATGAAAAAAATATTGATGTTGGTTAGTGTATTATCTATTTTTCTTTTAACCGGGTGTTTTGGTCAATCCCAATGCTTCAGAAGCCCGAACCTTGAATCCTGCAAAATTACTTACACCCCTATCACAGGAGATACGACGGGCGAGATACAAAATGATGAAGTCTTGAATATTTTCTATACTACTGAGGATTACGTATTTTCTTACGATGCGCTCAGTATTTTCACATTTTCAGAAAATGAAGGAATTCCTTATGTTGATGTTGAAGAATTTCTATTTGTAATGCATGAATGTCTTAATTATTATATTATCACCATAGATGGTACTGTGACGATTAGATATCAAGTCAATTATTCTGGCACTTTCTTTGGCGGATATGAGTTTTTGATGGAATTAGACCCAATTGAAAATACAATATATTTTAATGATTTGAATTTTACAAGCGAATTTAATACAACACCTAATCTCGATCATGAATCTAATCTTCGCGTTGTAAGTGGAGACTACATTGATGGAAATCTTGAAGCTACCATTGATCTTGATGATTACAACATCAAGATGAAAGAAGAAGACGGAGCTTTATTCATTCCTTTGTATCTTGCGAATGTTTTGTTGACGGGCAGTTACATGAACGTCTATCAAAATGGACAAACGCTCTATATTGTCGATGATTTTACGCTTGCGAATGATTTCTTGGTTGACGAATCTATGGCTGCACCAGATGTAGACGTTTCGAATCTTATTGAAAATAGCGCAAATTTCACCGCAATGTACTTTGATTATTTCTATGGACTGAAATCCTATTTTGGAGTGGACTCTTATAAGGATTTGTTTGAGTCTATCGGGTTATATGATGCACAGACTTTAGCCGAATTTGACGAGATCCTATTCTCATTTATCTTTAGCTTGACAGACTTGCACACTTCAATATTCTCTTTGGGATATGATTCTGACCAAGCGCAGTTTTCTTATCCTGAAGACAATCAAAAGCTAACCCGTTTTTACGAGGCATACTATAGCGATACATGTGAAGTGCGGAGCAATGAATTTTCGTTCAGAGAGTATGAATTCTATTACATTATGGAAATCAATGAATTCACAATGGATACACTCTCATATCTTCAAACTAATTTGGTTCATTTGGATGAGAGCAAACCGATTTTTATCGATCTTGCTTGCAACCCCGGGGGATCACTATTATCTGTACTTGAATTAATGGCTTTCATGACAGATAAGCCCTTTGAGTTTAAATATGAAATCACAGCTACGGGTGAAATTTACAAGCAGACCTACATATCAACCAATGAAACTCCAATCAACAATACATTTTATCTGTTTACTTCCAATGCGTCATTCAGCGCAGCAAATCTTTTCGTTTCCATGGTAAAAGATAATCACCTTGCGACTGTGATTGGAAATGATACTTCAGGCGGTGCATGTGCAGTCGTTTTCGCCGTTTTGCCTAATAATATGATTATAACTCATTCAAGCTATATGGCAATGTTGAATGAAAACGACGAAATCATTGAAGAAGGTGTCTCTCCAGACTATTACTATACGGATAGCGTCGATATCGTAGATTTAATTTCTTTTGCAGAAAACTATTATTTCAGCGAAGTCGGAAGAAATATTGAAGATAATACGCTCAATAATGTGGTGGACTTCACAATTACTTCGGGCGTATTCACAGAAGACGCAACATTGGTAAATTATGAAGTTGTGGTTTCGAGTGTTGAAACCAACGAAGTTTTGAATACGGTGACCTACACTTCCAATTCTTTCAATTACCATTCTGTACTATCCATAACGGGTCCCATGGTTTCAATCATTGTATATGCGCACTATGAGTATTTGGGAATGATCGTTACAGTCCCTATATATGAGTCTGCAGTGGATCCTTCATCTCAACAATAATCACATTTTAATTGATTATTTCTAAAAAAATAAGCTGGATTCATTTGAATTCCAGCTTTTAATTAGTCATGTCAGGGTTTTGAACTCATAAAAAAGTCTGTAGTGTCCCAAACTTTTGGGTTTTGCCGATTTTTGCTGAATAAGTGTAACATCAAATTCGAATTTTGATTCGATAACTGCGTTATTTATTTGAATTCAACGAGCAATTTACATCATCAAATACATCGTCTTTATTAAAGATTGACTTATGAGGATGAATTTGGTAGAGTGATATATAATACTCATATTTGGAGGGATTGGGATGAGAAAAACATCATTGGGTGAATTGATAGCGAATGCAGTGAGTCATGGCGTAGGATTGTTGCTTGCGATTGCAGGCTTTGTTTTACTCCTTGTCAAGGCACAAGGAACAGCAGAAGTCATCTCATCTTTAGTTTTTGGGATTTCATTGATTCTTCTTTATACTTCAAGTACTTTGTTCCATTCGTTCCCTGAAAAAATGAAACGAGTGTTTACAGTATTTCAACGGCTCGATCATTCAAGCATCTTTTTGCTGATTTCTGGAACATATACGCCATTTTTGATTCTTGTGATTCATAATGTGAGAGGATACATTTTATTAGCTTTTTTATGGGTTATCACGATTGTGGGGATTGTATTTAAGTCCATTTGGATTTCTAAATTTAAATACATTCACTTGACCATCTATCTATTAATGGGCTGGAGTCTCTTGTTTGTCTTTAATGATTTTATAGAAAATATCGGGAATTACTATTTTGTACTCGCGGGTGGACTGAGTTATACCTTTGGGATTGCTTTTTATGTCTCAAAATTCAAATATTCACACTTCATCTGGCATTTGTTTGTATTGATGGGATCTATATTTCATTGGATTGCGATTTGGAATATACTTAACTTGTAACTATATGTTTTATACACGTCTTGTACATCTGAAAAAAACTTGGTATTCTTAATATTATAGTTTATCTTCATAAATATAGATTCATCAAGTAGGTGAGTATATTGGAAAACTTCTTCAAATCAAAAACGACGAATTATATTGTCTCATTGTTGTTGGTGCTTTCAATTCTCGGACTAATTGTGATCATGATTATCGACTTAATGCCATTGATGAAAGACGTCGTCGTTCACATTACAGATGAGCAAGTCGTAACGAGGGATATCTATGATTATGGTGCGAAGGGAATTTTTATTTTGGCAATGCTTCAAGCACTACAGGTTATAACCACAGTTTTCCCCTCGGCGGCAATCCAGATTTTATCAGGACTAACCTATGGTTTGTTTGAAGGAATGCTCATATGTTTGCTTGGACTGATTATTGGCAATGCAATCGTGTTCACTTTACTTCGTCAGTTCAATAAGACGTTTCGGTTATTTCGACGAGACCATGAGAAGATTAAGAAAGAAAAAAAATGGGATTTTTCTTTTTTAGCCGAATCGAAAAATGCGACTAAAATCGCCTTCATTCTCTATTTGATTCCGGGTATTCCAAATGGAATCCTTCCTTATATTTTCGTTAAAACGAAAATGAGACTCTTAGAATATTTGCTCGTCATTATTGTTGCTGGTGCACCTTCGATTCTCTTTTACAGTTTAATCGGAGAGAGACTATCGAGTGGAGACCCTTACACGGCATTGATCCTTTTGATTATTTTCTTGGTTCTTGGGCTGGTTGTAGTTCTGTTTAGAAAAAAAATCATTGAGTTGGTAAAAAAACACAGTTAAGTGGTAGTAGCGAATATCGTTCGCTTCCTTTTTCTTTTATGAAGCGTATTTAGGTATTGTCAAAACATGAAATTATGTTATAGTATTAATAGGATTTATCGACATTGGGCTATGGCCAAGTGGTTAAGGCATCGGATTCTGACTCCGAGATCGAGAGTTCGAATCTCTCTAGCCCTGCCAGTTAAGTAAAAATCACGAAATTCGTGATTTTTTTCTTTAAACCCCATGCATAAAAATCAAAATCTTGTATAATTTTCTTATATGTTTCCAAAAGGAGTTGTCTATATGCAGAAAGAAAAATCAATTGATTGGGTTAAGAAGTATCGAACTGAAGCCATTATTTTGCTTACTGTAATTGTCATATATTCCTTGAGGGGTTTGATATTGTCAAGCGCAGTACTTTCAAGTGGAGTTTCGATATTCATTCAAATGTGGGCAATTCCCTTAATATACGTAGGAATGTTGATATGGATGATAGTGAAGAAAACAGTTCAGTCTTCGAATCTGTCAAATTTTTTTTTCCAAAGTTACTTGTTATTTGTGTTCCCTGTTCATGTGATGATCTATTATATGATTTTCACCGATTTCAATCTCGTGATTTTATACTTCATTGGAATATATTTTTTGTTTTGCGCAAGTTTCTTTCTTTTTGTAAGAATAAAAGCAGGTAAGATTATTAGAATCACTTTTTGGATGATTGATAGTGTGCTTCAAATCGTATTTATCTACATCTGGATTTTAGTCATAGGGATTCAAAATATCTCTGTTTAAATATACGATTGCGTGAGGGAGTAAAATGCTAACAAAAGAGTCTCAAAATCGGATTTCAATTCTCTTTCTATTTTTAGGATACGCCATTTTTGGATTTAGTTTTTTGTTCTCCAAAAAGGCACTGATGGAAACATCGCCTTTTGTCATGCTTGCATTTCGGTTTACCGTTACATTTATCATTTTAAACCTGGTGATGATTTTTAGAAAAAAGAAGATGGTCTTCAAAGGGAAGAAGCTTCTGTATGTCTTTTTATTAGGGCTGGTTCAACCAGTTCTATATTTTTTATGTGAGGGATATGGCGTAATGTTACTTCAGACATCCTATGTTGGGATTATTTTGTCGTTGATTCCAATGACTAGTTTTTTACTTGGGTTTTTGTTTTTAAATGAGAAAGTAAAAAGAATTCAAGTTGTTTTTGCGTTTATAAGTATTATTGGAGTTGTTTTGACCACGCTTGGAGAAAGCCAAGGGGCTTTTAGTTGGCTAGGATTCATTCTGATTTTTGGAAGTGTGATTACCGCATCAATGTTTAGTGTGTTATCGAGAAAAGTCGCTCTTGATTTCGATGCGTTTGAAAGAACCTACATCATGTTTTTTATCGGGTTTGTTACTTTCTTGGTTTTAGGT
The DNA here is from genome assembly GCA_964574705.1 of uncultured Candidatus Izemoplasmatales bacterium. Taxonomy (GTDB): domain Bacteria; phylum Bacillota_I; class Bacilli_A; order Izemoplasmatales; family Hujiaoplasmataceae; genus JAHIVB01. The sequence goes on from CAZNOO010000001.1 coordinate 12,297, forward strand.
GCTATAGATGCAATGGGAGACTTCCAAGCAATGGTTTTAACTCCAATGAAAAGTAGTTCATTTTGGATTGATATTTTGTATTTAGCTGGCGTATCTTCCGTAGGGGCTTTCTTAATGATCAATTATGCGATGACTCATATTAGTGTGGCGAAAGCGTCTATATTTACAAATTTAACCACAGTTATATCGATACTCGCAGGCGTTTTGTTCCTAAACGAGCAATTCGGGTGGTTTCAGGCAATAGGTTCATTGATTATCATTGCTTCCGTTTATGGCGTCAATCGGAAGAGAAAATCCAAAACGTCCGTCCTAAGTCAAGTGATGATTGGCTAATCAATTCAGTTTTTCAAAAATTGATATTCAGAGCACAAAGTTTATGATATACTATATTTAACAACACAATTTCAGGAGGAATACCGATGAACGAATTTGATTCAACAGTTCAAGATTTGTTTGAAAAGGGTCCATCTTTGGAACCGGAACAAAATGAAGCAAAAAGGATCATTAAGGATTTTGCGGGAAGCTGGAAAGTTTTAGTCATTCCAGTAAGTTATACGGCAATTGCGTTTTTTTATTATTTCATGATGAAAACTTCACTTGTGCTATTGTTTGAGCAAGTTCCAATGGATTTTTCAATGTTTGGAGGCGTTGAAGCTTATGTCAACAGCGTCTCGATGACGGGCCTCGTTATATCGCTCATTGCGACGATTCCAGTTTGGCTTATCTATTTTGGTGGAAAGAGTGAGTCCAATCTTACTTTGACCGGAGTTCAGATTATTAGAGTAGTAGCACAAATCGCCAGAGTAATATTGTATATTGGAATTGTTTTGGTCGTCTTCACCATGTTTGCAGGAATGTTAGCTTCCCCTGGCGCAACACTTTTCTTGGTTGTGTTATACGCTGCCGTATTTGTGGGAGTGATCATTTTTTACAACCGATATATTGACTTTCTTCAGGATATTGAATCTGTTTTAAAGGGTCATGCCTATAAAATTCCAGACGCCTCGAAACTTCGAATTTTTCTAGTCCTTTCACTGATTATTTCTATCATTGGAGTATTGGGGATGTTTTCTGCGACTCAGATGCTGGATTCTAACTTTTTTGATTATGAGGGAACGATTATCTCTTTGGATTTCATGGACTCATTCTTGTATATATCGCTTGCTGGTACAGCTTTGATAGTGTACTGGCTTTATGTCTTCACACAATATCAGAAATTGAAATAAGAATTTTAAAGTACTATATTCATAAATATCCTAAAAACAAGAAATCATCCGATTTCTTGTTTTTCACTTTAATAACCTTTTAAAATACAGTATACTATTACTATAAACAGGAGGAAATTTATGAACGCAAGAGGAAATGACTGGTATCGACTCGATAATGCCGCAAAAATCTATCCTGTATTGCCATCAGAGCGCTTTACGCATGTTTTTCGTGTTTCTGCGACTTTGAATGAATTGGTGGTACCTTCTATCCTCGAAAGAGCAATAGAAGAGCTAAGGAGCAGATTTCCTTCGTTTTTCGTTCAGTTACGTCATGGATTGTTTTGGTATTTCTTTGAAAAAAATGACAGAAAAGTGATTGTAAAAAAAGAGTCACCCATCATCTGTGAAAATATCAAAAGATACAACAACAATCGTTATTATTTTACTTTTTTCTACTATCAAAACCGTATCAGCATGGAAGTGTTCCATGCTTTATCCGATGGTGATGGAGCGATCCAGTTCCTGAAAGCGGTAATCAAACAGTATTTGATTTTGGTTCATGATTTAAACCTTACCGACGAAACGATTTTTTCAGTCGGAGAAGTTCCTCATTTTCTGGAATTTTCGGATTGCTACGAAGGAAATTATAAACCTTCTAAAAAAGTGAAATATCCCACACCGAAAGCCTATTTGCTAAAAGAAAAACATATTCCAGTAAGGGCTTGTGGCGTGATCAACTCAACGATACCTACAGATCAATTGCTACGACTTGCCAAAAAACAGAATGTTACAATTACACAACTCGTCGCAGGGTTGTTAATCTATTCGGCTTATACAATCACAGAACACAAGAACTTTAAGAAGAAAGTTCTGTCGATTACCATACCAATCAATCTTCGCCCATTCTATCACTCTCAGACACTCAGAAATTTCTCTTTATACTTTTACACGACTTTCAAACCAACAAACGAGATTCCTGATTTGAAAGAAATCCTATCGAAAGTGAAACAGGATTTCACTGAGGAACTGGTTCCTGAGCGAATACAAAATAGGCTTAATAATATTGTGAGGCTATCGAAAAGCTATCTTGTACGGATAATTCCCCTGCCGATTAAAATGCTAATTTTTAAAATCGCTTATGTTTATTATGGAAAAAAACCTTCTACAATGACGTTCTCTAATTTCGGACAGATTACAATGCCTGATGAGTTGAAACCATATGTGAAATCTTTCACGTTCAATTTGGGGTCCGGGTTAAAGCCTGCAGTAGCTTTGAATTCTTACAACGGAATGACAAAAATAATTTTTTCACGTGCTTTTATCGATACACGACTGGAAAGAACGTTTTTTACTTATCTGACTTCAATGGGGTTGGACGTCGAAATAGAATCCAATTTCCTTGAACATAATTTTGGAAAACAGAACGATGGAGGACAAAATGGACTATAAATCATTTGCGGATACAAAAAAGCAAGCGAGTAGACTTGGCTTTGGTGCGTGGCAACTTGGAAACAGCGAGTTTTGGTCACCCATGACGGAGCAAGAAGGCATCAATCTAGTACAAGAAGCTGTTAAAAATGGAATTACATTATTCGATACTGCCCCCGGATATGCTTCGGGACGTTCTGAAACTATCTTGGGAAAAGCGTTAAAGAATGTAAGAGAAGAGGTCATTATCAATTCGAAATTCGGACATCGCGCTGATGGGAGAACTGATTTTTCATCCACTTCGATAGAAGCGGCGATTCATGACAGCTTATCCCGACTTCAAACCGACTACCTAGACAGTTTGATTTTGCATAATCCAGCAAAAAACATATTAATGGGGTTCACAGACCATTTCAAAGTGATGAAACAAATGAAGGATTTAGGTTTGATTCGATCATATGGTGTCAGTATCGATTCTATAGAAGAACTTCAGATGACACTCGAGCATACAGATTCTTCAGTCATCGAAATCATGTTCAACGTCTTTCATCAAATACCGGAAGAATGGCTAAACAAGGCTAAAGACAAAGGCGTTGCTATTATTGCGAAAGTTCCACTTGATTCAGGATGGCTCTCAGGAAAATATGACCAATATACCGTCTTCACTGGAATCAGAGACCGTTGGCTCTTTGAAGATAAAAAGCGCAGGTCAGATTTATGCAAAAAACTGATTTGGTTTACCAGAGACAAAAACTTAACAAAATATGCTTTGGGATTTATCAAGAGTTTTGATCAGATTACTTCGTTTATCCCAGGGATTCATTCGATGGAACATTTGCATGAAAACTTGAGTTACGCTGAATATAATTTACCTGAAGAACTAAAAAAACAATTCATCAACCTTTATGAAAAGGAAATCAAAAACAATCCACTTCCGTGGTAAGGAGGTCCTATGTTTTTTGAAGTCATTGAAAGTGAACTAGAACAGGTGTTTTTGAGTTATTTTGAACCGGTGGGTCCATTAAGACTGAAAATCATTCCATCCAAACAGAAAAAGAAATATCTTGCATTAATCTATATTTCCAGACTTTTTGAAAAAGGAATACATTATTCAGAAAAAGAGGTCAACGAGATCTTAATCGATGTATATTTTGACTATGTCTCCTTGAGAAGAGACCTGATTGATTACAAGTTTATGGAAAGAACAAAAGACGGAAAGGCATATTGGGTCAAGGAAAATGAATGAAGTCGATTCAAACAAATTGGCATGGAATCTCCTTGCGAAAGATCATTATGAACATTTTAAAGAACGATTAAAAAACGAATCTTCGATTCTGAACCCCATCATCCATGAAGAGTTAGGAGATTTAAAGGGAAAAACGTTAATACACCTCCAATGTAACACGGGAGCGGACACTGTCTCTTTAGCAAGAAGTGGCGCAATCATTACCGGAGTCGATATCGCACCAGACAATGTCCTATATGCAAAAAAGCTTGCTCAAGATTTTGGGTTTGATCAAGCGAGATTCATTGAATCGGATATCATGAAATTGAAAGAAATTCACCAGGAACACTACGATATCGTATTTACAAGCGAAGGAGTACTAGGGTGGCTCCCAGATTTAAAAATATGGGCTGAAACGATTCGGTCCTTGCTTCATAAAGACGGATTTTTCTATCTAAATGAAATTCATCCCTTCTTTTTGATGCTCGATGAGGAAGCGTTTGCCAATAAGGAATTCAAATTCAAGTATCCATATTTTGGTAAACAACTAGATGAAAGTGATACGATTGGAGGATATGCGGTATCTCCCAAAAAAGCGAAAGCTTATTATTGGATGTATTCATTGTCGGAAATTATCAACAGTTTAATTGATGCCGGTCTCGAGGTTTGTTATCTCCATGAATTCGACACCATCTGTTATAATGTGGGTAATATGGAATTGGTCAATACAAGTCAATACCAACATTTGGAATGGAAAAACAAAATTCCGATGCAATATTCGATTAAAGCTAAAATTAGACCAAAGTAAAAAGGTTTGTCCGAGGACAAACCTTTTTTTTGAGATTAATTGAGACTAAGAGAATTAATCTCCTAATGCTTCGATTGCTGCTTTGATTTGAGCAACGAATTCTGCTTTTGTAATGTCACCTGCTGCATAAAGTGTGTAGATTGGGCCAACGGTTTCCATTCCGAATCCACTTGGCATATCATTTTGCCACCATGCATAGATGTGTCCACTTGCCATCCATTCAGCAACAGCTGCTGATAATGGAGTGCTTGGAGTTAAGGTTACAGATTTGAAAGCTGGAACCATATGAGCTTGGTTAACCATGTAGTCATGTCCTGCTGCAGTTGAAGCTAAGTCTACCAAGAATTGTTTTGCAGAATCTAAGTCATCAGAATCTTTATTGATAACATAATAAGAAGGTGCACTAACAAATATGGAGTCTACAGTACCACTTACAGTGGCATGAGGAGCATATCCCATTTCGAAATCTGCTTCGTCAAGGTTAGGATCAATCCAGTTGCCTTGGTGAATAAAAGCTGCATGTCCGCTGTCGAACAATTGAACTTGTGAATCATAAGTTCCTTGGAGTAAGACTGTTTGGTCAGAATATTGGAATAATAATTCTACCCAGTCTGCCAATTGTGCAAGTCTTGCATCATTTGCAATACCAGCATTCAAATCGTCGATAACGCTTGAATCATCATACTCTAATCCAGTTGAAAGATATCCATTGAAGTTGTGAAGACCTGTAACCCAAGTCATTCCATCTCCAGCTGCCATTGACAACACTGCATAATCATCCATGCTGTTTGTATCAAAGTAATCTTGGATTGCAGCAAATGCTGTTTCGTATGCTGCTAATGATGTTAGATCAGCTGGGTCTACGCCAGCAGCATCTAAAATTTCCATGTTGTAAGCAAGTCCCCAACCTTCAACTGCTACTGGGAATCCTTTAACAACGCCGTCAACTGTGAAAGCAAGGTCTGTGTCAGCAATCCATGATTCGCCGTCAAGTGCTAAAATCTTGTCAGCGTATAGATTGTAGCCACCCATACCTTCGATAACGAAGATGTCAGGTTGTTCTGTTTTTTGGAATTCAGCTAAAATCTGAGTTCCATAAGCACAGGAGTCTCCACCGCATGTTACGATTTCAACGTTTACACCATTTAATTCTCCCCATGCTGCTGCATAAGTTGATAGTGTTTCGTTGATTTCAACTTTGTTTTGGAAAATGACAAGAGTCGTGTCATTTGATCCAGTACATCCTAAAACAGTTACTAGTGAAACTAAAGCGACTAAAACTAATAATAATTTTTTCATTTTTTTCCTCCTATTTTATTTAATTTAGTCTCTTACTGAATATATAATTCACAATGATATTCGTCTTCAATCAAACGAATCTCATTATAAATTCCAATTTGAATCGGTCTGTCGACCTTGATGCATAATTCTTTTGAATCAATTGAGATGATAATCAAGGTATTGCGATATGCAAAATGAACCTTGAGTGAAGTAATTTCATTAGGCAAAACTGGATGAATGGAGAGAGAATCCTCTAAGATACGAATGCCGAGTATACCAAACAATACAGTGAGGTAAGACCCGCCAAGCGATGCAATATGCAGTCCATGATGCGTGTTGCGATGCGTATCTAAGAAGTCAATTTTGATTACGTCTAGGAGATATTCAAATGATTTTGAAGTGTCACCCAGTTTTGCCGCAATGATGGAATAAATACATTTAGATAAACTTGAATCATGAGTCGTCAAAGGGAGGTAATAATCGAAGTTATTTCTTAAAACTTCGGGATTATCGTTTCCGAGAAGGAACAGGGAAAGCAGGGTATCTGCCTGTTTCAAGACCTGATGACGGTAAATAAATAAAGGATGGTAATGAAGAAGAAGAGGGAAATTTTCTTTTGGAATACTCTTCAGATCAAGAATCGGTTTTTGCAAAAACCCTGCATCCTGTGCGAATATATTTCTTGATGGATCAAATGGCAAAACCATTTCTTTTGAGGCTTTTTCAAACAAAGTGACTTCGTCAGATGTCAACTTGATTTTCGTAATAACCTCTTTCAATTCACTCTGATATCGTTGATAGTAAGACACAATGTGTTCAAAGTGATATTTTGCCATTGAATTTGTATAATAATTGTCGTTTACCAAAGCGGTGTATTCATCAGGACCCGTAACGGAGTTAAGATGGAAATGATGATTTTCAAAGTTACCAACGTTTAACAGGAATCGTCCTGTTTCAACAAGCAATTCAAATCCGAATTCAGATAGAAACAAGACATCTGCAGTATACTCATAATATTTGATGACTGTATAAGCAACGTCGCTGTTGATGTGGTACTGCGCGCTTCCGGCAGGATAGTAAGGAGAAAGCTCTGTGCCCTTGATGGTTCTCCATGGAATTTTCGCTCCAGTAATAGAACCAAGGTGTTCTGCCTCTTTTTTAGATTCTTTCAAATGAATGAATCTGTTTTTAATAAGAGCGAGGGCTTTTTCTGTATTCGTAAGAAGGAAATAAGGAAACATGTATATTTCTGTGTCCCAGAAATAATGACCTTCGTATCCTTCTCCCGACAATCCCTTTGAAGCGATGTTGAATGCTTCAATTCCTGAGTGGGATGAGTTTAGTTGATAGATGTTGTATTGTAAGATTAAACTAAGATCACTCGGCCCTTCAATTTCAATCAAGGACTGTTTCCAAAACGCAGTCAAGTACTTTTTTTGAAGGTCTTTATAAAATGAGTAACCATTTTTAAGCGTTATTGATAAAATTTCAGTGTTATTTTCTAAATATTTGGGAGTCAAGATATCCGAAGTAAAGACCACGAACTTTGTGATTGAAAAGGGTGAATTCTGTTTTGCTTTATAAGAAAGGATGGCTTCAACTCCAGAAGAAGACTCTTCATAGATTGCATCCTTGTCATGCGACATCGATACAATCAAGTTCAAATTCGTCTTTGTGGTTTTAGCGTGAATGGCTGCAGAACTCAATTTTAAGTACTTTTTTTCGATTGATACTTCAGGATTCATTGCAATATTAATGCGAGGATCCATCTTGTTTTCCACTCTTTGTTTTGGTAAATCGAGAGAACTTCTAATCTCAATCTCACCCTCAAAATTAAGTGGTGTAACTTCCAAGTGGATAATCAATAATTCTTTTTGTACGAAAGAAACAAGTTTCTCTTCACAAATCAGGATTTCTTTTCCATCTAACATTTTGTAGTGTGCTTTTCTGATGGAGTAGCCTTGGTCAAGATCAAATGAGCGATGAAGCGAGATGAGAGAACCATTCTTCATGTTCACAGTAGTTCCATTCATAGAAATATCCATGGTCTGACCATCGATGATATTGACGATTCTTTCGCCATTTTGAGGGAAATGAATTGAATTTTCTTCATATTTATAGGAATACTGATTGTAAAAACCATTCATATAAGACTGCTTGGCCTGATCAAATCCATATCCTTCTACAAAATTTCCTCTCACACCGATAAACCCGTTGGAAAGCGAAAAGATGGTTTCATCGACCAGCAACATCTCATGTTCCATGCGATTATTGCGGTTGATTATCTTCATTTGGTTCCTCATTTCATTAATAAATTACTTTATGGCACCTGATGTCATACCTTTGATGATATGTTTCTGAGCAAACAGGAACAACACGATGACAGGGAGTGCGGCCAATACGACGCTTGTTAGAATTAAGTCCCATTCACGAACGTAGGAACCTGCTAGATTGGCAACTGATAAAGGCAAGGTTCGAGTTTTTCCGTTAACACCAATAATTAATACCGGCAGTAAATAGTCGTTCCAGATCCACATACCATTCAGTACAAGCAAAGTAACAAAAATCGGTTTTAAGATTGGAAGGATAATTTGGAAGAACAATTGTGGCTTTGTGCAACCATCGATGATGGCTGCCTCTTCAATGTCCAAAGGAATTGATTTGATGAATCCATGGAACAAGAAGATGCTTAATGGCGCTCCAAAACCTATATAAGCAAGAATAACGCCGTAATATGTGTCTTTAAACTGAATTCCGGTGAAATTTCCCATAAGTTCAAGTAACCGAACAAGTGGCAACATGACAACTTGGAAAGGAATAACCATTCCACTTAAAAAGAACATAAAGATTAAATAAGAATATTTTGTTTTGGTTCTCACCAACACCCAAGCGGCCATTCCGCTGAATACGCCGATGGCAATTAAACTGACAGAAGTGATGATGAAGCTATTCAAAAAGCCAGAAAAATATTTGACATTATCATTTGTAAATATATTTTTAACATTAATATAATATTGAACCAAATGACTTGGAAGTGCTATAGGGGTATTAATGATTTCTTGACTCGTTTTTCCTGCATTGATCAAGATAATTAAAAACGGCATAAAGAATACAATAAGGAGAAGTAATGCCAATATTTCAAACATTAATGCTGTTACACGTTTTTTTGACATTATAGCTCCACCTCTTTCTTCTTGTTGTAGTGTACCTGCAAGAGGCTAAAACCAAGCAATACAATGAAGAATATAATTGCCTTTGCCTGTCCGGTACCCATTTTGTACTCGACGAAAGCGGTGTTATAGATATTAATAGCCATTAAATTAAGTGACTTCACAGGGGTTTGCCCTAAACTGTACAGATTTTGAATCCAGGAAGGCATCAATTGAGGAGGGCCACCTTTTGTCAAAGATACAATGGTGTCATATTGTTTAAAGGAAGTCACAAGCGTCAAGAATAAGGAAACTGTAAAGGCTTGAGCAACCAATGGAAACGTAATATGTCGAAGTCTTTGGACCGCATTCGCACCATCGATGGTTGAAGCTTCAATCAAATCTTGAGGAACGTTTTGGATTGCGGCAATATAAATCATCATGATGTAACCTGCATATTGCCAGGTGATTACAATGATTAGAGCAAGCATTGCGTGCTCATTTCCACCCGCTGCTAGAATACTTACAGCAAACGGTCCTCCTAGAGAAGTGATGGCGTTATTATAAATAAATTGCCAAATATAACCTAGAACCAATCCACCAATGAGGTTAGGCATGAAGAATCCTGCCCGGTAGATGTTCGTCAATTTGAGTTTTTGTGTTACAAGTATGGCTAATCCGAATGCGACGACGTTGATGACAACGATGTTTAATGCGGAATAAATAACGGTTCTAAAGAATGAATAGAAGAATTGAGCGTCATTTAATAGACCAGCATAATTTGCAAGCCCGACAAAAGTCACATGACCCGTGTTGAGGCCACTCCAGTTTGTCATCGAGAAATAGATACCCATGATGAAGGGCGTGATGACAAAAATACAAAACGCGGACATCGAAGGTAATAGGAAGTAAATGAAAGTTCGGTTCTTATGTGCTTGATCCGTGTATCCAATAAAATATTTATCGAGGTGCTTGAGAATCTTGTTTGTTCCATGATAACTATTTTCTTTGGATTCCATCCGGAAGAAGAACCGTTGAAACAGTTTAATGAGGTTTCTTATCGGTACATAAATGAAAATCAAAGGGACTGCAAGGAAAAAAATAAAAACGGAGAAGAAAAATCTTTGAATAAAGTTCTGCTTTTTTTTCATTTCATCACCTCAATTGGATCTAAATATCGATGAATCTGACCGGAAGATTTTTCAAATTGAGTGTTGTCAAATGAAAAATCAATTTTATTATTTTTGACAGAAGAATTGATTTTTTTTAAATAACCCTTAGCTGCCGCATCCCAAGTATACTTTTCGAGCACTCTTTGTTTGCCTTGCTCTTTATAAAACTGATAATTGCTGAAAAGTTTATGAATTCCTTCTGCAATATCTTGTGAATCAGTCGGATCCACTAAAACGCCAAATTCTTTTGATCCCTCTTTCAAGACTTCGCTTGGGCCGCCATTTTTGGTGACGACGGCAGGTAATCCTGAAGACATCGCTTCAATGGGTGCTAACCCAAAAGGTTCATAGAGAGAAGTGAGAACAAATGCGCTCCGTTTAATCGACATGAATCTGTAAAAAGAAGAGAGTTCTTGTTGAGATTTTATATTGATGAAAGAGATTTTCCCATAAAGATCAAAATCTTTAATAATCTTCATCATTTGGTCCAAAATCTCCTTTTCGTCACTGCTTGCGAGTTCGTAGTCAGAAAATGCGTGATCGATTCCTCGTAAAGAGATGATGACATTGGACTGTTTTTGGATGATAGGGTCTGAAGCAAAAGCTTTCAGAAGACCCAGGTGGTTTTTTTTTGGGTCTAATCTACTCGCCAAGACGAGATAGGGATAGTCAATTCTTGAAGGGTCAATATCGCGTTCAAGAACCGTTTGGATTTTATGAAACATTTCATGGTCAAATGACTTTTCATCTTCTGTGAAAACCAGTGTATTTGCACCTGGGGGAACGACCGAGAATCGATGGTCGACCTTTGCTGATTGTGAAATATCAGCGTAAAGAGGGTGGAAATACTGTTCAGACGATTCTTGATGTGTTGACACAAACAAGATATCTGCTAATTCAATCGAAATTCTTTCCGCAAGAATTCGTTTTGAAAAATGATAACGATTCTCCAAATCCTCAAAATCAGGAATCTCTTGGAAAAGTTTATCTAGTTTTTGAGCTCCGAGACTGTGAGCAGTAAAAGAGTAAGGTATTTGTTTTTTACGTTTGAGATAAGCGGCCGACAATCCGCCATCGCCATAATGACCTGTCACAAAATCAGGAAAGCGATTTTGTGATTCAAAGAAAGCGATGATGTTGTCTGTCCACTCATCAAGAAATGGCCAAAGATCTTCTTTGCTTAAGAACTGGTCTGGTCCGCAAGGAACACGAATGATTCTCAAATTTTCGATATTGTCATAAAAATCAAATTCAGATTTAAATTCAGGAAATCGTTCATCGTTAAATTTACGGGTGAAGATGTCAATCTTATGTCCCATTCTTGCAAGTGAAGATGCAATCTCCTTCACGTAGACCAATTGTCCACCGAAATCGGGATGCATTGTCCAGTAGGAATCTGCCTTATCAAAATTACCTTGAGGGTTCATAAACGCAATATACATACTTTCACCCTTCTTTCGATAAAATCAAATGATCTAATTTTGGTAAATTTGCATTTGCACCTACGACTTTTAAAGTAAATGAACTACATAAGAGGCCAAGTTGAATGGAGTCGTATATGCTCATCCCTTTTGATATCCCTCCATAAAGGCCACTCCAGAATGAATCACCTGCGCCTGTGGAGTCGATTACTTTTTTTGCGAGCGAAGGTAATACAATCGACTCGTTTCCATATTTTGCAATGATACCTTTTTTTCCTAAAGTCATTAATACAAGTTTGCATCCGAGATTCTGATACATTTGCATATATTCTTCAATGGAGTGATTATCTCCGAAAATACGTACGGAATCGTCAAGACTTGGCTTGATGATATCAACTGATTTGATGATTTGTTTTAATCTGTTTAATCCAGTTTGATTTGAGTCATCCAACAAAGGATGATAATTGGGATCAAACCCGATTAAGATATTATTTTCTTTTGCAATCAAAATCGATTCCAAAATAGTTTCATAAGACGGAGAATCAGATAAAGGCCAATAAGAAAAGTGTAATATCTGAGATTTCGAAATATCTTCCTTTAACTCATTTGATAATGGTATATATTTATCTGAAGAACGGTGAAAAGATGGAACAGGAGAAGAAGCAGTTTGGTCAATTTCGACATAAGAAGTAGGATAATCTACAAAATCAATGTGAAAAGATAGTTTGTTTTCACGAATGAAATTTAATAAAAAACGACCATTTCCATCTTTTCCAATTGCAGTGAACATCCTCGACTTCAGACCTAATTGATGAAGATTTAATGCGATATTTGCTGGGCTTCCACCAAAAAATTGTTGAAGATTGCCAGTATCATGGTCACTTATGAAATCTATTAGTAATTCCCCAACCAAAAGGACATCTATCGACTTTTCTGGCTGAAGGGGAAAAGCTTGGTCAAAAGTCATTAGTATTCCTCCTTTTGTGGAAAGGTTTCCATATCTGTGTAAAAAAATAATCCCCTCTAAAATGCATTATATCACTCTTTGTAAGCGTTGTCAAAGGGGAATTTATTCTTTTTTTCAAATTGTTTCACCTTCAGAAAGTGAAACGGGTATGACTTTACTTTCAATTTTCTGTTTAGTGTAATAATTAATGATAATCTCACTCATTGCTTTTGCGATGAGTTCTGGTGATTGGGAAATAGAAGTAATCTTTTCACCTAAATTCAAAAAACTTCTTCCTCCATCGAATCCGATAACTTTAACATCTTGTGGTACACGCTTCCCCATTTTAGCCAAAGCTTGAATTGCTGAATAAGCAACAGCGTCTGAAACGGTGAAAATACCATCTACATTTGGATAACCTTTTATCATCTCGTAGATTTCATCAGCTCCAATGAAATAATCTCCAAGTGGATATTCAATATTCACTACATTTGCATGCTTTTGTGCATCCAAATACTCAATAAATCCTTTTCTTCGTTTGGTAACTTCTGTCCAAACGGGGGTATTGTCTCCTTGGGCATCATCACCGATAAACATGAAATTCTTGCATCCCTTTTCGATCAGTTTCTTGGCTGCAATGATGCCTCCCTGATAGTTGTCGCTCGATACAAAAGGAATATCTTTGAATCTGCGGTCAAAAGAAAGAATAGGCAAATTCTTGTCTAAATACTGTTCAACATCATTGTTAGTAAGAAGAATGACAGCATCTACTCGGTTGTTTTTCAACATATCAAGATATACAATCTCTTTTTCAATCTTTTCGCTTGAGTTACATAACATGACTTTGTATCCGGACTTAAATAATTCTTCCTCAACATGATACAATAATTCGCCAAAAAACAGATGTGTACTATTGGGAAGTATAAAAGCAACAATGTTGTTCCGTTGAGAAGTCATGCTTCTAGCAATCTCGTTTGGAAGATATTTCATCTCTTTGACAACTTTTTCTACTTTTTCGCGTGTTTCTTTTTTAACATATCCAGAATTGTTGATGACTCTAGATACGGTTCCAATACCAACTCCGGCTTGTTTAGCGATGTCTTTGATATTAGCCATTCTACCACCTCAATTCTTAATTTTATCACAAGATTGTTAATAATTAAAGAATTTGTGGAAATCTTTCCATATTATTATTAAAGAAATGGTTTGACTAGATTGTTGACTATTTGGATGCTTTTGACGTCAATTTGTAGTATGTAAAGCGTATTTTTACTGATTCGAAGTAAAATCACGAAAAAGTTCTTTTTTGTTTCAATGTTTTTTGATATCATAAATAGTATGTGCAAGGGAGTGGTATCTATGACTAAACTAAGAGGAAACCTATTATACGGTCAATCCGGAGGGCCAACAAGCGTTATTAATGCATCTGCATACGGTGTCATTTCAGAAGCAAGGAAGCATCATCCTTATATTGAGGATGTTATTTGCATGCGCCATGGTATCCAAGGAGCTTTGAATGAAGACTTTATTTTCATTTCCAAACAAGACGAAATTCAAATCGAATTATTGAAACATACGCCCGGTTCTGCATTCGGTAGCGTTAGACACAAACTGAAAAATTTCAAAGAAGATGACTCGGATTATATAAGGCTTCTTTATATTTTCAAAAAATACAATATTCGTTATTTCTTATACAATGGCGGTAATGACTCAATGGATACTTGCGACAAAATTGCAAGTTACATGTCTCAAATTGATTACGACATTAACATCATAGGCGTTCCAAAGACGATTGACAACGATCTTCCGATTACAGATCATACACCTGGTTACGGAAGCGCAGCGAAGTTTATCGCGAATACAATGATGGAAATTTCTTATGATATGCTTGCCTATCCTAATGGAAAAGTAACCATCGTTGAAATCATGGGACGTCATGCAGGCTGGCTGACGGCAGCCGCTTCACTTGCAAATTTAAGCGGATTCGGACCCGATTTGATTTACCTACCTGAAGTGCCTTTTAACATTGAACAGTTTAAAGAAGACGTCAAGCGTGTCTACAAAGAGAAGAAACAGTGTTTGATTGCCGTTTCTGAAGGAATTCAAAACGATGAAGGAATTTTCATTTCTTCCTCATCAGGACTCAAAGATGCATTCGGTCATTTCCAATTAGGTGGCGTTAGCTCAAAACTCGCAAATACTGTATCAACGGACTTAGGAATTCCTTCAAGATCCGTTGAATTTGGTTCTACTCAAAGAGCAGCTTCCCATATTCAAAGCCTTACCGACGTTAACGAAGCCATCGAAGTGGGGAGAGTAGCTGTATTGGCAGTTCTTGCAGGAAAATCGGACTTAATGGTGACAATCAATAGAGTGTCCTCGAATCCATACAAGGTGGAATATCAATTACATCCATTAAAAGCATGCGCAAACGTAGAAAAACAAGTTCCAATCGAAATGATCAATGAAACTTTGAATGGAGTTAATGAATTATTCATTGAATATGCATTGCCGTTAATTCAAGGTGAAAATCCACCAATGTATAAAGATGGAATCCAACAATTTACGAAATTGAAATAAAAGTCGCTCAGCGACTTTTTTCTTTATAAATCCAATTTAAATTGTACGTTTTTGATAGAAAAAAGTTTTGCATTCTGGTGTATAATCGATTATAATATAACATGCTATATGCGGTTGTGGCGGAATGGCAGACGCGCTACTTTGAGGGGGTAGTGTCCATTGGACGTGTGGGTTCAAGTCCCATCAACCGCACCATAAATCATTGAAACGCTCTGTTGAGCGTTTTTTTTTGGCAATTTCTTGAAAGATAAAATCGGTCTTAATGGAAAATTATCTGTATATTTCTTCAAATATCAACACACTTTCTCCAAAACGATATATAATATATATAGAACAATGAATGAAGAAGTCAATTTTACTTCAGATTTGATTTTTCAAATAATCAGAGGGAGGGATTCCAATGGATAAGAACGACAAAAAGCATAACGACAAGAGTAACAAGAAGAAAAAAGCGGACAAGAATAATCCAAAGATTAAAGCGCCTCAGATCGCTGGAAGTACAACTGTAGTATCAGGAAACAGCGGAGCGAAAACAAAGAAAACATACTAACATTTTATAAGCTCACAATGACATTAGGCGTTCTCGTCTTAAAATAGAGAGCGCCATTTGTATATTGTCTTACTGTATGAATCAAATTTGATTCTTAAGTGATATAATAAAATTGATTAATATAAACTACAAGCATTGAAATCAAGTATGCAACTACGTATCGGGGGTATGATTCATGAAGACAGTTATTATAGGTGGTGTTGCGGCTGGAATGTCAGCTGCGGCTAAATTAAGACGTTTAGATCATAATGCAACCATTCATGTATTTGAAAAAGGAACAGATCTCAGTTACAGTGGATGTGGAATGCCTTATTATTTAGGCGATATCATTGATGATGAAGATCAATTAGTTGCGAGACATATTGAAGATTTTGAAAAAGATAATATACATGTTTATCTAAATCATGAAGTCGTTGAGGTTCACCCTGATATAAAAACAATTACAGCCATCAACAGACTTACAAATGAAACAATTCAAGAAACCTATGACAAATTGGTCATAGCGACTGGGACGAAAGCACTTCGAACCAATGTACGAGGAAGCGAAATTGCAAAAGTGTTTGTCTTAAATCAATTATCTGATGCAAGAGAACTGAAACACGCTTTGGAAGAAGTTGAAAGTGTCGCAATCATTGGTGGTGGATATATCGGCGTAGAAGTGGCTGAAAATCTCATTCACAAAGGCATAAGAGTACATTTGATTGAGCAGACGGGTCAACTATTACCAAATTATGATTTTGAAATTGCAGAAAAAGCGAAATCTGCATTAATTGAAATAGGTGTAGAAGTGCATGTGAATGAAACTGTGAAATTCTATGAACTTTATGGATTAAAAACGAGAGTTCATACGGAAAATAATCAGTATGAAGTTGATTTAATCATCGAGAGTATTGGTGTTAAGCCAAATACAAAGTTCCTTGAGAACACTGGAATTAAGATGCTTCCAAATGGCGCGATTGTAGTGAATGGATATATGGAAACTTCAGTGAAAGATATCTACGCTGCAGGTGATTGTGTAGCCTATTATCACTTGTTAAAGAAAGAAAATGTATTTGTACCACTCGGTACTCACGCTAATAAAACGGGAAGAATCGTAGCTGAAAACATTGTAGGAAACAATGTATCTTTTTCAGGCATTGTTGGGTCTAACGTGCTAAAAGTCGCGAATCTTACTTTTGCTAAAACGGGACTAGGAATGGATGAGTCCAAAAAGTTAGGCTTGAATTATGAGTATGTTGAAGTGTTGTCCAAAAACCAGTCAGGGTATTTCCCAGGCGCTAAAGATATCTTTGTAAGGGTCGTGTTTGAACCGATGACTGGAATCTTGAAAGGCGCTGAAATTGTAGGAGAAAAAGGCGTTTCTGACAGGATTAATATCATGGCTTTGGCTATCACTCAAGGATTAACCGCAAAGGAATTCTCTCAATTGGACTTGGCATATTCGCCTCCCTATTCAACAGTTTGGGATGCTTTGCAAATCGCTACAAATCAAATTAAAGCTGAATAGAGTTCAAAACGTTTGAATTACGACATATAGAAACCAAAGTTTATTTCTGAAAAGAAGTAAACTTTTTTTCAACTTGTCAAACATTTGTCAAAAAGGTATGATAAAATATGATTAATGAATATACAGCTGTCATATTTGTTGATAGTCTAAAATGAAACAAATGTGTGGAGGTTAAAAATGAGATTCTTTGGTATAAAGATATTTATGTTTATTGTAGTATTTCTTGATGTTGTTGCCATTCCTTCGTCTTGTTACAACAATACCATTGTCAATTGTTACTTTTATTATGATGAAGTCAGCGAATATCCCGATCTTGACTCATCCAACCTGTACGCTTACCTTGATATTGAACAAGGTGAGTATATAACAAAAGAAATGATTGCTGACCCTATTAGGGAGGGGTATGAGTTTCTAGGATGGACTGAAGTATATTCGGAGATAGGTATTATTGAGGGTGACATTTTAGTGACGAGTGGCCATTATTATTACGGACACAAAAATGATTTGATTTTCTATGCATCGTGGGAAGAAATTCTTCCAGAAGATGTCCCTGACACCACTGAAGGAAATTAATGAAGTCTAAGTTGTTTTTAACATTTACCATCATATAATTGTATTATTGTAGGAATATCCTTTTCCGACAGTTCATCACTATCAGTCTAACGGGAATTCAAAGGTATTCATTTTAATAGACTAGTATATTCGTTACCAAATTCAAGAGCTTGGAACCTTTTGCAAAACGCTACAAATCAAATTAAGGCTGAATAGAGTTCATAATGACTGAATTATTACAAATAGAAAACAAGT
>CAZNOO010000001.1:30478-33342 GCA_964574705.1 uncultured Candidatus Izemoplasmatales bacterium
TAGAGGGAACCATAGATGAATTGGTCCAATGGGGATATATTGAAGTTTATGTGTTTGAAAGCGGATCGACCTTTCCAAATGGATTTCCGGATGGCGTCTTATTTCAATTCAGTCCAGTATCCATAGAAGAAGACACCCTTGTAACCCAAATCTCGATGTGGAAGGGAAGTTTATCCTCCTGGGGGTCAATTTACACAGCCACATACAACGAAGGTGTCTGGAGCGTTCGTGCAGACGGAATCATTATGTCTTAATTTTGATAAAGTCATAAAACGTATTGTTTAATTTGATTTTATTCTAAATTGACATACATCATCTAAGAAACAATTTACGAAGGAGATAGTGATGACGAGCAGAAAACTATTTATATTCCTATCGGGTGTCTTGGCACTAATCGCTTTGCTGTCAGCTTTTAGGATTTTATTGGAAAGCGGATATAGGAGTTCATCTTTAAGCTACCCAATCCTTATTTTTCTTGGTGCACATGTATTTGTTTATTATATTAGACTCAAAGTGAAAAAAAGAGGAGGATGGATTAGCTTCATTCCATCTTACCCTTTCGCACTAATTTCACTGTTCCTACTATATCAGTGGATTAAGCAAAAAGCATATCTTCCTTGTCCTGAAGGCGCATTTTGTGAAGACTCATTGTCCCCATTTTTGTTCATTGCTACATCAATTACCATCTTCAGTGCGCTTTATTCACTTGCATTTGAACTCATGTATGCTAGAAAAAGGGCAGTGAAAGTAGAGCAGGATATCGTTGAATTAGAAAAAGAACAGATGACCTCAACGAGTCCAGAACCTTTGATAGAGTCATTTTCACCAATAAAACGCTTTTTTAGAACAAAACTAGGTAGTGTATTGATTCTTTTCGTTGGTGGAATCATCCTCTTTGGTGCCGTATATGCAGTGTTTGGATTGATTGCTCTGATTTTTAAGAATGTTTTAAGCAATTTAGATTCATGGATTTCAACATTGGTTTATGCAATTGCTTTAGTTGGATTATACGTTTTTATGGCGCGGAAAAAAATACTTGAGTCCATTAAAGCAACCTTCATGACAACACCAATCATCATTTGGATGGCTTCCTGTTCTCAAATCGGACGGATGATTGATTCGACTTTGACTGGTGTCCTTCTATCTTTTGTTCTACCAACATTAGCCTTTGTATATGTGTTTATAAAAAAGAAGGCTTGGTTTTATTACCTCGCAATCATTATTTCAGCAATGTTTGGAGTGTTTCTAACACTTTAAAATAATAAGTTTCAAAAATTCAGTCGATCATTGGAGAAATTCAAATGCGCATTATCATCCTTCGCTTCTTTTTGACTATTTTAGTTTGTTTAGACGTCATTTCATTACCTTCTGCTTGCCAAGCAAATTCTCCTGTTTACATCTATTTTTATCTTGAAGAAGACTTTACGTCTCCTTACCCTGACTCCCCAGATGCCTACCTTATTTTAGAAAAGCTTGAAGGGGATTTGATTACAGCGGATGAAGTTCCGAATCCGACAAAAGAAGGGTATGTTTTTTTGGGATGGAAATCGTATGCAGAAGTGCCTGATCCCGTTGAATTTGACATTGTCGTACACAGAAATTACTATCAAGGGCAAAGAAACTTGATGATTTTTTATGCACTTTGGGAAGAAGTGATTATGTGAAATTGGTCTTAAACAAAAATCATGATATTTCACTTCAAGAATTCTAAATTGATACTCCAGCCAAAACGCAAAAGAATCACACAAAAACTTTTCTATTTTGGAGATGAACAAATGAAAAAAAAGTTAATCGTTCTATTCTTAATGATGTTCCTATCGTATTCATTATCCGGATGCTTCCTTTTTACAATCGGTCCGTCTAAAGATCCTATGCTTCAGTGGTTTGATGTAACAGAGTATAACCAAGAACTATGGAATATGTGTTATGGAGACGGCTATGTGAACTATGTCCCTGGAGACCCTTATACTTGTCCACGATATACTGAAGAAGAAGTTACAGCCAAACTGGTAGCCTACATGGAATCGTTTGACTTAACATATTCGAAATTACTTGGAAGGGCTTATCTAGTCAATTTTACAGTTGCTTTAAACGATGAATTCACTTCACTCTTTACAGATGAAGAAGCCATATCGAGATTAAACGGGGTATTATTCACTGAACTGCTAGCTTATGATGAAGATGGAAATGAAAAATTAGTATATCTTCCTGAATATGTTCCCATTGGATCGGATGTCAAGGCATTCATCTATGATTTTCCAGTACCTTTTACTTTCTCAAGGTATGTAGAATTAGTAAATACGTATCTTGGAACTTGTGAGGAATTTGTATTCACTTCTCGTCAAGTAAATGCAAGCAATCAGGTTATGACCGAAATGATACCTTATAAAGTATGCATAAGTGATTCTCTTGTAGATGATGTACAATATCTCAAGGATACCTCAGTCTTGAGTAACATCATCCATTTTGAAGCCGTTTTGGAGGCCTATAAATGGGAGGATGATTCTTGGGTTGAAGCTACTGGGGGTTTCAAAACCTACATTACATATTATGCAGCAAATAAAGTGCAATTCATATGCTTCACTGGATGGAACACTGATTTTGATCCACAGTACGATACGATATTTGAATTTACTGCCGATTGGTAATTCTTAGTAAGACAACAATATAAAAACCGAAATGAATTTTCGGTTTTTTTTAAAATATCTGGAGGTTTTAATGAAATTTACTGAGAATTCACAGGCCTTGAAAACAATCCTCTTTGGAGAATATAATAATGGATAAATTGGTTCGTGGTTCAGTATACAAAACATCACAAAAAAATCATTTCAATTACATTGACAGACATAGTACTTTTTGATAAA
>CAZNOO010000001.1:33442-34601 GCA_964574705.1 uncultured Candidatus Izemoplasmatales bacterium
ACATCACAAAAAAATCATTTCAATTACATTGACAGACATAGTACTTTTTGATAAACTACTATATGTGACATAGTACTTTTGATTATCCATCAAATCATATGTTTAAGCCAAATAATTGGGAGAATTTAATTATGAAAATTGCAGTATTAACAGATTCAGCTTCAAATATCAGCAAAGAATTTGTTCAAAAACATTCCAATCTCTTTTCCGTTCCTCTTGTAATCAACATTGATGATGCAAGTTATCGGGACCAAGTAGAGATTTCTGCTCAACAAGTTTACGAAAAACTTGACACGCATACCATCTTAACAAGTCTTCCTGTTATGAGTGACATCGAAGATGTTTTGAAAGAAATCAAAAAGAAGGGTTTTACACACCTCGTAGTGATCAATATTTCCTCTGGACTTAGTGGAACATTCAATTCATTCAGAATTGCACTTCAAAAAGTAAAAGACTTGAATGTCGTTCATTATGATTCCAAGACGTTAGGCGGTGGACTTGGATTTTTAGTTGAGTATGCACTTGAATTAATTGATAAAGGAACTTCGTTTGACGATTTTGTACCTTTGCTTGATCAAATGAGATTCAATGACTCGATTGCTTTTTACACGATCAATACACTCAAATATCTAAAAAAAGGCGGAAGAATTGGTAAAGTAGAAGGAACCATCGGCAATATCCTTCATATTAAACCAGTCATCACAGTCAATGAGGATGGCGTTTACGTGACGCTTTCAAAAGCGTTTGGATTACAAAGATCTCTGATTTCAATGAAGAATATCCTCGTTGAGAAGTTCGGAACAGACAAGATTGATTTGATTGTTCATTATGGAGACGATCCAGTTACAGCAGAAGACCTTGGTAACAAACTAAAGAATGTCTTAAATGTGAGAGATATGCGCTTGCAACAGCTTACTCCCGTGCTAGGCGTTCATACCGGTCCTGAATTGTTCGCTTACGTTGCAAGAAGAGTTTAAATAAATTAACTATAAAAAAAAACTGTGTTTCGAAAACACAGTTTTTGTTTGCGAGAAAATTATTCTGAAACTTTTTCTTCAGGTTTTTCCTGAATGACTTCTTCCTCAACTG
Source organism: uncultured Candidatus Izemoplasmatales bacterium (assembly GCA_964574705.1). Lineage (GTDB taxonomy): Bacteria > Bacillota_I > Bacilli_A > Izemoplasmatales > Hujiaoplasmataceae > JAHIVB01. Next base: position 34,532 of record CAZNOO010000001.1, read on the forward strand.
GCTCAGGAGCAACTTCTTTAACTGGCTCAGGAGCAACTTCTTTAACAGGCTCAGGAGCAACTTCTTTAAC
>CAZNOO010000001.1:34701-157566 GCA_964574705.1 uncultured Candidatus Izemoplasmatales bacterium
CAGGCTCAGGAGCAACTTCTTTAACAGGCTCAGGAGCAACTTCTTTAACAGGCTCAGGAGCAACTTCTTTAACAGGCTCTGGTTCTTTTGGTTCTTCAACAACCACTTCAACCACTTCAACTGGTTGAGAAGGAACTACTTCTGAAACGACTTCAACATTCGGATTGATTTTAAATAATTTGACGAGAAGTTTTTCAGGAATCGTAGGTTTGAAATGAAGAATTGCCATCGCCGCAATCAATATAAGATCTAAAAAGAATCCAAGTCCAAGGCTGAAATTAACATAACTAGGAGTATCAGATTTGTCAACGCTCATAATCAAAAGGAAAAACAAAAACAACACGGCTGCTATTATTAAGTTCACAAGATAAATCGTTTTTGCCAATGCGACTTTGTTCATCAAAATCATGAAAAGATACACGATACCGATTCCCAAAAAGACGATGAAATAGATAAACCATGCCTTCATGTTGAACAATGTGAATCTAGCTGTGATTCCAAGTGCAGATGCACTATAGAATGGAATCATGATTGAAATGAAGAAAAGGAAACTAACGGCATATTTAGTGGCAGTAAGGAAAAAGAAAAGCGGTTGCTCTTTCTTAAGCATCATTGCTTGGTCAAGTAGTTTTTTCAATTTATTATCCTCCCAAAAAGTTTTGTATATAAAAATAAAATACCACATTTTCATCACTGTGAAAAGCCAATTTCTAAAAAACATAATAAATATGTTTTAAATTTATAATATTCACACATTTTCCTTACAAGTATCACAAAAAATCGATCATTTGAGATAATAAATAAGAATTACCATTACTTGTATTTTAAAGAGTGAATTGAGTTGAGTTCTTTGACCAAATAAGGTAAAATATGGTTATCAAAGTTTATGCCGTGCTGCATCACTGGACACGGTTTTTTTAATAAAAAGGAATTCATTATGAAACGATTGTTCGGAGACCGTGCTTTTTACAAGAATCTATTTATCGTCGCAGCTCCAATCGTTGTTCAGCAACTCATTACTTCGTCCGTACAGTTAGTGGACAATGTGATGGTCGGAAGACTTGGTGAACTTGCGATTGGAAGCGTATCAGTTGTCAATCAACTGTTTTTTGTGGTTATTTTGATCACATTCGGTGCGATGGGAGGAGCGGGCGTATATACGGCTCAGTACTTTGGGTCGAAGGACTATCCAAAACTCAAACAAACCTTTCGTTTTAAGATTTTGATTGGTCTAGCCATTGCATTGCTCAGTTTCTTTGCATTCACATTATTTGGAAAAATGTTGATTAGTCAATTCTCAACGAATACTCAGATTATTGCATATGGAGTTGATTATTATAGTATTATCAAGTGGAGTATGTTTCCATGGGCAATCTCAGTCGCCATCTCTAATTCATTTAGAGAAACAGGAATTACAAAGCCACTCCTTAATATTTCGATTGTAGCGATTATCACGAATACGGTATTGAATTACATTTTAATTTTTGGCAAGTTTGGAGCTCCTGCACTTGGTATCACAGGCGCAGCCATTGCCACATTGATTTCAAGAGTTGTTGAATTTGGGTTAATGACGTTGCTTCTATTAAGGAGAGGTCAACATTTTTCAACGCGAGTCACTTCTGTGTTTAAAATTGATAAAACACTATTTTGGGCGATTGTCGTTATGGCAATTCCGCTGACTTTAAATGAAACCTTGTGGTCGACGGGACAAGCAATGTTTTTACAAGCTTATTCAACAAGGGGGGAGAACGCACTGGCAGCGATGAATATCGCCGGGGCAATTTCTCAACTTGTCTTCATTACGTTTGGAGGAATCGGTACCGCCGTCGCCGTATTGGTTGGGAACACTCTTGGCAGGAATGAATTGAAAGAAGCCAAGGAGAATGCCATAAAACTCGTTACTTTCGCTGTTTTGTTTGCTTTTTTAACGGGAATCATTTTAATTATTCTCAGTTTCTTCGTGTTAGGAATATACGACGTGGGAGAAGAAACGAAGCAAATTGCAAAATTCGTCATTCGAATCAATGGTATTTTTATACCGGTTTATTCTTTCAATGTCGCGATGTATTTTACTTTAAGAGCCGGAGGAGATACGAGAAGTACTTTGATGATGGATGCAGGGTACATGTGGGTCATCTCCGTTCCAATTGCCATTCTCTTATCGAGACTTACAAATTTACCAGTCACAATCTTGTTTTTAATCGTTCAACTCCTAGATATTCCAAAGATGTTTTTTGCAGTATCGAGATATCGCAAGGAGCATTGGGTCAAGAATTTGGCGATTGCGGAATAAATACCAATATGTTAAAATAACATGAAGGAGTGTGTTAGATATGAATCAGAATTTGTTAGAAAAATATGCTAAATTAACTGTTGTTACTGGAGCGAATGTTCAAAAAGATCAACTTGTTGTTGTTCGCGGAACCACAGAGACCAAAGAATTGGTGAGATTGATCGCGGAAGAAGCATACCTGGCAGGCGCTAAAAGAGTTCAAGTCGAGTGGAGCGATGACTTCGTTTCAAAATCAGGATATAAGTACATGAGTTTGGAAACCTTGGAAAAAGTACCCTCCTGGTTTATTGAAGAATATCACATGTTTGTTAACGAAGGAGCTTGTTTTATCAATATTAGTTCTCCAATCCCGGGTTTAAACAAAGACATTGATGCATCGAAAATGCAAAAAGCTCAAATTGCACTTCAAAAAGAGCTTGTTTTCTACAGAAACTATATGATGGGAAATAAATCACAATGGACCATCGTTGCTTATCCAAACGCTTATTGGGCAAAACAAGTATTCCCTGATTTGAATGAAGAAGATGCACTTCAAAAAATGTGGGATTCCATTTTTAAGGCTTGCAGAGTCTTGGAAGACACTTCTCCAATTGATGAATGGAATCGCCACAACGAGACTTTTATCGCACATAATAAAATTTTAAATGACTTGCAATTCGAGTCCATCCATTTTACCAACAGTCTAGGAACGAATTTAACGGTTCAACTGGTAGAAAACCATGTTTGGGCAGGGGGAGGCGAAGAAACGCCAGGAGGTGTTTATTTCAATCCGAACATTCCAACCGAAGAAACTTTCACCATGCCTTATAAATATGGTACACAGGGAAAAGTTGTTTCGACAAAGCCTCTCAATTATCAAGGGAAGCTGATCGAAGATTTCTGGATGGTCTTCAAAGACGGTAAAGTCGTTGAATATGGTGCAAAAAAAGAAGAAGATGCTTTAAAGAGTTTAATCGATTTTGACGAGGGAAGTTGTTATCTTGGCGAAGTTGCTTTGATCTCTCATGATTCGCCGATATCGAATTTAAATATTTTATTCTTAAATACTCTTTTTGATGAAAATGCTTCTTGTCATCTTGCGCTTGGAATGGCATTCCCAATGAATGTTCAAAACGGCAACGATATGACACTCGATGAACTGAAAAAAATAGGATACAATTATTCGATGTCTCACACTGATTTCATGTTTGGAAGTAGCGACATGACGATTGTTGGAAAGAAAAAAGACGGAACGCTCGTTAAAGTATTTGAAAAAGGTAATTTTGTAATCTAATTAATAAAGCGCTGAAAATTTCAGTGCTTTTTCTTTCGATTCAAGTTATTTACTATCTTCCGCCAATACGTTATACTTGTAATGATGAATCTTTATGATGGGGTGATTATATGTTATATCCAGTAATGAATCAATATAGAACGATCGTATCGCTCAATGGGATGTGGGATTTTGACTTTGTGAGCAATGACTATTTGCCGACAAAACCACTCGTTTCATCAAGGTTAATGAGTGTTCCATCAAGTTATAATGACATTGGAGTAACGTCTGAATTCAGAGATTATGTTGGAATTGTCGCTTATGAAAAGTCGATTTCGATTCCAAATGTTTTGTTAAATGAAAACATTCATCTCCGGATCGGAAGTGCGAGTCATCAAACAAGAGTTTACATTGATGGGAAGTTATTAGGAGAACACATTGGTGGTTTCCTTCCGATGGACTTTTCTCTATCTGAAAATAACTTCAAATCTTCTGAAATTCGGATCACCATATTAGTTGACAATCGACTCGATTTTCAGTCGTTTCCAATGGGAGAAATCATCCAAAAAGACGGCGTTGAAAAACAAATTATCAATTACGATTTCTTCAACTATTCGGGCATCCATAGGGATGTTCTCTTGTACACGACGCCAAAAAAGGCAATTAAAAACATTGAACTTGATTATTCCTTAACAAAAGGGAAAGCGGTTATTTTCTTCTCTGTCGACACGGATTCAAATCTAAAAACAATTCAAGCATATGATCCTTTTGGGAAACTTGTATGTACATCGAACGTTAATAAAGGGATTCTGACAATTGAAAATCCAATTCTTTGGGGAATTGGAAAAGGAAATCTTTATAAAATAAAGGTATCGACTACGGAAGACGAATACACGCTTAGAATCGGACTACGTGAAATTGTAGTTGAAAAGGACAAAATTCTTTTAAATGGAGAGAAGATTTACTTGAAAGGATTTGGAAAACATGAAGACTTCTTCTTATCTGGAAAAGGGAATAATTCTTCAGTAAACTTACGTGATTTTGAACTGATGAAATGGATCCATGCGAATTCTTTTAGAACAAGTCATTATCCCTATGCAGAAGAAATTTATGACTTAGCTGATGAATATGGCGTTTTAGTCATCGATGAGGTTCCTGCCGTAGGTTTCAATTTTTGGAATCAACGGAAGGTTTATACGCCAGAAGTCGCAAATTCAGCGACTTTGGAAGAACATAAGTTGGAAGTAAAAGCATTAATCGATCGGGACCGATTCCACCCATCGGTAATCATGATCTCGCTTGCGAACGAGGCAAATACCCATGAAGCAAATGCGTTTCCTTACTACAAGTCTTTGGTAGAATATACTCGGACACTCACTAAACTGCCCCTTACGATTGTTGAGTGGGTCGGACCGTATGAAAATAAAGTAGCTTCCCTTATCGATGTCATCGGTGTAAATAGATATATTGGATGGTATACTGATTTTGCGGATTTAAATATCGTTGAAGACCAATTAGAAAAAGTGCTTACAGATTATCATAGATTATTTGACAAACCCATATTATTAAGTGAGTTTGGTGCGGATGCTGAGTCAGGATTTCATTCTCTTCCGAGTCTTGCATTCACAGAAGAATTCCAAGTGGACTTTATTGAAAAATATACTAAAGTCGCTTCAAAACTGAACTTCATCATCGGAGAACATGTATGGAATTTTGCAGATTTCATGACAAAGCAAGGATTAACACGGTTCATCGGTAACAAAAAAGGAATTTTTACGAGAGATCGCCAACCAAAAATGGTTGCACACTATTTAAGAAAGCATTGGAAAGAATAAATATTGAACCCTAATCGAAAAGAAACGGATAATTTCCGTTTTTTTTGAATTAAATCGTTGTCTTCATCATGATATTGTTCAGCCATTTTTTATGATTATTACGAACAATTGTACAAGAAACAGAAACAGAAATAATACTTATTATAATATATTATAAAAATGAACACTTGTTTATTAAATCTATACAGTATAGAAAATCATTTTTGAAACCGCTATCAAGTGAAATTTCTGTAAAAATAGAGGGTTGAATATTGACAAACAGATAGTGTATGATAAACTAGTTGATAGATTATTTGAACTTCAAACTATTCAAATTGGATAGTGGAACCTATCATTTTAAAATAATCAAAAACCAACAAGAGAATTCATAGGAGGCAACAATGTTTGAAAAATTAGCCGATTTAATCGCAAATGAATTAAGTGTATCAAAATCTGCAATCAAAAGAGAAACGTCCTTACAAGATGACCTAGGTGCTGATTCATTAGACGCAGTAGAACTCGTAATGACGATTGAAGAAGAATTCAATGTAACTATACCTGAAGATGTCGCATCAAATTTAAGAACCGTTGGCGACATTATGACATTCTTGGAAAACAATCTTTAATTGCACCAAAAATAGACGATGCAGTCGTCTATTTTTTATAAAGCCACACAATAGAAAAGGAGAACTCAGATGAAATATCAGGACGTGCTTCAAATTATCAAAGATTTTGAAGCTTCTTCACTGACGTCTCTGGAACTTGAAATTGAAGACATCAAAGTCAAAATGTCTAAAGAAGTTCCACACAAACAGACACCAGTCTATGCAAAACAAGAATATCCACAAGACCCTTTTATGGAAACACAAAAAGTTGAACCAATCAAAGGACATGATGTCAAAAGCCCGTTGGTTGGAACCTTTTTCGCTGCATCCAGCCCTGACACAGAACCATTCATTCGTGTTGGAGATGTTGTGAATAAAGGAGATACCCTTTGTATCATTGAAGCTATGAAAATTATGAACGAGATTACCGCACCCGTTTCCGGTACAATTTTGGCTATCAAAGCCAAAAATGGAGACGCCATTGGCTTTGATCAAGTGTTGGTAACCATCGACGATGCAGAATAAAGTATTAATCGCCAACCGCGGCGAAATCGCATTAAGAATCATCAGGGCTTGCAAGGAACTCGGAATCAAAACAGTCGCGGTCTATTCTAAAGCGGATGAAAATAGTCTGCAAGTCAAATTTGCAGATGAATCCATTTGCATTGGGGGCGACAGGAGTTACGAATCATATTTGAATGTGAACCGAATCCTAAGTGCTGCCATCTCTACTGGATGCAACGCCATACATCCTGGATACGGTTTTTTGTCTGAAAATGAGAAGTTTGCTAAAATCATTGAAGAGTGCCACATCAACTTCATCGGACCAAAAAGCGAAGTCATCGCACTCTTAGGAAATAAATCGACTGCAAGAAAAATGGCAAAACAATTTCATATTCCTATAATTGAAGGCTCCGATGGAATTATCCGTAATGCCGATGAAGGACAAGTAATAGCGGATAAGATCGGATATCCCGTTTTAATCAAAGCCATGAGTGGCGGGGGCGGGAAAGGGATGATGATTGTCAAAAAATCAGAAGATTTTGCTAAGGCATATCATCAAACTCAAATGGAAGCAAAAGCGAATTTTGGCGATGAATCAGTCTATCTAGAACGGTTTATAGAAAGCGCAAGACATATTGAAATCCAAGTCATTGGAGACAACTTTGGAAATGTCGTTCACCTAGGTGAGAGAGATTGCTCGATGCAAAGAAGAAACCAGAAAGTAATTGAAGAGTCACCATCTCCAGTTATGACACCGATGATGAGAAGAGCGATGGGACAAGCAGCGATTCGCCTTGCCAAAGGCGTGGGATATACCAATGCAGGTACTGTTGAATTTGTCGTTGATCCAGAAGGGAAATTCTATTTCATTGAAATGAATACTCGAATTCAGGTCGAGCACCCTGTCACAGAACTTCAAACCGGAATCGATCTTGTTAAAGAACAAATCAAGATTGCCTATGGAAACGAACTCTCTTTTAAACAAAAAGACGTCGTTTTCGAAGGACATACCATTGAGTGCAGAATCAACGCAGAAGACCCTACAGCAAACTTCAGACCTTCGCCAGGGCAAATCAAGAATATTGTTTTTCCAGGCGGAAATGGAGTTCGGCTCGATACACATATCTATGGAGGATACGTTGTACCTCCATTCTATGATTCCATGCTTGCAAAACTGATTGTACATGCACCTACTAGAAAAGAAGCAATTCGGAAAATGCGAGTGGCATTAGAACAATTCATCATTGATGGAATTGTAACAAATATCGATTTTTTATACGTATTGATGCATAACGCAGAATTCGTAAAAGGAATTTATGACACAAAATTCATACAGAAGGTCGTAGAGGAGGAACGAAATGGATAATTTTTTTGAACAACATCGGTTAAAAAGAGAATCATTTAAAGAAATATACCGAAAAAAAACAGACTTATCAATCAAAATCAGCATTCCGGACCATTTGTTTGTCAAATGCGACGGTTGTAATGAGTTAATCTATACCAAAGATTTAGAAACCGCTTTTTATGTATGCCCTCAGTGTGGACATTATTTTACACTGACAGCGAGAAAAAGAATCGAAATGACGATTGATGAAGGAACTTTCCAAGAACTGGACGCTTTTTTGTTAACAGCGAATCCGCTCGAGTTCGAAGGATATACTGAAAAAATCAAAAAATATCAAAATGAATGTGACGAACTTGAAGCATTTGTTTCAGGAATCGCAACGATTTATAACCATAAAGTTGCCATTGGTGCGCTTGACAGTCATTTCATGATGGGTAGCATGGGAAGTGTCGTCGGGGAAAAAGTCACAAGACTCGTTGAGTTTGCGACAAAGAATAAATTACCATTGATAATTTACAGTGCTTCTGGTGGAGCGAGAATGCAAGAAGGTATTTTTTCTTTAATGCAAATGGCTAAAACCAGTGCCGCTTTAAGCAGACATGGAAAAGCTGGACTTCTCTATATCAGTGTATTAACGCATCCGACAACGGGTGGAGTTGCGGCAAGTTTTGCAACACTTGGAGATATTAACATTGCCGAAGAAGGAGCATTGATTGGTTTTGCTGGACAACGTGTCATCAAACAAACGATTGGTCAAGATCTTCCTGTCGGTTTTCAAACAGCAGAATTTCAACTCGAAAAAGGAATGCTTGACATGGTCGTCAAAAGAAAAGAAATGAAAAAGACGCTTGTTAAACTTCTTCATTTTCACGTAGGGAGTTAGACTCCTATGAAAACGAGAACGGCTTGGGAACAAGTTCAGCTTGCGCGTCATCCAAAGCGACCGACGTGTCATATCTTAATTCAAACTTTGTTTCCTGATTTTTTAGAACTTCATGGTGACCAACATTTTAAAGACGATCCGTCAATTGTAGGCGGAATTGCTTCTTTGAATGGGATTCCAGTCACTGTGATATCTCAGGAAAAAGGAAGAACAACGGAAGAAAAAATCAAACATAACTTCGGGATGCCTCATCCTGAAGGATATCATAAAGCACTTAGACTAGCAAAACAGGCGGAGAAATTTCACCGTCCTGTCATTTTCTTTATAGACACGCCAGGAGCATATCCTGGAATAGGTGCTGAAGAGCGTGGTCAGGCGAATGCAATCGCACAATCAATTCAGAGCTATTTCGAACTAGAAACACAAGTCATCAGTGTGATTTTAAGCGAAGGCGGATCCGGTGGAGCACTTGCAATCGGGATTGCCGATCAAGTATGGATGTTTGAAAATGCAACTTATTCGATTTTATCTCCAGAAGGGTTTGCATCGATTTTATATAAAAATGCCACTCTTGCAAAAGAAGCAGCTGAAGACATGAAATTGACTTCCAAAGATCTTTTGAAGTTTGGAATGATTGATAAAATCGTAGAGGAGCCCGAAGAGGGGCTTCATGTAACTTATATCGATACGTTCAACAAACTTAAAACAGATTTAGAACAAGAAATCATTTTATTGCGTAAGATACCCATCCCAGAACTATTGGAAAGAAGATATCAACGGTACCGTAAATACGGCCAATATCAAGGGTAAATTCATCTACGAAAAGGAAGGTTCACATGGACGTAAAACAAAATCAGATCCGATTGGTATCGACGGGGCACTATGCACCTCCGAAAATCGTTACTAACGCGGACTTGGAAAAAATAGTCGATACCACCGATGAGTGGATTACGACAAGAACAGGAATCAAAGAAAGAAGAATCGCTGAAAACGAAGATAACTCAGATATGGCAACGAAAGCTGCATTATCTGCCATCAATAAAGCAAATTATGATCGAAACAAAATTGATTTAATCATCGTCGCAACATTTACACCAGATTTCAAATCACCAAATGTTGCTAATTTCGTTCAAGCTAAGCTTGGACTCAATGACTCTCCAATCACTGCATTTGATGTCAATGCTGCTTGTACTGGATTTATCTATGCACTTAACATTGCTTCTCAGATGCTTTCAACTGGTAACTATCAAAGCGCACTTGTGATTGGTAGTGAATTAATCTCAAAAGTAACGGATTATACAGATCGAAATACCTGTGTTCTCTTTGGAGATGGTGCAGGAGCGGTCATTTTGGAACCTACTAAAAACGCAAAGCCTTGGTTATTCTTCACAGCCTCTAAAGGCGATCTTGATACAATTCTTTACGTTGATGACTATGTTCATATGGATGGACAAAAAGTGTATCAATTCGCATCAAGAGCGATTGATTCAAGCATTAGGCTATTACTAGACTTTGATTCATCAAAGCCAGAAGATTTAGCCGCAATCATCCCTCATCAAGCAAATATTAGAATCATTCAAAGCGCAGCGAAATCACTTGGACTGCCGATGGATCATTTCTTTGTCAATTTGCATAAATATGGAAACACTTCAGCTGCCTCCATTGCCATTGCTCTTGATGAATATCTTGACGAGAATAAAAGCGAAGAAGAAAGAACATTGATACTAGTCGGATTTGGCGCCGGGTTGACCTGGGGTGCCGCTAGAATTACTATATAGGAGAAAACATGAAAAATATTGCAGAGTTGTTTGGAATCAAATACCCTATTATTCAAGGTGGAATGGCAAATGTAGCCAACCACATTCTTGCTTCCGCAGTCAGTAACGCAGGCGGACTCGGACTCATTGCTTCAGGTGGAGACAATGCAGAAACGATTAGAGAAAAAGTTCGCTTATGTAAAGCGTTGACAGATAAACCATTTGGCGTCAATCTCATGCTTATGAATCCAAATTCGGATGCCATCGCTCAGATGCTTATCGAAGAAAATGTGGCTGTCGTAACAACAGGCGCTGGAAATCCAGGGAAATATATGGAAGCTTGGAAAGCGGCTGGCATTAAAATCGTGCCCGTCGTGCCTAGCGTTGCGCTTGCGCAAAGAATGGAACGAGCTGGTGCGGACGCTGTGATTGCTGAGGGCACAGAGTCTGGAGGTCATATAGGCGAGTTGACGACTATGGCATTGGTTCCACAAGTCGCGGATCATGTCAGCATTCCGGTCATTGCCGCAGGTGGTATAGCAGATTATAGACAAGTACTTGCTGCCTTTGCTTTAGGAGCGAAAGGTGTACAGGTTGGTACGGTATTACTTGCAACCTTTGAATGCCCTATTCATCAAAATTATAAAGACATGGTCATTAAAGCTAGAGATATAGACACCATCGTTACTGGAAGACAAACCGGAGCTCCTGTACGTGTTTTGAAAAATCCAATGGCGAGAGAATATATGGCTTTAACAAAACAAAACGTTTCTTTGGAAGAACTTGAAAAACTGACACTTGGTTCATTAAGACGTGCCGTCTTTGACGGAGACATCGAAAGAGGATCATTCATGGCCGGCCAGGTCAGTGGAATGATTCATGAAATGAGAAGTGTGAAAGACGTTATTGAATCTTTATTTGAACCTGTAGCGGCTTATCAAAGCCAATTGAAGGTGCTATGAAAAAATATGCATTGATGTTTCCTGGTCAGGGGGCTCAGTATGTTGGAATGGGTAAATCTTTCGCAGAAAACGATCCTGACTCGAATCAAATCTATTTAAAAGCTTCAAGAAATCTTGGTATTGATATCAAGCATCTATGTTTTGAAGAAAATGACCTTCTGAACCGGACAGAATATGCCCAAAAGGCCATTTTTGTCACGTCTGCCTCTATATATGAAGCATTCCAAAATGTTGTGAATGAACTTCCTTCTGCAGTCATTGGTTTCAGTTTGGGAGAATATTCAGCAATCTTTGCCAGTGGAATGATTTGTTTTGAAAATATGTTAAAACTAATTGACGCTAGATCAAAATGGATGGAAGAAGCATCTTTGTTACATCCAGGAGGTATGGCCGCTCTGGTTGGTGGAGATCTGTTAACGATTCAAGACTTCACTAAAGACGTTAGTGCAAAAATCGGATATCTTCAGATTGCCAATTATAATTCTCCAGTCCAGAAAGTACTTTCAGGAAGTTTAGAAGCAATCGATTATCTAGAACAACATTTTACTGACACAGGTGCTAAGAGATGTGTGAGACTGAATGTCAGTGGCGCTTTTCATACGCCATTCATGCACGATGCTGCTATTAAAATGAGAGAATACTTCCGTTCGATGAAATATAAAACACCAAAAATTCCAATTGTATGCAACGCAAAGGCTATTTATTTGGATGACTCGAATGCTATTGAGAATATTAGATTACAAATGGAATCACCCGTTCTTTTTGAAGATTCGATTCGATTTCTTATCAAGCAAGGAATTGAGTTGTTCATCGAGATTGGACCAGGAAGAGTCTTGACAGGACTTGTAAAAAAGATTGATTCCGAATTAGATACCATCTCTATCAATGATTTTGAGGACTTAAAGAAATTGGAGGAAATACTATGAATTTAGAAGGAAAAGTTGCGATTGTCACCGGAGGTGCAAATGGTATCGGAAGAGCCATCAGCCTCGCGCTTTCTGCGCAAGGAGCAACAGTAGTCGTTAACTATAATTCAAGCGAGACCTTGGCGATTTCCTTACAGGAGGAAATTAAGTCTCAAGGACAAGAATGTCTCATAGTACAGGCGAATATCGGCTTATTTGAACAGGCAACTGCTTTGGTTGAAGCAGCAGTTTCACAATTTGGACATGTCGATATTTTAGTGAATAATGCTGGGATTACAAAAGACAATTTAATCATGAGAATGAGCGAAGATGATTTTGACAGCGTCATTGAAACAAATTTGAAGGGTGCTTGGAACATGAGCAAGCTCGTAAGCAGGTACATGACGAAACAACGCTCTGGAAAAATAGTCAATATCACTTCCGTTTCCGGTCTTGTTGGAAATGCAGGGCAAACGAATTATTCGGCATCCAAAGCAGGACTTGTCGGATTGACGATGTCTCTTGCCAAAGAATTGGCGAAGAGAAACATCAATGTCAATGCGATTGCACCCGGTTTCATTGAAACTGCAATGACGGGTAAACTACCTGAGGAAGTTGTCTCTAAATTTATTGAGAACATCCCACTTTCTAAACTAGGGCAAGTTGAAGACATTGCTGCAACCGTTTTATTCTTGGTATCGGAACATTCAAAATATATTACAGGACAAGTAATCCGCGTTGATGGCGGATTGGTTATGGGGTAGACATGAAAAGAAGAGTTGTAGTCACAGGTATGGGTGTTGTTTCCCCTGTGGGAAACGATGTCGAAACCACATGGAAAAACATTATTGCAGGTGTGAATGGAATCGCTCCAATCACTTTATTTGACGCATCGAACATGAAAGTTCAGATTGCGGCTGAAGTCAAAAACCTTGATTTTAACGATTACCTTGAACCGAAAGAAGCAAAAAGGCTAGATCGTACAATTGCCTTAGGTCTTGTAGCGGCAATCCAAGCATTCAATGATTCTAAATTAAACTTGGACTTGATAGATCATGATCGTTTTGGCACATTTGTTTCGAGTGGAATCGGTGGTCTATGGACAATTAATGAAGAAGCAAGGAAAGCGCATGAGAAGGGCCCAGACAGAATTTCTCCGTTCTTTATACCAAATGCCATTATCAATCTAGTTGGTGGAAACATTGCGATTCGTTTTAAGGCAAGAGGACCTGCATTACCAGTTGTAACTGCTTGCTCTTCCGCAACAAATTCGATTGGTGAAGCCTTTAGGTACATTCGTGATGGATATACTGATATTGCATTTGCAGGAGGAGCTGAGGCACCACTCAACGAACTTGGCGTTGGAGGATTTACAAGCATGAAAGCCTTGAACTTTTCAAACAATGTCAATGAAGCTTCTATCCCTTTTGATGCTAGAAGATCAGGCTTTGTGATGGGCGAAGGCGCAGGCGTCATTATTTTGGAAGAACTTGAACACGCTTTGAAACGAAACGCCAAGATTTATGCGGAAATGATTGGGTATTCAACGACATGTGACGCCTATCATATAACACAGCCAGATGAAACGGCATATGGAATCACAAAATGCATGGAAAATGCATTGGATGACGGAAAAGTGGATCCAACATGGATTGACTACATCAATCCCCATGGAACATCAACTTTTTATAATGATAAGTTAGAAACTCTTGGAATCAAAAAATGTTTTGGAGATTATGCTTACAAAATCAATATTGGAGCGACCAAGTCAATGCATGCTCATTCACTTGGAGCTGTTGGAGGAATTGAGGCTGTCATCACGATTAAGGCAGTTGAAGAAGACATGATACCACCTACCATAAATTATGTTGAAAAAGACCCAGAATGTGATTTGAATTATACGCCAAATCACGCTGTGAAAAGAGTCGTTCGATATGCGATGTCCAATGGACTTGGATTTGGCGGACAAAATGCTTCAATCATCTTTAAGAAATGGGAAGGAAAGTAAAATGTTAACAAGCAACCAGATACAAGAGATTATTCCACATCGTTATCCATTCCTGATGGTTGATCGAATTTTAGAACTGATTCCTGGCGTGAGCGCAGTTGGAGAAAAATGCGTTTCTGTGAATGAACCTTTCTTTCAAGGGCATTTTCCACAAGAACATGTGATGCCTGGAGTATTGATCATTGAAGCGATTGCACAAGTAGGTGCGGTCACTTTATTATCAAAAGAAGAGTATGCTGGAAAAATCGTGTATTTTGCTGGAGTAAACAATGCAAAATTCAGACGAAAAGTCATTCCTGGTGATACGCTTCGAATCGAAGTAGAAATTACCAAATTCAAAGCTAAATTTGGCATAGGAATCGGTACCGCTTATGTTGGAACAGAAGTTGCGTGCAAAGCCGAATTCTCCTTTGTATTGAATTCGTAATATGAACGTTTTCAATCAGTTGATTCATTTTGACATCATCGATTCAACGAATGATTTTATAAAGGACCATTCAGATGAACTAGCAAATTATTCAGTGGTTGTTGCAAAACAACAATTAAAAGGTAGAGGGCAGTTTGAGCGTTCTTGGGAATCCGATTTTGGAAAGAACCTGTTGTTCTCAATCCTGTTCAAAGATGAAACGCCATCTGAAACCATCAGTCGCATCACAGTATCTACGATTATCGAGACATTGAGCCATTTTGGAATTGAGGCATCGTTTAAATTGCCCAATGATGTGCTAGTGAATCGAAATAAGATTGCTGGAATGCTGATTGAGACAAAGTACATAGATGATTTGAGAATTTCATTGATATTAGGAATCGGATGGAATGTAAATCAATTGATTTTCGAATCTGTGAATGCAACTTCGATGAGGTTCATGACTGGTTTGAATTATGATCTTGATGAAGTATTGAAAGTTTTTTTAGAAAAGCTAGAACATAACCTATTGTAAAAGTTCAAACGAGAAGGGTCGACCTTCTCGTTTTTCTATAATGAATTCTTTGAAAATATGATTGTATTTATTGTAAAAAATGATACAATAATGATATACGAACAAGGAGGAAATAATATGGCAGAATGGTGGGGAAGTTATTCAGCTTTCCAACAGGCAATGTTTATTATCGCTTCATCAGCTACAATCATTATGATTATCTTTTTGATTTTGATGTTATTTGGAATTCATGGAGATGAGTTTGACGGTGGTGCAGATGTTTCAAGTTTTGATCATGATATCAGCGGACATGACTTTGATGTTCATGATGCTAGTGGTCATGGAGATTCTTTTAATGATGAACCGCTCTCTGCTTTTTCTGGACTTCGACTCCTCACGCTTCGTGGAGCTCTCGTTTTCTTAAGCGTTGGAGGCTGGGTCGCACTGATGATGAACGCATCCGCTAACATCTTTTGGTCGATTCTTGTCGGAATTCTGTCCGGTGCTCTTGCTAGTGTCTTACTGGCACTTGCATTTAAACAAGCGATGAAGCTTGAAAGTGTAGGCAATGTGCAGTACAAAAACGCAGTGGGTAAAAAAGGTACCGTCTATATAAAAATACCAGCAAACTTCTCAGGCAAAGGCAAAATCAATTTAACACTTCAGGAACGTTTCATCGAAGTCGATGCCATGACTAAAGAAGAAGTCGACTTGAAACCTGGAACGACTGTGGTTGTAACGGGACTTGAAAATGAAACAACTTTGATTGTGAAAAAGGATAGCTAATATTATCTTGGTAAGGAGTTCAACTATGAGTTACCTCATTTTATCGACATCCAATGAAATGTTAGGATTGTTGATTACAATGATATTAATCGTCATTTCATTTATGGTATTTATTGTCTCTCGAATAAGGAAATGCCCTCCTGACAAAATTATGGTCATTTACGGAAAGTTAAAACCGAATCAGGATGGAAGCCAACCTTCATCGATTTGCATCCACGGTGGAGCTGCGTTCATCTATCCGTTTATTCAATCATACAAATTTCTTGACTTGAATCCCATTTCTTTCAGTATGAATTTGAAAAGTGAATTAACAAAATTGAATGAAAGCATGGACTTAAATGCAAAATTCACAATCGGCATTTCAACGGAACCCGGCATGATGCAAAACGCTGCAGAACGATTACTGGGTCTGGATTCTGCTCAAATTCAAGAATTGGCATCAAATATCATTT
Source organism: uncultured Candidatus Izemoplasmatales bacterium (assembly GCA_964574705.1). Lineage (GTDB taxonomy): Bacteria > Bacillota_I > Bacilli_A > Izemoplasmatales > Hujiaoplasmataceae > JAHIVB01. Next base: position 51,188 of record CAZNOO010000001.1, read on the forward strand.
ATGGTCAAATTCGTGCTGTCATCTTTGATAACACCCTCGAAGATATCCAAACAAAACGTCAAGATTTCTTCGAATCCATCTCGAGAAACGTCGAACAGGAAATCAAGATAATCGGGTTACGGTTAATCAATTTCAAAATCGATATTATCCAAAATTAGAGTAAAAAGCACCTCAATATAAATACAAAGGAGAATAACTATGAATAACGTGTTTTTAGCTACACCTTCGAATGCAATCGGACTCATCGTTACATTCGTTGTCATTGTATTTACAGTCTTAGTTTTTATCGTTTCTAGAATCAAAAAATGTCCATCTGACAAGATCTTGGTTATCTATGGACGTATTAAAGGTAATGAGGACGGAACTTCGAGATCCTCAAATTGTATCCATGGTGGAGCAAAGTTTGTTTATCCATTTATTCAGGCGTATCAATTCCTTGACTTAACGCCTCTTTCAATCAGTGTGGATCTAACAAGCGCACTTTCAAGACAAAACATCCGTATCGACGTACCTTCAAGATTTACAGTTGGTGTATCGACGGAAGCCGGTGTTATGCAAAACGCAGCCGAAAGACTACTCGGATTAAAATTGACTGAAATTCAAGAACTTGCAAAAGACATTATTTTTGGTCAACTTCGTTTGGTCGTCGCTACAATGGACATCGAAGAAATCAATACTGATAGAGATAAATTCCTTGAAGCAGTATCAGGAAACGTTGAGAGTGAACTCAAAAAAATCGGATTAAGACTTATCAACGTCAACGTTACTGACATCAACGACGAAAGCGGATATATCCAGGCGCTTGGAAAAGAAGCAGCTTCCAAAGCCATCAATGATGCGAAGAAGACTGTAGCTGAAAAGAATCGTGACGGTTCCATCGGTGAAGCAAATGCCGTTAGAGACCAAAGAATTCAGGTTGCCGTTGCGAATCAAACAGCCGTTGCCGGTGAAAATGACTCCTTAGGTAAAATTTCTCAGTCCGATGCGACAAGACGTGAAATTCAAGCAGAATCTTTAAGAAGAGCAACTGCAGCTGAAAAAATTGCAGAGGCAAAAGCATTGGAAGATTCTTATAAAGCTCAGCAAGCTGCCGAGTTAGCTCGTGCTGCGAGAGAACAAGCGACTCTTGAAGCCGACGTTATCATCAAGACTCAAATTGAGAAACAACGTTTGGTCATTGAAGCTCAAGCGATTGCGGAACAAACACGTGAAAAAGCACAAGGTGAAGCAGATGCTACTTTTGCTAAAATGGAAGCCGAAGCTCGTGGTACTTACCAAATTCTCTCCAAGCAAGCTGAAGGTTTCATGAAAATGGTTGAAGCCGCAGGCGGAGAACCAAATGAAGCAATTAAAATGCTGATTGCCGATAAACTTGAAACATTAGTTCAAATCCAAGTTGAAGCAATTAAGAATTTGAAGATTGATAAAGTCACAGTTTGGGATAACGGAAACGGAAAAGACGGTACAACTTCAACAGCCAATTTCCTTTCATCTTTAATGAAGAGCATTCCGCCAATGAGCGAATTGTTCAACATGGCTGGAATGGATTTGCCAAGTTATTTAGGAAAAATTTCAACTCCCGATACTAACATTGAGGTTAAAGTGAATGAAAAAGAAGTTGTAGCCAAACCTGTTGTCAAAGAGACGAAGTAGTTTATTTACATAAGAAGGAGAAATAGATAAATGTATTGTTCCAATTGTGGAAAAGAAATAGATGACAAAGCAGCGATTTGTATTCATTGCGGCGTACCTACAAATAATTACAGACAAACTTCAACTCAAGACATGACTTTGAAGTCCAAACTTGCAGCGGGGTTACTTGCCATTTTTATCGGATCGCTTGGAATTCATAATTTTTATCTCGGATATAACACCAAAGCTTGGGTTCAATTACTTTTGACCGTTGTTGGTTGGGTAATCATTGTTGGCCCCATTATCTCTGCAGTATGGGCGTTGATTGAAGGCATCATGATATTGACGGGCTCCATTGCAGAAGATGGCGAAGGAAAACCGTTAAGAGATTAATTATTTTTGATAGGCGTATCGGCGATACGCCTATTCTTTTTTCTAATTCATCATTGGTCAAAGGAGGAAATAGATGAACTGTTTGATATGCGGTGAAAAATTAACTCGTTTGGAACACCCCAAAACGAAAGAACCATACTTTTATTGTCACATTTGTGATTCATATTCTAAAGACGAATCCCTTTTTCCAACGAGACAAGAAGAACTTGAAGTCTATTCTAATCATCAAAACTCTCTTGATCAGGAAGATTATGTTGCCTATTTAAAAGATTTTGTTCATCAATCTATTCTACCATTCCATAAAGGATACAGACTGTTGGAGTACGGATCTGGCCCAACGCCTGTGCTGTCTCATATATTAGAGAAAGATTATCATTTTTTAGTTGAAAAATATGATAAACATTATGAGATAGAAAAAGAGTATTTAGACTTACAATACGACGTCATATCCTCAACGGAAGTTTTGGAGCATATTCATAATCCAATGCCCGTGTTTTTGGAGTGGATCTCGCTGTTGCCAGTGGGTGGCATTATCTCTATTATGACATTGTTTCACCCAAAGAATCCTGATGATTTTTTTGAATGGTGGTATATTCGTGACAAAACGCATTTGCTTTTCTTTTCAGAAAAAACATTTGAATGGATTGCAAAGACACTCGAATTGCAAATTGTGTTTACCGATCATAAAAGAATGATTGTATTTCGAAAAACAAAAAAAGACTGAAGCATTCGCTTGAGTCTTTTTCATTTCTATCTTTCTGAAATCATTCTTAAAAAATATTGATGGACCGTTGTATCTTTCGTTAATTCAGGATGGTATGCAGTTACAAGCATATTTCTTTCTCTTGCGGCAAGAATCATTCCATCGAATTGAGATAAAATTTCAACTTCAGGCCCTACGGTGTGGATATAAGGAGCTCGAATGAAAATCATTGGGATTTCTTTGCCATCAAAGTCGGAAAATTTCATAAAACTTCCTAATTGCCTTCCAAATGCATTTCTTTGAATCGTAATATCCATGGTTTGAAAAAAGATGCGAGTGTCATTTTCAAGCGTCTTAGCGAGAAGAATCAATCCGGCGCAAGTTCCAAATACTGGAAGCCCGTCCAAAATCATATGTTTTAACGGTTCAAACAGATTCAAATCTCGAAGCAACTTTCCCATCGCGGTTGACTCTCCACCCGGAAGAATCAGTCCGTCCATTGATTTGTTTAAATCATTAAGTTGGCGGATTTCAAAGAAATCGACACCTAATGTCGTAAGAACTTTTTCATGTTCAATAAATGCGCCTTGCAGTGCGAGTAAACCAATTGTCATGAATTTATTCTCCTCTTTGAGCCATCAATATGTTGATTTCCTCTTCGTTGATTCCAACCATTGCTTCACCTAAGTCTTCAGAGATTTTGGCAAGCAATTTGGAATCATTAAAATTGGTTACAGCTTGAACAATAGCAGCAGCACGCTTTGCAGGATCACCGGATTTGAAGATACCAGAACCAACAAATACGCCTTCAGCACCGAGTTTCATCATTAGCGCAGCATCTGCAGGAGTTGCAACGCCACCGGCAGCGAAATTGACGACTGGTAATTTTCCAAGAACATGTACTTGTTTGAGCAAGTCGATTGGAACTTGAAATTGTTTTGCAGCTTCAAATAATTCATCTTCCCTCATTGAGGAAACCCTTCTGATTTCAGATTGAATCAGTCTCATGTGCCTTACAGCTTGAATGATGTCTCCCGTTCCAGGTTCGCCTTTTGTGCGAATCATGGATGCGCCTTCCGCAATTCTTCTTAAAGCTTCACCTAAGTTTTTGGCTCCACATACAAAAGGAACTTGAAAACTGGTCTTGTCAATATGATAGATATCGTCAGCTGGTGACAATACTTCAGATTCGTCGATATAATCAATTTCTAATGCTTCTAGAATTTCTGCTTCCATGAAATGACCAATTCTAACTTTTGCCATGACTGGAATCGTAACGGCCGCTTGGATTTCTTTAATGAGTTTTGGATCACTCATTCTGGAAACGCCTCCGGCTTTACGAATGTCTGCAGGAATTCTTTCAAGAGCCATCACGGCGCAAGCACCAGCAGCCTCTGCGATTTTGGCTTGTTCAGCGTTAGTTACGTCCATAATGACGCCGCCTTTTAACATTTGTGCAAGTTCTTTATTTAATTCATATCTTGTTTTATCCATGTCTTTTCTCCTTTGTATTGACAAATAAGGTTTAACAAGATATATTATAACTGTTTCTGGTATTAAATAAATAGTCAGATTGATTATAATTTATAAGGTCAGATGGTGGTAGATTGATAACGATATTCTTTGATCGAGATTCAAAAATTCCAAAGTACGAACAACTTTATATTCAAATTAAGGAAATGATTCAAGAAAGCAAGTTGAAGGAAAATGAAAAGCTTCCTTCGAAGCGTGTTCTTGCAGCGCATTTAGAGATTTCACAGATTACCGTTGAAGCCGCTTACGCTCAGTTGAAAGCAGAAGGATACATTCGAAGTGTTGAAAAGTCCGGTTATTTTGTTGAACCTTTTGCGAAATTGATGATTCCTTCATTGAATTCCATTTCAGATAAACTTGTACAATCTAAAAAACATTTAGGATATCGGTATGACTTGAAGACTAGTAAGGTGGATGAAGACTCTTTTCCATATGAATGGATGGCAAAATATAAAAGAGAAGCTTTTTTGGATGGAATTCATTCTCGGATCAATGACTCTGACATTCTTGGTCTTCTTGAATTGAGAGAAGAGATTGAAACATATTTGCTTGCATATCGTGGAATCAAAACAAGTGCAGATCAGATTGTTATTTGTTCGGGAAGCGAACAAATGCTTCAAATGCTTGTGTTTTTACTTGGAAATAATCAAGTATTCGGAATTGAAACGCCCGGTTATCCCAAAAGCAAAAAACTGTATGAAGCTTATGGTGTTAAATTAGAAATGATTCCTTTGGATGAATCAGGGATGGATATTCAACCACTGACAAAATTGAGATCTAATATTCTACATATTTCACCAAGTCATCAATTTCCGACAGGAATTGTTATGCCAATTAAACGCAGGATGGAGCTCTTGACTTGGGCAAATGAATCTGTTTCCAGATACATAATCGAAGATGATTACGATAGTGAATTCAGGTTTTCAGGGAACCCAATACCTGCATTAAAAGGACTGGATTCATTTGATAAAGTAATCTATCTCAACAGTTTCTCTAAAAGTTTATCACCAACACTACGCGTCAGTTATATGGTTTTGCCAAACGCATTAGTTGAAATACTCAAAGAACAGTATTCTTTTTACGCCAATCCAGTTCCAATCCATGACCAAGTTGCGCTTTCAATGCTCTTGAAGACGAAAGGGTTTGAAAGACACTTGAATCGAATGAAACTCATCTATAAGAACAAAAGAGACTATTTTTTAACGTTATTAAAAAACGCTAAATTTGGAAAAGACATTAAGATCGAAGGTGAAGAAGCGGGTCTTCACTTTACAATTTCGTTCTTAGATGGTACAAAAGAAGATATGCTGATAGAATGTGCAAAAAAAGAGGACCTAAAAATATATGGAATGAATGAGTTTCGTTTTGTTGCAGAAGAGAATCCTGCACCGAAACTTGTCATTGGGTACGGAAGTTTTAAAGAAGAAGAATTCATCGATATTGTTTCACGATTTGAGAGGGCATGGATAAAATGCAAGAAGTTCAATTAGAGAAACCCCAATTGAAACACAAAGAAGCCTATCTAGACTACTGTTCAGAATGGGGTGAAGAAAAGATGATTCCTTATGCTTCAAGAATGTTTGACAAAACCTATGAAGAATGGATTGAAGAAAAAGAACAAGATGAGCATGTGGAAACAGCTCCAAAAAACTACGTGCCTTCCTCGACTTTTCTGCTCGTCAAAGATGGCCGTATTTTAGGATGCGTGAATATAAGGCATCAATTAAATGATCGTCTTTTTGCACTCGGAGGCCACATCGGAGGCGGAATTCGCCCTTCTGAAAGAAATAAGGGATATTCAAACAGGATGCTTAAAATGGCATTAGGATTGGCAAAAGAAATGGGAATTGAAAGCGTATTGATGACTTGTAACGATTTTAATCTTGGAAGTAAACGGTCAATTGAATCTTGTGGTGGAATTCTTGAAAATCAAATCTTCGACATAGACCATTACGTTTTAAGATATTGGATTACTTTGAAGTCGTAAAAAGATGATTCATCAAGCGTATAAAGTGTTATAATAATTTTATGCATATTATGAAGGAGTGATGGATTTGTCAGCAATCGAAATCAGTTCATTACGAAAGTACTACGGAAAAACCAGAGGTTTAGAAAATGCGACTTTGGAAGTCAAAGAGGGCGAAATCTATGGATTTGTAGGACCAAACGGATCTGGAAAAACAACCTTGACAAGAATTCTACTTGGTTTGATTCACTCAAATTCTGGAGAAGCTAAAATCTTTGACCAGGATGTGAAAAAAGCTTCTGTTGAATTAAACAAAGAAATCGGGTATCTTCCAAGTGAAGCCTTTTTCTTTCCTGAAATGAAAGTGAAAGACGTTCTTCGTTTTTTTCAGGAGATGAGAAAAGTTGATGATTCAAGAGTCTTAGAACTTGTAGAAAGATTTGATATTGATGTCAATAAAAGCATTGATCAACTGTCTTTCGGAAACAAGAAGAAGATTGGCATTGTCGTTGCGCTGCTTCATAGCCCAAGGCTATTGATTTTAGATGAACCTACAACAGGTCTGGATCCTTTGATGCAACAAACATTTCTTGATTTATTGGTCGAAGAGAAGAAAAAGGGCGTTACTGTTTTCTTGTCCAGTCATATTTTGTCTGAAGTCGAGAAAATCTGTGATCGTGTCGCATTGATCAAAGACGGCGTCATCTATCAGGTTTTTGAAATGAGTGAAATCGCTCAACTCGAAAATAAAAAAGTATCTTTATTTCCAGCTTTGGAGGGTAATCTTCCAAAAGGAATGACCTTTATAAAAGTAGAAGACGATTTAACACATTACTCTTATGTAGGAGATATCAATTTGCTTTTGAAAAGGTTATCCCAACAAAGATTTGACAAATGTACGATTAGGGATGCTTCTTTGGAAGAAATCTTCATACAATACTATCAGAAAGAGGGTGTCAGCCATGATGTTCTCTAGTAGACTATTTAAACTCGAGTTTTCAAGAAGTTTCAAAAGTCTTTTAACATGGTCTTTAAGTATAGGATTTACGATGGCTTTTGTCATTGTCTTATATCCGATGGTCATAGATATTTATAGCGCGATTCCAGCGGAGTATCAATCCTTCTTGGATGCTTTCGGTGGCGTGCCCCACAATGTTGTGGAGTATTACGCTACAGAGGGTGTCATGATGTTACAATTGTTTGGCGGAATCTTTGCGGCGCTAGAAGGATATAGCGCGTTAAATCGAGACGACAAGGAAAAAACAGTGGAGTGCATCTATCAACTTCCGTATTCTAGAAGTGTGATTTTGACGACAAAACTGTTGAAAGTCATCATCAATGTCATGTTGTTCTCAATCATTGTGTATCTGATGAGTTTACTTTCTTTCATCATTATCGGAGAAAGTTTTGATGGCGTTAAGTTCTTGATTTTTAATCTTTATAACACAATCATGTTTGTCGTACTAGCCATTTTAGGATTTGCATTAGTGGTCTTTATGAAACCAACTCAAAAAAGTATGGGTGCCATTGCATTTCCTTTCGTATTTTATATCATCAGTGTGATTTCATCCGTGACAAATAATGATACTCTTCAATTATTGAAACACATCACACCCTTCACTTTTGCGAACCCGGTTGATATCTTGAAGTTAGGTGCTGATTTTGAGTGGATTAGCTTTGTTGTATTTATAGGGTTGTCAATTGTTCTTACGATTCTTGCGTACTGGCGTTTTCAAAAACGAGAGTTTACCGTATAAACCAAATTGAATGAAAATGAATGAAAGGACTTCGGTCCTTTTTTCATAAATTGGGGGTTTATTGTGTAAGCGCTTTATGGTATCATAGTATTTGTGAAAGTGGTGAGAACATGAGGATTGAAAAACATCCAATACTAGAGTTTTCGAATCATAACGAAATTGCTTTCTTCTTTAACGGAAAACAAGTTATCGGTAGAGATGGCGACACGATTGCAAGCGCGCTACATGCACTTGGAATCAAGGAGTTAAGTAAAAGCATTCACTATAAAAGGAGCCGTGGGTTTTATTGTGCAATCGGGAATTGCGGTTCTTGTAACATGACGGTCAATGACGTCCCAAATGTTCGAACTTGCATGACAAAACTGGAACCGGGAATGAGAGTAGTCAGTCAACCTGGAAAAGGTGAACTCTTATGAAAAAGACACCATTTCTGATTATTGGTGGTGGCCCTGCTGGACTGTCCTGCGCAATTCAAGCGGCGAGTTTAGGACAACATGTAACCATCGTTGAACGGAGTCATACTTTAGGCGGTCAACTGGTAAAACAAACCCACAAATTTTTTGGGTCTGAAAAACAGTATGCCAGTGTCAGAGGATATAAGATTGCAGAAAAACTAATTCAAGAATACATTAAATTGCAAGACAAGATAGAAGTGCTTTTGGACGCAACCGTGACGGGACTTTATCCAGACAAGGTGTGCACCGTTGTTCAAAATGAAGTCTATTTCAAAATACAAGCATCCGTGATCGTCGTCGCAACAGGCGCAAGTGAGAAATTCATTGCTTTTGAAAACAACGATTTACCTGGAATCTACGGCGCTGGTGCCGTCCAAACTTTAATGAATCAATACGGTGTATTACCTGGAAATAAAATCATTATGGTAGGTTCAGGTAACATTGGCCTAATTGTGTCATATCAACTCATGCAAGCTGGAGTCAAAGTTGTGAGTGTTTTAGAAGCGGCTCCTTCGATTGGTGGGTATCTCGTTCACGCATCAAAACTGAGAAGACTCGGCGTTCCGATACTTACAGGGAAAACGATTCTAAGAGCGAGTGGAACTGATTGTGTCGAAAGCGTTGAAATCGTTGACCTCGATGATTCTTGGAATCCCATTCCTGGAACAGAACAAATCATCGAAGTTGATGCTGTTTGCGTATCGGTAGGACTTTCTCCCATGCATCAACTTTTGTCGATGGCAGGAGCTAAAATCGTCTATATTGCAGAACTTGGTGGATGGGTTCCAAAAGTATCAACACATCACGAAACCACCATGGAAGGCATTTTTGCCTGCGGAGATCTTTCGGGCGTCGAAGAAGCAAGCTCTGCAATGGTTGAAGGAAGATTGGCTGGGCTTTTCGCAACAAAGAAACTACTAAAATCTGTAGATGGATTTGATCAGATATATCAAGACCTAAAGTCTCAGCTTGACGGACTCAGAAGCGGACCGTTCGGGTATAAAACAAGAGTTGGACTTCTTCAAATGAAGGAGGAAGAATCATGCTAGAAAAAAACGGCGTTCCCTCCAGAGAACAAGTGATATCCTGTTTTCCTGAGCCATCAGTTTTAATCAAACCAAAAGCAGTAATCGAGTGCTACCAGGAAATTCCATGTAACCCATGTGAAACTTCCTGTCCTTTTAACGCAATCACAATTGGTGATGACATCAATTTAAGACCTACGGTGAATCAAGTGCTATGTACAGGATGCGGAATCTGTGTGACGAAATGCCCCGGACTCGCTATTATTGTTTCAAGTATTAAACAAGATATGGCCATTTTTAAGATTCCATATGAGTTTATTCCTGCACCATTAAAAGGCGATATTTGGAATGCTTTAAATCGTGAAGGCAAGGTCATTTCGACATGTAAAATCATTTCTGTTCAAGACCTTGCCAAACAAGAAAAAACAAAACTGATTACAGTGGAAGTTCGTAAAGAATTCCTTTATGAATTCATTACGATTGGGTGCCCTGATGAGAGATGACTTAATCATCATCTGCCGTTGCGAAGACGTAACGCTTGCGGATGTAAAACGATGCCTTGAAGCCGGATATACGAATTTCGAAGATTTAAAAAGACAACTCAGAGTTGGAATGGGCCCTTGTCAAGGACAGACCTGTTCTGCTTTAATTCAAAGAGAAATCGCCAATTTTACGAAGAAAAAAATGAAAGACGTTCCAATTCAAAAAACAAGACCTTTGATTATCGGAGTGAAGTTGAACGCAATCAAGGATGGTGCCACAGATGAAAGCTAACATAGTCATCATCGGTGCAGGCATTTCCGGATGCAGCATTGCATATCACTTGGCGAAAAAAGGAATGAAGAATATTGTCGTGCTTGATAAAGCATATCTGACCAGTGGCGCAACAGGAAGATGCGGAGCAGGCATCCGCCAACAATGGGGAACGGAGGCTAACTGCGTCTTAGCTAAAAAAAGCATCGAATTCTTTGAAACAGCAAAAGAAGAACTTGGTTATGAAGACGATATTGAATTCAAACAAGAAGGGTATTTGATTCTAGCCTCAGACAAAGCAGAACATGATCGATTTTCTAAAAATGTTGAATTACAAAACAGATTGGGAATCCCTTCGAAATTGCTTTCGGTTGAAGAAGCGTTAAAAATCGTTCCTTACTTGAACCCAAACGCTTTTGTCAGTGCAACATTCTGTCAAACTGATGGTCATTTAAATCCGTTCAAAATGACTGAAGCCTTTTATTTGGCTGCGAAACGGAGCGGTGTTCAATTCTTCTTTTTTGAAGAAGTGAAAGAAATTGTTGTAGATAACAAAATCATCCAAAAAGTGATTACAGATCAAAGAGAGATCGAAACTTCAATCATCGTCAATGCGGCAGGTGGTTTCGCCAAAGAAATTGGAGAAATGGTTGGCGTTGACATTCCTGTATTTTCTGAAAATCATGAGATCTTAGTGACTGAACCCATTGAAAAAATGCAAGGACCGATGTTGATGTCCTTTACTCAAAATTTCTATTGTCAACAAGTCCCTCACGGAAGTTTTTTGATGGGAAGGTCGACTAAAAATCAAGTCCATGGACATGACATTTCTTCTAGTTGGTCTTTCCTTGACGAAATGGCAAAAACGATTTGCCACGTCGCTCCTAAAATTGGAGAACTGAGAGTAATTCGTCAATGGGGAGGTTCATATAACATGTCGCCCGATAAACAACCTATCATCACCGAAGCGAACGATTTAAAAGGGTTTTTCATCGCATGTGGTTTCTCGGGACATGGATTTATGTTTTCACCAATGACCGGAGAAATCATCTCAAATATGATTTTAAAGAAAAAGAACGAAATCAATCCGGATTTGTTCCGGATGGATCGATTCAGCGAAAAGGAATTAAGTGCAATCGAACAATCTGTTGTATAGAATATAGAAGTAGAAAGGAATGATGATTTATGGCAATTTATCCTTACGTAACAGAACCGCTAACTGATTTTTCGAACGAAAGCAACAAAAAGGCTTACTTAGAAGCATTGAAAAAAGTTGAAGCAATGCTTGGAAAAAACTATCCTTTGGTAATCAATGGAAAGATGATTTATACGGAAAAGACCTATACTTCAGTGAATCCAGCAAAAAAGGAACAAGTTGTAGGTAAAATCTCACAAGCTGGACTTGAAGAAGCAAACTTGGCAATGGATTCTGCTTTAAAAGCTTTTGAAACCTGGAAAAAGGTGAACCCGAAAGTGCGCGCTGATGTGTTGTTTAAAGCAGCGAACATTATTCGAAGAAGAAAATTTGAATTCAGTGCGTTGATGACGATTGAAGCCGGTAAGCCATGGGCAGAAGCGGATGCGGATACCGCTGAAGCGATTGACTTTTTGGAATATTACGGGAGACAAATACTAACTCTATCAAGAATTGACGATGTGGTTCAAAGTCGTCCAAACATGGAAAGAAACGAGTATTTCTATATTCCTTTGGGTGTAGGCGCAATCATAACGCCTTGGAACTTCCCACTTGCAATCTTGACAGGAATGACTTCTGCAGCAATTGTCAGTGGAAACACGGTTTTATTGAAACCAGCAATGACAACTCAAGTCATCGCTTATAAATTTGTAGAAGTACTGCATGAAGCTGGACTTCCAAATGGCGTCGTTAATTATATGCCAGGAAGAGGTTCAGAAATTGGGGACTATGTCGTCAAACATCCGAAGACGAGATTTGTTTCGTTTACAGGTTCGAAAGAAGTCGGACAGGCAATTTATGAAAATGCTGCAAAAGTTCAAAAAGGTCAAATTTGGTTAAAGAGAGTCATTGCAGAAATGGGTGGAAAAGACGCCATTTTAGTAGATGATGGTGTTGATCCAATGACCGCTGCGGATGCAATCGTAAAAAGTGCATTCGGATTTAGTGGACAGAAATGCAGTGCATGTTCTCGAGCAATCATTCATGAGAATGTTTATGATGATGTGATTAAGCATATCAAAGACTTGACAGAAAAAATATCACTTGGAGACCCCAAAGTCTATTCAAACAATATGGGTCCCGTAAACGATGATAAAGCGTACAAATCAATCATGGCATATATTGAACTGGGTAAACTTGAAGGGAAACTCCTTGTCGGTGGGAATGGAAATGATGAATTGGGTTGGTTTATCGAACCCACCGTCTTTACAGACTTGGATCCATCATCCAGAATGATGCAAGAAGAAATTTTTGGTCCAGTGCTTTCAATCACAAAAGTTTCATCGTTTGAAGAAGGCTTGGAAGTGGTGAACAACACAGAGTTTGGTTTGACGGGAGCTATTTTCTCCAACAACAGAGAACATTTGGAAATTGCAAGAGAAGATTTTCATGTTGGAAATCTCTATCTGAATCGAAAGTGTACTGGCGCAATCGTAGGTTATCAGCCATTTGGCGGTTTCAACATGAGCGGAACCGATTCAAAGGCTGGAGGACCCGATTACTTGGTTCTACATATGCAAGGAAAATCCGTCAGCGAGGCATTATAATATGAAAGAAGATTTGATGGTTCTAGAAAAACTAGAACATTTCTATTTAACCAACAATCTAGGCGATAAAGAATTTCTTTTCGCAAAAGCACTGATTATCGAATTTTGGAATTTCATGGGACTTAGTCATAAAATTCCTTCTGTATCTGAAATATCAACTGACGACGTCAATGAGTTCATAGCTTTACTCTATTCTCAAAAGAGATCTACGCTAGACGCATTTGTCGTGTTGATGAGATACATGAGAATTCTTAAAAAGAACGACTGTTTTATCGAACTCACAAAATATACAGGAATTCTAGATGTTGTTGAAAACATTTTAATCAGATTGAAACAACTTCACGGTCAGGAAATGGTTGAACTCATTACACAAGATTTGGAAATTCCAACACTTGGAATGAGCCCAAAGAAAATCCCTGATTTTACAGCCGAATTCATGAGAAGACTCCATGCTAACTTATCCGTAGAAGAAGTTGAAAAAGTTCTTGCTGGAAACAATCATGGAATGTCAAGAGAAGCCATGATGCCTGAAAAGGTTGAATACGAGAATTCAAAGACGTTCGAAGACTATTTAAAAAACAGACACCTTCGCAAAGTGGAAGAATTGAAAAGATACAAAGAAGCTGGAAAGGTTTGGTTCGAACAAACGATTACTGATGAGGTCATCCAATTTGTTGAAAAGAATCAAGAAGTTCTTTCTGGCGTGATTAGAGACGACTATCTCTACATTACGAAAATACCTTATGATACTGAAAAGTATCTTTCTGCGACCTCGGACAAAGAAATGCATTATTACGCGTGCCACTGTGCATTCGCAAGAGAAGCTGTTTTGAAAGACTCTCATGATATTTCTCCGATCTGGTGTTATTGCTCAGGCGGATTTGCTAAGTTTCCATTTGAAGTCATTCTTGATCAAAAGTTAAAAGTGGAATCGATTGAAAATGTATTGGACGATGGGAAACTCTGCCGTTTCAGAATTCCCTTAATTGGAATAACTTACAAAAAATGAGTCAATCTTTTTGGTAGCTATCCTTTTAGTTTGATAAAGTGTTAAAAGGCCTAAATCTCAAGATGAATGGCCTTTTTTTATTTCTTGAATTTCGGTCGATTTTTCTTTTATTTTTTGCGTTTGGGTGTTATAATAATCGTGTAAGCGTTTTCGAGCTGAAGAACGAAAACGGAAAGAATAAGGAGGAGTAAAATGAATAAGTTTGACTACATGGAAAAACACGGCTATGAACAAATTGTTTATTTTTATGACAAAACAACCGGGTTGAAAGGAGTTACTTGCATTCACAATACGACGTTAGGGCCAGCACTTGGCGGTACTAGACTTTGGAATTATGATTCTGAAGATGATGCTGTTCTTGACGCACTTCGATTGGCTCGTGGAATGACATACAAGGCTGCTGCAGCCGGATTAAATCTTGGAGGCGGTAAGACCGTATTGATTGGAGACGCTTCCAAAGTGAAAAGTGAGGCTTACTTTAGAGCCCTCGGAAGATATGTACAAAGTTTAAACGGAAGATATATCACTGCCGAAGACGTCAATACTTCGACAAAAGATATGGATTATGTTCATATGGAGACCGACTATGTGGTTGGTTTGGAAGGGAAAAGTGGAAATCCTTCGCCATTAACAGCATTAGGTGTTTTCCATGGTATTCGTGCCTCCTTACAAGAAATGTTTGGAGACGACGACATATCTAAATATAGTTTTGCAATTCAAGGTGCAGGACAAACGGGATATTATCTAGTGAAGTATCTAATAGAAGCAAAAGCAAAAAAAGTATATTTCACTGAAATTAATCCAGCTCATATTAAAAGAATGCAAAAAGAACTTCCAATGGTTGAATACGTTGAGCCAGACAAGATTTTTGGTTTAAATGTGGATGTATTTAGCCCGTGCGCACTCGGTGCTCAGCTAAACGATGAGACGATTCCTCAAATCAAAGCCAAAATTATTGCCGGATCTGCAAATAACGTTTTAATGGATGAAGAAAAACATGGAATGATGATTAAAGACAAAGGCATTTTATACGCTCCAGACTTTGTCATCAACGCTGGCGGACTCATCAACGTATACCATGAATTACAAACTTATATCAAAGACAAAGCGATTAGAGACATCGAAAAGATTTATGATCGACTCCTAGACATCTATAGAATCGCAAAAGAAGAAGACATATCTACCCACGCCGCAGCAAAAGTATTCGCGAAAAACAGAATTGAAACCATCAATCAACTCCACTCGAACTACATCAAAAGGTAGTAATGAAAAGACTATTGTTTCTGACAGGATACTACGGATCGGGGAAAACGGAGATTGCGCTGAATCTGGCAATCAAAGAATTGGTGGACTATGTTATAGATCTCGATGTTATCAATCCATACTTCAGAAGCAGAGAGTCTGAAGTCTTGCTGAAGCAACACGGAATTGAAGTGATTTCGAGCGATAAAGAGCACAGTAAATTTACAGATCTTCCATACATTTCCGGCCGCGTTTTCCTACCTTTTCAAAAGGAGAACGTCAGGGCCATTTACGATTTGGGCGGAAATGATCTTGGAGCAAAATTATTAAGGCAGTTTGAAGAGTATGACAATGAGATTGATCTTTATCTCATCGTAAACATCTTTCGTCCTGAGACTCAAACAACGGATGAAATCATTTCTCTGATTAAAAAGATACAAGTATCAAGCGGAAGACTTGTCACAGGATTAATCAATAATTCAAACTTGCTGAAAGAAACAACAACGGATACCGTTCTTGAAGGAGAAACAATACTGAAGGAAGTTTCAATGAAAATGAACCTTCCAATCGTCTATACTTGTTTCCATCAAGGACTTGAACTTCGCAACACAACTTTCGAAGGGGAAATGCTTCCTCTTCAAATCTACTTAAGAAAAAAATGGTTTTAAGGAGGAAGACATGCCAAAAGGTAAAGTATATTTTGAAGTAGACTTATGCAAAGGATGTTCTCTTTGCGTTTCATTTTGTCCTCAACATATTTTATATCAGGACAAGACAGAAATTAACAAATCAGGATATAACATCATCAAGGTCAGTGAACCTGAAAAATGTATCGGATGCGCATTTTGCGCAATGATGTGTCCGGACTCGGTCATCAAAGTGGAGGTAGATAAATAATGGCTAAAGTATTAATGAAGGGAAACGAAGCAATTGCAGTTGCCGCTTTGAAAGGCGGAATTGACGCGTTCTTCGGTTACCCAATTACACCACAAAATGAGATTCCAGAGTATTTGTCTAAACATCTATTAGCAGCTGGAAAAGTGTTCGTTCAAGCAGAATCAGAAGTTGCTGCCATTAATATGGTTTATGGCGCTGCTGGTGCAGGAGCGAGAGTCATGACTTCATCATCTTCACCAGGAATTGCTTTGAAACAAGAAGGCATTTCTTATATCGCAGGGGCTGAACTTCCTTGCGTTATCGTATCTGTTATGCGTGGTGGACCCGGACTTGGAGGAATTCAACCTTCTCAAGCGGATTATTATCAAGCAACCAGAGGCGGCGGAAACGGAGACTATCAATTGATTGTTTACGCACCCGAAACCATTCAAGAGACGATTGACATTATGAAAGAATCTTTCGACATCGCAGACTATTACAGAAACCCAGTATTGGTCCTCGTAGACGGATTAATCGGTCAAATGATGGAAACCGTTGATTTTGACAAACCAGTCAAGAAACGTTTTATTCCAGCAAAGGATT
The DNA here is from genome assembly GCA_964574705.1 of uncultured Candidatus Izemoplasmatales bacterium. Lineage (GTDB taxonomy): Bacteria > Bacillota_I > Bacilli_A > Izemoplasmatales > Hujiaoplasmataceae > JAHIVB01. Next base: position 67,877 of record CAZNOO010000001.1, read on the forward strand.
ACATTACAACCGGTACTGCAAATCATCCGGGAAGAAATATTGTAAACTCTTTGTTTCTAGATCCTGTTGAATTGGAACAACATAATTTCCAATTACAGCGGAAATACCAACAAATTAAGAATAATGAAACAAAATACGAAATGATCAATATGGAAAATCCGAAGTATGTGATTGTTGCATATGGTACGATGTCCAGAATTTGTCGTTCTGCCATTGAAACTTTAAAAGAAGAAGGAATCGAAGTTGGGATGATCCGACCGATTTCTTTATGGCCATATCCAAAAGCGGCCTTCAATGAAATTCCTGAAGGCGTAAAAGGAATTCTATGTGCAGAAATGAGCATGGGTCAAATGCTTGACGATGTAATGATATCTGATAAAGGTCGTCATGAAATCGGATTTTTCGGTCGTGTCGGCGGAATGGTTCCTGAACCCGAAGAAATCGTTGATGCAATCAAGAACTTTAAAGACAAGGTGGTGAAATAAATGGAAGTCAAATACCAAAAAACCAAAGGGTTGACCGACAAAAAACTTTCCTATTGTCCAGGATGTACACACGGCATCGTCCATAAACTTGTAGGTGAAACACTTGAAGAACTCGGAATGATTGGAGATGCTATCGGTGTAGCAAGCGTTGGATGTTCCGTATTCTCTTATGAATTCTTTAATTGTGACATGCAACAAGCACCTCATGGAAGAGCCTGTGCAGAAGCAACAGGAATCAAACGCGTTCTTCCAAACAACATCGTTTTTACATATCAAGGAGATGGCGACCTCGCATCAATAGGAATCGCTGAAACGATTCACGCAGCCAATCGCGGCGAAAATATTACTGTTATTTTTATTAATAATGCAATTTATGGAATGACGGGTGGCCAAATGGCTCCTACAACGCTGATTGGACAAAAAACGACGACTTCACAAGACGGAAGAAATCGTGCGTTAACGGGTGGCCCAATCAAAATTAGTGAGATTTTCTCACAAATTGAAGGTGTGGCATACCTTGAGCGAGTCAGTGTTACAAATCCGAAGCAACTAATCAAAGCGAAGAAAGCGATTAAAAAAGCTTTCACATATCAGAAAGAAAAACGTGGATTTACATTAGTTGAAGTTCTATCCACTTGTCCAGTTAACTGGGGAATGACACCAGTTGACGCTTTAAAATGGGTAGAAACAAACATGGTTCCAGTCTTTCCACTAGGCGTCTTCAAAGACGCAGGTGAATTAGATGTTTGATCATGTTAACGTAAAAGTAGCAGGATTTGGCGGCCAAGGTGTCATGATGTTTGGCCAATTGCTTGCCTATTCGGCTGCATATGAAGAATTATTCGGGCTATGGTTTCCCTCCTATGGTCCTGAAACGAGAGGCGGAACCGCCAATTGTAGCGTAATCGTTTCAAAAAAACAAATCAATTCACCAGTCTTTCAAAGTGCAAATCACTTGATTGCCTTTAATCTTCCATCTTTACAAAAATTTCAAAGCAAGATGAAAGAAGGCGGACTGATTCTTTACAATTCATCCTTGATAAAAGACCATGTAAGCTCAGATAAAGCCATTTGTATTGGTGTTCCAATCAATGACATTGCAACAGATCTCGGAACCATTCAAGTTTCCAATATGGTTATGATGGGCGCTTACCTTGAACTCACTACTTTGTTCAACGAAAATACAATTGAAAAAGTACTACTTAAATTCCTTGGAGAGCGGAAGGCTCATATGCTTGAGGTCAACATGGATGCACTTCGAAAAGGCAGAGAATATGTCTTAGAGTCTGGAGTGACCTATGCTTAAAAAAATCAGTGACTTAAAGCAACGGCTGCAAAAAGGAAAGACCTTTAAACTGGTTGTCGTTTTTGCGCATGACAATGTCGTCATTGATGCTATTTCACAGACAGAGTCTTGGAAATGCATTGAACCGATTTTGATTGGCGACGGTCCATTGATTGAGCAAATGTGTCAGGAATACAATCTTAAAAATGTACAGATTATTGACGAGTTAGACCCTATAAAAGCAACTAAAATTGCAATGGATCTTGTAAATTCGGGTAAAGCAGATATCGTCATGAAAGGGTTAATCGATACCAAGTACCTGCTCAAAGGCGTCGTTAATAACGAATATGGTATCAAAAGCAAAAAATACTTAACTCATGTTGGTATGGTTGAAGTCTCCGGAATGGATCGCGTCTTATTTGCGACAGACGGAGCGATGATGATTCAGCCAACGGTTGAAGAAAAAATAGCAATCATTGAAAATGCCGTTGGTCTCGCTCATACTCTTGGTTATGAGAAACCACTCGTTGGTATTGTTTCGAGCGTGGAAAAAGTAAATCCTAAAATTGCTTCAACCGTTGATGCAGAGGCAATCCTAGAACATTACAAAAATCAAGAAATCTCTTTTGAAATTGATGGACCTTTTGCAGTCGACAATCTCGTATCGATGGAATCTGTCATGCACAAAGGGATACACAGCGAAGTTGCTGGGAAAGCCGACATACTGGTGTTTCCTAACCTCGACAGCGGAAACGTATTCTACAAAACTTGTGTTTTCTTAGCACACGGTAAATCAGCGGGAATCATCATTGGCGCGAAAGTTCCAATCATAGTGACTTCCAGAGCGGACAACATGGAAGCAAAACTGAACTCAATTCTATTAGCGGTGGTGAATCAAGATGGATTACTTGCTTCTAGTCATTAACCCTGGGTCGACTTCAACAAAAGTTGCGGTCTTTATCAACGATAAACTGATTCAGGACTCGGTGTTGAAACACAGTGTCAGAGAATTAAGCAAGTACAAATCAGTCGCAGACCAATTGGAATTTAGAAAGAAAATCATTATCGAATTTTTGGAACTTCATCACTATGTTCCTGAAAACATCGATGTCTTCATCGGTCGCGGAGGGATGCTTCGTTCCTTAAAACAAGGTGGAACCTATCTTGTTAACAAAGACATGCTTGAAGACCTTCGTAGTGCTAGATATGGTGAACATGCATCGAACCTTGGAGCGTTGATTGCTTATGAACTCGCGTCCCCGCTAAATCGTCCTGCCTATATTGTCAACCCAGTATGTGTTGATGAGATGGATGAGATTGCCAAGGTATCGGGACTAAAGGGCATCGACCGATCCAGTATTTTTCATGTTCTAAACCAAAAAGCAATTGCACGAAGACACGCGAGAGTTTTGAATCGAAATTACGAAGACTTAAACTTGATTGTTTGCCATTTAGGTGGCGGAATCAGCGTGGGGTTGCATAAACAAGGTCGTGTCGTTGATGTCAATAACGCTTTGGGAGGCGACGGACCGTTTTCTCCTGAAAGATGTGGGCAATTACCAACGTACCCTTTAATTGATTTGTGTTTCTCCAATGATTTCAACAAATCTGAAATTCAAAAGATGCTCGTTGGAAAAGGCGGTCTTGTTTCTTATTTGGAAACGTCCAATGGACAAGAAATTGAATCTCGGATCAAAAACGGAGATGAGGTCGCTGAATTTTACTTCCATTCAATGGCATATAATGTGATTAAAGAGATAGGTAGCCTTTATTTTGCCGCCGAAGGAAAAATCGATGGAATTTTAATCACAGGCGGTCTTGCCTACAGTAAGAGATTTATTCAATATCTTCGTGATGCGATAGACCCAATCAAACAGATCACAGTCTATCCTGGAGAAGATGAAATGCGCGCTTTGGCAGAAGGAACCCTTTCTGTATTGCAAAAGCAAGAAAAACTGCAAGTCTATTAAAAAACCTCAATCCTGAGGTTTTTCTTTCGAGGTCGCACTTTTGGAGGTGCTTATGTTTAAAATAATGACATTTAACATTAGGATTGATGTTGCTGTGGACAAAGAAAATGGTTGGCCCTTTAGAAAAGAAGCGGTAGCACGCTATATTAATAAAGAGAAACCGATAATCCTAGGTATTCAAGAGGCAAATCAAAAGATGATGAATGAGCTCATGAGTTTGCTTCCGATGTATGACTTTATTGGGATCCCAAGAGAAGAAGGAACAGAATATTCTGCCATTCTTTATTTAAAAGAAGTCGCCAAATGTACGTTATCTAATACTTTTTGGCTCTCTGACACCCCTCTAAAATCATCAAAATACACCGAATCGGCATTTCCAAGAATCGCGACATATGGTCGTTTTATCATTTACGGAAAAGAATACGTCTTCATTAACACCCATTTAGATTATCTTAAAGAAGAAATTGCCTTCAAACAAATTCAGGTTCTTCAAAAAGAGACGGATGGGTTATCTGAAGAAATGATCCTAATGGGAGACTTCAATTTTCCCCCTCAAAGCATGATTCACAAGTTCCTTGCGAGTCACGGATGGATTCTTCCCTATAAAGAGGATTGTCTGTCTCAGGCGTCATTTCATGCGTTCGAAGGCGTTAAAACAGGAATGCCCATCGATTATATCTATGGAAAGAAGAAAGTTCATTTTTTTCAAGTCAAGATTGACCAAGATACGGTGAACCCGATTTGCCTGTCGGATCATTACCCAGTTATAGCCTTTATTGAATAATGAAAGATAAAATGAAAAGCCTGTGTCGTTTGACAGGCTTTTTTATTTTTACTTCTTAATTAGAAAACGTTTTCAATTTTTTCAAATATTGCTTGACAATCGATGTGATAATTAATTATAATGTAATTAGGAAACCGATTTCCTAAATTAATATTTTGGAGGTATGTATGAAAAGAATTCAACTTATTTTCATATTTATATTATTAGCATTCTCAACAATTTCAATCATTCAAAATTCGAATGTGATTGTATATGCGGAAGGGGAAGAGGAAGTGACTCTACTATATGAGCTTAGGCCTTATCTTTTCGTTAATCAGGGGGATTCAATTGATTTAAGTCAAATTCAATACAACTCCTTGATGGGGAAAGTCGCATTAACGGAAGGGACATTTTCAGAACCTTCTGCTTTTTTAACGATTACTGATGGCATTTTAGTCGTCAGTCAAAAAGGAATTCATACTTTTAGATTGACGATTGGAACAGAAAGCGTCGTAATCTATGTCTTTGCAAAAGAAACAGCCGAAACAGATTATATTATTTACGAGGCTAGTTTTACATCTACCCCCGATGGAGATATTCCAAGTGATTATACAATCGTAAAAGGGTCCGCAGGAATTGAAAACGGAACTTTGTACTTAGATTCCCCCGCCACGGGCTCTCCTACTCAAGTGACATTGCCTAATTACTTACAAGGCTTTAAAAACTATATCATAGAAACGGATTTCTCGATTCTATCTGCAGTTGAGTCGACAAGATGGGCATCTGTCATGTATCGATTCTCTCCGAACAACTATTTCCAAATGGCAATTCGTCAAGGTGCTACCGCTACGAATGGCGTTGAATTTGCGAAAGCAATCAACGGTAATTGGAGCGTTCCAATCACTACAGCTTATTCAGAAGCCATCAATCCGGCTTCTATTTATAGATTAAAAATTGATTTATTTGGATCCGTCGTCAATGAATATATTAATGGTGAATTATTGTTAACATATGAAAATGCAAACGACTATTCAAATGGATTAATTGGATTCCAATCAAGTGGATCTAAAGCCATCTTTAATAATATTGTAATCACGATGCCTGAAAGCTATATTGACAACACGACGACAGACTATTCAGCAATACCATCAGTCTATGTGCCTGAGTCGAATGTCATCATGCCTGCAGGCGCAGTCAAGATGATGAACTCTCTTGAAGAAGTTGAAGCTTTAGCAACAGAAGAAGTGAGACCACAGACGGCTGTATTTAGAATTAATGCCAACCTTCAAGTTACAGACGCTTCAGGGTTACCTTTTATGGACATCCACGATATTTTCGAATATGTCGGAGCGAAGGTCATTCCTGCATTTTATACTAAGTTTTCTACCACAGCAGTTGCAATTGCGACACTTCTAAAAGGATATGGCGTAAGAGACTCTTTCTTGATTTCTCCGAATGACAATGCGATTCGCGATGCAAGAGCTGAATATAATATGATCAGAGGCGTCTACGAAATCACATATGACGCTTCCAAACCGGTCTTAACAGATGAAGATTTGATCTTAATCAGAGATGAATCGAATGCTTCTGGTGCGATTGTCGCAATGTTACCAGTAGAGTATACTAATCAATACAACGTATTTTATCTTCAAAAAAGACTTGTCAGTGTTTGGTCAGATTTGCAGCTAGAAGAATATCCATCCGTTGTTCAAGCGCTCGTTTCCGGAGTGAACGGAATTGTTCTTGAAGACTTAACCTCTTATTATGATTTATTGATGCTTTTCCCAGAAAATACGCTTCTGAGAAGACCACTGTCGATTGGACATAGAGGATTACCATATCTTGCACCAGAGAATTCGTTGCCGAGTATGGATTTTGCAATGGCGGCGAATGCGGATGTTGTTGAACTCGATATCTATTTGACGACGGACAAAGAAATTGTCGTCATCCATGATGGAACAACAACAAGAACCGCAAACGGCTCCCTCGTTGTAGAAGAATCAACACTCGCACAGTTAAGAAGTCTAGAATTATTAGATACTTTCGGAATTGAAGAGACAATGAGAATTCCGACCTTAAGAGAATATTTTGAACGGATTCAAGGAACAGACACGATTTTATTTATTGAAATCAAAAGTTCAAACTTAGAAATTGTGACTTATCTTAAAGAATTAATCGATGAATATGATGTTTCAGGTCAAATCGTCATTATCACTTTCATCGCAAATCAGATTACTGAAATGAAAAATGTGTTACCAGAGATTTCAGATGGATATTTGTCTACAGCGCTGTTAAGTGCAGAAAATTTGGAAGCAAGTATTCGTGCAACTCTGAATGCAGTCGTTCCAATGCAAACGACCATTAATCCTGAATTCTCACAACTCACGGATGAATTCATTCTCCAAATGAACTATAGGGGACTTTCGGTATGGCCATGGACGATGAATATCAGCGCAGACTTCTACGAGTACTACATGTATGGCGTTGGCGGATTGACAACCAACTACAGCGACTTCCTAAAGAACACCTTCAATCGCATTGAAACAGGAAGCAAAGAAGTAGTTTTGGACTTATATCAACCTCAAACCTATTCCATTCGAGCACAGATTCAAACGCAAAGTGGATTGTCCTATGATATCATTCCCGATGTGATGGTTGTTGGAAGTGGCAGTACGAACCTGTCCATTGACAATTTAAGTAATATCACTTCCTACGATTCAGTAGGAGATGAGTATCTACTTGCTTCATTCACTACCATTTTACCAAATGGACAATCTTATACGATGTTTTCAGAATTGATTCATGTTTCTATTGTAGATACGACACCAATTGATGATCCTGTAGACGATCCGGTGGACGACCCCGTCGATGATCCTGTTGACGATCCCGTCGATGAACCAGAGGAAAGTCCAGTTATTGGATGGATTATTGGAGGAATTACCGGAGGGGTAGCATTCCTTTCCGCAGCAGTTTTCTTGGGCTTACGTTTCTTTAGGAAACCAAAAATATAAAAATAGAAGATTCAAAAGGAGGAATTATGAAAAAACTTTTCTTGTTGGGATTGATGGTTTTCATAGCGTTTAGTGTCGTCGCATGTGTAACAACGACAGCTACAACAACGACAACCACTACCGCTACGACAACGACAACGACAACAGCTACAACGACGACTACAACGACACAGACAACGACGACAACCGCCGCTGATCTAACTGCACCATTACTTTTAGGTGTTACGGATGTCGTCATCTTCGTCGGTGATTCATTTGACGAAAGAGCTGGAATTACTGCTCAAGATAACATTGACGGTAACATTACAGCGAATATCGTCATTACTGGAGAATATGATATCACAACACCGGGAACGTACTACATTACGTATACGATTACCGATGTTGCAGGAAATTCATATTATGAAGTTCGCGAACTTCGCGTCAGAGAAGCAGTTCTTAATACATTCTATATTGTTAACGGAGATTTCTCGGATGTATTAGAAGAACCTTGGGGACATTGGGCCGGAGAAGGTGGCGCTAGTACTGCTGCTATCGTTGATGGTGTTTTAGTTTATGATGTCACTGCTATTGGAAACTTGACTTATTCAAATCAGTTTTCACAAGTAGACAGAGTCATCGAAACTGGAAAGATTTACCAAATCAGTTTCCGTGCAAAAGCGGACGCTCCTAGACCAATGATACTACAGATCGAAAATCGTTCTAATTATCAACTCTATTGGAATACGACGGTAGATCTAAGTACTGAATGGGTAACTTATAATTACGCATTCGAAGTTACTTTAGCATCGATTACTACTGGTAAAGTCGGATTCTTCTTAGGAAATATCGGCTCAACTTCAGTTCCTACAACCGTTTATCTTGATGATGTTGTAATCACTGAACTTGAAGAACTCCCAGGAGACATTATGGCTCCAGTCATTTCTGGTATTGGTGCGTATGTTGTCGAACAAGGAATTCCTTTCAATCCTTTGATGGGTGTTTCTGTAAGAGATGACTATGACACTACAGTATCGGTAAACGATATCGTAATTACCGGAACAGTAGACATTAATACTTTAGGCGATTACACGCTCGTTTATTGGATTGAAGACGAATCAGGAAATGAAGCTTATTTTGAGAGAATCATTACTGTTTCAACGACTCCGCCAGCAAGTTCATTTGTTGTACCAAACGGAGACTTCACCTTGACTCAGTCAATATCTAATGTAACAGGCACAGGCGATGGACAATGGATCTGGAAAACAGGTGGAGACTTAACAGCTGCTTTCACGGGTGGAATTGCAGATGGAGTAGCTGAATTCGAAGTTACTTCTCTTGGTAACGTCGCACATGGTGTTCAATTCTATGTATTGAACCGTATCGTACAAGAAGGCAGAACTTATCGCGTTACATTTGATGTGAAAGTAGATGCCGCAACTCCAATTCAAGTTGTTCTTGAAAATGGAGCAACTTATGTAAGACAGTTTGATCATACTTATAATGCAACAACAGAATGGCAAACCATTACGTTTGATTATTATCATTCTAATGCATCCATCAATAATGGTAAGTTCGGTTTCTTCTTAGGACTTGTTGGACCATCAAGTATTCCAACGACGTTCTATCTTGATAATATTACGATTGAAGCCATTCCTACTGCAGTCGATACAGAAGCTCCTCAAATTACAGGCGCTGATGACATTACGATTGGATTAGGAGACAGTTTTGATCCTTTATTTGGAATTGATGTTACAGACAATAGAGACACTTCTTTAAGAGCTGTCGATATCGAAGTCACAGGAGAAGAACTAATTGATGTTAATACCGTTGGAGATTATACAATTACTTATTCAATCACAGACGCTTCCGGCAATGTTGCAACTGTAACAAGAGTCATTACCGTTAGCCCTGGAATTGCACCTTCGACATTGGTTGTATCTAATGGCGATTTCAACAAAGACCAATTCGTCCCCGTATCAACTGATGGTTGGTATTGGAAGACAGGTACTGGTGGTGCATTTACCGCAACAATTGACAATGGAGTCGCAGCGATCAATGTTACGAATCCTGGTCTAGTACCTCACGGCGTTCAGTTCTATCAAACGAACAGAGTGACGGTTAAAGATACAATCTATATCATTTCATTTAAAGCAAAAGCAGATACGCCAAGACCAATCAAATTGATCATGGAAAATGGTACTACCTATGCAAGATTACTTGATTATGATGTATATCTTACAACTGAATGGCAAACGTACACAATTGAGTTCAATTACACAATTGATGGCATTACAAATGCTAAATTTGGATTCTTCCTTGGTGCCGTTTTAGGAACAAGTGTTCCAACGATGATTTATTTGGATGATCTTCAAATCGTTACAGCATCCGAAGTCGTCGACACCTTAGATCCAATGCTTATCGGTGTTCAAGACACTGTAATCGTGCAAAATAATACATTTGATCCATTACTTGGAGTAACCGTATGGGACTTCAACGACAAAGTATTAGCAAAAACTGATATTATCGTAACAGGTTCTGTCGATACTTCAACACTTGGAGATTATGTCTTGACTTACTCAGTGACAGACGCTTCTGGAAACAGTATTGAAGAAACAAGAACAGTGACTGTTGTCGCTTCAGCTGCCTTTAATTCTTCATTTGCAGTTGTCAATGGCGATTTCACAACAGATCAAGCAACGCCTTATGCACAACCAGCCGTACTAGGTTGGGGATGGCATGGAGCTGGAACTTTCACAGCTAGTATCGTTGATGGCGTAGCCGCAATCAATGTTACGAACCTTGGAACGACAACTTATGGTGTTCAATTCTATCAACAAAATAGAATCATTGAAACTGGTGGAGTCTATCTCATTACTTTCAAAGCAAAAGCGGATATTGCAAGACCAATCCAAATTGCGATTGAAGGTACTGCAACTGGAACAACCAGACTATATGACGAAATCTTTGATATTACAACTGAATGGCAAACGTATACAACAACCGTTTCTTTCAATAATATCTTTGGATTCACAAACGGTAAGTTTGCATTCTACATGGGACTTGTTGGAACGACTTCTGTCGCAACGACGATTTACCTTGACGATGTTGAAATCGAAATGATCGGCTATGCGAATGATACAGAAGCTCCAACCATCGTTGGCGCTACAAATACGACTGTACTCACAAATGCTGCATTGAATTTGATGACAGGCATCTCGATGTTTGATATTTATGATAAGACACTTGCAGTGACTGATATCGCCGTTACAGGCGCACAAGTCATTAACACTGCTGGCGTTTATACACTTGACACAACAGTAGCTGGAGTCTATGACGTTACATATACACTCACAGACAAATCTGGAAACGTTACAGTGATTGTAAGAACAATTACCGTTATCGATGCAGCACCAGCGAATACATTTGTTATTCCGAACGGGGACTTCACAGTTGATCAACCTGTATCTGGAGTAGATGGCGACTGGACTTGGAAAACAGGTACTGGCGGAGCTTTCTCTCTTGCAATCGTTAATGGGCAGGTCGAAGTTGACGTTACAAATGTTGGATTGGTTCCTCATGGAGTACAGTTCAACCTCTTGAACCGTTCCTTAGTTTCTGGAACAGTATACAAAATTACATTTGCAGCAAAAGCAGAAGACCCAAGACCAATTAAAATGGTTATCGAAAACGCTTCTTATGTCAGATTGCTTGACGTTGATGTTTATCTAACCACAGATTGGGCAACATACACTGCTTATGTATTATATTCAGGACCTTCAATCACGAATGCGAAGTTTGCATTCTTCCTTGGAGCTGTTCTTGGAGACAGCGTTCCTACGAAGATTTATTTAGATGATGTAACTTGCGAAATCGTACCTGCAGTTATTGATATTCAAGCACCAGTTATTTATGGTGTCGCTGATGCAGAGATTATCCAAAATGGAGAATTCAATCCAATGCTTGGTGTCACTGTATGGGACGCAAATGATAATACACTACTTGCTAGCCATATTTCTGTTAGCGGAACTGTTGATACAGCTACACTAGGAACCTACGTTCTTACTTATACAGTTAGAGATGCTTCAGGAAATGTTGGAACCTTTACGAGAAATGTTGAAGTTGTCGCATCGTTGCTTGATTCGTCATTCACGATTGTCAATGGAGACTTCGAAGTAGATCAAGCTACTCCTTATGCACAACCAGCCGTTGACGGTTGGGGATGGCATGGAACTGGAACCTTTACAGTCGCTATCGCTGACGGCGTTGCCGCTATTGATGTGACCGCTCTTGGTACTGTTGCATGGGGTGTTCAGTTCTATCAACAAAACAGAACAATAGAATCTGGATCCATGTACAAAATTACATTTATGGCAAAAGCTGACATTGCAAGACCAATCCAAATGGCTGTTGAAGGTGGCGCAACCAGTACAACACGCTTATGGGATCAAATCTTCAATCTGTCGACTGACTGGGAAACTTATACAGCTTATGTCTGCTTACCAAAAGTAGCAACCATTACGAATGGCAAGTTTGCATTCTATATGGGTCTTGTTGGAACGACTTCGATTGAAACGACAATTTATTTAGATGACGTAACAATCGAGTTGGTTGGAAATGTCGTAGACGATTCTGCACCATTTATCATCGGTGCTAATGATGTTAGCATTGCACAAAACGATGTATTCAATCCATTAACAGGAATTCTGACTTATGATGTTTATGATGGCGCTTTAAAGCCAGCATCCATTGTACTCACTGGAGACCAAATTACGTTAACAGAAGGAGTCTATTCATTTGACTCTACTGTAGTGGGTATATTCACAATTACTTACACTTTAACAGATCAATCCGGAAACCAAATTGTTATTGTTCGGACCGTAACCGTTAGTTAACAGTTGGATTGATTTCATCTAGTCTTCAAGGCGAGCAGCAACGCTCGCCTTGATTAATCTAGAAATGAGTTGTAATGTTTTACACGCTAGTGTATAATTCAATTTATGAAATTAAGAGGTGAGTCTGGATGAAAACAACCATTTATGACGTTGCGAAAGCAATGGACTTATCACCAGGAACCATTTCCAAGATCATCCACAATAACGGAAACGTCTCTGAAAAAACAAGAAAAAGAGTTCTCGAATATATCAAAGAAGTAGGATACGTTGCTGATACAAACGCAAGAATATTAAAATCCAAACATAGTTGGACAATTGGCGTCGTTTTCGCGGATATTTCTTTGATAGGATTAGAGCATCCATTCTTTGCGAGCATCATCCAATTATTTAAAAACTATGTTGAATCCCAAGGATATGAAATTATATTCATTGTCAATAAACTGGGTCAAAACGAACTGACATACCTTGAGTGGTGCAAGAACAAAAAAGTTGACGGCGTCCTCATAGTTTCAGGCGACTTAAATCGGAAGAATATCATCGAACTTGTCGAAAGCGACATTCCTTCCGTTTCAACCGACATCATTATGCCTCATCTTAATTCTGTTTTATCAGATGACTATATGGGAATTGAACTCGCCATTCAGTATGTTTTGTCTTTAGGACTTAATCGTATTGCATGCATTACGGGGCCTTTAACGACAAGAGCCTTTTCAGAACGTTTGACGGCTTACGATAAAATTCACAAACAAATGGGATTTCCGTTGAGAAAGAATTACTATCAGGAATCAGAGTCTTTTGGGTTTAATGGAGGATTCAATTCCACAATTCGTCTTTTGGATTTAGTCGATGAAATCCCTCAGTGTATTTTGGCATTTTCCGATGATTTAGCATTTGGTGTCATTCGAGCGTTAGAGTCGAAAGGGTACAATGTGCCACAAGACATCTCAGTCATTGGTTTCGATGATATCCATTTTGCAAGACATTTTACGCCATCGTTAACGACGATTCGGCAGAATAAGGATGAAATCGCATCAAGGGCAGCAAAGATTTTAATCGCATTGATTCAAGGGAAAACTTCAAGAAGAAACATTGTGAAGAAAATTCCCGTGGAGCTTGTTGTAAGAGATTCTACATTGAATAAAGGCACAATTTAATTGCGCCTTTTCATTATAATTTATCTATTTGTCATATGTATTTAGAGTTCGGGGAGGTAATGATGATTAAAGCAGTGTTTTTTGATTTGGATGGAACGTTATTGCCACTTCGGGAAAAAGAGTTCATCCAATACTATTTTGGCAATCTTGGAAAGAAATTTGCAGGATTTGGTTATGACCCCCAAGCAATCATCAATGCGGTTTGGGAAGGTACCAAGGCGATGAGAGACAACGACGGAATGCTGTCCAATGAAAAAGTATTTTGGCCCGTATTTGAAAAACTTATTCCAGGAGACCATGACTTTTTCGAGTCCACTTTTTTGGATTTTTATTCAAATGATTTTGATAAAGTCAAACATTCTACCATGCCTTCGAAAATTCCTGCCCAAATCATTCGTTTTTTAAAAGCGAAAGGATATCGAACCGTTTTAGCTACCAATCCATTATTTCCGGTCGTCGCTACCCATAAAAGAATTGGCTGGGCAGGTCTTGACCCAACGGATTTCGAACTGATAACGACATATGAAAACCATCATTATTCAAAACCAAATCTTGCTTATTACAAGTCTTTACTTGAAAAAACAAACCTATCTCCAGAAGAAGTATTGATGGTTGGAAACGATGCTCATGAAGACATGATTTCGAGCCAATTGGGCTTTGACACCTATTTACTTACAGATTGTCTCAACAATGAATTCGAGAAGGATATTGAGCAGTTCAAACACGGAACGATGGAAGAATTGTTTGAGTATATTCAGACGTTTAAAGAGGTGATTTGATGAAGGTGCTTTTAACAGCATTCGAACCCTTTGACAACCGGCCAACGAATGCATCTCTTGATGTCGTTCGTGAATTTAGATCAAATGTAGAATCGTTTGAAATCGTGAAGGAAGTCCTGCCTGTCATTTATGACAAGTTTGCGTTTATCAAAATCTTTGAGAAACACAAAGATGTCGATTTGTTCTTGCTTACTGGAGAAGCTGGAGGTAGATTGAAAGTCTCTTTGGAAGAGGTCGCGCTCAACGTGATGAGCGCAGTGACACCTGACAATGAGGGAATATTGAAGTCTGGTGAAACGATTATTCAAGGTGGAAAAAATTCTTATTTTTGTAACCTTGATTTAAAAGCAATTGAATCTCAATTAAATATAGAATATGTTCAAAGATCGTATCATGCAGGGACTTATATTTGTAATCTACTCTATTATCTTGCAAACGATTATATTGTTCAGCATTCTTTGAAAACGGCATGTCTTTTTGTCCATTTTCCATATATTGAAGATTCTTTATTTTCAATCGACGACGGGATGAACATTTTAAACGATTTGTTGCATCAAATAGAAAAGCAGTTGAGATCTTAGCCGGCATCAAATAATCACTGAATTCAAACAATGATTGAACAAAAAAATGAGTGATTTGTCAATCGAAAATTCATAGGAAATGTTCCCTAAATGCTTTGACATTAGACTATATATATTTTATAATATACATAATTGTTACAAAGGGGGATATAAATGAGAATAGGAATCATCGGACCCATTGGAAGTGGGAAGTCTACACTGTCTAAAAAGCTTGCGGATTATTACAACTCTACTCTGGTTGAAGAACCAGTCGCAAAAAACGAATATCTTCCATTGTTCTACAAGGATAAGGAAACATTCGCATTATTATCTCAAAACGCATTTTACTCTTCATTGTTTCTCCTAATGTGGAGAACAAAGGAATTGAAAGATTTGGTCTGTGATTCTACCTTATTTTCCAACTTGGTGTTCACTGAACTCTTAAGACTTGAAGGTATCATGACGGCGATGGAAGTTGCTTTAACCTATGCGGTAGCGGATGAACATCTAAAAAGAATTCCTGATGTCGACATTCATATCGTCATCATGAGAAGGACGGAACAACTCTTTGAAAACGTCAGAAGAAGAGGCAGGGACATTGAACAGGATCAACACGATTACTTGACGTTCCACTATGCAAATTATTATGATGTCTTAAGAAGAATCTTCAAAACTTATAAAGTGCCCGAAACAAGGATTCTATGGTTACCGATTGAAGACATGGAAGACGAAGTCGAGTTCGCACAAATTGTAAAAACGATTGAAGAAAAGTATAAATCACAAACAAAATGAGAAGCCTGAGCTTCTCATTTTTTCTTTTTAGGGTTTTGGTTGAACCATTGAATTGTATGTTCTACGGTGGTTTCAAAGGGGGTAAGTGCGTGTTCAAAAGATTTGGACATCTTCGACAAGTCGTAATGATAATTGTCAAATACTGCCTGCATCATCACGTTTGAGTATTGTTTCGAGATATGTCCAACCAAATAAGCGAGCCATTTGGGAATCTTGATGTAATAGGCTTGATTGTTTTGTAGTCGATTGATTAGTTTGTAAAAGTCATGAACTTTGATGTTGTGTCCTCCAAGGATGAAAGAACCCTCAAGGTGTTTTTCGATGATTTCGAGGCAGTAGACGGATACATCCTCGACATCAATAAAATTGTAACCTCCATCGACATAAAAGAAGAGTTTCCGTTTAAGACAATGTTGAATCTCTTCACCGGCTCTTGAAGGTTTAAAGTCGTTTGCGCCTATCACTGCCGTAGGATAGACGATTGCGGCATCGATTTCTTTGCGGTCCATGATTTCAAGAAGGTATTTGGTGGAGTTTGCTTTTGTAAAAGCATAATTAGAAGTTTGAGTTTCGGGGTGAATTGAAACGGGCTCTGCAATATGCATTTGGGAAGTAGTTCTGGTAATGACGTCGACGCTGCTCGAGTAGAGCAGACGTATCTGATTCTTTACACAAAAATCAATAATAATTCGCGTTCCAAAATCATTCACATACATGGCTTCGTCGAAGGAATTGTTGTAGATATCGATGAAGGCAGCAAAGTGAACCAATATATCTCCTTGATGAACTTCATTTTCTAAAAAAGCGGAATCAAAGATGTCGCCGATGACCACATGATCCTTCATGTCTTGAATCGCGCTACTCATCTGTCTTAATAGAAGCTTAAATGGGATGTGTTTTTTGAAACAAAGCTTTGCGAAATTGTTGCCAATATGGCCGGTAGATCCAGTGATAACAATCATCTGTTCTCCTCCTCAAAAACAATTATGAATCCATTATATCAAAAAACAATATTTCTGTGATATAATAATGAAAATTGATGATATTGGAGGCTTCCATGATTAGCGAAACCATCAGAAAACAGAAAGAATTTTATCTTAAAGGAACAACAAAATCATATGAATTCAGAAAGAATGCTTTATTAAAGTTGAAGAAGGCAGTAGAAGAATCATTTGATGAAATCAATCAAGCTCTTATTGCGGATTTGAATAAAAGCCCGTATGAATCCTATCTATCTGAAATCGGTATTGTATTAACAGAAATTAATTACGCACT
The DNA here is from genome assembly GCA_964574705.1 of uncultured Candidatus Izemoplasmatales bacterium. Lineage (GTDB taxonomy): Bacteria > Bacillota_I > Bacilli_A > Izemoplasmatales > Hujiaoplasmataceae > JAHIVB01. Next base: position 84,825 of record CAZNOO010000001.1, read on the forward strand.
CAAACATTTGAAAAGATGGATGAAACCAAAGAGAAAGAAAACACCCGTTCCCTTGTTTTTGGCTAAAAGTTACGAGCTATCAGAACCGCTTGGTGTCGTTTTGATTATGAGCCCATGGAACTATCCATTCCAACTCGCTATGGTTCCTTTAATTGGAGCACTCGCTGCAGGCAATACAGTAGTCGTGAAACCAGCATCCTATGCATCTCATACGTCAGAAGTTATTCGAAAAATTTTATCCAGCATTTTTGAAGATCGGTATGTAAAAACAATTTTAGGCGGCAGAGATGAAAATACTATGTTGTTGGAACAGCCCTTCGATTACATCTTCTTTACGGGTTCGACAAGCGTTGGGAGAACTGTTCTAGAAAAGGCTAGTTGTAATCTAACACCGGTAACACTAGAACTGGGTGGAAAATCCCCATGCATCATCGATAGCGGGGTCAATATCAATTTAGTAGCGAAAAGAGTGGCGTTCGGCAAGTTTCTAAATGCGGGTCAGACATGTGTCGCTCCTGATTATGTGTTTATTCGGGAGAATCAGTACGATTCATTCATATTGGGACTTAAAAAGGCGATTCATGCGTTTTTTAGTGAAATCCCTCTTAATGATAGGGACTATCCTAAAATCATCAATGAGAAGCATTTATTGCGTTTGATTGGTTTGCTAGATGGAGAAGAAATTGCGATTGGAGGGAAATACAATGCAACTTCTTTGGAACCCACCGTGTTGAAAGGGACTAAAAAGGATTCTCTTGTCATGAGCGAAGAGATTTTTGGACCGATTCTTCCGATTCTATTTTATGAAGACATTGAAGAAGTCTATTCCTTTGTGGAAAGCAGACCCAAACCGCTTGCACTCTATCTGTTTTCAAATAATAAAGCAATGATTCACAATACGCTTCATCGGTTAAGTTTCGGTGGCGCAACGATCAATGATACGGTTGTCCATTTTGCCTCCTCAGAAATGGGGTTTGGTGGTGTGGGTGCTTCTGGATATGGAAGATACCATGGGAAATCTAGTTTTGAAACATTTTCAAATCGAAGAGCAATCGTCCATAGAAGTAATTTGATCGACATCAATCTAAGGTATCATCCTTATACGGATAAGAAATTTAGTATTATAAAGAAGTTAATGAAATAATTTATCGACTTTTAAAAAAACGGTGAGCTTTGTGAGCTCGCCGTTTTTATTCGCTGTATTGTTTCCACCAGTAATATAATTTGGTTTTCTTATAGACATAGAACCTGCTTTTTTCAAGAACTCGATGAGATGGAATGTTCGTTTTTAATGTTTGCGCAAGAATCTCGCCTACATCGGGCAAGGATTGCAAGTATTCCGTAAAGGCAATCACAGCTTCTGTCATATACCCTTTCTTTCTGTATTCTTGATTCAGTCCATAACCGATTTCGATTTGGCGAAGTGTATTGGGACAGTCTTTTGAAAGAATGCTGCCAAGAATGGTTTTGTCTTTCTTTCGAGCAATCATCCAAACAGTATGATAAATCATATTATTTGGGTCTTTTATTAAAAGATCTGCTTGATTCTGAAATATCGTAGAAATCGGTGGAATCAACGGTTCTCCATTGTAAACGTATCCCGTTTTGAGTTCAAAGGACGAAATGTCTTCCAAAAGAATTTCAAGTTGACGTAGTGAAAGTGGCAGAAGTTCCAATCGTGGAGTATTTATGTTCAAAGGGTTCACCAGGCTTTATGTTTAGAATAGATGGTACATTAAGAAAATAATAGAAAGAAGGCTTGCGATTAAGCTAACAACCGTGATTTGAGTATTGATTGATGGACCGGCGGTGTCTTTAAATGGATCTCCTACAGTGTCGCCGACGACAGCTGCTTTGTGAGCTTCGCTTCCTTTACCACCATGATGTCCAGATTCAACGTATTTTTTGGAGTTGTCCCATAATCCACCACTGTTTGACAAGAATAATGCAAGGAGAAGTCCGCTGACGATATTACCTGCTAAGAATCCACCGATAGCATAAACACCACCGACAAATCCTACAACAACGGTAATGACGATTGCGAAGAGACCTGCAGGAATCAATTCTTTTAACGCGCCTTCGGTCGCAATTTCAATACATTTGTCTGATTCAGGCATAATGCCTTCAATTCCTTCTTTTAACCCTGGAATTTCTTCAAATTGACGATGAATTTCAGCGACCATTCTTTCTGCGTTTCGGTTGACACCAAGCATTAAGAGTGCACTGAATACGGCAGGGACTGCAGCTCCTATCAACAATCCAAAGAATACGGCAGGGTTCATGATGTCGAATCCTTGAATTAATGGGTCAGATAGTCCTCTTTCAACAATTGCGGAGTTGACTTCAGTGATAAAGGCACCGAGCAATGAAATGACTGTGAGTCCCGCTGCACCAATTGCGAATCCTTTCGTAACGGCTTTTACAGTATTTCCAGCAGAGTCGAGGGAATCAGTTATAGCGATGACTTCATCTCCAAGATGTCCCATTTCAGCCAACCCTCTTGCATTATCAACAATAGGGCCATATGCGTCATTTGAGATAATCATCCCAACGATTGAAAGCATTCCAACGGCCGCCATAGAGATACCGAACAGGGCAAACTCAACTTCGTGTCCGGATGCAATACCCAGAGGAGCAGCTATTTTATAAGCGGCGAATGCGGATAAGGCAATACCAATCATCGCAGGTAAAACGGAAAGAAAACCATAGGAGACGCCTGAAATGATGGTGAGAGCGGGTCCGCTTTCACTTGCTTTTGCAGTGTTTCGTACGGGCTTTTTAGAATCGTCCGTGAAATAATCAGTCGCAATACCAACGATAACGCCAACGAGTAGACCTACAACAGAAGCAAAATAGATTCTCCATTCAAAATTGAAAATCCATGTGGCGATTGCAGTTAAAACAGTAAATAAAGCAGTTGTAATATAGGTGCTCGAATTTAAAGCTCGAGTAGGATTTCCATGTTTGCCCATTCTTGCATTGGCGACGCCAATGATTGATGCCAATAAACCAATCGCAGCATAAGCAAATACCATTACGGTAAATCTGGAATCTCCAACGATAAGATCAATGGCAGAACCGATAACGAGTGCAGCTGCCATACTGGCAACATGAGAGTCAAATAAGTCCGCGCCCATTCCGGCAACATCTCCAACGTTATCTCCGACGTTATCGGCGATAACTGCTGGATTTCGAGGGTCATCTTCGGCAAGTCCAAGTTCTATTTTACCAACCAAATCCGCACTGATGTCAGCGGTTTTTGTAAAGATGCCGCCTCCGGCTTTTGCAAATAAAGCAAGAGAAGAAGCTCCAAAACTGAATCCGAGAATCATGGTTGGATTATTTGTAATGTAGAAGACTAAAGCAACTCCCAATAAACTGGATCCAACGACGGCCATTCCCATAACGGCACCACCACGGAACCCGGAGAGGAAGGAAGGTCTAATTCCTCTTTGTGCAGCTTCAGCGGTTTTCTTGTTCGCAATCGTTGCGACGAAGATTCCGATTTTACCAGCAAACGCACTGAATAAGGTTCCAAACAAGTAAGCAAAAGTCATTGTTACATTATCTACCCAAGCTCCATTCCAAATTGGAGAAGGAAGAAATAAAAGAATCAAAAGAGCTACAACACCAGCAAATTTAGATAGAACCAAATATTCTTTCTTTAAAAAAGTATTTGCTCCGCTTCGAATCAATTCACTGATGGACTCGATTTTCGGGTTGGAACTATCTTGTTTTTTGACCCAAAGATAAAGCCATCCTGCAAAAACAAATGCGAGAAACGAGATAAAAATGCTGAAAAGTATTGCAAATAATGTTGACATCAATTTCACTCCATTCTAAACATATCTAAGATTTATTTTATCATTATTGAAAATTGATTGCAATCGTCTGTCAAAATGTTTCAAAATCTATACCTCCTTTTTTTCATATGGCTTGACAACCTTATGCCCATATGATACATTTATAGCAAGATTATGAAACATTGGAGGGAACAAAATGCAAAAATGGATTTGTGATATTTGTGGATGGGTCTATGATCCCGAATTGGGAGATCCGGATGGAGGAATCGCTCCCGGAACGCCATTCGAAGATATTCCCGAAGACTGGGTTTGCCCAGAATGTGGAGTTACAAAAGACAACTTCAGTTTATTAGACTAAGAAAAAACGATGGATTCCATCGTTTTTTTTCTTATTTTACACAGATGCAGTCAATCTCAATCAGCGCATTCTTAGGAAGTTTAGCGACTTCAATGGTTACTCTTGCAGGTTTGTGTTCACCAAAAAATGAAGCATAAACCAAATTCATCGCTGGAAAATTGGTCATGCTAGATAGATAGACCGTTGTTTTAACAATATCGGTAATTTGAAATCCAGCATTTTCAACAATTGATTTTAAATGTTTCAATGAAATGGCAGTTTGAGTTTCTATCTTTTCTTCAGCGAGAGCGCCGGTCTCTAGAATAATGGGAAGTTGTCCGGATACATAGAGTGTATTTCCAGCCAATATGGCTTGGGAATAAGGTCCTATCGCCTTTGGTGCCTGCTCAGAATGAATTACTTTTTTCATTTTACCCTCCTATAGAATACCTAAAATCATTATACACCTGAAAAACATTTAATACAATATTGATAAGAACGGTTGAATCAAATCAGCTAATTTAGTAAAATGATTTCGAGGTGATATTATGAAAAATTGGTTAAGTGAATTCAAAGCTTTTATTTCGAAAGGAAATGCGATTGATTTAGCAGTTGGTATTGTGATAGGTGGTGCATTTAATGCAATCATCAAGAGCTTTGTGAGCGACATTATTATGCCCTTACTCAGTCTCCTCGTAAAATCGGACATTACCAAGCTTTATATTGTGTTACGTGGCAGTGCAACTTACGATAATGTCCTTGGAACTTTGATTTTGTCTGAAGATGCCGTTTTATTGAGATACGGAAGTTTCTTGCAAAGCATCATGGACTTTTTGATTGTCGCTTTGGCAATCTTCCTTGCGCTCAAAGTCGTAGTTGCAGTTAAGAAGAGAATTGAATCTTTAAAGGAAGTAATCGCTCCTAAGCAAGAAAATCAATAGCCTAAATCTAATTACACAAAGTGTTTCGGGCATTATTATGTCCGTAACTTGTTATAATATAGGTGGAGGTACATAAAATGAAAATAGAAAAAGAATATATTTTAAGCAACGGGGTTGCAATTCCATCAATTGCATTTGGAACCTGGCAGATTCCAAACGGAGAAGTGGCCTATCAAGCAACGAAGGATGCTCTTGAAGCAGGGTATCGTCATATTGATACTGCCGCAGCATATGGTAACGAAGAATCAGTTGGCAAGGCAATTAAAGATTCCGGCTTGAAAAGAAAAGAAGTATTCATTACTTCAAAATTGAAAGCGGAACTGAAGGGCTATCAAGTTGCCTTGAATGAATTTGAAAAGACGATTAACAGACTTGGGGTATCCTATTTAGATCTGTATCTGATTCATGCGCCAAAACCTTGGGGATCTTCTCAAGATGCTTTGGATTTCACGGATGTCAACATTGAAAGTTGGAAGGCATTTGTTAAATTATATCGTGAAGGCAAAGTCAGGGCGATTGGAGTTTCCAATTTTAATCCAGAACATATTCAGCCGTTGATTGATGCGACGGGTTTTGTGCCTCATGCAGATCAAATCTATTTATGTCCAGGTACAATTCAAGAAGAAACAGTGAATTATGCTAAAAAGCATCAGATTTTGATAGAAGCGTATTCTCCGTTTGCGTCTGGAAGGCTCTTTCAAGTCGAAGAAATCCATGAAATTGCTAGTAAATATAAGAAGTCAGCAGGACAAGTCGCACTTCGTTGGAGTTTGCAGCATGGACATCTTCCTTTGCCAAAATCGGTTCATAAACAAAGAATTATAGATAACCTAAATGTATTTGATTTTGAAGTTTCAGAAGAGGATATGAAAAGAATAGACCAGATTTCAATTAAACGATAATATCTTATAGGAGAAATGTCAATGAGATTGATGCTTGCTTTAGGAATGTTTTTCATGTGCAGCTTTGAATTTGCATCAGGTATTTCGATTGCCACTGAAGAAATCACTTTTTCAGAGAAAAAAGTAATTTCTTCTACAAGTGACGGGGCCTGGTCTGTTTTTGCTGCTGATTTGGACAATGATGGATTTCTAGACGTCATTTCATCAAATACCAATAACGGTGAAGTTGCGTGGTTTCATAATCTTGGCGATTCAACTTTCTCAGAGGCTTACGTAATTTCTTCTACAGATTTAGGTGCTGTATCCGTATTTGCAAGCGATTTAAACAATGATGGGTATATTGACATCCTCGTAGCGGCTTCTTTAATTGATTCTCTTCTTTGGTATTCAAATAATGGAGATGCTACGTTTACTGCACAACCGCCGATTTCAACTACGGTGGACAGTGTCTTTTCAGTCTATGCTGGTGACTTGAATGGTGATGGGTTTGAGGATGTTTTGTCTGCAAGTCAAAATGATAATCAGGTACTTTGGTTTTTAAATAATCAAGATGGAACTTTTACAGAACAACCAGCTCTTTCTTCAGATGCAGAGGAACCAAATACAGTTTTTGTAATTGATTTAGATAATGACGGGTCCTTAGACGTCCTTTCAGCGAGTTATGCAGATGACTCGATAAACTGGTATAGGAACAACGGAGACTCGACTTTTACAACTCAAACACCGATATCTACAACCATGGATGGAGCCATTTCCGTTTATGCCGATGATTTGAACAATGATGGATTCAATGATGTATTGGCAGTCGGCCTTGCTAACAATGCCGTCGTTTGGTATGAAAACAATGGGAACAATACCTTTTCAGAGCATACTCCGATTTCTTTAGATGTTCGTGGCCCGAACTCTGTCCGAACTGGAGACTTCGACAACGATGGGTTCGTTGATATTTTGGTTACGGGATATCTAGATGATTCGATTATTTGGTATCGAAACAATGGAGATGAAACATTTCTAGAGATGAGTGCAATTACATCGACTGCAAACGGCGTTAAGAATGCATTGGCTGCTGATTTGGACAATGATGGATATCTCGATATTGTGGCAGCTAGTTGTTACGATGATACCATATCTTGGTATCAAAATTTAACACAAGCAGAAGAAATTGACGATGAAGTAGACGATGATTTCAATGAAGAGGAAGTCGAATCTGGAAATTTGCAATTGTTTATTTCTCTTCTTGGAATAGGCGTTGTAGTTCTGACGAGTGTTACAACGATTTTGATTGTAAAAAAAAGACATTAACAGACCTAAGTTATGTTATGTTTATATAAAAGACCATATTTCATAATCAAGAATCGGAGGAATTTGAATGAAGAAGATTGATTTGTCTACTTGGGCTAGAAGAACGCATTACGAATTTTTTAAGAACTATGATATGCCTCATTTCAGTTTGACTGCAAATATTGATGTCACGAATTTATTGAAATATTCAAAAGAACACCATCTATCCTTTTTCGCACTGATGCTATATTTTGTATTTAAAACCGTAATGGAATTCCCTGAGTTTCGAACCCGAATCAGAGGAAATGAAGTGGTTGAACATGAGGTGGTTCACCCTTCTTTTACTGTACTTTCAGAATCAAATCTTGTAATGTTTGTCCCATCGGTTTATGATTCTGACATGTTTGCCTTTGAAAAACAAATTCGCCGTAATGTCGAAATAGCAAGAACAGGAATTGAATTGGTTGAAGAATATGGTCGAGACGATACGGTTTACATAACGACCATTCCCTGGGTCAGTTTCACTGATATGAAGCATCCTTTCGATACAAAAAATCCGGATTCCATTCCACGGATCGCATGGGGAAAATACACCGATAACGCGGGAGTAGTGACTTTGCCACTTTCAGTCACAGTTCACCATGCACTTTGTGACGGGTATCATGTTGGAATGTATTTTCTCAAACTGCAAGCATCAATCAATGATATACGATGAACCACACAATGTGGTTCTTTTCTTTTGACTTAACACATCTGTTCGTGATATAATAAGCACACGGGGGGAGGGGTGTTTATGAAACAGAAATTCGAAGTCTCCGGAATGACATGCTCTGCTTGTCAAAGAACGATAGAAAAAGACGTTAAAAACTTACCAGGAATCAATGAAGTGAACATTAGTCTCCTTACCAACATGATGGTTGTAGATTTTGATGAATCAATGTCAAATCAAGGTTCCATTATCAAAACGGTGAAGCGAGCTGGTTACAAAGCCAAAGCGGAAGACGAAAATGAGGTTCGTTCTCCTCTTGACGAAACGAGTGAAATGAAGAAGAGACTGATTCTATCCATCATCTTCTTTGTACCGCTTATTTATCTCTCAATGGGACCGATGATTGGATTATGGATTCCTTCGTTTTTCGTGGGAGACTCCAATAGTTTACTATACGGGTTTACACTGTTTTTGTTGGTTCTACCAATCCTCTTTGTGAACTTTAAATATTTTACAATTGGGTTTAAAAACCTATTCAGACTAAGACCAAATATGGACTCGCTTATTGCGATTGGTTCATTTGCGGCAATCAGTTATAGCATTCTCCAGATGTTCACAATGATTTATGGTTTTTCAATTGGAGATATGTCTTTGGTTCACATGGCGTCGATGAATCTCTATTTTGAAGCTTCAGGAGCGATATTGACTTTAGTGACGCTTGGCAAGTATCTAGAGTCGAACAGTAAGGGGAGAACAAAAACCGAACTGAAGAAGCTTTTGAGTTTAGCTCCAAAAATCGCATTTTTAGTTCAAAAAAATGAAGTCATAGAAATTCATCCAGACCAAATTCAAAAAGGTGATTTGCTGCTAGTGAAACCTGGAATGAGCGTTCCAGTTGATGGGATAATTACAGAAGGGTTTTCAACCATCGATGAATCAATGATCAGTGGTGAACCCATCCCTGTCGACAAACAACCAGGAGACTCCGTCATGTGTGCGACATTGAATCAAGCCGGTTCATTTACTTTCAAAGCAACAAAAGTAGGAAAAGAGACTTCTCTCAATCAAATCATCAAGCTGGTCGAAGAAGCATCGATGTCAAAAGCACCGATTCAAAAACTAGCAGATACGATTTCAGGATATTTTGTTCCGGTCGTAATTGGAATTTCATTGATTGGATTTATCGTTTGGATGCTATTAGGACAGGGCTTTTCTTTCTCACTTTCGATTATGATTACGATTCTGGTCATTTCTTGTCCATGTGCACTTGGTCTTGCGACACCAGTCGCAATGATGGTTGGAACTGGAAAAGGTGCTGAAAATGGAATATTGATCAAATCCGCAGATGGTCTTCAAAAAGCTGAAAAGATAAACACGGTTATTTTAGACAAAACCGGTACGATTACCAGAGGAGTTCCAAAAGTCACTGAAATGATTTTCTTTGATTCGAAATCGGAAGAATACTCAAAGAGCATTCTATATGCATTAGAATCCTATTCGAATCATCCATTGGCTAAATCAATGGTGAACTATTTGAAAACCCTCGAAATTAAACCTATCAAAGTAGTAAAACCATTAGATTTACCCGGAAAAGGCGTTTCAGGAACTGTTGATGGAAAGATTTTTTATGTTGGAAACACGACTTTGATGAAAGAACAGAACATCAACACTTCAGTCCATGAAGAACGCTTAATCACGTTATCAAAACAAGGAAAAACCGTTGTTTATTTCGCAAACGAAACAGATTTAATCGGGATGATTGCATTACGTGACGAAATCAAAGAAGGTAGTCTTGAAGCCATCCGAGGATTAAAAGAATTCAATTACGAAGTCATTATGCTAACGGGTGACCATGAATTAAGCGCGTTATCTTGGAAGGATGAATTGGGTATCGATACTGTGTACGCAGACGTATTGCCGGATGAAAAAGAAGCAATCGTCACAAAATATATGGAACAAGGAAAAAAAGTCGCTATGGTTGGAGACGGAATCAATGATTCGATTGCACTCGTCCGAAGCGATATAGGGATTGCAATTGGAGCAGGAAGCGACATTGCAATTGATTCCGCAGACATCATTTTGATAAAAAATGACCTTAGAGATGTTCTTAAAGCATTGACATTAAGTAAAAAAACAATGAATATTGTAAGAATGAATTTGTTTTGGGCATTCATTTATAATATAATATTAATACCACTAGCATTTGGGATCTTCTATCTGCCGTTCTCGATTTTAATCACTCCGGTATTTGGAAGCTTGGCAATGAGCCTGAGCAGCGTGACGGTTGTTCTAAATGCTTTAAGATTAAAATTTGTCAATTTAAATAAAGGAGCACGATTATGAAAAAAATTATCCGTATTGAAGGAATGACTTGCCACCACTGTGAAATGAGAGTTGAGAAAGCATTAAAAGCCATCCGTGGCGTCAAAAGCGCGAAAGCGAGTTTTGCAGAAAAAACATGCATCATTGATGTTAAATTTGACATCGAAGAAGATATCATTAGAGAAATTGTTAAACAAGCCGGCTATCATGTCGTTGCAGTGGAGTAAATCATGAAAGCAAATCACGACGAAGTTAAGAAATATCTTGCAATGGTCAAAGGTCAAATTGAAGGAATTACTAGAATGGTTGACGATGACCGTTATTGCATCGATGTCAGTCATCAGTTGCTTGCTTCTATTGCAATTCTCAAGAAAATTAACGAGAAGGTTTTGAAGGCACATCTTGAAAGTTGTGTCAGAGAAGCCTTGACGGAAGAGGGTAGCAAGAAAATAGAAGAGATTTTTGAGATAATGAATCGAATCAATCGAACATAAAACGCTTGAATAAAAGCGTTTTTTTGTTATAATAATATAGAGACAATTGAATAATAAATAGGTGCAAAGGGAATAGGAGTTCAATTCTTCAACTGTGCCAGCAACCGTGGAGCGGATCTTGCCAATGAAACCCATTGCGAAAGCGAGAAGGGATTGGTGGATGTGAAACCAAGTCGGGAGACCTACCTATTGATTAAATATAAAAAAAAGAGGAAAAAGTATGAAAAGAACAGTACTGGGCATCATGCTATTCTTAGTGACTTTTCCAATCCTATTTGGTTGTGCGTTCGCTGCGACAACTGCTTCAGGCATTGGCAATATCACCTTTGAACTGTATGATAGCGAAGGAACCATGGTTGTTTCAAAAGACGTCACCTATTATCAAGGAGACACACTTTTGGGATTGCTTCAAGAAGAATTTACCGTTTATTGTGCAGACGATACGGGTGCGCCAAGTGAAAGTTGCGATTTTGTCGGGCTTTATGGGGTTTATGTCATGGGCATCAATGACGTTCACGCCTATGAGAATGGAACTTACATTGCTTTCTACATCAATGGAGAGTATGCAATGACCGGAATTGATTCCACGGACATTGTCGATGGCTACCTCTATCAATTCAAGTATGAAACATACTAGAGAATTAAAACTCAATTTGGGAAGCATCACCTTGACGGCGATGCTTCTCGCCATTCTAGTTGTGCAGGAAGAACTACTCAGCTTACTTCCGAATGTTCAACTCACGACGCTCTTGATTATGGTTTACGCTAGTATTTTACCGCTCAGTTTATTCTTAAGTTTGACGGTTGGTTATGTCGTTTTGGACAGCATGTTAGTAGGAAGCTTGAATCCGATATACATGATACCAATGTTGTTTTCTTGGATATTGCTCGGATTAGTGACGAGAAAGTTAAAAGACAAGCCATTATGGGTATTGTTATTGATCGCGACTTTCTTTGGGTTTTTCTATGGGTGGAGTTTTATTCCTGCCAAAATGATTACACTTGATTTGTTTAGAGTATGGCCATATTTAGTTTCTGACCTACTTTTTGAAGGAATCATGGCCGTGACGAACTTCGTGACGGTACTCTTATTGTATCAACCGCTGATGAATCTGTTTCGGCAAATGATTACCGAATTGAAAGAATGATTATTTGACAAGGGAATATCTATTCTCTTGTTTTTTTAATGCCGTTGTAATTTGACGAGGTGATGTGTATAATAAAAAATATATAGTATTGAATGACGAGAGAAGATGATTTTAGTGAATATGTCCGTATTTTTGATGATACCGTACGCCATAATAGAAATTTCTGAACTCTTTTTTGTCTTTCTTTTGATTGGCGTATTTCTTTTCGCATTTGCAATCGCTACGATGGTATATTATATTCTCAAAAAGAACAAATCTACAAAAAAAGATAGAATATCACATAAAAATTATTTAAGTCTGATTGATAATTTTAATGGGATGGCCTATCGATGCCTCAATGACAATTTTTGGACGATGAAATTTGTCAGTAAAAAAACATTTGAACTCATCGGATATCATGAATTCGAAATCATCGATAACAATGTCGTCTCATTTGAAGAGTTGATCCATCCCCAATATAGACGACATCTCCGGGAAAAATGGCAAATGATATTGAAGCAACACGAAGATTTTTCTGATGAATATATTATTGTAACAAAAACTGGGGAAGAGAAATGGGTTCACGAGACTGGGCACGGAGTTTTTGATTCTTCAGGGAAAGTGAAATACATTGAAGGGTTCATTCATGATGTCACTTCAGTGAGAGCCGCTTCAATTGCTGAACGTAAAAATTACGAAAAATACCGAAGTCTCATTGAAAACTCGCATGATGGGATTATTATTGAAGAGGATCGAATCATTACTTATATTAATACTGCAGGTGTTAAATTGTTCAGGGCACAGTCTGAACAAGATTTATTAGGAAAATGTACATTTGATCTTGTAACTGAAAAATACCGTGATTTTGTGAAAGATAGAGCAAAAAGACTTGAAGCTACCCATTTGCCAAATTCTTCTGAAGAAATTGAAATTATCAGACTCGATGGAACAATCGCTCATGTTGAAGTATCTTCCTCTCCATATATTGAAAAAGGAAAACTAATTCTTTCTGTTTTTATCCATGATATTAGCGCAACGTTTGATGCTATAGAACAAATTAAAAATCAAACTTCTATTCTTGAAATGATTATTTATGGAACCAGTGCTGGTACTTGGGAGTTTAATGTTCAAACAGAAGAAATTCACGTGAATGAACGTTGGTGTGAAATGATTGGGTATTCCTATGAAGAACTTCATCCAAGAACGTTAAACGATTGGAAAGCTTTAGTCCATCCTGATGATTTAGTTGTCGCAACAGAAGCACTAAATGCGCATTTTATCAAAGAAAAAGACGATTATTCTGTTGAAATCAGAATGCGACACAGAGATGGGCATTACATATGGGTATTTGATAAAGGAAAAGTATCAAAATGGGATGAGTACGGAAACCCGCTGATGATGTTTGGAACACATCAGGACATTACAGAAAAAAAGGAAAAGGAAATAGAACTTGAGTATGTCTCCAATCATGATTACTTAACTGGTTTGTGGAATAGACGGGCATTCGAAACCCATCTTTCAAGTATCAACAATTCTGAGTCGCTACCACTCGGAATCATTATGGCAGACGTAAATGGATTGAAAGAAGTCAATGATACTTTTGGCCACGAGATGGGAGATCAGTTATTGATGACTGTTTCACAGACTTTATTAAAAAATCATCAACAAGATTTTGTTTCGAGAATTGGTGGGGATGAATTCGTTATCATAACCAATCATACGACGGAACAAGAACAAAACAGGAAAATCAATGCTTTAGTCAAAGAATTGAAAAGCAATCATTCTTATGAATTTAATATTTCCGTCTCGTTTGGATTGGCGTTAAAAACTGACATCGATGAATCTGTTTACTCCACTCTTCGAAGGGCCGAAATTCAAATGTACGAAAAGAAGAACAATACAAAAACCGACTGAGCTAACTTGTTTGTTTTTCAACAAAATAATGATATAATAATAGTGAACTATAAAACATAGGAGGTAACATATGTTACACGAAAAAGTATCAAAATTATTAAACGAACAAATCAACAAAGAAATGTTTTCAGCTTATTTATACTTAGACATTGCTAACTATTTTGCAAACAAAGGATTGAATGGCTTTCAAAACTGGTATAACGTACAAGCAAGAGAAGAGATGGACCACGCTTTGTTTTTCATTGCCTATCTTCAAAATAATGAATTTGAAGTTGTGTTGGAAAAAATAGAAAAGCCAACCATCGACTACAAGAATTTTAAGGAGCCACTTCAAGAAGCTTTGAAACATGAACGCTTCGTGACAGATTCAATCAATCAAATCTTTAAACAAGCATCTGAGGTCGCTGATTACAGAACTCAACAGTTCCTTCAATGGTTCGTCAAAGAACAAGGAGAAGAAGAGAAAAACGCTTCCGAACTCATCTTGAAATACGATTGGGCGAAAGAAAACCTCTTTCTTCTTGACAAAGAATTACTCACAAGAGTGTACACTGCACCATCTCTAGTACTAACATAAATAAAAATCGCACCTGAACGGTGCGGTTTTTTTGTGTTTTACTTATTGGTGTATTTAAAAACTTGAATGATCTTCTCGTAATTTCAGCATATAAGAAATAAATTCTTACAATTCACAGAGTAAAGTAGCCGGGTGTTCTTTTGCATTCACAGACCTATATTCTTTTATGATCTTACCATATTCATCCAGAATAAAGGTGCTTCTTTCAATTCCTAAATATTTTCTGCCATACATAGATTTTTCTTTTATGACATCAAAGGCTTTCACAAGTTCTTCGTTTTCGTCGCTCAACAAAAGCAAGTCAAGACTTTGCTTGTTAATAAAACTTAAGTGTGATTTGACAGAGTCACGGCTAACACCAACGATGAGATACCCTTTCTTTGAGTATTCTTCTTTTAGTCTTGTAAATTCGATAGCTTCCATCGTACATCCTGAGGTATTGTCCTTTGGATAGAAATAGAGTACAATCTTTCTACCTGAAAAATCAGAAAGTTTATAATTTTTCCCATCACTTGCGGGTAATTGTATGTTTAAATAGTCCATAGTTGAATCCTCCTTATAATTTAATCATATCAAACTTGCTGTTGTTTCACAAGTCAAACGCACAAACAGCATTATCAATTGAAACTACTCGTAAATCGTGTTATACTTTTTAAGTAAACATCCGATCACAGGAGAAGAATTTATGTCTGAAAAAAGAGAACTATTAATTATCGGTGCCGGCCCAGGAGGGTATGTCGCCGCGATTTATGCAGCAAAAAAAGGAATTCAAGTGACACTGGTTGATAAATCTACCATTGGAGGCACTTGTTTGAACATTGGATGCATTCCGACCAAGTCTTTAGTTCATTCGGCGACGATGTATCACGAAGCGATTTCCAGTGAGGAATTTGGACTTTTCGTACGCGAAGCAAGAATCGATCTTGAAAAGGCAGTCGATAAGAAAAACGAAATCAGAACGTCACTTGTCGACGGTATTATTTTCTTGTTGAAAAAATATAATGTTGAAATGATAAAAGGAACCGCTAAATTCCTTGAAAATCATAAAGTGTCCATAGAAACAGAATCCGGTCTTCTTGAAATTGAAGCGGAGAAAATCATCATTTCTACCGGCTCGAAAACAAGGCATCTTCCGGTTGAAGGAATCAATTTGCCGGGCGTTATGGACTCAGAAGCCTTGCTTGACAATGTCATTCTTCCAAGAGAACTGACCGTCATCGGTGGCGGTATCATCGGAATGGAATTTGCTTTTATCTATGGAATGATGGGTGTTAATGTTAATGTATTGGAATATTTGCCCAACATTCTTCCAATGATAGATAAAGATGTCTCATTAAGGCTTATCAGATTCGCAAAACAAAACAACATAAACATTCAAACCTCTTCTCAAGTCACTAAAATCGAGAAGTTGGACAATGGTAAATTGAGGACTCATTACGTTTTGAAAGGCAATTCTAGTTTTATAGAATCCGATTTGGTCCTTGAAGCTGTTGGAAGAATCCCCGTATTAGAAGGAATTGGACTTGAAAATACGAAAATTGCATTTGAAAAAAAAGGAATCATTGTAGATTCTTCAATGAAAACCAGTGTTGAAGGTGTTTATGCAATCGGAGACGTTACTGGAATCTTTCAACTTGCTCATGTGGCTAGCCACCAGGCTCTAATCGCTGTAGATCATATTTCTGGGAAACCTGCGCATATGGAATATGACTACATCCCAAGCGTGATCTTCACAACTCCTCAGATTGCTTCGGTTGGTAAAACAGAAACGCAACTGAAAGAAGAAGAGGTATCTTATCGGATATTGAAGGTTCCTTTTTCCGCCAATGGAAGAGCGGTTTTAATGAATCAAAGCTTTGGGTTCATTAAAATGATGATTGCGAATGATACCAATCAGCTTCTTGGAGCTATCGTCTTCGGTGGTGACAGCGAGCATTTGATTTCTCAACTAACGATTATGATGAAAAACAAACTCTCTTACGAACAAATCAAGGAGACTGTGTTCTCTCATCCTACCACGTCAGAATTAATTCATGAGGCCGCATTAGGCGTTTTAAAAGAAGCAATTCATTACATAGACTAAATTTTATTTATCAAAGATAGAGTTAATTTCTTAGATATATCTAACATCATAACGACAGGAAGTGAAAAACATGATCTATTTGGACTACAGTGCAACAACACCCGTTGACGAACGATTACTTGGTTATTTTAATCAAGCTAGTCGTGATTTCTTCGCAAACCCCAATTCGAAGCATCGGCTTGGAAAAGAAGTATCACTCGCAATTGAAGAATCGACAAACCTTTTAAAATCTATACTAGGTTTAAAAGTAGAGGAAATCATTTATACGAGTGGCTCCACTGAAGCGAACAATCTCGCAATCAAAGGGTATGCATATAAGAATAAAGAACTCGGGAAACATTTAATTACATCTCCGTACGAGCATTCATCTGTCGTCGCATGTTTCAATGCCCTGGAAAAGAAAGGGTTTGAAGTAGATGTCCTGCCTTCACACTCAAATGGCCGTATATCCTTAAAAGATTTGGAGAAACTGGTGCGCGAAGATACAATCCTCGTTTCAATTGGTGCGCTCAATAGTGAAGTCGGAATCTGTCAAGATATTGATTCGATTGGAGCTTTCTTAAAAAAATATCCAAATGTTGCATTTCACGTGGACGCCACACAAGCGATTGGTAAAATTCGACTGAATTTTGAAAATGTCGACATGTTTTCATTTGCGGCTCATAAATTTTATGGGTTGAAAGGAATCGGTGCTTTGGTCAAAAAACCGAATATATTACTTGAAGCACAGATGTCGGGTGGAACGAGCACGACGAATTACAGAGCTGGAACTCCGGCAACTTCTTTAATTCTGTCGTTATCAAAGTCTTTAGAATTTGCATATGAGAATTTGGACCAAAAGGTTGATCACGTCCTACAACTAAAAAACTATTTGGTGGGAGAACTATCGCATTTTGAAAATGTGGTCATTAATTCAAATAAATACTCAATTCCACATATTTTCAATCTTTCGATATTGAACCACGACTCGAGCGAGATGCAAGAAATATTAAATAGAAATGATATCTTTGTATCTACACAATCCGCTTGTATGGCGAACCCTGGGTATTCTCAAGTCTTATATCGAATCACGAACGATGAACAAAGAGCTCGTACAGGGTTTCGGGTTTCTATATCGTATAAAACAACACTAGAAGAAATCAATGATTTTATCGATTGTCTTAAAAGGGAGGTCTGACATGAGAATTGTTAGAGTGACCGTTGTGTGGTGCACGAGTTGCCTTTTGATGAAAAAACGTTGGAAAAAAGCATTTGAAGAACTGAAACAATTTGATATCCTTGATTATGATTTTGATGAAGATTTGGAAGAGATGGAAGCTCTTCAAATTGGACATATTCTTCCTGTGGTCATTGTATATGATGTATCTGGTTTGGAAAAAGAACGTATGATTGGAGAGAAATCTGTGAAAGAAATCATCTCCACATTAGGAAAATACCTCAAATGAAATTTATGAAGAGTATCCTGTTAATTTTGACATTTTTGCTTGTTCTTCCCTTGCTAAACGTCAAAGTAGCAGCAACCAACCAAGTCCAAATTTATTTTTTTTATGATATTGCATGTGCACATTGCTACGAAGAAGGTCTTTATCTAGATCAGATGGAAGCGAAGTACGACAACTTGACGATTACGAGGTATGAAATTACTTCTAGCACTGAAAATAATCAGTTGTTTGAAGACGTCAAAGTCGTGTTCTCAAATGAAAGTTCTTTAACGCCTTATACCGTAATCGGTGGAGTTGCACTTTCAGGATTCAACAGTCAGACGGAAAGTGACATCGAGAAACTGATTGTCAGATATTCAAGTCAGGAATACGTTGACATTTTTCAAAAAATGTTGAACGAAGAAGAAATCTTACCTGGAGATTTCGATACCATTAACTTTGAAGACGGAGACACCGTCAACTTGCCTTTGATTGGTCCGGTCAGAATTGACCAACTCTCCTTAGGCGTAGCTGCAGTTGTCATTGGATTCGTTGACGGATTTAATCCTTGCGCAATGTGGGTTTTGATATTTCTGATTACAATGCTCATTCAGCAAAAAGATAAGAAAAAAATGTGGATATTGGGCGTTACTTTCTTGTTTGCATCTGCGCTCATGTATTTTCTGTTTATGGTTGCTTGGCTGAATATAGCCGTTCAAATAACTACTGTCGTTTGGATTCGTTTCGTCATAGGTATTTTTGCGCTTTCGTTCGGAGGATATCACGTCTTTAAGTTCATCAAAGATTCAAGAAAAAAAGATGTCGGATGTGAAGTCACGGACGAAACCCAAAAGAGAAAAATATTTGATCGCGTCAAAAAGGTTGTTACAGAACAAAAAATGATTATTGCTTTACTCGGTATCATTGCACTTGCCGTGTCAGTCAATCTAGTTGAACTGGCATGTTCAGCGGGACTTCCTTTGCTTTTTACTCAAATTCTCGCATACAATAATCTTCCAGTCGCAAGTTATTATGGCTACATTGGAATTTATATCTTTTTCTTCCTGATTGACGATCTTGTTGTGTTTGCTATCGCGATGATTACGTTTCAAGTCAGTGGAATTTCAAACAAGTATTCAAGACTCTCAACCATTATTGGTGGTATCATTATGCTCATCATCGGATTCTTGCTATTGTTTTTCCCAAATATTATTATGTTCAGATTCTAGACCCGATTTCTTCGGGTCTTTTTTTTCGAGTGTATATCACAAGGAAGGATAACTTCTCGTGTTATAATAGATGTATAAGGAAGTGGAATTATGAACTATAAACCAATTACGAAATTGTTATACAATGACTATACAGTAAACCCCATTAAGAAGGATCACTGCTCTTGTAGACTTCCATCCAATGTTGTCATGAAAGAAGTGATTATGCTTTCAAAGGAATTGATGTTTCCAGGATATTTTACAAAGAAAACAATGAGTGAAACTGGAAGTTACCTACATACAAATAGAATCGTTCGAAAACTTCACAGAAAATTAAGAGATCAGATTACATATTCGCTTTTGTATTTAGCGGACGAAGGTCGCGATAAACAAATTAGAAAGAAATCTTGTACTTTATGCATTGATTACATTAAAAAACTTCCTGAAGTTAGGGCATTGTTACAAAAAGATCTTGATGCTCATTTTGACGGGGACCCTTCTGCATTCAATCGTGATCAAATCGTGGTCAGTTACCCGGGATTTTATGCTATTTCAATTTATAGAATGGCTCATGAACTTCACAAATTAAATGTTCCTCTATTACCTAGAATGATGTCTGAGTTCGCACATCGTGAAACCGGAATTGACATCAACCCAGGAGCGATAATTGGAGAATACTTCTTTATTGATCATGGAACAGGAGTCGTTATCGGTGAAACGACTGAAATCGGAAATCATGTTAAGATCTATCAAGGTGTCACTCTTGGTGCTCTAACAACCAAAGGTGGACAAAGTTTAAAAGGGAAGAAAAGACATCCGACAATCAAAGACAACGTAACCATTTACTCAGGAGCTTCCATTCTTGGTGGAGAGACCGTCATAGGTTCGAACTCTACCGTGGGAAGTAATGTCTTTATTACGGGTTCTTTACCTGATAATTCAAGAGTATCGATTAAGATACCTGAACTTGTCATTAAAACACAAACGAATTAGGAGGTATTATATGGCTCTTTATGAAAATATAACAAAAACGATTGGAAATACCCCTCTCGTTCGGTTACATCAAATTGAAAAATTCTATAAGTTGAACGCAAAAATATATGCAAAAATAGAATTCTTTAACCCAGGAAGTTCGGTCAAAGACAGAATAGCTTTTGCAATGATTGAAGATGCTGAAACGAAAGGATTATTGAACAAAGATTCTACAATCATTGAACCCACCAGTGGAAATACAGGAATTGGGTTAGCAATGGTCGGTGCAGCGAAAGGATATCAAGTCATTCTCGTTATGCCGGACACGCTTTCGATTGAACGTCGACAAATCATGACAGCTTTCGGAGCGAAACTTGTGCTGACTGAAGGTGCTAAAGGCATGAAAGGATCGATTGAAAAAGCAGAAGAATTGGTTCAAAATACATCGAACAGTTATATGCCTTACCAATTTCAAAATCCAGCAAATCCTCTTGTCCATTACAGAATGACAGGACCTGAGATTTGGAATGATTTAAAAGGTAATGTTGATGCTTTTGTCGCTGGTGTGGGAACGGGTGGAACCATTAGTGGCGTAGGTAAGTTTTTAAAGGAAAAGAATCCAGACGTTAAAATTGTTGCAGTTGAACCGATAGATTCCCAAGTATTGACTGGAGGGAAACCCGGGCCACATAAGATCCAGGGTATTGGAGCTGGCTTCATTCCCAAAACACTCGATACCAGTATCTATGATGAAATCATTACTGTCAGCAACGAAGATGCATTCTCTTATGCAAAGCAGTTGCCAGCAATCGAAGGAATATTTACTGGAATTTCTGCTGGAGCTGCACTAAAAGCTGCAGTCTTGATAGCGCAAAGAGAAGAGTTTGTAAATAAAAACATCGTGGTTGTATTCCCTGATACCGGAGAAAGATACCTGTCCACTTCATTGTTTAAAGATTGAATCGCTGAGAAATCAGCGGTTTTTTATTAAAGTAATCAGAAAACGTTTTCATATTTAAAAATATTAGCACTCAACGCTTGACACTGCTAACAAGTGTGATATAATAGAGTTGGCACTTAAGATAGAAGAGTGCTAAAATCGATTATAATATATAGGAGGCTATGTATGAACAATTTAGTAAAAAGAACTCATTCACTTCCATTCTTTGACGACTTTTTTGATGACTTCTTCCAAAGACCACTTGCTAAGAACGGATTAAACTGCATGCGTACAGACATTCAAGAGGTAGAAAACGGATATACTCTTGATATCGACGTTCCAGGTTATGGAAAAGATGACATTAAAATCAGTCTCGATAATGGTTATCTGACTGTTGAAGCCGCTCAAGAAAAGAATATCGAAGAGAATAAGGGTCATTTCTTAAGAAGAGAAAGATTCCTTGGAAGTGCAGCAAGAAGTTTCTATGTAGGCGAAGATATCGCTCAAGAAGATATCAAGGCATCCTACGAGAAAGGCATCTTGAAACTTTTCGTTCCGAAACAGGGAACAAACGTAAAAGCAAAACAATACATCGACATTGAATAATCAAAGAATTTCCCCGTCGTTTCTCGGCGGGGATTTCTTTTAGTTTTGGTTTAAGTTTTACTTCAACCCTTTTTTGTTTGTGAAAATTCTGTTATAATAAACACAGTTTTGAAAGGGTGGATGATCCTTGACAAAGAAGCTTTTGCTCGATTTAATTTCGAATCCTAACAACATCATCTTATTATCTCGTTCCGAAAAGGAACTTCTTTTAAGATTGCTCGGAAAAAAAGAGGTATTATCAAAAGCAAGACTCGTTACAACTGATGACATTTCGATTAAAACGAATGATGACTTCTTAGCATTTATGTCGAAAAACTTTCAACTTTCTCCAACTTTTTCTAGTCAAATTATTCCCTATTTTGAATATGTTGATATTGAAGGAACATATAATTTATCCAAAGCAGTTTCAATTCAGACTTGGACGAAATCCCTAATTAGTCACAAAATACTTGAATTTCCTTTGATTGAATTCATGAAAGATAAAACGGTTTATAAAACAAACGCAATCATTGTCCCGAAACGGTTCTTGAATTTTTCAATACAAGTATTTGAAACTCAGTTTTTACCTGATCTCGAAACGTCTATCGAATGCTATAAAACATTAGATTACACTTCTCAAATTGAATCAGTAATTTCCAAAATCACTCAACTGATCATAGAAGGAGTAGAACCGAAGAACATTCATGTGATGAACGTTTCATCTAAAGACGAATATCACCTTTCGAAGTGGTTTAAAGATGGCAAAATTCCTTATGAAATGACAAATGGGATTCCACTTACACAAATCCCTTTGGGAATTTCCTTTTTGAAACAATTAAGGCTTCATGGAGTACAATCTGCGATTGAACTCCTTCAAGAAGCAAGAAAAAGCACTTCTGAATGGAATCGTTTGGCACTTGCATCTATCTACTCTGTACTCAATCGTTATCCTTTGACAGAATTTGATTCTTTGACTCAGGTTATTTTATTTGAACTTGAACGAGTTAGAGTCAAAGGACAAGAACATGAAGCCGTTAAGCTTGAAAGTGGCGTTTCATTGTACCCTGATGATTTAGCATATCATTTAATCATGAATTATGACGATTCACATCTTCCATTTGTCAAAATGGATCAAGATTTTCTTTTTGATCGAGAAAAAGAAATTATGGGGATTCCAACAACATTTGACTTGAATCAAGTCGAAGAGAAAAGAATCATCTCTATGATCTCTCAAATGAAACGGTGCACTGTCTTTTTTCATGAACAAGACAACAGTTCTGTTCGAAAGCTGCCAGACTTGGAACTTCAAAGGCCTTATTTGCAGAAAGAATCTATTTCAATTGATTACGCCTATTTTCCAGCTCACAGACAATTGAATCGTAGTATTTCACATCATAAATTACGCGAAATCAATCCATTCGAGTATGACCCAAGACATCAAATGCTTTCCAAAAATGTAATTGATAGATTACTCAAGAATCATGTGAGGATTTCCGCAACTTCATTGGAAATCTATCAATCATGCCCATTTCGATATTTACTTAAGAACTTATTGAAACTCGATTCTTTTGAAGACAGTTTTGCACTCTATTATGGGAACCTTGCTCATAAATTGATTGAGTTACAGACCAAAAATGTCGAAATCGATATTCACGAACTGATTTCTAATACTTTACCAGACTTTCCTGTTCCCGTAAAATGGGATGTCTTTTTCCCTATTTTAATGAATCGAATGGAACAAACATTATACGAGCTTCATAAAATTCGAACACAATCGAAGTTTATTCCTTTTGAGTCTGAATACAATGTATCTTTTGAGTATAAATCAGATTCAAGGTTTGAAATCATGGGCAAAATTGACCAAATCTTTAAATATGAAAAAGAAACGATTGATTATTACGCTATTGTTGACTATAAGACTGGCAGTATCCATTTCGACATCGAAAAAATCAAATCTCAAAAACAGATTCAATTATTGATGTATGCTTATTTGTTTGAGAAGTCATTAAAAGATTCAAAACCTCGATTGTCAGGACTTTATTATCAAAAAGCTTCTCTGCCAAAAACGACTAATCCTAAAAAGGTGGCATCCTATTATTCTTATGATGGCTTTAGTCTTAAAAACAGTGAGATATTAGATAAATTTGCCCCATATGAATATATCAAATCCGTGTCTCTTAAAAATGACGGAACTTTCAAGGATACACCAAGACTCATTGATAGTTCTGAATTTTCACAGTATATTTTACAAACAGAATTACTTGTAGAGAATGTCATTCGCAAAATTAGTTCAGGCTCTTTTGAGATTGAACCTGAAATGGTGGCTCCTGGAAAAAAAGAATCTTCGAGTTGCGAGTATTGCAATTTTCAAAACATTTGTTTTATGGCCAATCACAATAAGTATGTTGAAACCTCCGAAGAAGAGGAGGTAACTGAAGATGGAGAATAAACAAAAGTTTACCGATGCACAGTTAAAAGCGATTCACACAACGGGGTCAAATGTGCTAGTAAGTGCGGGAGCGGGTTCCGGAAAAACTGCGGTATTAACGGAACGGGTTCTTGTAAAATTGCTTCAAGGCGTTGACATTGACGAACTCATCATCTTAACTTTCACGAATGCTGCGGCAACAGAAATGAAACATCGAATCAAAGAACGTATCGAAATGCATCCCGAGTTAAAGAAACAGTTATCTCATCTCGATAATGCGATTATTTCTACCTTTGACAGTTTTGCGCTTCAGATAGTAAAAACTTATAGTTATCTATTAAATATTGATTCACACGTCAGTATCTCAGATTCAGTTTTATTAAATCAGGCAAAAGAAATCGCCTTAAATAATGCGATTGAAAAAGCGTATTTAAATCCAACAGATGGTTTTAAAAATACAGTGGATTTATATTTTGACAAGGGCGATTTAACGATTATTGAAGGGGTTAAGGCACTGATTAAAGGGCTGGAATTGATTCCAGATCCTCTAAAATTCTTAGAAAGATATGAACAACGTTACTTCTCCAAAGAATTCTTTGAACAAGTTCTGATTGAATTAGAAGAATCTATCATCACTAAATCAATTGAACTAGGTCTTTATTTAAAATATTTCAATAAACAGTTTGAACATTCAAATCCTGAAAAAACAGACGGCTATTTTTTTGCGCTTAATCAATTTCTTGAGGATGTCAATCATCGTGATTCTTTAGATTCTACTCTAAATCTTTGGATACAGTTCAGTTATCCTTCAAAACCAAGAGCAAAAAAGGACGATGGAATTGATCATGCGCAATTTTCGGTTTATCATGAACGATTAAAAAAAGACTTCAAAGCATTACAGAAGTCGATTGTTAATCTGAAGTTTGTTTCTTCAAAACAACTAGTGAATTCGATTCTATCAACCAAAGAATCTTCTTTGGCAATGGTTGAAATTGCGAAGGATTATCTCGTTGAAAAAAGTAAAATTATGATGGAACGACGTTTATATGGGTTTGGAGACATCATGAACCTTGCGATAACCCTTTTTGAGGAGCATCCTGAGATTAGAATAGAGTTCGTTTCAAAGATCAATGAGATTATGGTTGACGAATACCAAGATACAAGTGATATACAAGAGCGTCTTTTAACGATTTTGGAGAAGAATAATCTATTTATGGTTGGGGACTTAAAGCAGTCCATCTACGGTTTCAGAAACGCTAATCCAGATAATTTTTATAAAAAATACATAGATTATCTTGAAGGAAAAAATGGTGTTTTGATTGAACTGGTCGAGAACTTTAGGTCAAGAAAAGAAGTCCTCTCAGGCATCAATAAACTATTTATGCCATTAATGGATAAGGAAATTGGCGGAATTGATTATCGTGACAATCAATCTCTAGTCTATGGTAACAAGAACTATGACCTGTATGATTCTTTGTCGGGTCATGTTGAGATATTAACCTATTCAAAATCCGAAGAAAAAGAAAGAAACGTGTTGTTTCATCCAGTATTGCATGAAACGAGAATCGTACTGACTGATATTATTGATAAAACAATTTCAGGATTTGAAGTTATGGATTTAAAGAAAAAAGTGAAAAGAAGTGCAGTATATAGCGATTTTGCGATTTTATGTGACCGTCAGTCGTCCTTTGACATGATTGAAGAAGAGTTTGGCAAATATAACATCCCGATTTTGAAAGTCAGTGATGATGTTTTTTCGATGAGTACTGAAATTCAGGTTCTTCATCAATTCATCCGTTTGGTTTCTTGCTATAAGGACTCACAAAAGTTTAAAGAGCAGTTTAGAAGTACTATTTTTGGACTTGCAAGATCGTTCATCTATCAAATAGAAGATGAATCAATCATTGATTTCTTACTATCACTCACAGGAGAACAAGCGCACGATTTAGATATGCTGAAAAAGCATCCACAGTTATCTGGAATTAATCATAACATCGAAAAAGTGCTTGAAGGGCTTGAAAGTACGCCTGTCTATTTATGGCTAATGGATGTGCTTGAAGAGACTCAATTTTATCAAAGACTATCTACATTGTCATCACCGCAAGATGCTGAAATGCGTTTAGACTTTTTAATGGAGAAAATACAAGTTGCAGACCTATTTGATTTTAGTGACTTACTCGATTATTTAGAATATGTCTATGTATCAAAAGAAGTGGACATCGAGTATGCAAGAACGGTAGACTTTCAAGAAAATAAAGTCAAATTAATGACGATGCACAAGTCAAAAGGACTCGAATTTCCAATTACATATTACATTGGACTCTCAAGCAAGTTTAATTTCCAAGAAAATAAGTCTCCATTCATCTTCAAACAAGAGTATGGATTGATTTCCAAACCCTTTGATGGGGAGTTTTATGAAACCGCCCTCCATTATCTTGCCAAAGATCGAAGCAAGCGAAAAGACCGTTCTGAAAGACTAAGATTACTTTACGTAGCGATGACTAGAGCGAAAGAGCAATTGAGTCTTGTCGCAAACCAGGATGAGTTTTTTAATGAAGCGGCTTTAGTGAATGATTCTGGAGTTGTTTTGAAAAACGAAAGACTTTCTGTTCAAAGTTTTGTTGGGTACTTGAAAAGTGTTGAACTAACCCGTAATTGGATAAAAGAAGGAGTTGTGCAACTTAATGCTCCTTACCAAGAGTTCAGTCACGCCCCTTCAATACCTCTAATGACAGGAAAATCATTTGAATTAAACCATTCAACCATCATAGAGGCACACCTATCCAAAACAACGGTTGAGTTGTTGGATGATGAGACGAAACAGAAGATGGTTTATGGAAAGAAAATTCATAAAATCTTCGAAGATTTTGACTTTTCTTCAGTCCAGTCTTCTTTCGGTAAAGTCAGCAAAGAGTTCCACGCCCCACTTCAAAGATTCATAGATGTCTTTGGGCGGGAACTGAATGAGGCTTTGGAAATTTATCAAGAAGTCGAGTTTTTTGATACACAAGACAATCTCGAAATCCACGGTATCATTGATTTCTTTGCCATTTTAAAAGACAAAGTCTTGCTTATAGATTATAAACTCAAATCAGTGAGTGACCCCGTATACGTTCATCAAATCAAGGGATATCAAAGATATCTTGAAAAAGTAACAAAACTTCCTGTAGAGGCTTATCTATTCTCATTGGTTACGGGAACCACAAAGGAGATCAAGTAAGATGAATCTGATTCCAAAAGTTAAATCGTTAAAAATAACAGGAGATTTACTTCATTACAATCTCCCCATTAGAATTTGTAAAGATAGTTGTCCTTTTGATTTTGAAACAATTCCAATCCAATGTAAGGAGATTTTTGAACTAAATGAAAAATCTTCCATTGTTAAGTTTGTACTGGATATCGAGTTAAAAAAAGAAGAATTTATAATCAGTATTTTGAAGAGTGAAGTCTTAATCCGGAGTTCATCCGTTTCAGGAGCGCTTTACGGGTTTTATACTCTTTATCAACTCGCTCTTCAAGACGAACTTCAGGAGATGATAATTCAAGATTCACCTGATTTAGAAGTCAGAGGGGTTATGATTGATATTTCCAGAAACAAGATTCCTTCTATGGATCAATTGATGATTTTAATAAGTGAACTCTCTCTGATGAAGATTAATCACCTCGAGCTTTATGTAGAAGGGTTCTCATTTCTTGTAAAAGCGCTACCTGAAGGTGAATCCCTGACGCCACTGACCGCAGAAGAGTTTACATTTTTGCAAGAATATGCAAAAAAACTTTCGATTGATCTTGTGCCAAACATGAATGGGCTGGGGCATATGTCAGATTGGTTGACGCTGGAGAAATATCGTCATCTGGCAGAAAAAGAAGACGGGTTCATGGCATGGGGTCATCATTTCAAAGCATCTACGCTTTTTCCTCTAAACCCAGATAGTTTGAAGCTGGTCGAAACGATGTATGAAGAACTGCTCGTTTGCTCGAAATCAAAATTCTTTAACATGAATCTCGATGAACCGTTTGAACTAGGGCAAGGGAAGAGCAAAGAAGAATGTGAAAAAACTTCAAAGGTTGAAGTCTATCTCAATTATGTCTCAAAACTTTCTGATTTTGTAAAAAGCCATCAATTAACGCCTTTAATGTGGGGGGATGTAGTGATTCATCACCCTGAAGCCTATTCATTGCTTCCAAAAGACGTTATTTTGTGCGATTGGGGTTATGACTACGATTACCCATTTGAACGCCACACAAAAGAATTAAGTGAACATGGCGTCAAGTTTCTGCTTTCACCGGGAACATCTTCATGGAATAGTTTCGCATCAAGAAACAAAGACATGTTGGCAACAACTCTTGGCGCAAATCAAGCAGCCAAAAAGTATCAAGGACTAGGTGTTATGACGACGGACTGGGGTGATTTTGGTCATCTTCAATACCATCCTTTCAGCTACAGAGGATATCTATATCATGCCGGATGTTCTTGGGGTGAAGAGCCAACTCAAAACGAATTAAACGAGTGGCTAGACGTGTTTATCCTCAAACAAAAGGGTCTTTCATCGATTCTTCATCAACTTTCTACATACTCCGAACTTGAAAATCAATATGTATACAATTCAACTCTGGTATTCCAAACGATGATGTTTACAGATCCGGATTTACGAACTCCTATTGCATTACGAAGTGATTTTTTGAAACAATCGATTTTATCAAGACCAATGACAGATAAAGCAATGGATGATATTTTAAAACTGATACTCAATCAGAAAGAATTATTGAAGAGCTATGATTCTTTGGAAGCCGATGAGATTAACAATTGTATTTCGATGATGGCGTTATCAATTAACTTTCAAAAAAAGATAATTCATGGACTTCCCTTATCATCCGATGATTCTAATTTAGCACAAAAAATCATCCAAACACATCAAATATTGTGGTTGAAAAGAAATAGAAGTGGCGGAATGAATCAAAGTCTATCTAGACTTGTATCTCTAAAAGAAATCATTGAATTTCTTTCGAAACAAGTGTGATATAATATTTCTATAGGAGGCGATACCTTTGGATCAACATCCTGAACTACAAGAAGCGATTAATCAGTACCAAGTTCGTCAATATGAACGAGCTCTTTCGACATTCAAAAAATTCTCTAGGCTATCAAATCCTCTAGCGTTATATTATATGGGAATGATGTATTACTACGGTTACGCTGTGAAGCCCAATGACAAAGAAGCTTATCAACTCTTCATGAAAGCAAGGGCAGAGCGTAATCCCGATGCAGCCTATATGCTAGGAATCATGCATGAACAGGGAAGGTATCTAGAAAAAAGCAATCAAAAAGCATTCGAGTTTTTTAGTGCAGCATTCCATGAAGGGCACATTGACTCTGGTTTGAAAGTTGCATACTACTACGAAGAAGGCATCATCGAGGAGAAGAATCCTCAAAAAGCTTTGGAAGCTTACGTCGAGTGTGCAAAGAAAGATCATCCTCTTGCACTTTACAAGATTGGCATGGCCTATCTTTCTGGCATTGGTATTAAGAAAAGCATCGAATCAGCTCATCTTTGGCTAAACAAGGCTTTAATGGTCGGGTCTTCAGATGCAATGAACCAGTTTAGACTTTTAGGTTCAAAGTCCTCTACAGATGTCAGAAAAGCTGAAGATATCTACAGAATTGGAAAAGAACTTTACCAACAGGGCCGTTATGCAGACTCCTTGGTTTATTTGGAAATTGCAGCCAAAGAAGGTTTAGTTCAAGCCTACCATCAATTGACAAAAATGTATGACTTAGGTGAAGGCGTCGAAAAATCAAATCAAAAAGGATTTGAATATCTTATGAAAGCCGCCGAGAAAAATGACCCGGAAGCGTTTTTCTTATTAGGTAAAAGATATGAAAGTGGCGAAGGTTGTCTTTCAAACTTTCTAATGGCAGAGTCCTTTTATACAAGAGCAAAAGAAAAGGGACATCCTCTTGCAGAAAAAGAATTGAAAGAATTAAGGGGTGATATCTATGCGTGATGATCAAAACCCCAAAAAACTCAATGATATTGGTGAAGCATATTTCACTGGTCTTAAGATGGATAAAAACATCGAAATCGCGTATTCTTATTTCAAACAGGCAGCTGATCAACAGAACCCTATTGGATACTATAATGTCAGTCGTTACTTCGTTGAAAAAGGCGATTATAAGGAAGCCGTCATAAACTTACAAAAATCTCTTTCTCTTGGATATTCTAAAGCAGCTCTTTTATTGGCGGAAATGGCCCTTGATGGTGTTGGAATGCATAAGAGCAAATCCAAAGCCTTCAAATACGTATCCGAAGCTGCATCTCAAAACGACATTGATGGATATAACATCTTAGCAAATTACCATATGAAGGGAATTGGAACCAAAAAAGACCCGAAAAAAGCATGGGAGTATTTCCAAAAATCCGCTGACATGGGTAACACGGAAGGAATGTATCAACTTGGCGTTCTTTTCCTTTCCGCAAAACAAAATCAAAAAAATATGGAATCCGCTCTTCATTGGCTAGATAAAGCAGCGACTCATCTTCACAAAGAAGCGATTCTTACGATTAAGAAGCTCTATGATACAGGACATTCCTATTTTTCTAAAAAATCTGTTTCTCATTTAAAAGAAATGTCTTTTTACTATGAAGAACTTCTAGCTAGAACCAATGATATCCCCAGTTTAAGAAATGTATCATTGACATATTATCATGGATCTTCAATCACGAAATCCAATTATGAAAAAGCATTCCATTACTTCCAAATCCTCGAAAAACTTCATGACGAGGTTGGAGCGTATGGCATGGGACTTTGTTATTTATATGCCAAAGGTACACCCCAAGACGTTGAAAAAGCATCTGAATTATTAAAATATGCCGCAATGAAAAACTATCCGAATGCACTTACAAAACTAGGAGACATCGAGCGTTCTGATGCATTGCATCCTGCTAATTACGAGGCTGCCAAAGATTATTATTTCGAGGCCGCAAAGCAAAATGACAGCGAAGCACTGATGAATCTTGGATTATTACACTATCGCAATCAAATTTTGTCATCTACGAATGATCTGGCATATCAATATATGGAACAATCATCTGCCAAAGGAAATAATCAAGCTTATTACTGGTTGGGTATTTTCCACGAAAAGGGAATCGGAACCAAGCAAAGTATTAACCTCGCAGAAAAAGCGTTTGAAAAAGCGATTGATGCGGGAAACATTGGAGCGAAATTTAAGTATGCTTCTTTATTGTTTGAAGAAGTGAAGAAATCGCGTAAGCCAAGCAAAAAGCAACTCCAAACAATTAAAAAAGCTCTATCAATGTTTTTAGAATATTTAAATGATTCAGACAGTTCCTCAACGAACAGACTTTTCTCGATGGCTTACATTGCAGAAGCCTTTTCTCAGGGATTAGGTGTTAAAAAATCGGATAGAGCCGCTAGATATTGGACCGAAAGAGCTGCATCTGCAGGTTTATCGAGCCATATGCTCATCATGTATCAATTACTGAAAGACCAAGAATTTGAGAACGCATATGCTTGGCTTCAAAAAGCAATCAAGCAAAACGATCTTGGTGAAGCTTATTATGAACTTGGAAATCTATACTTTGATGGCACATACGGTTTTGAAAAAGATGAAAAAAAAGCTCGGAACTATTACGAGACTTCTGCTAAAATGAAGTGTTCGAAAGCGGTCGAAAAGCTGATGATGATTTAGGGGGAATTTATGAAAATTCTATTACATATCTGTTGTGCTCCTTGCAGCGTCATGTCCATCAAGGTCATGAGGGAACAAGGGCATCAGTTAACGGGGTATTGGTATAATCCGAATATTCATCCCGTTACCGAATATAAATCCAGATTGAATGCCTTACGAGAATATGCTAAAACAGTTGATTTGGAATTGATTGAAAACGACGAGTATGGACTTGAAATGTTTACAAAAAATGTTATTTCAGATTTGGCAAATCGTTGCGATTTCTGTTATGAAGTACGAATCAGAAAGACAGCAATCGAAGCGAGAGAAAGAGGATTCGACGCATTCTCAACGACTTTGCTTATCAGCCCTTATCAACTTCATGATTTGCTGATTGCGTCTTGCGAACGAATTTCAAAAGAAGAGGGAATTCCTTTTCATTATGTCGATTTACGGCCATTTTTCAAAGAAGGACAGAAAATTGCACGCGAGTTGCCACTCTATATGCAAAAGTATTGCGGATGCATCTTCAGCGAAGAAGAAAGATATCTAAAAAAGAAAAGAATCGTAAGATCGTAAAGTTCCGTCATGGATTCATGACGGATTCTTTTTTTGAATGTGAGGATTAGATGATTTTTTCAAGTTAAATTCATCAAATTGATTTTTTTTAAGTTTGAATATGATATACTTTAATCAAATAGAACAAGGGAGGTACTCTATGGTTTTTCCACACAAAGAATTTGAAAAAGCGTCATGTAGAGACGCCAATATCGAAAAGGGTTTACTGGCCGACATGTTTGACTTCATCGAGAAACAAAATTTCGATATTCATTCGATGATTCTCCTCAAAGATGGTGCAAAGGTTTTTGATGCATATGCTGAAGGCTTTTACAGGTTCCATAATGAAGAAATCTACTCAATTTCAAAATCGTTCACTTCAATCGCCATTGGTATTTGTCAAGATCAAGGCAAGTTGAAACTCGATGATTTCATTCTTGATTATTTCAAGAAAGATGTTCAAAATCCATCTCCTGGATATGAGAAGTTAACAATCAAACACCTGCTCACCATGAGTGTTGGTCAAGAACAAGACATCTTACAGGATCTTTCTCCGAAAGACAATGCGATTGACAAATTCTTTCATGTTAATTTGATTCATGAACCCGGAACAGTATTCATGTATAACAATTCCGCAACTTTTATCTTATCCGCTATCGTAACGAAGGTCACTGGAAAATCTTGCAATGACTTTCTCGAAGAAGTTCTCTATAATGTGATGGAAATTAATAAACCCGTTTGGGACAGCCTTGATGGAATTTCGATGGGTGCTTTTGGAATCAAACTTAATACGATTGATTTGGCCAAATTTGGACTCTTGTTACTGAATGAAGGCGTTTGGAGAGATACTCAGATCGTATCAAAAGAATATTTGAAAGAAGCTGGCGTTAGCCACATATCCACCAAAAACTGGGATAATCCTAGAGACCAATACGGATACGGATATCAGTTTTGGATGAATGACTTCGGAGACTATAGAGCCGCTGGTTGGCTTAAACAATATATCGTCATCAACAAAAGATTCAACGTTGTATTCGTGACGCAGGCAAAAGAAGAAAGAGAACTCCTTGATTTATTCTCAAACTATATCTTGCCCGCACTTGAAAAAGGTTGGTTATATGACAATGTATCACTGCGTGAATACATTCGCAAGTTTGAAGGAAGACATCACGTATAATCATTCAAAGCGTAATCTCACAATTACGCTTTTTTTATGAAAAAAAATGCAACCATCCGTTGCGTGACTATTGATGATTTACGTATTATACTGAAGTTGGATTAGGAGATGATCTTATGGAAAACAAAGTCAGTATTCAATATATCGGTGTAGAGTCACCTTTATTGTCAAAGATTGATTTTATTACACGGAAGAAGAACACTACAGAGCAAATGCTCTTGCAAGATAGTAGCCATGAAGAACCGATTTTTGAAAAAGAAATCATTAATCCATATCATGGAACAATTTTGGAATTGTATACGACGCTTTCTAAAAACTGCTACATTCGATGAAATGTAGCTTTTTTTTGAGATGAATGAAAGATTAAACGGTTATGTTCGGATTCTTTTCAAAAGGAAAAACAAATGAATCTAGTCTCTCTATTTTGATAGACAAATGGGCTCTGATTTGATATAATAGGTTTTGAAATTGGAAGCAGGTTATGAGAAAAATGAAAGATTCTTTATTCAACAAGCCAAAGAAGTCGCGCAAATCTATTGGATTTGTGTTTTTTTCGTTTTGGCAAAATGATCCAGTTGGCTTAAAGAATCATATTTTATCTCGTAAATTCTTGTTAATCTTTGTACCCTTGGGAAGAGGTGTCATTGTATGATTCTAGGCGATTATAATCTGCTTACCGTCGTCAGAGAAAGCGATATTGCGTATATCCTAACTGATGGAACAGAAGAGATTTTTCTTCACAAAAAAGAAGCAGAAAAAGCATATGAACCCGGCGAAGTCATTAAAGTCTTCATCTATGTCGACAATCTTGGACGGCCCACCGCATCTACAAAGGAACCACTAATTACAATTGAACACCCTGGCTTTTTGAGTGTGGTTTCGGTGAATCCTAAATATGGGGTATTCTTGCATTACGGACTTGTGAAAGATTTATTACTTTCAAAGGACGACTTACCTTTTGAACTTGACTTGTGGCCACAAATTGGAGATCAATTGTTCGTTTCTATCAAAGAACGGAAATCTCATATATTTGCTAAAATCATAGGAAGAAAACAAATCTCACATTTTTTCGAGGAACCAACAAGGCCTTTAGAATCTGGAGATACTGTTGAAGCTAGAGTATTGTTTTTGTTGGAAGACGGTATCGTGTGTTTTTCGAACCGTGGAGATGAAATATTCGTGCATTTGAACAATATGAGAGTTGCTTACCGATTGGGGCAATTTGTTCAACCAAGAATCATCAAGCAAAATCCGAATATGGAATATACTGGAAGCTTAATCGAACAAAAAGAAAAAATGATTAGCCGTGACGGTGAAATTATTTTGGAATACATTAACAGTCATCACGGTGAAATGCGTTTCACAGACAAATCCAGTCCAGAAGATATCATGTCAGCCTTTCAGATGAGCAAATCAGCTTATAAAAGGGCTTTGGGCGGTTTGTTTAAAGCAGGTAAAGTAGATCTTTTACCTGATAAAACAATTCTAAAAAAATAATCATAAGTGAGGTAATAAATATGGGAAGAGCCCATGAAGTAAGAGCAGCATCAATGGCAAAAACAAGTGCAATGAAGAGTAAATTATATGCTAAATTCGGGAAAGAAATCTACATGGCTGCCAAAAATGGTGAGTCCGATCCAGATAACAATTTAGCTTTAAAACGCGTCATCATAAGAGCAAAGCAAAACCAAGTTCCAGCAGATGTCATTAAAAGAAATATAGAAAAGGCAAAAGGTGGAACAGGAGAAGATTATTATCCAATCCGGTATGAAGGATTTGGACCAGGCGGATGTACACTCATCGTTGAATGTATGACAGACAATGTCAACAGAACATTCGGAGAAGTTCGTTCTTGTTTTACCAAGACTGGTAGCAAACTAGGCGTTGCTGGCAGTGTCACTTACATGTATACTTATTGTTCTAAAATCAGCGTTGAAGGTATTACGGAGGACGAAGCTCTCGAGGTATTGATGTCTGCTGAGTGTGAAGTCACTGATTTACAATATGAAGACGGCGTCGTCATGATTACAGGTGCGCCTCATGAACTAGACCACATGAAAGATGCATTGCTAGAGACGGGAAAAGAGTTGGAATTTCTAGAAGACATGGTCACGTACCTTCCTCAAGAGTATATTGAGATTAGCAAAGATGACCAAGCAAAATTACAACGTTTCATCGACATGACGAATGAACTAGATGATGTGCAAGAAATCTTCCACAATGTATTATTGCCTCAAGAAGAAGAATAATCCAAAAAGCAACGTTTTCGTTGCTTTTTTATCATCTAATTTATTCCTTAAAAATCAATATTATGGTATAATATTCATAGAGGTGAAAGAATGAACCTACCGAATAAATTAACAATGATTCGAATCATTTTAGTTCCAGTCATGATTATCATCTATTTATTAAAAGATTTGATTGGCAATCCGGTTTACCTGATTATGGGAATCATTTTCGTCATTGCTTCCTTTACAGATTACCTGGATGGTAAAATTGCAAGAAAAAGAAACATTGTGACAACTTTTGGAAAGTTTATCGATCCATTGGCTGATAAACTACTTGTGATGGCCGCGCTGTTAATCCTTGCAGACAATTTCAGATTTGATTCAACGATGTGGATGCCTTTTTGGGTTCCAATCATCATCTTAGCTAGAGAATTTATTGTGACATCAATTCGGCTTGTCGCAGTTGGTGGTGGAAAAATCATCGCAGCTTCGAACCTTGGTAAATATAAAACCGCCTTGACGATGGCGACAATTACGTACTACTTATTTGTATTACCGAATGTCAGTCATACCATATTTGATATCCTTGGAATAATATTAGTTGGCTTAAGTGTTATAATGACCTTGATATCGGGGTTTGATTATTTTATGAAGAACAAAAACATCATTTTAGAATCTATTTAAAGAATTCAAACGATAATAACGTATCATTATTTGAAGACGTATGTATTTAGGAGGCCACCATGGCAGATGAGAAAAGAAGAAAGAGTCTAGATATTGCTTTGAAAGAAATCGAAAAAGAATACGGTAAAGGCGCTGTAATGATTTTAGGGGAAACGGAAACCAACTTAAATGTTGAGTCCATTTCAAGTGGTTCAATCGCACTTGACGTCGCACTCGGAGTCGGTGGATATCCTCGCGGAAGAATTATCGAAATCTATGGCCCTGAATCTTCAGGAAAGACGACGTTTGCTCTTCACGCAATCGCGGAAGTTCAAAAAGGAAATGGTTATGCGGCGTTCATAGATGCAGAACATGCGCTGGACCCTGTATATGCGAAAGCTCTTGGAGTCGATGTTGATTCTTTGATTTTATCTCAACCTGACACCGGTGAACAAGGCTTGGAAATCGCAGAGGCTCTGATTCGAAGCGGCGCTGTTGATATCGTTGTAATCGACTCTGTTGCTGCTTTGGTACCAGAAGCTGAGATTCGCGGTGAAATGGGAGACTCCCATGTCGGACTTCAAGCAAGACTTATGTCCCAAGCGATGAGAAAACTTTCAGGCGTATTATCTAAATCGCACTGTATCGCGATTTTCATCAATCAGATCCGCGAAAAAGTTGGTATCATGTTTGGTAACCCTGAAACGACGCCTGGCGGTAGAGCACTGAAGTTCTATGCTTCGATACGTTTAGAAATTAGAAGAGGCGAACAAATCAAGGAAGGTACTGACATTGTTGGTAATCAAGCCAAAGTGAAAGTCGTTAAGAATAAAGTAGCGTCTCCTTTTAAAACTTGCGTGATTGACATTGTGTTCGGTCACGGGATTTCAAGACTTGGTG
The DNA here is from genome assembly GCA_964574705.1 of uncultured Candidatus Izemoplasmatales bacterium. Classification (GTDB taxonomy): domain Bacteria; phylum Bacillota_I; class Bacilli_A; order Izemoplasmatales; family Hujiaoplasmataceae; genus JAHIVB01. The sequence continues at coordinate 122,085 of CAZNOO010000001.1, forward strand.
AAATCGTCGATTTGGCAGTTGAAAATGAACTGATTAAGAAAAGCGGTTCTTGGTTCTCTTATCAAGATCAGAAGATTGGTCAAGGACGAGAAAATGTTAAAAAATATTTGGAAGAAAACAAAGAATTAGCAAATTCATTGGAACTTCAATTAAGAGAAAAATTGTTAAAAAAATAGAAAGACTCATTATGAGTTTTTCTTTTTTTTTGATAAAACCGCTATAAACCTTACGGGCTGGCGTCCGTTCAGAAATCTCAAGAAATTCTCTTTGACTCTAAAGTCATTTTAATGTATAATAGATATCGTATTTTAGGATGTATATTTTTAGTATCGCAAGCATGCGATACACTGATATAAAACAACTAAATCAAAACGGAGGTAATAATTATGCAACCACTCGAAATTATTATTTTCATTTTGTTAGCCTTAGTTGTCGGTGGATTAATTGGGTTTATCCTCCGTGTTATTGTAGTTGAAAAAGGATTTCAAACTGCACGGAATAAATCTCAAAACATTATTGACGAAGCAAACTCACAAGCGGAAAAAATTAAAAAAGAGAAACTGTTAGAAGCAAGACAAGAAATTTATAATCTAAATTTAGAAAACGATAAAATAATTAAAGAGAAAAAATCGATTGTGTTAGAATTGGAAAAAAAACTAACACAACGCGAGGAGTTAATTGAACGCCGTTCAGTTAACTTAGACAAACGTGAACTAAATATAGATCGTAAAGAAGAAGTTTTGGATCAAAAGAAAAACGCTATTGAGGAAAAGGCCAGCAAACTGGAAAGCATTATTCAAGAACAGAACACTAAATTATTAGAAATTGCCAATTTTACAGAAGAACAAGCAAAACAAGTCATCATGGTTAGAGTCGAAGAAGAAATGGCTGTTGAAATTGACAGATACATTCGCGACCGTGAAGATACCGCGAAACAAGACGCAAGCAAAATTGCAAAAGAAATCATTTCGCTTGCCATTCAGAAATACGCTCAAGACGTAACTGCAGAGACAACCGTAAGTGTTGTTAACCTGCCAAACGATGAAATGAAGGGTCGAATCATTGGTAGAGAAGGTCGTAATATCCGCACCATCGAAGCTTTGACTGGTGTAGACTTGATTATCGACGATACTCCTGAAGCGGTCGTATTGTCCGGATTTGATCCGGTTCGTAGAGAAATCGCGAAAAGAACCATAGAAACATTAATTACGGATGGCCGAATCCATCCGGCTAGAATTGAAGAAATCGTTGAAAAGACCAGAGTTGAAGTCGACCAATTCATTCGTGACATGGGAGACAAAGCCATTTTCGAAACTGGTGTAGGCAAAATGCACCCAGACTTAGTTAAATTGCTCGGAAGAATGCATTTTAGAACCTCATATGGTCAAAATGCTTTACGTCACTCGATTGAAACTGCTTTTCTGAGTGGAAAGTTAGCAGTTGAACTCGGAGAGAATGAAGTGATTGCCAAACGCGCAGGACTTCTTCATGATATCGGTAAAGCAGTCGACCATGAAATGGAAGGCTCACATATCGACATCGGAATTCAACTCGCAAATAAGTATCATGAACACGAAGCTGTAATTGACGCTATCAGTTCTCACCACGGTGATGTTGAAGCGAAAACAGTGATCGGAGTCTTGGTAGCTGCAGCTGATGCGTTGTCAGCAGCAAGACCTGGAGCAAGAAGCGAATCCTTAGAAAATTACATCAAACGTTTGACCCAACTTGAAGAAATCTCAACATCCGTCGCAGGCGTGGAACAAGCATTTGCGATTCAAGCTGGACGTGAAGTTAGAGTTATTGTCAGGCCAAATGAAATTGATGATCAGAAAACGCATCTTGTCGCTAGAGAAATCAAGCAATTAATAGAAGAGAAATTAAGTTATCCTGGTACAATTAAAGTCACGGTTATCCGTGAGACTCGTGCTCAGGACATTGCAAAATAAATACTTAGCCTTCCATTTTGGGAGGCTATGATTTTTAGGAGATCCTATGAGAGTACTTTTTATCGGAGATGTATATATGGACAAAGGGAGAGAAGCCTTTGACAAGTACTATCTTCAAGTCAAACAACAATATAAACCGAATCTAGTCATCGTGAACGGTGAAAATATTGCGAAAGGCAATGGTCTCACTGAATCCATCTACAAAGATTTGATGACAAAGGGTGTACACGCGATTACGCTTGGAAACCATGCGTTTTCAAAAAAAGACTCTGTCGCTGTACTAAGTTATCCTAATGTATGCAGACCCGCCAATTATGGTGAAGGAACAATTGGAAACGATTATGTTAGTCTCAATTATAATGGGAAAATCGTAACCATTGTCAATTTACTTGGAAGGGTCTTCATGAGAGACCAAATCGACAGTCCTTTCAAAAGAATGGATGAACTCTTACAAGCTGTAAAAAGCGACTATTTTATCGTGGATTTTCACGCAGAAGCAACAAGCGAAAAATACGCTCTTGCGAACTACTTGGATGGTAGGGTATCTGCACTGGTTGGAACCCATACCCACGTCCCAACGGCCGATAATGTCGTATTCCCAAAAGGAATGCTATATATCAGCGATGTTGGGATGACTGGCGTGAAGTATGGAATTATCGGCGGAGAGATTAAACAAGGAATCAGGAAGTTTTTAACCGGCGTTCCCGAAAGAGTCAACCCAGAAAATGATGGACCTCTTCAGTTCAATGCAGTTTTGTTGGATTTGTATCAAAATAAGATTGAACGAATTAATATTTTTGAATAAGTAAAAAGTGTTTATGGGCCTCCATAAACGCTTTTTTAACGAATGATTTGAAAAAAAACTCTAAATCTACTATACTAAAGCAAGGTGATTCTTATGGAAGATAAATTATTCAACAAACCAATCTTGAAAGACGCTAGAAAACGATCCAAAACAGAAACGACCGTTTTGGAGTATTCGCCAACGGCATTTGATTCGCTTTTGGGAGATGGAAAACGATATTGTATCCAGACACATGGTTGTCAGGCAAATGTCGCTGACAGTGAGAAAATCAAGGGTTTACTTGAGAGTCAAGGGTTTAAAGAAACTTTCGTTGAAGAAGAAGCTGATTTGATTATCATCAATACTTGTGCTATTCGCGAAAATGCTGAAAAAAAAGTCTTTGGCGAACTTGGAAGATATAAATCGATGAAACTGAAGAACCCTGATTTGATTGTCGCAGTCGGTGGTTGCATGCCTCAAGAAGAAGTGATTGTAGAGAGACTTTTAAAGACTTATAAACAAGTAGACATTATTTTTGGAACGCATAACTTACATAAATTATTAGAATATTTGAATGTTGTTATGAAAGAGAAAAGGCGAGTTGTAGAGGTAATGTCCGTTGAAGGAGATATAGTAGAAGATGTTCCTTCCGCAAGAGACAGTAGGTTCAAGGCATGGGTAAATATTATGTTCGGATGCGATGAGTTCTGTACCTATTGCATCGTTCCCTATACAAGAGGGAAAGAACGTTCTAGACTTCCTGAACATATCATTGCTGAAGTTAAATCTTTAATTGAACTAGGGTACAAAGAAGTCACTTTACTCGGTCAAAACGTGAATTCGTATGGTCTTGACTTCGAGTCAAGAGAATATCGTTTTTCCGATTTGCTTCAAGATTTGTCTCAATTGGATATTCCAAGAATCCGTTTCACAACCTCACACCCAAAGGATTTCTCTTCTGAAATTATTGATTCATTGAGTAAAGGCCATAATCTAATGCCATATATTCATTTACCAGTTCAATCCGGATCAAATAAGATTTTGAAGGCGATGAACCGAAAATATACAAAAGAATCCTACTTGAAAACAGTTCAAGAAATCAAAAATAAAATACCAGGTGTTTCCCTTACGACTGACATCATCGTCGGTTTTCCTGGCGAAACTGAAGAAGACTTTCTAGAAACCCTTGATTTGGTGGAAAAGGCTGGTTTCGAGGGTGCATATACCTTTGTATTCTCACCAAGAAGTGGAACTCCAGCCGCTAAACTAGAGGATTTTACACTGATGGAGGACAAGAAAAAACGTTTGTATCGTTTGAATAAAATCATCAATGATGGCTTTAAGCGTGGTAATCTTCGATTTTTAAACAAGACTGTTGAGGTATTGGTTGAAGGGCACTCCAAAACCAATGAAATGATGCTGAGTGGGTATACGAAACATAACAAGCTAGTCCATTTTCAAGGCGATATGAATCTTGTTGGATCACTGATAGAGTTGAAAATCATTGATGCAAAGACTTGGTCGTTGACAGGTGAAATACTTCATGGATAAGATGGATGCTTTCGTAGAAAAGCTAAACAAATCAGACTTATACAACCATTTGATTCAAATGAAAGCTAAAATAGAATCAAATCCGTTATATTTGTCTAGATATCAAGAAATTTTAGAAACTCAAAAAAAACTTGTTGGACATGAATTCAAGGGTCAAAGTGAATCCGCTTTAAAAGTAAGACTCGAGTATGAGCGGAAATTGGCTGAACTTACAAGTGATGTACTGATCCATGAGTATTTGACTGACTTGGATGAATTCAACAATCTCATTCACACGGTCGAAGACATTTTTAACGAATCCATTAATTCAATTCAAGAATTACCTAAATTTCCCCATATTTAGGTAATTCTTTTTCTATTGTGTTTTTAAGTTCAAAACGACATCTTGTAACATTAAAAAACAGAATGTAAAAAAACTGTGGAAATCGCTAAATTTTCGTTCTTATCTATTGAAATATCTTTTTTTTTATAGTAGTATAATAATATAGACAAAGAAAAGGGTGAGACTATGAGTAAATTGAAAACTCTAGATGATTATTTTGCTTACTCGAAAACACTATCGGTGATTCCTGCAGAGGACATGGCAGCTCTCTTGCAACACTTTAAAATCACAATCCCGATTTATGTTCATCGGTTTGTATTAAGGGAAACCATCTATTCCAAGGTTTTTCAAAACAAGCTATATGAAACGTATTCCGATGAATTAAAATACCGTTTACGTGGATACAACGAATATTCCGTTTTTTTGCTTGAAAAGCTAATTACGGATTTTAATCTTGACTTTGACGCAGCCAAGTACAAGGAAATCTTTTTCAATTTCTTATTTTTGAACAGAGACTTGTATAAACTTAAAAATAATTTCTTTGATGAACTTGAAAAACTAAAATATAAGTATGCCGTCGATTTTGAAAAGATCAAATATGAGAATTTTAAAGTTTTATTTGAAGATATTTTCTTTGAACCATCGGGTTATCTTGATGGCGTCAGTCTAAAAATATTAAAAGAAGTTCTCGTCCATACTTGTACATTAGGCGATTTGCGTGGACTTGGTGAAAAATATGGAGTCAAAGTTCCACGTCGTGTCAACAAGTCAAAGCTGATTGCAATTTTAGAAGGTAGATTCCGTCTTTCGCCGCAAGAAGCAGAGTTGCTTAATGATAAAAGCGTCCTAGAACTTGAAATTTATGCGAAAGAAAAAGGATTTAATATCTCGATTGACCTCAAAAAGAGCGATATGGTTGAATACATCATATTTGACCTTCACTTGTACCACAAAGAAATCATAAAAGATTATCATGATTATACAATCCCATTGGCAAGTGATCTTGATGCAGTGAAAATCGATACGATTCTGTTTGAAGGAACTGATCAAGACATTCCCGTCACTGAAGACGTCGTACAACCTCAACCAGAAATTGAGGTTCCAGATTCTCTCCAAGAAGAAGAGGAATTCGTTCCCGCTGCGCCTATTATTGAACCAATCATAGAAAAACCTGTCCCTAAAGTTCAAAAGGTTGAGGAAATAAAAGAAGAAGAACTCAGTGAAGTTGTAGAACCCGTTGAAGAAGAAGTGGTTGAACCAATCATTGAAGTAAAACCAGCTTCTGAACCGAAACCAGTTAAAAAAGAAGAACCGAAACCTATCGAGGAAACCAAGGAGCCTGTTCTCGAGCCCGTTGAAGAGAAAAAACTTGAAATTGCACACAAAGAACTAGTAGATGTTTCTCAAGAAGAGAAAGAGCTTCTCGACGAAAAGATTAACCAAATCATCAAAAAATACAAAAAACGGAGAAGAACAAGAAGCTGGGTTACGGTCCTGATTTTTATCGCAATTATTGCCGTTCTAGGATTTGTTGGATATTCATATCTCTATTATATAAACAATGGAGTACCACCCTTTGGAATCCCAGTATTCTGGTAATCTAATAACTCTTTGTAGGTGATTGCTTTGAAAGATATAGACATAATGTCCTATACACCAATGATGCAACAATATCTTGAAATCAAAAAAGACTATACTGACTTTATAGTCTTTTTTCGACTTGGGGACTTTTATGAAATGTTTTTCTCAGATGCAATTCTTGCATCAAAAGAATTAGAAATTGTTTTAACGGGAAGAGATGCAGGTCAAGAAGAGCGCGTCCCAATGTGCGGTGTTCCTTATCATGCGGTCAACATCTACTCTCAAAAGCTGATTGACAAAGGATATAAAGTCGCAATTGTAGAGCAAGTGGAAGATCCCTCTCTCGCAAAAGGCATTGTCAAACGAGAAGTTATCAAAATTCTTACGCCTGGCACTTTGATGGAAGAAGGAACCATTGACGAAAAATCGAACAATTTCATCTGTTCTGTCTCCGAATCGGCTGATCGCTATCTTTTGGGCTATTCTGATTTATCAACTGGCCAGAATTCAATCGTCACAATGCCAAAAGAAATTGAACTTCTTTTCAGTGAAATTATGAATTTGAACGCAAAAGAACTCGTAATTGGCAGTGAATTTCATCAGTCGCTATTAAAACCATATCTTGATTCTTATGAATTGACCGTTTCAGTTCATGACGATACGACAGTTCCGTTTTTTTACAGAAACCTCATATTAGATATCTATGATAAAGATTTGATCAAAACTTTTGGTAGACTTGTAAGCTACTTGCTTTTAACGCAAAAGCGTGAACTCCTACATCTTCAAAAAGTTCAATTGTTTGAATCTACAACCTATTTAAGAATTGACAACAATTCAAAACGAAATCTTGAGTTGACTGAAACATTAAGGGCTCAAAATAGAAAAGGAACACTTTTTTGGCTTCTAGATGAATGCGAAACCGCAATGGGGTCTAGAACATTAAAGCAAAACATCTTAAGGCCACTTGTGGACAAGGACTTAATTCATAAGAGATACCATTTCGTCAGTTCGCTCAATGATCATTTTATACTCCAAGAAGAATTAAAAAATCATTTGAAGATCGTCTATGACCTTGAAAGAATCATCGGAAGGCTTTCCTTTGGAAATGCCAATGCAAAAGACCTTACGCATCTTGCAAGGTCATTATCAGCAGTTCCTGATATTAAATCAGTCCTGAAGAGTTTAGATAATGAATACGCACTTGTGCTGGCTTCTAGAATGAATGAAATCAAAGAGCTCAAAGATAGAATTCAAAGTGCCATTGTCGAGAACCCCCCACTATCTATTACTGAAGGCGGATTTATCAAACATGGTTATTCAAAGGAACTTGATTTGATTAAGGAAGACAGTACTACCGGAAAAAACTGGCTCGACTCATTTGAAACCCAAGAACGAGAACGGACAGGAATTAAAAAGTTGAAAATTGGATATAATCGTGTTTTCGGTTATTATATAGAAGTTTCCAAAGGGCAAATGGATCAAGTCAAAGATGAATTCGGCTATATTCGAAAACAAACCCTGTCGAATTCAGAGCGGTTTGTCACGCCTGAATTGAAACTCAAAGAGCAACAAATTATCGGTTCTCTGGATGATGCCATTAAATTGGAATATGACTTGTTTTTGGAATTGAGAGATTTAGCGAACAAAGAAATTCCTGCTTTACAAGAACTTGCAAAAGCAATATCTGAAACAGATATGTTGAATGCCTTTTCAACGGTTTCAATGAAACATCGCTATGTCATGCCTGAACATGTTGCAGAAAAAAATATTCATATCGTTAATGGAAGACATCCAGTCGTAGAAACGTTACTTGAAAATGAAATGTACGTTGAAAATGATGTGGATATGGATGAATCGACGAATATTCTTTTGATTACCGGGCCAAATATGTCTGGTAAATCCACTTATATGAGACAATTGGCTCTCACAATCATTCTCGCACAGATGGGATGTTTCGTTCCGGCAGAAAAAGCATCACTGCCAATCTTTGATCAGATTTTTACGCGCATCGGTGCAAGTGACGACCTTACAAGTGGAAAGTCTACTTTCATGGTGGAAATGCTTGAAGTTCACTATGCACTTCAAAATGCAACAGAAGACAGTTTGATTCTGTTTGATGAAATCGGACGAGGAACAGCAACCTATGACGGTATGGCCCTTGCACAAGCCATCATCGAATATGCTCATCAAGCGATTCATTGCAAGATCATGTTTTCGACCCATTATCATGAATTAACTTATCTTGAAGATGATCTCAAATCGCTTCGCAATGTCCATGTCGTCGCAAAAGAGGACAAAGGAAATATCGTTTTTCTACACAAAGTTCAAAGTGGCCCGACCGATAAGTCCTATGGCATTCATGTTGCAAAACTTGCCCATCTTCCCGCTCCTTTAATTCGAAGAGCGAAATCAATTCTTGAAGAACTTGAGAAGAATCATGGGTATAATATCATCAAGCCTCAAACCATTGATCTATTCAACTATGAAGAAGCTTTTGTAGAAGAGGAACAAGTTGAGAGTGTTTACCATTCAGTTATTGAACAATTAGGAAAAGTTGATATTGATGAAATCACACCACTCAAAGCAATGAATTTGCTTTCAGACGTGATTGATGAAATTAATCGTATTAAACATAAAACATAAGAAATATTGCTTTGAAAGGAGGATTTTAGATGGGAAAAATCATTTTGTTAGATACAAAATTATCCAATATGATTGCAGCTGGAGAAGTCGTAGAAAGAATCAGTAATGTCGTGAAGGAATTGGTTGAGAATTCGCTTGACGCCAAAGCCAACCACATCGACATCTTTCTCGAAGAGTCCGGGTTGAAAAGAATACAGGTTGTTGACAATGGGTCCGGAATGGACGCAACAGATGCATTATTAGCATTCGAACGCCACGCGACCTCCAAAATAAAAAACGAATATGATTTGTTTCATATCCGTTCCTTAGGTTTTCGTGGTGAGGCGCTTCCTTCGATTGCAAGTATATCAAGGATTGAACTCTTGACGTCGACAGGTAATGAAGAAGTCGGCTCCAAGGTTATCTATGAAGATGGGGAACTATTAGAATCAGGTTTTGGATCTTACAGAAAAGGAACCAGTATTACAGTTACTCATCTTTTTTATCACACACCTGCTAGATTCAAGTATTTAAAAAGTCCACAGACTGAATTATCGAACGTCGTAGATTTGGTGTCAAAGTTTTCGTTAAGTCATCCAGAAGTAAGTTTTTTCCTTTCAAATCAAGGGAAACTTCTTTTTCAAACAGCCGGAAATGGGAATACGCTTGATGTGCTCGCTAAGATTTATGGGATTGAAGTAGCCAAAAGCATGCGACGATTCTCTGGAAAAAACAGAGACTATGAGATTAGTGGATTCATTTCGAATCCGATTCAAAATCGTTCGAGCAGAAACTATATCTCAGTGTTTGTGAACCATCGCTATATCAAGTCTTCTCGACTCACCAAGTCAATCTTGGAGGCGTATGGTCAACTAATTCCTCTGAATCGTTACCCAATTGTCTTGATTAACATTTCTGTCGATACAAGCTTGATTGATGTCAATATTCATCCAACGAAACAACAGGTCAAGTTTTCTGAAGAAGATAGTTTGGTTGAGTTGATTCATCATACCATCCAATCCAAACTTGAACTTGTGGAAGTCATACAACCGATTGAGAAGAGCATGACTGCAAAGCAAGAAACGCAAATTGAAATGGACTTTGTCGGCGATGATACTTTAACGGAACTTGAACCAAAATCAGAGTCTGCCTATGCATTTGAACTGAATGGTATAGACTCTAATTTCGTACAAGAAGAAACTAAAACAGAAAAGAAACTTCCTTCATTGGACTATATAGGACAGTACCGAGGAACCTTCTTGCTATTCCAAAATAATAGTGGTCTTTATATGCTCGACCAACATGCAGCAGCAGAACGTATTCGTTATGAACGCTATCTCGCAAGAATGGCTTCTCCTGAAAAGAACGATTATGAATTGCTAGTGCCAATGAAAATAGAATTGACCGCGTCTTATGTTTCTGCTCTTTTGCCTCATCTTGCGGAAGTTGAAGAATTTGGAATCACATTAAGACCAGAAAGTGAAAGTACATTTAGAATCTTAAAAACGCCAGCGTGGTTTCCTAGGGGATATGAAGTATTCTATACCGAATCGGTATTGATGACTTTTATTGAAAATAAAGATCTTCACATCAGTGAAATCAGAGATGAACTCGCAAAACTACTCAGTTGCAAACATTCTTTGAAAGCCAATGCTTTCATTACCAAAATGGAAGCTGTCGCTTTACTCACTGACTTGTCAAAATGCAAAAACCCTTATACTTGTCCTCATGGAAGACCCATTTTCCTTCATTTGAGTGAAACTGAGATTGAAAAACTCTTTAAAAGGATTGTATGATGCCTAGGCTTATTGTCATTGTAGGACCGACTGCTGTCGGTAAAACATCTCTTTCTCTTGCAATAGCAAAACATTTTGACGCAGAAGTGATTTCCGCTGATGCTATGCAGTTTTACAAGGGTCTAGATATTGGAACTGCAAAGATTCAATCAACTGAAATGCAAGGAATTAAACATCATCTGATTGATTTTTTAAACCCAGAAGATTCATTCAGCGTAGCGGATTATCAAAATCGAGTTCGTGAGAAAATTAAAGAATTGAAAAATGAAGAAAAAAATATCGTTATTGTTGGAGGGTCCGGTCTTTATTTGCAAGCTGCACTATATGACTATGATTTTTCAGGAGAAAAGAGAAGTTCTGAAACTTATGAACTCTATCAAGACCAAACAAATCAAGAACTTCATGAACTGTTGATGGAATTGAATCCTGAAATTGGTGAAACCGTTCATCCCAACAACAGAAGGCGTCTATTGAGAAGTTTGGAGATTGCGAAAGACAAAACCCTTGGATATTTGAATAAAGGGAAACATCCCGTCTATCCTGAAATGACATTGATTGGATTGAACCTTGATAGAAGAAAGCTTTATGATTTAATTAATCAAAGAGTCGATGCTATGTTCGAAAAGGGTCTTGTAGAAGAAGTTAGATATTTCTACGATGCAAAAGTACATTCCCAGAGTTTGATGGCAATTGGATATAAAGAACTATATCTTTATTTCGATGGGTTGATTTCTCTTGAAGAGTCCATTGAATTGATCAAACTTCATTCAAGAAGGTATGCGAAAAGACAATTGACTTGGTTTCATAATAAGATGGAGATAGAGTGGTTTGTTTCCGATTTGGAACATTTCGACAACACCGTCAATGAAGTCATCGACTATATAAAAAAAATAGAGTGAAATCCACTCTACTCTTCTTTCAAAATAAACGGCCAATTTTCGATTCCGCCCCTTAAGATGTATACTGGGCGGAATCCTTTTTTAATCAGCTTTTTCGCGACGGACTTAGGATTAATTCCCTTAACGGATCCGATGATAAAAACGGCTTGGTCTTTTCTCATTTTATGAATTTGTGAGAAAATCGAGCGTTTTGGAAAGTTTCTCGATCCATTGACTTTTGACTTCTTGTAATCTTCTTCCTTGCGAATGTCAACGAGTTGACCTTTTCTCATGTTCAGTCTGAATTCTTCAGGGTCTAAAGTAACCAGTTGTGTCAAGTCCACTCTTTTTCGAGTTGAAATCAGCACGCCGGCGAACAAACCCACTGAAATCGGCAATAACCAATCCCATACTGTCAAAAACATCGTACCACGTCCTTTAATATGCTATGTTATATTATAGTAGAGTTGAAATCTATTGTCAACTGGCGATGAATGTATTATAATAGTAATGATAACAAAACGAGTATTTTGCACCATTAGGAGGATTTTTCATGGTTAGTACCAATGATTTCAAAACTGGGCTCACAATCGAATACGAAGGAAACATCTATTCGGTCATCGAGTTTCAACATGTGAAGCCAGGCAAAGGCAGTGCTTTTGTCAGAACAAAATTACGCAATCTAAGAACCGGATCGGTATTAGACAAAACATTTAATGCCGGTATCAATATGAATCAAGCTCAAATTGAAAAGACATCCATGCAGTATCTTTATGTCAATGGAGACATGAATGTTTTTATGAACATGGAGAACTATGAGCAAATCGAAATTCCAACGGACCGGATCAAAAGTGAGTTGAATTATCTCACTGAAGGAATGACGATTTATGTAATTACTTACGAACACGAAATTCTTGGAGTCGAACTTCCAGACAAAGTAACACTGGAAATCGTTGAAACGGCTGGAGGCGCAAGAGGCAACACTGCATCAAACGCCACAAAAGAAGCTTTGACTAATACTGGTCTTCGTCTTTTGGTTCCACTGTTCATTGAAACAGGCGAAAAAATTATCGTGTCAACCGCTACTGGAAAATATGATACAAGAGCCAAGTAGCGATTATGCATTAGGGAGTGATTTTTCTTGGAAATAAGTCACACGTGGAATTTACTGCTTGCAATACCTTTTAATCCAGTTTATTTGTTTTTGATTCTGATTTTGCTTGTCTTGTCCTCATTTTTTTCAATGACGGAAATGGCATTCTCCGCAGTCGGAAAAGTAAGATTGAAAACACTGGTAGAGCAGAAAGTTCGTGGATCAAAAAAAGCATTATGGATTATCGAAAACTTCGACAAGGCACTTACGACTTTACTTGTCGGTAATAATCTTGCAAACATCGGACTCGCGAGTGTCAGCGTTCTGATGTTCACAGGTTTTTTCGCATCGCTTCCAAATGCTGATACCATTGTTACATTAGTTAATACTGTTGTCATGACGACAATGATTTTGATTTTCGGAGAGATTCTGCCCAAAAGTTTGGCGAGAACGCATCCTGACAAAATCTGCCTTGGCGTCAGCGGTGCCATTTATTTTCTAATAAAAATTATGACACCAATCACATTCCTTTTTCGAATACTCAATAACAAAGTTGTTGGGCGAATTGATGTTGAGTCGAAACTGACCGTAACCGAATCGGAACTTGAAACCATCATTGATACGATGGAGGAAGAAGGTTCGATTGACGAAGAAGAAGCCGACATGCTTCAAAAGGTATTGGATTTGTCCGATATCTCCGTCGAATCGATTATGACCCCTAGAGTAGACATGGTTGCGATTGATGTGACTGATGATCTTCAAAAGGTGACTGAAGTCTTCTTTAAAAACAAATTCTCAAGAATTCCAGTCTACGATGACAATAAAGATAACATCATTGGTGTATTGTCTGAAAGAGATTACTATACGAAACTCATCAAGGGCCAAAACATCAATCTAAAGAAGATGCTCAGAAAACCGATATTCATTCCATCTACGACAAAAGTCGATGCATTAATTGAATTACTACAAGCTGAAAACTCTCACTTGGCAATCGTTGTTGATGAATATGGTGGTGTGGATGGTCTTGTAACCATGGAAGATGCATTGGAAGAACTCGTCGGAGAAATTTACGACGAGCATGACGATGTAACAGAAAACATCATCAAAAAAAGCAATTACAATTATGTCATTAATGCAGACTATGACCTAACAGATTTGTTTGAAGACCTTGATTTGGGCGAAGCTCCAGTTTCGGAATCAACTTCTGTTGGTGGATGGCTGTTTGAAAAGTTTCAAGACATCCCTGAAGTTGGGGAAAAGATAGAGTATGAAATAAAGATTCATCAGGTTTACGATGATTTAAGCGAACTCGTTAGCGAAGATATTGAAATTCTTACTTTTGAAGTCCTTAAGGTCAACAAAAGAAGAATCAAAAGTGTTTTGCTTTCGGTAGACGTTCACAACGAAAACCTCGAGGTAGAAAATATATAGCAATCATGAGGGTAGTCCCATCTATCCTCATTTTTTTGGGAAGAGGTTTTATTAATGGAAAGATTACAAAAAAAAATACAAAAGGCCGGAATCTGTTCGAGAAGAAAAGCTGAAGAACTGATTAAAGAAGGCAAAGTGATGGTCAACGACATCGTTGTGACCGAAATGGGAGTTCAAGTCGAGCCTCAAGATGAAATCAGAGTAGACGGAAAACTTCTAATGAATGAAGAACTTGCCTACTATGTCTTAAACAAGCCTACGGGTTATGTCTCGACGACTTCAGATAATTTGGGCAGACGAACGATTATGGACTTGATTCATGTCAAAGAAAGAGTTTTCCCAATCGGAAGGCTTGATTATGATACATCAGGCGTATTGCTTTTAACGAATGACGGAGATTTCATGAACGCTCTCATTCACCCAAAGTTCAAAGTTGAGAAAGAATATCATGTCAAAGTCAAAGGACTACTTCGAAAAGAAGAGTCTTCTAGAATCCAAAAAGGTCTTGACCTTGGAGATTTTAAATCTGCTCCTGCGAAAATTTTCGACGTTGAATATGATGAACCCAAGGAAAATACATATGTAAAAGTCATCATAACCGAAGGCAAATATCATCAAGTAAGAAGAATGTTTGAACAGATTGGACATCCTGTTTTGAAACTGAGGAGACACCGATTTGGAGTCGTCACAACTGATGGCCTCGCACAAGGTGATTTTAGGTTGCTTGGACCGCACGAAATCAAACAATTGTGGAATTTGTCAAGATACGGAAAGTAAGCAAAAAGGTTGCACGGAATTCACCGATTTGTGATATAATGTTTAGAGTTGAGGGGTGATAATATGAAATATTATAAATTAGCCATCGACGGTCCGGCAGGCGCAGGGAAGTCTTCTGTAGCAAAAATGGTAGCCAACAGGTTGAATTTTACCTATATCGATACCGGTGCCATGTATCGGGCTACGACATACAAAGCCATGGAATTGAATCTGGATTTATCAGATCCGACACAGTTTGAATTTCTTGATCATATTGAAATGAAATTCAAAAATGGAGTATTGTATCTTGATGGAAAGAACATCACTCACGAAATTCGAACGAATGAAGTGAACAATAATGTATCCATCGTTGCGAGTCATGTTCCTGTTCGAAATAAACTGGTAATGCTTCAACAAAAAATCGCTAAGAACTCAAATGTCGTCATGGACGGCAGAGACATTGGAACCGTTGTTTTACCAGATGCAGATTTGAAAATCTATATGAGTGCAACGGTTGAAGAGCGTGCCCGAAGAAGATTCGAAGAAAATAAAGTACTTGGAATCAAAAGTGATTACTTCGGATTGATAGAAGAAATCAAACGTAGAGATTTAATTGATTCATCTAGAAATTACAATCCGCTTCGAAAAGCGGATGATGCAGTGTTTCTTGATACTTCAAAGATGGATATCGATGAGGTTGCAGATAAAATTTATGAGATGTTTATGGACATCCTAAGGACTAAGAGGAGTGAGTAACATGGAAATCAAAATCCCACAAGTTGGTGACATTATCAAAGGAACAGTCGTCAGCGTTAATCAAGAAGAAGTCTTGGTAGACGTTGGGTACATGTTTGAAGGAACCATTTACAAAGACCATCTATCCGCAACGAAAGTAACGGATGCAAGAGACTTTGTGAAAGTCGGAGACGAACTAGAAGCTAAAGTGACGAAGATTTCTCATGGAGATCAAACGAACATTATGTTGCTTTCTCGCTTATCGATAGAAAAGAATCAAATTCGCGAAGGTCATATCAATGAACTGCAAGTTGGAAAAGTTGTGAATGCAAAAGTCAAACGTTCCAACCCTGGCGGGTTAGAACTCGATTATCATGGCATTGAACTTTTCATGCCAGGATCGATGATTGACGTTGCGAATGCAGATGATGAACTTAAAAATGGTTTAATCGGAAAAAATGTTGACGTTAAAATCGTTGACGTTAAAGAAAATCGTTCTAAAAAAGTATTTATTGCGAACCGCAAACTATTGATTTCGGAACAATTGAGAATTCAAGAAAAAGACGAATTATCGACATTGGAACTAAACTCAATCGTAAAAGGTAAAGTTACAAAAATACTTGCTTTTGGTGCAGTCGTATCTTTGACCGATCACTTGGAAGGATTGCTTCACATATCTGAATGTTCACATCATCATATCAAATCCGTCGAAGAAGTTGTCAAAGTAGGCGATGAGATTGACGTTCAAATCATTAAGATTGCTGGAAGAAAAGTCAACTTATCGATACGTTCGATGCAAAAGAAACCTTGGGATTTGTTTATTGAATCTTTCAAGGTTGGCGATAAAGTAACATGTAAAATCGTTAAGAAAATGCAATTTGGTATGCTTGTAGAAGTTCAAAGAGATGTTATCGGTTTGCTTAACAGATATGATTACTCTTGGGACCCTCAAGAAAATTTGGCTGGCAAAGTCGAAGTTGGCGATGAAATTGAACTTGAAATCATTTCAATCAATCCTGACAAAAAACAAGTCGGACTTTCCAAAAAACATTTGTCATACAACCCATGGGCTGATGTCAAGTTCAAACTTGGAGATATCGTTTCCGCAACCGTTAAAACGATTCTGGAAAAAGGTGCCGTCCTTGAAATCGAAGGCGTAGATGGATTCATTCCAATTAGTGAAATCTCTGAAGAACATATCAACCGTGTTGAAGATGCTTTAAAGGTTGGCGACATTTTATCAGTTGAAGTAACGACTTTCTTCCCAAAAGAATGGAAACTTGTTGTCTCCAAACGTAAGATAACAGAAAAAGCCTCAAGAAAAGAATACGAAGAACATTTTAAAGATAATGTATCTGCAAACCAATCACTTGCAGATCTGTTCTCTAAATTTAAAAAATAAGTTTCAAAAAAGGTGATCATTATGCGATCGGTTGTCGCGATTGTCGGTCGTCCGAATGTCGGAAAATCGACAATTTTCAATCGTATCCTCGGAGATAGAGTTTCTATTACCGATGATACACCAGGTGTGACGAGAGACCGTATCTACGGTAAGGCGTCATGGCTTGGACATTCATTCAATCTCATTGATACTGGGGGCATCGAAATCAGCGATGCACCTTTTTTGACTGAAATTAAAGCTCAAGCAGAAATTGCAATTGAAGAAAGCCAAGTAATCATCTTCATTACTGACAGCAAAACGGGAGTCACACCCGATGACCGTGTTGTCATGGAAATGCTCTATCAATCGAAAAAACCTGTTATTATCGCCGTTAATAAAGTCGACAATACATCCTTAAGGGATAACATTTATGAGTTTTATGAACTTGGAGCGACGAAAGTCATTAACGTTTCAGGACTTCATGGAATCGGAATCGGTGATTTGTTGGATGCTGTTGTTGAACATCTTCCGATTCATACAACCGAAGAATACGAAGAAGACACGATTAAACTTTCCATTATCGGAAGACCCAATGTCGGTAAATCATCGCTAACAAATGCATTATTGGGCAATGATAGAGTCATTGTCAGTGATATTGTCGGTACTACAACGGATTCAATTGATACTGAATTTAAGCACGATGGCAGAAAATATGTTGCAATTGATACCGCTGGGCTCAAAAAAAGAGGCAAGATATTTGAATCTTTAGATAAATATAGTGCTTTAAGAGCGATGCAAGCCATTGAGCGAAGCGATGTTTCCTTGCTTGTCATCGATGCTGAATCCGGCATTCAGGAACAAGACAAGCATATCGGTGGATATGCTCTTGATAACGGAAAAGCGATGATTATCGTCGTGAACAAATGGGATGCAATCCAAAAAGATGACAAAACGATGGTCGAATGGTCTAATAAAATCAGAAACGAATTCCAGTTTCTTTCTTTCATTCCAATTGTTTTCGTCTCAGCCAAAAATAAATCAAGAATTCATACGCTCTTTCCTATCATCTCACAAGTCTTTGAAAACTATCAAAGAAGAGTTTCTACATCCTTGATGAATGAAATCATCAGCGATGCGATGATGCTGAATCCGCCAAGGGAACATAACCATTCCATCGTCAAAGTTTACTATGCAACGCAGGTTGGGATTAAACCGCCAACACTCGTATTATTCGTAAATGATACCGAGTGCATGCACTTTAGTTACCACCGATATTTGGAGAATCGATTGAGAGAAAGATTCGATTTTGAGGGTACTCCACTCAAAATTGTTCTAAGAAAACGCACTTAAGGGCTAAATTTACAAAAAAAACACAACTTTTTTTATCTAAACACTTGCAATTTAAAATGAAACTTCCTATAATGAAGATAACAAATAAAAGGAGGAAATAAAACATGAACAAATCTGAATTGGTAGCACGCATCGCTGAACTTGCTGATCTAACTAAAAAAGACGCTGAAAAAGCTCTCAACTCTACAGTCCTTGCAGTACAAGAAGCTTTGGTAAAAGGTGAAAAAGTTGTATTGACCGGCTTTGGAACATTTGAAGTGAAAGAACGCAAAGCTCGTTCCGGACATGACCCAAGAACGGGTGCACTTATTTCTATTCCTGCATTAAAAGCTCCAACTTTCAAAGCTGGAAAAGTTTTAAAAGATTCAGTAAGATAATTTAACAAATAGGAAAACCGGTTGTCGGAGGACATCCGGTTTTTTTCTTTTACAATGTTTCCTCACAAAATGCGTTGAGAAAGAATCTTGATTGTGATATTATTTTGAATGTCAAAACAATTGATAACTACGTTATATGGAGGAAATTATGCGAATTACACACCGTTTGATTACACTTGTCATTATTTGTTTAAGCTTTTTGCTCAGTTTATTTGTTTTATGGACTCCGACTCCAGTAATAACCGATACAGGGTTCTCTGCAATCAATGCTGCAAGTTACATCAAAGAGATTTCTTTGGCACCTCACAGCGTTTATGACCCTGAAGCACATGAAGAGGTTCGTCTGTATTTAAAAGACAAACTGGAGGAATTTGTTGGGGTAGCAAACGTTACAGAATATAATTACACAGCTGCTGAAGTTGGAAGCGATTATGATATTGATAACCTTCTTGCGACGATTCCAGGAACTTCCGATACAGGCATTCTTCTAGTAGCACATTATGATTCAAGAGGTCATATTGGACGGATGGGCGAACTTGGCGGATCTTACGGAGCAGCCGATGATGGATACGGACTCGGAACGCTACTCGAAATCGCTAGACTCTATGGAAATCGTACTGATTTAGAGAATACGATTTACATATTGATTACCGACGGAGAAGAAACTGGTTTATACGGCGCTGAGATGGTTGCCGGAGAAACTGCTTTGATGGACAAAGTTGGATTTGTGATTAATATCGAAGCTAGAGGCATTGAAGGCCCGGCTTATATGTTTGAAACTAGCAAAAACAACGAGAAGATTATTGATTTCTATAAAAACGCAGATTTTCCAGTTTCATATAGCATTGCAACTGCTGTTTATACGGTTATGCCAAACAGCACTGACTTTACAGAATTCTTGGCAGTTGGAAAACAAGGTGTTAATTTTGCTGTTCTTGATAGTCTTTATTACTATCATACGCCAAGAGATAACTATACCAACATCAACCAAAGCAGCATTCAACACTACGGAGCTCAAATTACACCGCTTGTAGAAGAATTCGCAACAAATTCTATTTATAGTGATATTCATTACTTTGAAGGAGAACAAGATCAAGTCTTCTTTAATCTCTTCTCAAACGTATTTATTGCTTATACTGATACTGGTGCAACGATTCTTCATTTCACGGCATTATTGTTGTTTGTTTTGTTGTTTGTCTTCTTAGTATTAAAGAAAGACGTCAAACCACTAAAGGTATTGAAACAACTGGGAATTATATTTGGAGTCATCGTCGTTCTTGCCATCGTTGGAATCTATGTAAGCAAACTGTTCGCCTTCCTTGGCCATACTTCTTGGAGTATCACCTATGTCAGGATGGAAAATGCAGAACTTCCAGCTTATATTCTTATGGGGCTTATCGTTCTTGGCCTTCTATGGTTATACAAAAAATATGTTGTTAATAAAATGAAAGAATCAAGTGAATTCATGCTTGCAGGAATTTTCTTGTTATTATTATTCGCAATTGCGACTGGATTTATATTGAGTGGAGCATCTTTCTTATTCTTTGTACCGGCACTATTTGGTATTTTGAGTTTAGGTGCGAAACATCTTCTTAAAAACAAAGTCTTAACTTTAATTGTTTATGGGCTCACTTTCTTAATTAACATCTTAGTTCTTGTACCGCTTGTCTATTCATTGTTCCTTGCTTTGACCATCGGAGGACTAGTAGCATTCCTCGTCATCATTTGGTTCTACCTATTGGTTCTTGCACCAACGTATTTCTTTTCAATCGAATAAAAAAAATGCCACTTGTTACTGAGTGGCATTTTTATTGGATTCAGTTTCTATAACATCTTCACAATGGCATTTTCTGCTGCATTGACTAACTGATAAGCGATAGGAGAAGCGGTAAGAGCGGGGTGAGTTCCGGCTTGGAAAGTAGCAATGTCTTCAGCAAGCATTTTGTTGGAGACAAAAGCAGAAATTGCATTAATGAGTTCACCTGCGCTGAGTGCACCATAAACTTGTCCTCCGAGGATAACTCCAGTGCTCTTTTCAAAAACTAATTTGACTTTTAACATCGCACCTCCAGGCATTAGTCCTGGATGACGGTTAATCGATTCTGCTTCACCTACACAGATTTGATATCCTTTTGCTAGTGCTCCGCCTTCAGTTAAACCAGCTACTGCAAATGCTTTATTATTAAGAGAAGTAGAGAAGCACCCTACGACTCCAAAATTGCTTCTACGGAGATGAAAGAGATTTGCACCAGCAATTCTAGCTTCCATTGTCGCAATAGAAGCGAGACGTAGTCCAGAAGGTTGGCAGTCAAAGAAAGATTTCTTCTCTGAGCAGTCACCACAAGCATAAATGGATTCATCCGATGTTTGCATGTATCTGTTGACTTGGATTCCTTTCATTGGCCCGATTTCTAAACCAGCTTCGATTGCTAGTTCGATATTTGGAACGGCACCGATACCTAAAATAACCATATCAGCGTCAATACATTTTCCGCTGGCTAATTTAACACATTCAACACTGGCCTTTCCAAGAATTGATTCAACTTGTTCATTCAAATAGAAATTAATTCCTTGTTCTAGTAACGCTTTTTCTGCTAATAGACAGAATTCCAAGTCATAAACGAGTTGGAGTGGATGCTCTTGCATCTCAACAACGTTAATTTCTAGTTCTGGATTAAATTTTTTACACTCTTCAGCCATTTCTACACCAATAAAGCCAGCTCCGATAATCACTATCTTTTTGGAATTAGAAAGTTTGGATTGGATGTGTTTTAAGTAAATAGCATCTTTTTTGATTGAAAAAACATTTTCTAAATTCACACCAGGAAGAGGCGGAATTAATGGAGAAGAGCCAGTAGCGATAACTAATTTATCATATTGGAAAGCCTCTTGAGATTCTGTGGTTATAATTTTATTCAGTTTGTCAATTGTCTTTGCTTTGCTTATAACCATGTCGATTTTTGAATTAGTCATCATCTGATTAACTGGAATCAGATTTTTCATAGGATCTAGAACGGTACCATATACATAAGGAATTCCACATGGAATTGGAACATTCTCTAAATCTCTAATTAATAAAATGGATTTTTCTTTGTAGTACTTTCTAGCGGTGATAGCGGATGTAACACCCGCAGCACTTCCACCGATAATTACAACATCATAATTCTTCATAAAATTCATCTCCGATTTGAAAAAGATTTTTGAGGGTGATTAGCCCCTGTATTATGATAAGTCTATTTTTAACATATGTCAATAACTATTTTTAGAGAAAACGCTGACAAAGATAATGTCAGCGTTTTTAGATTTATAGGTTTATCTATTGTGTTACTCCATAAAGCAAAATCACGTAACTACCCCAAGCGAGGAAATTATTGATGAAGTGTACCCCGATTGTTACATAAATATTTTTGTTTGAACGATAGTATACATATCCGAAGACGAGTCCCATTGCAATATACGGAATGGACTGAATGAAATCCATGTAGGCGATGACGTGCATTAAACCGAAGATCAATCCACTACCGATAATAGCGGGAAGATAGCCAAATTTCTTTTCAATTAATCCGTAAGTCGCTTTTCTGAATACCAATTCTTCGACAATCGGCGTAAAAACGCAAAGAAGAAGGAATAGCATTACTAGATTAAATATGTTGTCGGTGAACATTGACGCAATCGCATTTTCATTTTGGGAGGTGTCGGTCACTCCGAGATATTGTAATAGAAGCTGAGATGCATATAAGGCAGCGAAGACCATCAAATAGCCAACAATGATTTGACCGATATAGACGCCTGGATTCTTTTTGAATCCTTTCCAGTCTTTTCTAAAATTGGATTTGTCGATGAGTAGAAATAGAATCGCTGTGACGAATACTTGTGTAAAATTGAGTAGCAAGTAAAACATTGAGGTTTCATCAATTCCCTTTGCGATGGTATAAGAATCAGGGTAATCGCTTGAATAGATTTCATCATGAATGTACCAAACTTCATTTGGACCAAGGTTTTCTATCGATAAAGTATATAATCCAATATCTTCATTCGTTGCCGTCAAGAAATCAAGTTCGAGATAAACGGAAGGGATTTCTTCGTCATTTGTGTTCTTAACCCACCCGGTAATCGTGATAACATAAGGATAGGCGGGATCTAAGTCACTCTCGGTCGTTTCAATCGTGATGTCCCTCGTAACGACGATGTTAGAAATCAATTGATCGGAATTAGGGAACCTAAGTGATCCATATAGCATAGAAAACAATGTGATCGCAAGTGAAATTGCGATATAGATGATAATTAAATTTCGATTTATCTTATTTTCGCGTTCCATTTCAAAAAAATCATGGTTAGGATCTGTAATCGGTTTGTCGGGGGTTACTGGTAATTCTTCATTCGTTTTGAATAAGTCTTCATATTCATTCACTGGTTTCACCTCGCATTATATTTATTATACAAAATTATGACATTTTTGCATAGAATAATCGAAATTATTCATTGAAAACACACATACATTGCCCCTCTTTGATTGACAAATAAAGCAATTAATGTATAATAATAGTTAGTATTTATCTGAAAGGATGATATTTATGGTCAAGAAAAACTTTGCGGTGATTGGCGTCGGCCGTTTCGGACTGGCATTAATTGAAGAACTCGTTGATTTGGAAGCTGATGTTTTAGTCATCGATAAAAACTATGAAAAAATAGAAAAAGTTGCCAAACTCGTTACCAATGCCATTTGCCTTGATTCTACAGATGTAGAAGCTTTAAAGGAAATAGGCATAACTAGTTATGATACGGTAATTGTCGCTACTGGAATTAACGTTGATAATTCGATTTTGACAACATTGATATTAAAAGATATTGGGGTTAAAAACGTTTATGTGAAAGTTCAAAGTGAATATCATGCCAGAGTCGTTGAAAAACTAGGTGTGAATCCAGATCATTTGATTTGGCCAGAACAGGCAATGGGAAAAAGACTTGCGAAGATTTTGGTTTCAGGTAATCTTTTAGAGTATTTGGAACTCGATCAACAATACAGTTTTGTGTCTACCATTTCCACAAAGAAAATCATTGGAAAACATTTGTTAGAACTTGAAATTCGCACAAAGTTTGGTGTGAATATCGTTGCGATTCGTAGAGATGATAAAATCATCATTCCAAGCTCGACAACGCCTTTTGAACCTGAAGACGAAATCATTCTTGTGGGGCATAATGACAATATCCTTAAATTTACTTCTTGGTTAAAAAAATAAGTAATAAAAGTTAAGAAAAAATTCTTAACTTTTTTTTATACTGAATTTTGTTAACGAACAAGTTATGATATACTTGAAGTGGTGAATGATATGAAAAAAATACTGATTGCATCAAAAAACAGTGGAAAGATTAAAGAATATTCCTCCTTATTGAATCCGCTTGGGTTTGACGTCATTTCTCTTCTCGATTTAGAAGTTGAAGACGATGTTGAAGAAGTCGGTTTGACATTTTTGGAAAACGCAATGATTAAGGCTGCATCATCAGCGAAAAAATACAATATACCAACGATTGCGGACGATTCTGGATTGATGGTTGATGCACTTGATGGTGCACCTGGAATCTATTCGAAACGGTATTCGAAAGACGCCACAGATCATTCCAACAATCTTCTATTGATTCAAAATTTGAAAGGGAAGGCAAATAGACATGCACGGTTTGTATGCGAAATTGTCTATTATGATTCTCAAACAGGATATTTGAATTTTCATGGGGAAGTCGAAGGCGAGATTATTGATGAAATGAAAGGGAAGAAGGGATTCGGTTATGACCCAATATTCTATATACCTGCAGAAGGTAAAACAATGGCAGAAATAGAATTGGATCGAAAGAATCAAATCTCTCATAGATCCATCGCGCTACATAAATGCATCAATGCACTAAAGGAGATTAGAAATGAAACTTCTAGTGTTCAGTGATAACCATAAAGATAAAGACTCCCTTGATTTGATGCTAGAATCATATAAAAACATCGACAGAATCATCTCTTTAGGAGATTCTGAAATGCGAGAAGAAGAATTAAGTGAACGAAACATTATTGGTGTTAAAGGAAATTATCCTTTTGAACCGAATTTTCCAGATGACTTAATCTTTTATTTTGACGACTGGAAATTTCTGTTTACCCACGGGCATAAATATGGAGTGAAGATGGGTCTTTCTCGACTTTATGAGGTTTCAAAAGACCATGAAATTAATGTTGTCTGCTTCGGGCATACACACAGAGCGATTTTGGAAGAAATCGACGATATTGTCTTTATCAATCCAGGTTCTCTTACATTTCCGAAAGGATACCCTCATCCTACCTATGCTTTCATAGAAACGTTTCCCTTAAAGGTATTCATTAAAATAAAGGATTTGAAAACCCACCAAACTCTACTCACTCTTACTAAAACAAGGAGGTAGCATGAACCTATTTGAAACGCTCGAGAAACTCTCTCTTGAACAAGCTTCAGAAGAACTTGTCGATAAACTGTTAGAACTTCAGACTAAAACCGTTGAAGAGCAAGATTTCGAGGGTTATTTTCAGGTTGCCTTCGCTCTTTACGATGCTTACGTGAACCTCCAAGATTTTGACAGTGCGATACAGACGCTTAAAACAGCGATTAACAGTGAATATACTGAAGACTATAAAGTGCTTCTTCCTTTGATTGACAAGTTAGTCGGTCAGTTGATTCGATTAGAAGATTTCCATGAGCTTGAAGGCATCTTAAAGATGAGAGAACGGTTCATTACTGGAGACAAACATCAGCTAATGATGCAAAGTTTCTATCTCTCCGTCGGTTTTGAAGGAATGAAGAAGTACTCAGAAGCCATAGAAGTGCTGGAAAACATTCCTGACAATATGTCTTCAAACAACATTATTTCGAAATATTTGAAGTTGTCGATGTTGTCACTTCATTTAACAAGACTCGAAAAAGCCAGATTCTATTTTGAAAAAGCGCTTATATATGACCGTAATCAAAAAAACCCACTTTTTGCTTTGGTTGAGTCGGATTTGCTGTTTGCAGAAAAGGATTACCAGAGATCTTTAGAAAAATATCAAGAATACTTCATTAAGTCAAAGATTAAGAACCGTTATTTGGATCGTTATCTTTTATTATGCGTGCAGTTGGAACGTTACGATGAAGCTTTGAAATTCTATCATGACTACGAACCTAAAATCAGGGCGACACTCTCTAAAAACTATCAGAAGCTCTTTTATGAAGCTGGCTTAAGTCTTTTTGAACATGTTTATTCTCCTGGGGACTATGAATATGTAAGAGACCGTGTAAATGAGTTGAGAAATGAATCCGTAGAAGTGCTGAACCAATTTGATGGAATCTATTCTTTAATTTCAAAGGTCTTGTCTAAACAAGATATTCATTCCTCTAGAGACTTATTGGTCTATGGGGCACGTTCGTTCTTTGAACTCGTTAGTGTGGAGAGATTTCATGTCGTCTATCTTTTAGACGATGGGTACCATGTATTAACATACCATAAGAAACTATTAATGGAAAAAATCTATTCTTTTGTTCAAATTCAGGGGACAATCATCGAAAAAATCTTTTCAAAAGTCTTGCCAATTCACGTCTTCCATCATTCTGATTTGGAAGAAGTCAAAGACTTTATTGGAAATCTTCCGATTTCATCAGAAATGATTTTAGCTTCAAAACTTTATTCTGAAACTTATGGAAACATGTATCTCTTGTCATTTTTAGATCAAACGAACCATTATGATTATATACATAAATTGATTTTGGTGCTTTCCAGGTTATTGGAGTCTTCCCTTACAAGATACTATTTGGGGCAAAAAGAAGAAGAATTCACAATGATTCGTGCGATTTTTGAAGAAAAGTTGGAATCGGGATTGATTCGAATTGAAAACGGAATCGTCACAATGATGAATCCGCTTGCGAGTAAAATATTTGAAGTTACGGAAGCACATTTCCCATATGAATTTTTGAGAGAAAGATTTGTCAATCCCCGCCCGTACTTAGATGATTTCTTAAAGAAAAATGAGTGGTTGATTGAAACCCGCATTTCTCCCTCCACCTCAAAAATGTTAAAAATCCTTGTGACTGAAAAGCAGATGGTATTATATCTTCATATCACAGATGTGACAGATCAGGTACTCGCGACTTCAAACACCGACCAATTGTTAATACAAGATATGGATTCGTCGTTAGAAACGATGCAATCTTTGAAAAGAGAATTCGAAAGTTTGGACAAAGCGACATCCCTCATTTACTTTGACTTAATGAACAGGGAAGCATACTATAAAAAGTACCATTTTTCCTTTAAGAAAAAACTGAACAACTTACTGCCAACACTACTGAAAACCATTGCTAGAGCGACTTATTTGGGTAGCTACCGAGCCAATGAAAGTGGATGGTTCCTTTACCTTGACACGACAGATAAGCGCGTCTTGACGCGAATTTGGAACGAGTTGAACAAGACTGTGAATCAGAGCGGACTCTCACTAGATTCCATTGAATTTGAAGGAATTTGCACCGTGAATCAAAAGAAGCGCGTCTTTGAAGAATTAATTGATGACATCTATGAACAATATTATAGGCGCACTGAAGGATCCGGGCTACAATATACTGATCGAAAATTAAGGTCTGAACAACATTTATTAAGAACGATTCAGATTAACTTAGAACAACTGTTAACAGGTAAAGAAGCGCCGATTGCCTATTACCCCATCGGAAGTTGGTCTACCCAAGAAATCCATGGGTATCAGATTGATCTTCATTCAAGCGTCTTGCTTGGAGAAAAGAAGTTACTGGAAGAAGCCATCGAGAGCGGACAATACGCTGTTAAAATTGATTCATTGTTGTTTAAATCATATTTAAGAAATGTCAATTTAAGCGTTACCGTTCCAATCTTTTTTGAAATTCACTATGAAACGGTCAAGAACCGTTCTGTCATCGATGATTTTGTTAGAAAGATTAAAAAATCTCCTCAGATTGAAGCGAATCAGTTTGTTCTTGAGGTACAACTGCCTTGTTCAATCAAGACTGAGTTTCGCGAGTCGATTGAATACCTCAAGTCCAAAGGATTCAAAATTGCATTCAAAGATTTGACCCGACTTTTAATAAAAGACGAAGATATCATTTTATTGGCCGATTACTTGGTTGTTGACACTCATGATTGTTCGTTTGTAAAAAATCTTCATAAGTCTCCTGATTTAGTCTTGATTTATGAACATGGAGCAGAAACACTGAAGAAATCCACACTATCTTCGAACGGCATTCATCTGGTTAAGGGTTCGCTTTTTCCTGCTCTAGATAAACCTGCAACCGATTAACAACGCATTCAAGAACAAATTGTTTCATAAGCAGATATAATAGAATTGTATATTACTTTGGAGGTGCCTCGTGGAACAAAAATGGTGGCAAAAAGAAAATATTTATCAAATTTACTTAAGAAGTTTCAATGATTCCAATAACGATGGCATCGGAGACATTCAAGGCGTTACTGAAAAATTAGATTATTTAAAATCCCTCGGAGTCGGTATTTTATGGATATCACCTCATTATGACTCTCCGATGGATGATAACGGGTACGATGTTCGGGACTATTACAAGGTCTCAAGCGATTATGGAACGATTGACGATTTTAAAGAGTTGCTTGTCAAAGCTCATCAAAAAGGAATTAGAATCATTACGGATCTTGTCCTTAACCATACATCGGATGAACACGAATGGTTTGTAGCTGCGAAAGATCCCAATCATCCTGATCATCAAAAATATCACGATTATTACATTTGGCAAAAACCTAAATTTGACGGTTCTGGAAATAGAATGAAACCGACACGCTGGATAGGATGGTTCGGAGACTCTACGTGGGAATACAACCCTTTGACAAACGAATACTATCTTCATATCTTTAGTAAGAAGATGCCGGACCTTAATTGGCGAAATGAGAACTTAAGAGAAGATATCAAGCAAATGATACGCTGGTGGCTGGATCTTGGAATCGATGGATTCCGTGTCGATGCTAGTAACCATCTTGAAAAGAATTGGGATTTTCCTGACGGGTTTCCGGGGTATGAGAATTTTTCGAGTATTCCAAGGCATCATGAATACCTTCAAGAACTAGGTAAAGAAATATTCGTTCCTTACGACATTTTGACGATTGGCGAATCCGGTGGAGCCTCCAAAGAGGAAGCTTTACAATATGCTGGATACGGTTCAAACGAATTCAATATGCTCATTCATTTTGGTCATTGCTGGGCAGACGTTGACAATTCAAACCCACGTTTAAGAGGAAAATGGAGTCAAGGAACGTTAAGCGTTGCATCTATTAAACGAAGCTATCAGCATTGGTATGAGATGCTTGAAAATAAAGGCTGGAACATTATTTACTGGCATAACCATGATCAGCCTAGAGTCGTCTCCCATTATGGCGATGACAAAATGTATCATGACAAGTCTGCAAAGATGCTCGCATCAAGTCTCTATTTCATGAGTGGAACCGCGATTTGTTATCAAGGGGAAGAAATCGGAATGACAAACGTCAAATACACTGAATTATCACAGTTTAGAGACGTTGAAGTCTTTACTGAGTATCAGAATTTTCTCGATAAGGGATTTTCAGAAAGTGAAGCTTTAGATATCATCAAAGCCAGATGCAGAGACAATGCAAGAACACCAATGCAATGGGATTCAACTGAAAATGCGGGGTTCTCTTCCCACAAACCTTGGATTGATGTTAATAGTGATTATTTGGACATCAATTTAGAAAAACAAATTACCAACCCGGATTCGGTTTGGAGTACTTATCAAAAAATTCTTACCTATAGAACGGAACATGAGGACATCATCAATGGTAAAGTCAGATTCATCGATATCAACAATGAGGATCATTACTGTTATGAAAATATCGGAACTCGTTCAAATCATCTGATCTTGTCCAATTTCAAATCAACTCCTTCGAAAGTGAACCTTTCTACGATTTCAACGAAAGAATATAAGCTCATATACAGTAATGAATCAACTCCTCTCGGTTTATCTTTAGAAGTAGAGTTGCCGCCATATGCAACATATGTCTTTATCAAAGAAAAGCATGAATAACGCGAATTAAAATGTTCATAGAAATGACGTTTTCTTTCGTGTAAAAACATTTTTCTGTTCCACAATTGAAAAGCTGATTTTCAAGATATTCTCTTTTGAGAGAATCTGGACAATATCAAAATGCACCTTAGGGTGTATTTTTTTTGTGATTCGTCATAAATGTTCAAATATAACGGCTTTCATTTTAAGCGTCATTATGATAAAATAGGAACGTATTTATTTTCAGGGAGTATAAAATGAGCAGAACAGAATTAAGAGAAAAGGTAATACAACTCATCTATTTGAAAGAGATGGGTGGAGACTACGAAGTGGCAGAATATGAAGAAGAAGTATTGAACATCCTAAGTGATGTTTTTTTACATTTGAAGGAAATTGATGCCATTATATCAAAGAATCTTCAAAACTGGACGATAGATCGATTGAACTATGTGGACTTGGGTATTATCAGATATGCAGTCTATGAAATGATGTATACAGAAATGCCTTATGAAATTGCGATTAATGAGGCCATTAATTTAACAAAAAAATATACGAATTTGGATGATGACGCAGCCAAAGGTTTTAATAATCGGTTGCTTGACAATATCAAAACAAATCTCTTTAAATAACGGGGTGATAGTTTGGAAAGAACATATCTAACGGTCACTGCCCTCAATCGATATCTGAAATTCAAGTTTGACAATGACAGTGAACTAAAAAACGTCTTGTTGAAAGCTGAAATATCTAATTTCAAACGTCATAGCAGAGGGCATCTTTATTTCACATTAAAAGACGAAACCTCACAGATTTCAGCTGTGATGTTCGCGAGAGAAACTCAGTCCTTAAGATTTTCCCCTATGGATGGCTCAAAAGTCATTGTAGAAGGATATATCAGCATCTATGAACCTTATGGTACCTATCAGGTATACGTGACTAGAATGGTCACTGATGGGGTTGGAGATTTATATGTTGCTTATGAACTGCTGAAAAATAATTTAGAAAAAGTAGGATTGTTTCAAGATTCTCACAAAAGACCGATTCCTCCGTTTCCAAAAGCGGTCGGTGTGATTACTTCTCCCACCGGAGCTGCCGTGAGAGATGTCATTCATGTCATTGGTCATCGATACCCATTGGCACAAATTATTGTATATCCCGCCTTGGTACAAGGAACAGAAGCCAAGATGTCAATTGTGAAACAAATTGAAAAAGCCAATTCTGACGGACTCGTCGATACGTTAATTGTTGGACGAGGGGGCGGATCGATTGAAGACTTATGGTCGTTCAATGAAGAAGCTGTCGCACGAGCAATATATCATTCTAGGATTCCAATTATTTCGGCAGTTGGTCATGAAACAGACTTCACGATTGCAGACTTTGTGGCAGATAAGAGAGCAGCTACGCCTTCCCAAGCAGCAGAACTTGCTGTACCAGATAAAAGAGCTCTTCTTGCGAGTGTGATGGATTTATCTCATAAATCATCAATTCTATTCAATCAATTATTAAATACCTTCCGAAAACGATTTGAAAACAGTACTCGTTCCATTGTGTTTTCAGAACCTACAAGACTCTTTCAAACAAAAGAACTTAAAACCGATCATTTGATTGAACGGCTTATCCAACAGAGCCCTGCTCAGGTATTGAAGAAAAATAATGACCAAGTAATCGAGTTTCATAGAAGAATGAAATATGCATTTGAGAATTCGGTTAGGGTGAGCGAATCTAAATTTATTCGTCAACTTGACAAATTAGAACTGTCAAATCCGCTATCAATGATGAAAAAAGGATTCAGTCTCATTTCGAAAGAGGACCAAATTTTGACCTCCCTAACACAAATTAAAGTCGGGGATACACTAACTACACAGTTAAAAGACGGACGATTCCGTTCCGTCGTAAAAGACATTGAAAAAGGTGAAATCTAATGGAAGAAAAGAAAACATTTGAACAAGCACTTGAAGAACTAGAAAAGATTGTCAAAGAACTTGAATCTGGATCATTGTCTTTGGAAGATTCAGTCAAAAAATATCATCAGGGAACGGAACTGGCTTCTTTTTGCTCGAAAGAATTGAAAAGAGCGGAAGAAGTTGTCGTTAAACTGATGAATCAAAATACTTTGACAGATTTCAATATTAAAGACGAAGAATAGCTCCTCAAAGGTGATACGATGATTGATTTACTAGATATCAAAGACCCGAAGTTCTTAAAACAAATGAATCACGATGAACTGGTCGAACTCTCGAAAGAGATTCGCACTTTTATCATTGATAAAGTATCCAAGACCGGAGGACATCTTTCTTCTAATCTTGGCACTGTCGAATTGACAATCGCTTTACATAAGACCTTCGATTCTCCCAATGATAAGATTATTTTTGATGTTGGACATCAGTCCTATACCCACAAAATACTGACAGGTAGAGCAAAGTATTTTGACCAGTTAAGACAATTTGAAGGTCTATCGGGATACATCAAAAGAGAAGAGTCTGTTCATGATGTTTGGGAAGCAGGACATTCCTCAACAGCAATAGCAGCACTTGCAGGATTCGAAAAAGCTAGACAGTTTACAGGTGAAAAAAATTATAATATCGCGGTTGTTGGAGACGGTTCTCTAAACAGTGGGCTCAGTTTTGAAGCATTGAATTACTTGGGTCACCAAAATGAGATGAGACCGATTATCATCTTAAATGACAACGAAATGAGCATTTCAAAAAACGTAGGAACGCTTTCAAAAATACTGAACTCGCTTCGTTCTTCGAAAACCTATGTGAAAGCAAGAAGAAGATCGGTTAAGTTTCCAAAATTCTTGATTGACCTTAAAAATAGAATTGGATTCATGTTAAGAGGTTTCGCGAAGAATATGACTATCTTTGACGAACTTGGATTCACCTATTATGGTCCCATTAATGGACATGACCTAAAGCAACTTGAAAAATATTTTGAACTTGCAAAAAAAGTGAATCGTCCGACTGTTCTTCATGTAATAACCAAGAAGGGAAAGGGCTACCTACCTGCCGAATCTGATCTTGATGGGTTGTGGCATGGAGTAGGGCCGTTTGACATAGAAACTGGGAAACCTTTACAAAAACTTCCAGAAAATGTTTCCTCTTGGAGTAACATTATCAGCAGTTATTTAATCAAATATGCAAAGGATCATCCTGAATTTCAAGTGGTCGTGCCAGCAATGATTAACGGCTCAGGGTTGAACAAGTTTCAAGAACTCTATCCGAATCAAATCATTGACGTCGGTATCTGTGAATCCTTTGCAGTGTGTTTCTCAGGTGCTTTGGTCATGAACAAACAGACTGTATTCGTTCCGATTTACTCTTCGTTTCTCCAAAGAGCTTACGACCAAATCTCACATGACATCGCAAGACAAGACATTCATGTCGTTTTTGGAATTGATCGTTCCGGACTTGTTGGTGATGATGGAGAAACACATCAAGGAATTTATGATATTGCTTATTTGAAACACATTCCAAACATGGAAATCGTTCAGCCGAAAGATGCAGAAGAGGCATATTCATTACTTGATTATGCGTTTTACGTCTCCAAACATCCGATTGCGATTCGGTACTCAAGAAACAAAATCGAATATAATTCTGTTCTTCTAGAATCGGTTGAAAAAATCGACAAACCTACTTGGAAAGAAGTTATTCCAAACGGAGAAGTTAATTTGATTACTTATGGGGACAATGTTGACAGGATGAAATTATTGATTCAGTCCAAAGCCTTGAACGTAACGTTAATCAATGCCCGATTTAT
This sequence comes from uncultured Candidatus Izemoplasmatales bacterium, assembly GCA_964574705.1. GTDB lineage: Bacteria > Bacillota_I > Bacilli_A > Izemoplasmatales > Hujiaoplasmataceae > JAHIVB01. The sequence goes on from CAZNOO010000001.1 coordinate 155,501, forward strand.
AAAACCAATAGATACTGCTATGCTGGATAAAATTCTTAATGAGGGGCATCCAATTGTCGTGCTTGAAGACTCGACTAAAATTTCTTCTTTGGGAAGTTCCATATTAGAGTATATGGCTACCTCTTCAAAAATGCAGTGTAAAGTTGAGATTCTCGGGCTTCCTGATGAATTCATCCAACAAGGAAAGATCAGTGAATTGTATCTTAAGTACAACTTGGATGATGAAAGCGTCGCTCAAATTCTATCGAAATACCTAGTAAAATAAAGTGGGGATCATGTATGCTGAAACACCTATCGATTACAAATTTTGCAATTATAGACCATATTGAACTTGATTTTTTTGACGGTTTGACGGTCTTGACAGGTGAAACGGGTGCAGGTAAAAGCATCCTCATAGACGCGATATCTTTATTGCTTGGAGACAGGGCAAGTCAGGACTTGATTCGAAGTGAGTCTGAGAAAGCCACTATTGAAGCAACTTTTTCTTTTCAAAACGAGACTATCCGGGCAAAACTGACCAAACTTGGAATTTCAGCGATGGAAGATCAAATTGTTATTACCAGAGAAATCAGTAATCAAAACAAAAATTCTTTGAAAATCAATCAAGTGAATGTAACGCTTCAAGACTTGAAAGACATCTCGAAAGAACTTGCAGACGTTCATTCTCAATTTGATACGCAAAGACTTATTAATCCTTCAAATTACGTTCAATTGATTGACGGTTTCAATCGAAAAAAAATGGATACGTATATCGCAGAGTATTCAGAGGCACTCCATTATTATCATTTAAAAAGAAAAGAATATTTGGATTTTACAAAAAAACAAAAAGACGCGACTGGAAAATTGGAGATGAATCAGTTTCAACTAAAAGAGCTGACAGATTTTCATTTAGAGCTTAACGAACTTGAATCTCTAAGCGAAGAAGAAAGTTTACTTTCTAATTTCGATAAAATCTACTCGACTTTAGGAGAAATCAATTCGATTTCGGAAGACGCGCAATTCATGGATCATTTTTATGAATTTGTTGAAGGTCTTGATAAGCTCTCAAAATATGGCCAAGACTTCACTGAACTTCATAAGTCTGTTGAAAACTTGTATTATGAAATGGATGATGCCGTTCACCAAGTAAAGGATAAATTTGATCATTTGAATTTTGACCCAGACGCGTTACGTTCAATTCAAGAAAGAATCCACGATCTTGAAACACTCCAAAAGAAATACAAGATGACGGTTCCTGAATTGATTGAATATATCTATTTCCTGGAAAAGGAAATTGACCAAGTCACAAATTTCGATGAATATTTGAAACGATCTAAAAAAGAATTGTCCGATTCCTTCGAAAAAGCTTTGGAAAAAGGCAAAATACTAACCGTTCTTCGAAAACAAATATCTGATAAGATTTCAAGTGAAATCAAAGTTGTTCTTAAAGACTTGGTTCTACCGAACACAGAATTTGAAATTCTTGTTACACCAAAACTCCCACAAGATAGTCTTGACAGTGAAAAATTTTTGAACCATGGATTTGATGAAATCGAATTAATGATTTCCACGAACCTAGGAGAGCCTTTGAAACCACTCTCAAAAACTGCTTCTGGTGGTGAAATGAGCCGTGTTATGTTAGCATTCAAGACCATATTCATCCGCTCACAAAACCTGTCAACCATTATTTTTGACGAGATTGACACTGGAATCAGTGGATTTGTTGCAAAACAGATTGCAAAGAAAATTCATGAAATATCCCATTTTTGTCAAGTCATCTCCATCACTCACATCCCTCAAGTCGTCGCAGTAGGAGAACATCATCTCAAAGTAATGAAACAAATTGATAAGATGAGAACTGTAGCAAAAGCAGACTATTTGGAATTCAATGATCGAATCATAGACATCGCTCAGATGATTTCTGGTGATAAAGTCACTGAGGCATCTCTTCAAAGTGCAAAAGAGTTACTCATTAACGGATAATTTATAAAACGAAAACACCTTATTGTCAATTTAAGGTGTTTTTTAATATTTAAATAAAAAAAAAGAACTTTCGAAGTTCTTTCATTTAAAATCGTGTGAAAAAC
>CAZNOO010000002.1:0-129782 GCA_964574705.1 uncultured Candidatus Izemoplasmatales bacterium
CCATATTGAATTTTGATTAAAAAGTCGTAAAGTAGTTTTGTAAAGGGACCAACTTCAGTCTCCGAATAAAACAAATGTGAATTTCCTTGATGAAATATACTGCCAATGGGTGTAATCACAGCGGCGGTACCACATGCACCAGCTTCTTGAAATTCATCCAATTTGGAAATCAGTACGTCTCGTTCTTCTACTTTGAGGCCCATGTATTCTTTCGCAATGTACATCAGAGATTTCTTTGTAATGCTTTGAAGAATCGAAGAAGACTTCGGTGTAACGAAGACACCATCATTCGTAATTCCAAAGAAGTTTGCACTTCCGACTTCATCGATTTTCGTGTGCGTTGTCGGATCAAGGTAAATGCAGTCTGCAAATCCGTTTTCGTGAGCCACGTGATTCGGATAAAGCGAAGCAGCGTAATTGCCACCAACCTTTTGCTTTCCAGTACCGTTTGGAGCGGCCCTGTCAAATTCTGTAATCATAAAATTGACTGGTGATAACCCGCCTTTGAAATAACTGCCAACAGGAGAACAGATAACTCCGAAAATGTACTCTTTTGCAGGTCTGACTCCTAGATTCACGCCTACACCAATGATATACGGTCTGACATATAAGGTTGCATTGCTACCGTATGGTGGAACAAACTCGATGTTTGCCTTGACAACTTGTTTGACTGCATCAAGAAATTTTTCGGTCGTAATTCTTGGAATTAAAAGCCTGTCACAGGATTCATGAAATCTTGCTGCATTGTCCTGTGGCCGAAATAAATTCACTCTACCATCTTTTCTTCGATAGGCTTTTAGACCTTCAAATGCTTGTTGTCCATAGTGTAACGCTGTAGAAAAACACGAAATCGTGACGGTATCCTCTTCACGAAGTATGCCTTCGTCCCAGTGTCCGTCACGATAATATGAAATATAATTCAGATTCGTCTTATGGTATTGAAAACCCATGTTTTTATAATCCATTCAATCATCTCCTCATCATGTATCCACAAGTATTATACAAGATATTTAAACCAATGAAAAGGTTTTCTTTTCTCGAATTACTTTTTTTCGATGACTCTTTTTAAAAATTCTTTGCATCGATCGGTTTTCGGTTGATGGAAAATGATTTCCGGACTTCCAGACTCGATGATACGCCCTTTGTCCATTACATAAACAATATCCGCAACCTCTTCTGCGAACTGCATTTCATGCGTAACGATGACCATTGTCATCCCTTGCGAAGCTAAATCTCTGATGACATTTAGCACTTCTCCGACCATTTCAGGGTCAAGTGCGCTCGTCGGTTCATCAAATAGGATAATGTCAGGAGACATTGTCAGGCTTCGCGCAATCGCAATCCGTTGCTTTTGTCCTCCAGATAGTTGAGAAGGATAGTTTTTTGCTTTTTCGGACAATCCTACTTTTTGAAGCATTAATTCAGAAGTAATTGTGGCCTCTGAAATTGTTTGTTTTTTTAAAGAAACCGGTGCGATTCTCAAGTTATCCAAAACAGTGAGATGCGGAAATAAGTGAAATCCTTGAAACACCATTCCCATCTTTTGACGCAAATGGTTAATATCGGTCGATTCATCCGACAAAGACACCCCTTCAAAATAGACTTCGCCTTCGGTCGGAGACTCCAGCAAATTAAGTGTTCTTAGCAAAGTGGATTTTCCAGATCCTGAAGGTCCAATCAACACGACAACTTCATTCTTTTTGACAGAAAGAGACACTCTGTCGAGCGCTACGGTTCCATCTTTAAATACTTTTGATACATTTTTGACATCTATCATTAATTCTTTATTCATCACTCTTCGCAAGCCTCCTTTCGAGCCGCTTCATTAATTGTGAAGTCGGATAGGTTAGTAAAAAGTAAAATGTAGCTGCGACGAGATAACTTTCCATAAATCCATAAGTTTGGCTTTTGATCATCGTCGCTTGGTAAGTGAGTTCTGCTACACCTGAATACATTAAAACGCTTGTCTCTTTAATTAAAGTGACAAATTCGTTTCCAAGTGCCGGTAGGATGTTTTTGATGGCTTGAGGAAAAATGATTTTCCAAAAAGTCATCGTGTAAGTCATGCCTAAAGAACGGGAAGCTTCCCATTGCCCTTTGTCGACGGAATTGATTCCTGCTCTGATGACTTCCGCCATGTAAGCACTCGAATTGATAAACAAAGTAAACATTCCGGGAATAAACGGAGACAGGTCGTAATTTCCAATCAATAGTACATTCACATGAAAGAGACTGTAAAAGATAATCAATTGAACGACAATCGGCGTTCCACGGATGATTTCCACGTACGCGCCGAAAATAAAGCGGATGACTTTGGATTTCATCATCCTTAATAGCCCGATTCCAATTGCAATCAATGTTCCAAAAGCAACACTGACAACGGCCAATACGACCGTTGTCAGAAGTCCTTGCAAGAGGATATTAATGTAATACGGATCAAGCAAAAACGAGAAATCCACTCTTACTCGCCTGAGTTCAGAATAATCGCATCGGAGACAATCGTGTCAAGCGCTCCGGAATTGATAAGGTCTTCTAAAACAGCGTTGATGGTCGCAAGAAGCTCAGTATTTCCTTTTTCAACCGCTACGGCACTACCGCCATCAGGCTCACCAATTTCAAAGTCCAAAATGGCAAGTCCTTCAACATTGGATAGATATCCTTCTGCGACGGGTTGTTCAACTAGCACGGCTTCAATCAATCCTTGTGACAACTTAAGAATGAGATCTGGAACGGCTTGTAGATAGACTTTTTGAGACAATGGGAAAGTCTCTTCAGCCAAATCTTGTTGGATGGATCCCATTTGAGCACCAATCCTGACTGTGTTTACGTTCAAGTCTTCGATGGTTTGATAGTCGGCTACGTTCTCAGAAGTCGTCAAAATCACTTGATGAGCTTCATAATAAACCATCGAGAAATCAACGATTTGTGCACGTTCTTCTGTTGGAGTCATCCCTGCGATGACAAAATCAACTTTCCCTTGAGACAAGTCATCAAGCAAATAGTCAAATCCTTTGTTTACGACTTGCAGATTCATTTCAAGTTCGGCTGCGATTGCCAGTCCAATTTGAATGTCGATGCCGACTAGTGTTTGCGTTCCGTCGACATTCATTGGCCATTCATACGGAGGATAATCCGCGGAAGTACCCATAACGATGAATTCGGTGTAACTCTCGTCAATGATATAGGTAAAGATACTGCTGGATGTGCATCCTCCCAGAAACGTCGTTAGTCCTGTTAGGATTGCAATACTGATTAATACAAATAATTTTTTCATATGTTCTCTCCTTTTTCTATTTAAAACCCAATGTATGGATGGATTTTTTGTATAAAAAAATCCCTAGCAAAAGTTTGCTAAGGACGATTTAACCGTGGTACCACCTTAATTCCGGAATGACTTCCGGCTCTATGCAGTTAACGCCTGCCTACGTTCAAACCTCAGAAATTTCTTTCGATTCAAATGCTCCCAGACACGTTCACTCACACCGCATCCTTGTTTTCACCAACCACAAGGTCTCTATGAATTCCGGTCATGATTTACTACTTCTGTTCATTGCTTTGAATACCATTATAAAGATAATTCAAAAAGAAGCAATAGACATTTGAATGAAAATGTTTTCATTGATCCAATTGATTGTATACAACCTGTCCATCGATGATGGTTTGTAAGACTTTGATGAATGGAATTTGACGAACCTCAACTGAATTTGGATGCTTGTCGACAATGATAAAGTCATTCATTTCAGTTTCGTATATATAACGAAGATTTCCAGTCCTGTAGCAGTAGAGTGCCTCATCTATTGAAAAAGACTCATTGACGAGATGAGGATCTAAATTTGGATGGATTAAGGAAGTTCTTGTCATAGAAACGAAGAGATTCTCGAATGGATTGATATTTTCAACGGGTGAATCGGTTGAAAATCCTACCTCAATCCCCATTATTTTCATTGAATGAAACAAATAGGTTTCAAAGATTCTGTTTCCAAGTCGGTTTTGAATCATCGACAAATCGCTATTTAAAAAGATGGGTTGAACAATCGCACCGATATGGTGTTCTTTCATAACGCTGATTTGTCTGAAATCGACCATTTGGGCATGAATGATGGCGTGGTTATGAGCAACGCGCTTACTTGTGGAGATCACTTCAATGAATGCGGAAAGAACTTGATCGACTGCTCTGTCTCCAATCGCATGGATGGCAGAGTCCATCCCTGCATTGTCCGCAGTGCGAATCAAATTGATGAGTTCTTCATCAGAAAAGTTTAAAATTCCTCTATTTGTCAAATCGTCCGAATAGGGATGATGAAGTGCTGCCGTTCTGCCCCCAAGACTTCCGTCAGCGAGAAGTTTTAAAGGTCCCATTTTAAATTTCGGATACCGCTTGTTCGGATATCCTTTTTTTATAAAATCTTTTAAAGTATCGATCGAAGGAAGATTTACTTGCTCCGTGATTGACACATGCACTTTGCCTGATTGCTGGCTTTCTACAATCGCTTCAATGACATCCTCATAAGGAATGTCAAAGATGCAGAAATCATCGCTAGCGACTTTTGTGATGCCGTTTCGGAGGCAAATCTCATCTGCAATCGTCAAATAATGGATTAAATCCTCTTTTGTGGGCTTTGGAATATGGTCATAGACAAAATGAATGTCTTCTTCCACAAAATACCCCTTTGAAGGAATAGAAGATGAATCCAAACTCTTGCCATTTAAATTCATAATCGAAAGCATTTTCGAATTAACAACTACAACATGACCACAAGTTCTGATCAAGACCATGGGCACTTCTTTTGAAACCTGGTCCAAATCAGACAGTTCAGGTACTCTCTTTTCTAAGAGATTCTCTTGGTTCCACCCTCGTGCGATGATGATGCTTTGATTGGGTTGTTTTTTAAGTTGATCTAAAAGCTCCTTCATCGATTTCACGTCTTGTAAAGGAATGAGGGTTGAAGAATATCCCATTCCGAGAAAATGACAATGTGAATCAATGAATGCTGACATTTTTACCATGAATGTCTCCTTAAAATTTTAATTCGTAGATTTCTTCTCCGCCTTCAATGAGGCCTGTCGTTTCAAAGCCTAACGAAGCATAGAGCGATCTTGCAGCGGAATTTTCCGGTTCAAAGCTGATTCTGATTCTTCTTTTCTTCGAAATCGTTTTTAGATATACAAGTGCTTGAATCATGGCTTCTTTTCCATAACCGAGTCCTTGGTATCTTTCATCGATCATCAACCTGTAAATCCAGACAAACCCATCGTCGTCGTCTTTTTTACACCACATGATGAACCCAACTGGATTGTCATCTGAATAAATCGCCTTCGGAACGAATTCTGGTTCAAAAGAAGCTTGTGCTAAAGAAAAAATATTGGTTGCGATAAAATCTTTTTGAGAAGGAGAAACTTTTAGATTGAAAATCATTCTATAATTATCTTTATCGACATCCACGAAGTGAATCGCTTTAACTCGTCGATTTTGCCAATTTGCTCGTTTAAGATCAAATACTTTGTGGACCTCTCGTTCATAGAGACTGTTTCCAATATACTGGAATCCACATTTTTCGTAAAGTCTAATTGCTTTGAAGTTTTCTTTATGAGGATCCACGGTTACAACTTCTGCTTTTGTGTTCTTGAATAACTGGTCAAGCACAAAACAAAAGCCTTGGAATCCAATGTTTTTTCCTCTTGCCTTTTCTAGTAGTTTGATGTCTATAATTGCTTTTTGTCCCTCAGTATAAGAGTAAAAGAGTTCCCCTTGGAATGTTTGATTGTCATAAATAGAGTAATGTGCAGTGTTTTCTTTCTTGTTCAGGACTTCGAGCCACTGAATGGCTTTTTCCATGTCATAACCGAGCCCTCTTGGAAACCCAACGAATTTCATGACTTCTCCATCATTCCATAAGCTGATTAAAGCTTCCAAATCTGATTCTTTTGTCTTGATATAATTTAGTCTCATAGGACCCTCCATTTTTAGAACTTCCACTTTACAATTATGATAATATGATATAATAACTTTAGAGGTGATGCAATTGGTAATGTTTTTCGTTCCAGTTTTCAAAGAAACGATGTGGGGCGGATCTAAACTCTCAAAAGAGTTTCTTTACGATTGCATTGACGGCACCGGTGAGGTATGGGGGATTTCGGCCCATCCTCATGGATTAAGCACAGTTTCCTCTGGAATTTACAAGGGGAATACGATTAAAGAACTCTGGGAAAAGCATCGCGATTTGTTTGGAAACCATCCATCCGAATCATTCCCAATTCTTGTCAAGTTTATCGATGCATTTGACGATTTGTCGATACAGGTACATCCGAGAGCCGAACAGGCAGAAAAGGAAGGGACTGTCGCTAAAGACGAGTTTCTTTATATCCTTTATTGTGATCCGTACACCGATATCATCATCGGTCACCATGCGAAGAATAAAGCTGAATTCATGAACTATATCGAACGTTTGGATTACCATCGCTTGATAAGAAGAATTCCAATCCATAAAGGCGACTCTTTCCTGATTGAGGCGGGTACACTTCACGCCATCAGCAAAGGCACCATGTTTTTAGAAGTGGAGCATTCTTGCGATATTGGCTACCGATTTTACGACTATGATCGAATCTACCATGGAAAGAAAAGACCGCTTCAAGTGAGAAAAGCAATGAACACTGTTAAAATTCCGGACGAGGAAATCAAGCATAACGTTGAAAACGAAACGTTTAGAGTGGACATCGTCAAGTATAAGAAAACGGAAACGATTGAAAATGGTAAATACGGTATTTTCTTCGTTGTATTGGATGGATCAGGATCCATCCAGCAAGAACCTAGCAAGAAAGGCGATTTTGGATTTGTTTCTTCAGAAGAATTGGAAATCGTCGTTGAAGGACACCAACAAATCGCTTGGATAACTTTAGTGTAATTACTTCTATTTTACTATAAACATTCTAAAAAGGCATGAAAATTCATGCCTTTCTTTTTTGAAGTCAAAATGAAGTATGCTTTTTCAGAATCATTTGACGAATTGGCATGGAGGGATGATTTTCATAGATGATGACTTCTCCCTCCCACGTTCTAAGTGTAAAGGAATTTTTTCCTCTTGAAATGATATATTCAGGCAATATGGGTGTTTTGCCTTTGCCGAGAGGTGCATTGACAATGTAATATGGAATTGCAAGTCCGGATGTGTATCCTCTTAAGTATTCCATAATTTCAATTCCATCATCAATCGAGGTGTTGAAGTGCATCGTTCCTTTGACGTGTTTGGCATGAAATAAGTAATAAGGACGGACTCTGATTTTTAAGAGTTCTTGATTCAAGCATCGCATGACGAACTTGTCATTATTGATGCCATTCAATAAAACAGCTTGATTCCCGAGTATAATTCCTGCATTTGATAATTTCTCGCAGGCGATTTTCGCTTCCTTCGTCACTTCAGCAGGATGATTGAAGTGGGTGTTTAGGTAGATGGGATGATATTTTTTAAGCATGCTTACGAGTTTATCTGTAATTCTCATTGGCATGGTCACTGGTGTTCTGGAACCAATTCTGATAATTTCAACATGTTCGATATTTCTTAGTTCTGAAAGCATCCATTCTAAAACCCGGTTTCCGAGTGTGAGAGGGTCTCCTCCAGTTAAGAGAACATCTCTAATCTCGGTGTTTTCCCTAATGTAATTTATCGATTCCTGAAGTCGTTTTTTCGGGCTCATTTTGTCGACATCCTCAATGTTTCTTCTCCTTTGGCAATGTCTGCAATACATGGCACATTCATTCGTCATATTGATAATCAAACGATCCGGATATCTTCTCGTAATGGTTCCAGCTGGGTTGGTGTACTCCTCTGCCATCGGGTCAAGAGAGTGGGTGAGGTCTCCAAGTTCAAACGAACTTGGGACTGCCATTAATTTGATGGGTGAGAAGATGTCTTTGGGATCAATCAATGACAAGTAGTAAGGAGATATTGCCCATCTATAAACCTTCGATACTTGTTTAATCTCCTCAATTTCGTTTTCGTTCAAAGGTAGAAATTTCTGTAAAGTTTCAACGTCTCTAATTCTGTTTCTGAGTTGCCAATGCCAATCGGCAAACTCTTCTGAAGTCGCAGAGAGCAGATTTTTGATTTTATTTTGTCTTTGCGAAATTTCTTCCGTGAGCAAGAGCCCTCTTTGAATGTGCTCACGTGCATCTAAGTAATCCTTGATACGCATTTTTAAAACACTTGCACGGTCAAGTGCAATCTTTCTTTTATTTATATCCATAACAACCTCCTTTCAAACTGATTCGTATCGGGTAGATCCTTGATCTGATTTTATTATATCATAATTCTTTTTCTGCTTCAAATCGCAAAAAAAAGACTACATTGCGCAGTCTTTTATCAGTCTATTGATTTCTTCAACGTTACTTTCAGGAAGGTTTCTTTTTAACATGGCTTTCAAATACTTAGAATCTGCATTTCTATGTTGTGCAAAGTAATCGGCAATCAATTTGACTTTTCTACTTCGATTTGGAAGAAGGCTATAAATTAAATACCATTCTTCCAACCTGGAAAAAGAATACATATGACCGTCAATTTTAAGACGGAATGAACTTTTGGGTTTGTCAAAAGGATAAGTATAGATCATTCCATCAGACTGAAAAGAGAAATCAAAAATTAAGTCAAAATCAACTCCTTCAACATGAATTTTCAATAGCTCAATGGTTAGATAATATCCTTCATGGGACGCATGTTCGATTACGTAATCGGACAATAAAGACTTCACAGTTTCATAGTCTTGGTATCTAAATAGAAGATCGATGTCATGAACTTCTGTTTTAATCCCAGAGCGTGCTAAAAGTAAAGACCCACCGATATGGCAGGGAACCTTTTTTTGACTCATTAAAAACATTACTTTATGTAGCGCAGTCATGAAATCTTTCATAAAATCCCTCTTTCCGACACCTATTATATCAAACTTACGATATAATAGAAAGAGGTGATGGAAATGGATCGAACAAAAACACGTAAAATTTATTGCGGAGAAGTTCAAATCGGTGGAAACAATAAAGTTTCCATTCAATCGATGACGAACACAAAAACAAAAAACATTGATGAGACAATCAGACAGATTCAAGCCTTGGAAGAGGCTGGTTGTGAGATTGTCAGAGTTGCCATTCTAGATATCGAAGATGCACTCGCAATTTCAAAAATCCAAAAACTGATTCATATTCCGATTGTCGCAGATATTCATTTCGACCATCAGTTGGCACTAGAAGCCATCCGTCAAGGCGTGGATAAAATCAGAATCAATCCTGGTAATATCGGCAGTGATGAACACGTAAAACAAGTCGTCCTAGCCTGTAAAGAAAAACATATCCCGATCCGAATCGGAGTTAATTCTGGGTCACTGGAAAAACACATCTTGGAAAAATATCACCATCCTACGGCAGAAGCCATGGTTGAAAGTGCAAGATACCATGTTGATATCTTAGAAAAACTCGATTTTCATGATATCGTCATTTCATTAAAATCAACAGATATGATGATGACGGTTGAAGCTTACCGTTTAGCATCAAAAGAGTTTTCTTATCCACTCCATCTAGGAATCACCGAAGCGGGAACGATTTTCAGTGGCACCATTCGTTCTTCTATTGGACTTGGAATCCTTCTAAGTGAAGGAATCGGATCGACGATTCGCGTTTCTCTTACTGCAAACCCTGTTGATGAAATTAAAGTTGCAAAGGAAATCCTTCAAAACTTTGGACTTTATAAGAAACCAAGACTGATCAGTTGCCCCACTTGCGGCCGTATTGAATATGACATGATTCCAGTCGCAAGAGAAATCGAAGAATTTTTGGAAGGCATCGACAAAGATATTTCTGTTGCAATTATGGGATGTGCTGTTAATGGACCCGGAGAAGCGAAAGAAGCGAATATCGCGATTGCCGGAGGAAAATTGGAAGCATTGCTTTATGTTGATGGACGCGTCGTGAAAAAGGTCAAACAGGAGAATCTGGTTTCAACATTAAAGGAAGCCATTCTAGATTATAAGGTTACGTAAATAACCAAACACTTTATCCTACAATAATATAAAAATGTAAGAAGCACGTTGGTGTCTTCTTACATTTTTTTATTTACATGGATTCATAAAGAATAGGCCACATTGAAACAATAAAGATTTGTAATACAGTTGCCAAATTGATGACAAAGTGGCCAAGCACAATCGGAACGGGATTTCTTTTCTTAAAGTACCAGTAACATAAAATAATCGTTAACGGTAAAAAAGATAGAAATCTATATATCACATAGGAAAAATCAAAATAAAGCGGTATAAAAGAGTGCTGAAGCGCATAAAACAGCGCTGGTATGATAAAAGCAAGTTTCCCCTTAGGGGATTGATTCACTCCGATTCCGAGATATAGGCCGTCTTCAGCCAAGGTTGTCGTGATTGGAAGTAATAGAATATTCAATGCAGCAAGCCCATAAGGGATTGGCTCAATCAGATTTTTTGCAAGGTATGGAAACTGTCTGTAAACGAGTAATCCAGCAAGAAACATTCCGCCCATTCCCACTACCATTACAACCACAATTCCCAGTATCTTCGTTTTTGCTCTTGTTGTTTTAGGCTGGTACCTGATGATTTCTGAGTAACTCATTCCATTCTTTTTTCCGTAGAGAAGGAGAGTGGATATCGTCGCAAGATTAATGACTGTACAAATGATTGACCACCATTTCCCCAACTGAGAAAAGGTTTGATTCGACAATAGCCATAATCCTAAAAAACTTGCGATAAACAGTAAAATCCGAAATGATTGATAAAAATAATATCGAGATTTTGTCATTTCTAAAGTCCCTTATCAAGGAAGATTACATCAAAACTTATAGTTCTTGCTTCTTAAAAATCAAGTAGCTGAATGAAAAGATAATCATCGCTCCTATCAAGGTAGAAATCGCAGAGATCCATAATTCACTCATTCCTGCAGTTCCAGCCATGACGGAGTTCACAAGCGAGGAGGCTCCACCTGGATTGAATTTTGAAACGTTATCGATGACGTTGAAGACATTGAGCAATGCATATGCTACAAATCCGAATAATGCTGAAACTGTCGGGGTTTTCCCAATTACACTCGCAAAGATGCCTACACTGGTGTAGAAAACACCCATCAGCCAGGTGACAAACAAAGACATTCCAAGACCTTCATAGAAGTATTCTCCAAATAAAATCTGGGTGTAAATTCCACTGACTAAAAACGCAATAATGTAACTGACTGTAAATAATAGAATTCCTGCAACGAGTTTGCTTAAAAGAAAATTCAGTCGCGACACTCTTTTTGTGAGTGCCAGGATTATCGATCCCTTGTTCTTCTCTTGAGAGACCGTTCCTGTCATGATGATTAGGAACACAATGAGACACAATGAAGAGTTGTTCTTGAAAAACTGTACCCAAGCATCCATGAAAGTGGGGTCAGGGAAGGAAATGGTGATATCTGCAGCTGCCAAACTGATGATTTCGTTCATATATTTTGCAGTCAAGGGTCCGAGCACCGCAAAGAATAGGAATAGCGAAAGTACGATAATCAATTTGGGCGTTTTATAAGTCTCTTTGATTTCTTTCTTCAGAAAGCTCACATTAATCATTTCCATTCACCGCCTGAATGAAGATGTCTTCTAAAGTCGCCTCTTGAATGATAAACTTTTTGAGCAAAATATGATTGTTATTCAATACTTGATTGATTTTGATTCTGGATTGGTTTAAATCATTTGACTTGATGACGACTCTTTTCATCATTTTTTCGATTGAATCGACGCTAGAATCACCTTCAAGTTCACTTGTAAAGATCTCCACGTCATCATTTTCAAACTCAATTTCTATATTTCGACTAATTGCCATCTGACGAATGTGTTCCATTGAATCTTGAAGCACCATTTTACCCTCGTTGATGATGACGACTTGGTCACAAACTCTTTCGACATCGGCGAGGATATGGGATGAAAATAGAACTGTAATCTTACCAGCCAATTTCCCGATAATGTCCATAACTTCTTTTCTGCCAATCGGATCCAATGCGGATACGGGTTCATCAAGAAAAATAATCTTTGGGTTATTAACAAGCGCTTGGGCAATTCCAAGTCTTTGTTTCATTCCACGAGAATACGCACCGATTTTTTTGTTTTTGGATTTTGTCAATCCGACTAAATCCAATAGTTCTTTGATTCTTTCTTGAAGAACATCCCCGGATAGCTGGTACAGTGTTCCGACGAATTCAAGATAATCCTTTGAAGTCATCCAATCATAGAATCCTGGTACGTCAGGTAGAAATCCAATTTCTTCTCTAAATGCATCGCTTCCGAAAGCGACTTTATTTCCAAAAAGTTCAATTTCGCCTTCGGTTGGGTCGGTCAATCCAACAATCATTTTAAGCGTTGTGGTTTTTCCGGCTCCATTCGGTCCTAAGAATCCATAGATAGACCCTTGAGGAACTTCTAAATTCAAATGGTCAACTGCGTTGACACCACCGTAGTTCTTTACGAGGTTTCTAATCGTTACTGCTGGGTTCATCTTCGTTTCCTCTAAATAAGAAATAAGCAATCGGGCCTAAAATCTCTCCTAAAATTATAATGGCGACCCAAATCCATTTGTTATGGAATCTGACTTGTTTTCTGTTTTTTAAATTAATCAAAGCAATGACTTGGAGAATGACTTGGAGTAATAGAACCGGCCATAAAATTTTTAAAATATCTACTAACATATGAACTCTCCTTATGAGTTGATTTTTATTGTATCTGATTTATATTTTGTTAAGACGTTGTGACAATGTGGGACAATTTTCTTAGGAATCTACCTTCTGATGCTGTGTAAGCTAGTCTTTTTTGAATAACTCCGCCGAGTTCTCTCATCATTTCAACAAGTTCTTCATCTGTTAACAGAAGCGATGAACTTTGAAATCCTATCTTTCTCTTTAATTGTTCAACGGATTCTTCTTTTGATAGACTGTGCTCAAAATCTGTAAGCAAACCAATTGTAAACTGCGAATAAAGCAGTGAAAGATCTTCTTTTGTCAACTTATTAAAATCTTTGTTGAGCTCAATCGAAGGATTCGTCTTGATGGTATAGACTTTTTCTAGGATGCCTCTTACTTGATTGTAAGATGCGATTTGAATGATATCGCTTTTCACCAAAACGCTCAAGTGTCGGTATAGAGTTGCTTGTGGAATGTTTCCGCATGCCAATTGAATTTCTTTCGTGGTTGCTTCTTTTTTCAATGTCAATTCTTGGATGATTTTAATCCGAATTGGATTCATCATGCTGTTGATGGCTGTTTGATTCATAGTGCTCTCCTTTCATTCTCAAATTGTTTAATGTTATCACATGCTATAATGTTATCATTGTTGATAATAATTGTCAATACTCTTTTATTGAAATTTTAAAAATATTTTTCTATTGATAAAAATCCATAAAAAAAACTCCTGTTGTCTTCCTAAAGAAGCGCAACAGGAGTTCTCTCCTACTCTAAATAAAGAAATCGATTAGCTGTTTCAATATATTGTTATTATAGAGCCATTTCGATAATCTGAACTGCTCCGGATCCTGAAGGGCCATGTCGCCAATCAAGAAAGGTCCAATCAGATTATTGATTGCAGGAATTGTAATCAGCAATGCCAATACAAACAATAAGATGTAGACAATGGCAGCGATTTTTAAAAGACCAAATAAGACTCCAAGAATTTTATCGACTTGTTTGATAATCGGAATTGAAGTGATCATTTTGGCAAGTAGTTTCAAAATTAAGAAGACCAGCATTGATCCAAAGAAAAGCACCAAGAAGGAAATCACAAGCAAAGCAAGTGATTTGATCAGAGGCGTAATCGCGTCTACGATGGTAATCGTGAGTTGATTAAAGTCAATGCTATTTACGATCCAGTCGACCATAAACGTCGGCAAACTCATGCCTTCGAAGGCCGCTCGAACATTAGATTCGTTCAGTGTCCCCGAGAACAAATCTGTTCGAGATAGTAAATACTCTGTGATTTTAATTCCAATCGGCTCACCAATCCATTTGTCAAGCACGGTTGCGAAAGGTCTCGCAAGAATGATGGAGGCTAGAAGCCCGAAAATTCCTGAAGCCATTTCAACTATTTTAACTAAAAATCCATGTTTCCATCCGAGAATTGCGAAGATGATGACTGCAAGTACGATGACGATGTCAACGATACCAATCCCGAAACCAGCAGTAATATTCATAACGTTTCCCCCTATTCAATGTCTAATTGTGCATCGATATAATCTTTATATGTTAAAATCATTCTTTTTGCCGCAAACACTTCATCGATTCGTGTAATGGGTGTGGTGTGTGGGGCAGATTTCACAAAGTCTGGGTTTTCCTTTGCTTCTACTGCGATTTGTTTCATCACATCGACAAAACGGTCAAGTGCTTGTTTTGATTCTGTTTCCGTGGGTTCAATCATAATTGATTGATGGAATAATAATGGAAAATAGATTGTTGGAGCGTGCATGCCGAAGTCGAGAATCCGTTTTGCGACATCTAGAGTCTTGACACCTGATGATTGATCGAGCAATCCATCAAACACGCACTCATGCATACAGAAGCCTTTAATTGGAAGAAGATAATCATCCTTCAGCAGTTCTTTCACATAATTCGCATTGAGAACCGCATAAGGTCCAACATTGACAATGTTTTCTTTTCCTAGAGTTAAAATATAGACATACGCTCTGAGCCAGACTTTAAAGTTTCCGAAGAAAGAAGAAATCTGTCCAATCGCATTCTTAGAATTTTCAATGAAATAATAGTCCTCTTGCTTCTTCACCCTTGGGTTTGGAAGCAAATGTGCTAAGTGTTGCTTGACGCCTACCGGACCGGATCCCGGTCCGCCTCCTCCATGAGGAGTGGAGAATGTTTTGTGTAAATTGATGTGACAAATATCAAATCCCATGTCTCCTGGTCTAGAGACGCCTAAGAGTGCATTCATGTTCGCGCCGTCGTAGTATAACAGACCTCCGGCTTCATGAACAAGTTTTGCAATTTCAACAATGTCACTTTCAAAAATACCTAAAGTGTTGGGATTTGTCAACATGATTCCCGCAATTTCATCATTTATTGCTGCTTTTAAAGCATCTAAATCAACTTTTCCGGTTGCATTGGACTTAATTTCAACAGACTGCAGTCCACATACTGTGGCTGAAGCGGGGTTGGTTCCATGAGCAGAATCTGGGACCAAAACTTTCGTCCGTTTGAAATCTCCTCTGTCTTCATGATATTTTTTCATGATCATTAATCCAGTGAGTTCACCATGCGCTCCTGCATAAGGATTTAAGCTAAATTCATCGAGACCGGATAAATTCGAAAGCATTTTTTGAAGTTCAAAATAGATTTTCAATACGCCTTGAATGGAAGAAACACTCTGATAAGGATGAAGATTATTGAAGACGCTCATTGAAGCGATTTCTTCATTGATTTTTGGATTGTACTTCATCGTACAAGATCCAAGTGGATAGAATCCGTTTTCAACTCCGAAGTTCAGCTTTGAAATATTCGTGAAATGACGAATAACGTTGAGTTCTGAAGTTTCAGGAAGATTCGGTAATTCTTCTCTTAATAATGAAAAATCAATCGTATCCACCGTGTACTCAGGAAATGCAGTTTGAGGCAGGGAATATCCAACTCTACCTTTTTCTGAAATTTCAAAAATGAGAGGTATGTAATTTACCATGATAACCCCTCCAAAACTGAAACGAGTTTATTGATTTCTTTTTTCGTTCTTTTTTCAGTTACAGCAAATGAAATCAAGTTTTCATATTCTGGGCCAATCTCTTCTAAAGAAAATCCGCCTACGATATCTGCTTTTTTAAGTGCTTCTTGAATCAAATCTTGAGGAATCTTGGTATCCACCACAAATTCTTTTAAGAAAGGAGCCTTGAATGCGGGCGTAAACTTGCCTGTTTTCAATAAGCTGTCGTATAAATAATGTGCTCCCTGATAACTGAGTTCATTGACTTCTCTCAGTCCCATAGGACCCATTAAGGAAAGATAAATCGTAGCGTAGAGTGCCATCAGACTCTGATTGGAACAAATATTTGAATTGGCTTTTTCTCTACGGATGTGTTGTTCACGAGCTTGAAGTGTCAAAACAAAAGACCTTCTACCTTGTGTGTCCATGCTCATTCCGCAGATACGTCCAGGCATTTTACGAACATAAGGTTTGAGGGTAGCCATATATCCCAGTGTAGGTCCACCAAAAGCAACAGGCATTCCTAGACTTTGGCAATCGCCCACGGCGATATCAGCGCCGTCTTCTTTCGGTGTCTTCAAAACGCCCAAAGTTGAAATATCAGCATTTTCAATTAATATACCTTTAACACTATGAATTAGATCGGCGATATCGTTGAACGATTCAATCAAACCAAAGAAATTCGGTTTTTGAACGATGATGGCCGCTACTGTCTCATTACATTTTTTCGCCAAGTCAGCTCGATCGACCAATCCGTCTTTAATCTCAACCATAACCACTTCAATTCCTTTGAAATGCGCATAAGTTTTAACGACGTTTTGGATCAATGGATTGACGTTTTTTGGCATTAAGACTTTGGTTCTTTTTGTAATCGATTCAGCCATGAACATCGCTTCTGCAGTTGCGGTAGACCCGTCATACATGGAAGCATTGGATGTGTCCATTCCAGTTAAGGTTTGGATCATGGACTGATATTCGAAGATGTATGTAAGGGTTCCTTGTGCCACTTCGGGTTGGTAAGGTGTGTAAGCAGTCAAGAATTCTTGACGGGAGACCAAAGAGTTGATGACTGAAGGGTCATAGTGATCATAAAACCCATGACCTCCAAAAATCGTTAGTTCTTTGTTTAATCTTCCAAGTTCAGCAAAATAGGATCTGATTTCAGATTCAGACAGTTGAGAAGGAATATCATAATCTTCGTTAAACAAGACGTCTTTGGGGACGTCTTCAAACATTTCATTTAGATTTTCAATTTGGACGACCTTTTTCATGGCGTCCAAATCCGCTATGGTATGCGGAAAGTATTTGAACACGATTTTGCCTACTTTATCAATTCGGCGTATTGTGCTGGTGACAACAAATCATCCAGTTCGCTTGGATCAGTTAGTTCAACTTTCAACATCCATGCGGCAAATGCATCTTCGTTAACTTTTTCAGGTTCCCCAATCAAGTCTTCGTTGATTTCTAAGATTTCTCCGGTGATTGGAGAAATCAAATCGGAAGCAGCTTTGACGCTCTCTACGGCTCCAAATTCAACTTCCTTTTGCAACTTAGTGCCAGCTTCTGGTAAATCTACGAAGACAACGCTTCCAAGTTGAGATTGTGCGAAATCTGTAATACCCACGATGACGACTCCGTTGCTTTCAACTTTGACCCATTCGTGACTTTCTGAATATAATAGACCTTCAACGACTTTTGACATGAGTTCCTCCTAATTAGTTTTATAATTTTTCTTTAAGAATTTTTTATCTCTAACAAAACCGGGTACTAACTTTTTGCGAATTCCAACCGCGATTGGCGTATCTTTTTTTGATGCGGCTTTATCGACAAGTGCCATGGCAATTGGCTTATCAAGGCTAATTGACAAATATCCTGTCGTTATGACTCCGACGACTTCGTCGTTCATATAGACGGGGTATCCTTGCCTTGGAATCGATTTTTCAGTGAGTTCAATACCAACGACTTTCTTGGCACTACCATTTTCTATTTCTTGAAGGAGCGGATTTTTTCCGATAAAATCAGTTTTTTCGTCTACTCGGGCAAATACTTTTAGTCCAGCCGTAATCGGTGTAATCTGATCTGATATTTCGTGTCCATATAAAGGAAGAGCAGCTTCAAAACGAAGCGTATCTCTTGATCCAAGCCCACAAGCCCTTACTCCAGCATGATGAAGTTTATCCCAAATTTCAGGAATATCAAGATTGGCTCCGTAGATTTCAAATCCGTCTTCTCCTGTATACCCTGTACGTGAAATCAAATAAACGGATCCATTAATCATAAATCTGTTAAATGTAAAGAAGGCTAACTCGGACAAGTCCAGTCCAAACACTTCTAACATCTTCTTTTCGGCATTCGGTCCTTGCACTGCAACTTCGGAATATTCATCTGATAAGTTAACAACAGTGACATCAAATCCCGCAGTTTGCTCTACAATCCAAGCATAGTCTTTCGCAACATTGCTTGCATTGACGACAAGGAAACAATTTTCTTCGTTCACTAAATAAACAAGTAAATCATCCACGATGGTTCCGTTATCATATAACATGAACCCGTAAACGACTTTTCCAAAAGGTTTGGATAGAATTTCGTTGGTAAAAATGTGATCAACAAACTTTAAAGCGTCTTTTCCTCTAACTTCGATTTCTCCCATGTGGGAGACATCAAACATCCCGACGTCGTTCCTGACGGCGAGGTGTTCTTCTTGGATTGTCGTGTAGACAATCGGCATGTCATAACCCGCGAATTCTTCCATCTTTGCGTTCAGTTCGACGTGAAATGGATGAAGGCTCGTAACTTTAATTTCGGACATTTGATTTTCACCTCAAGAAATATTATATCACAACTAAGCGCGTTCAAATAACAAATCTAAAAATTCCGATTCGTCCAGATTATAGACGAATTCTTTGAGATTAATTTTCTTCAAAACTGTTGAAAAAGCAGGGCGAGAAAACTCAATATTGATGAATTGATCCAACAGTATATCGGTATCTCCAACGAGAAAGTAGTCTCCGAGCATATTCATCTTTTTTATGATGTCATTTTTCAGTTCTAATCGAACTTCCATCTGTCCTACTGTGAGTCTTCCTTTTTTAATTAAGGTGTATCCAGGGTTTTTTCCATAGATGAAACTTGGATCAAGATAGGTCGTTTCAATTTTCGCAATTCCAATCAAATCCTGTTTTGTTAAAGTGATTTCGCTATCGCAGAGACGCTTTTTCATCTCTATTTTAAACGTCTCAATATCAAGGTCAAAATGGTCTTTTAAATTGGTGACGCGTTTTCTGACGGAATCGATTCCCTTTGAAATCAGTTTTTCATTGTCAGGTGTGATTGCCTTGACCATAACGGACAGGTCCGTGTCAAAAAGCATGGTTCCGTGAACGCAAGAACGGTTTCCGATTCTGTAAAACGCATTCCCCGATATTTTCTGTTCTCCAATCAATATATCATTTCTTCCCGAAAAATGAGTGTCAAGTCCGAGAGAATTAAGCGAAGAAACAATCCGGTTCAAATAGGTTTCGAAAACAAAATCCTTTTGAAACGTTGGTGTTATGAAAGAAAACATGATGTTTGAAAAGTCAGCGTACACGCATCCTCCACCTGATTTCCTTCTATAATACTGGATATTGTGGCTTTTGACGTACTCTAAATTGACTTCATTTTCAATCAATTGGTTTCGTCCGAAAATAACAGTCGGATTGACCTGCCACATGAAAAAGTATTCGTTTTCAGGGTAATGCAAAGCCATGTATTCTTCCGTTGCCAAATAAAAAGATAGTCTCCTGATTTCTAAATCAGGATAATTTACATAGATCATATTTCATCCCTCTGTCTATAATTGAAAAAAAGAGAGTAATCTACTCTCTTTCCAGAAACTCTTTGATTCTTTTCTCTTCGAGTTTCGCGAGAAACTCGGTGAATGGAACAATGTCTTTATTGATTTTGTATTCATCAATCGTTCCAAAATACTCGTCTCTAAGTCCTTTTGTGATTGAAACGGGTAAGAATCCTTCAAGTTCAAGCTGATAATTGAGTAACAATCTTGCAAGTCTTCCATTTGCATCCATAAATGGATATATTTTCAAAATTTGGAGATGGGCGAAGGCCGCTTTTTCAAGTCCTTTTAAACTTGGTTCCTGCATATCTTGGAAATAAGCATCCATTTTTTTGAAAATTTTAAGATAGGTGGGCGGAACATGTTTCGCACCGAGAATGAATAAGTCTCTGGTTCTATAAACGCCTCCAGGTATCATCCCGTCAACCAACACTTGATGTAGATCTTTTAAAATTGTTTCACTGAGTTCTTTTTTCTCTTTTACGAGTTTGTGAACCATTTGAATTGCATGATAATTATTGATGATTGCCTTGCGGATGTGTTCGCTTTTGTCAGGAAAAATCCTTGAATGGTCCTCCAACAAGAAACAAACATCTTCAAAAGAGAAATCGCCGTTATCAAACGTTGTGGACTCAAAAATATATAATTTATCGAAATCATCACACCGTTCTTTTAACTCTGCTTTTGAGAGCGTTGCTTTCTTGTTGCTTAATGCCTGTAAAAGTTCTTCAACCTCTTGAATTTTCATTTGCATCACCTCACTAGAAAATTTTATCATAGAAAGCGTTTCCTTTCAATCGATTTGACTAAAAATGAGAAGAAAAAAAGCAATCAAAAAGATTGCTTATTTTACAGATTGGTCATAAGAAGACTTGACAATTTGATAAATGACTTCTTTTGGAAGATCACCGTAATTGTTTGCTTTAAACCATAAATCGTCTTTTGTTGATTTGTTTTTGGAAATAGTAGGATATTTGATAATCAAACGAATTCCTTTTTCAAGTTCGTATTTAAACGCCATGCGGTAATAGTTTCCATAGTTAATCAATACCAAGAAGGGATTGCGGTCCAAATAGAAAGTAATTTTTTCATCTGCGATTTTCGTAACCACGTTAGGAAGTTCTCTGACATATTCAACCAATAAATCAAACGTAGGTTCAAGCGGTTTGAACATTTTTGGTTTTTCAATATAGTAATCGATGGAATTGATTTGACGTGCTTGATTGGATGTTTGCGAGAATTCTGGATCAACATTGATATCTTCATAAAGCATATTCGTCGGATCCATGTCATTTCCTTTGGATTGAATTGTTTCCCCCTTGGAAACAATCAATGTCTTTCTGGAGTCGACTGGAGCTTCTTGTAGTTTCTTAGCAGCTTTTTTCGATAGAGCGGGTTGTTGTTGCTGTTGTTGTTGTTGAACTTGTTGTTGTGCTTGTTTTGCCGCTGGTTCATAATCTACTTGAAGAAGTTCTTCTTCTGACACTTTATTTTTTTTAATTGCAAGAATAATCAAATGAAGGATATAGAACCCGAATGTGACTGCGCCAACCAATAAATAGTTGTATGTATACATAGTTGCATAACTGGTAATTATATATGTTCTGACGTAATAAGCTGCACCACCACTAATTAATAGAATTTCAAATAAGAAAACAAAAATCATAATACGAGAAAAGTTCTTTCTGATTTTAAATCCACTTGACAAAAGATGTCCGAACCCCAAAATATTGAGTTCAAGGAAACCAAGTCCGCCTAGATAGATCAATGCAGTTTGGTTCGCTGTGTCACGTGTATAGAGGAATGCGACGAGGATTGTTGCATACGCAGTTGCGGCTACACTAAATAACCACATTGGAAGGAATGCTGCATTAGCTGTCTCCTGCGTAATTTCATTATCATAATTATATTCACGGATACTGACAATAAGAAAGACCAATCCCAAAATAAATAGAAAAGCGCCAAGTCCGCCTTTGATCATTAATTCATTGTCACCCAAGAAACTAATGTTCAGTCCCCATTGCCCTAGGTTGTTCCATGGAATAGCAACAACTGTAATGAGCAGAACGGAGAGGAAAATAACTAAGTTTGCAAAAAACTTTTTCATTTCAACCACCTCTTCCTAACCTATATGAAAATTATATAATCAATGTATACTAATGTCAACATGCTTGAATGTTTTATCTCTATTTTTCGACATTGTAAGTTTAGAACAGTAAACAGCACGCCATCCGTGAATTATACATTAATCATATACATATAAAAATTCTTACAATTTTGGTGCATTATTTAAAGTTTTGTTATAAAAAAATATAATTTCGATAATTTACTTCAATGTAATTGCATTATTCTGTTCAATCGTATATAATGAATCTGTAAATTATCTGTTGTACAACATTCTGCTTTTGACAGAAATTTACAATGGGAGAAAAACTATTCTTATAAGAAGGAGGTATCGTATGCAAGTATTAAAGGAATCAGTCAAGAACGCGATTGTTGAGGGAGCAATTGCCGAGTTCTTCGAAAGAGGATACCAAAACGCTAACATGAGAAGAATTGCGGATAGTGCAAATATCACTGTTGGTAACATTTATCGTTACTTTGAAAACAAGGAAGCATTGTTTAATGCAGTCTTGTTACCAGCACAAAACGCAATCAATGATTTGGAATCTTTCGACAGAAAGCTTCATATTACTCAAATTGAGTCTAAAAAAGAAGCTGATCAAATCGTCACCTATGTCATGAATGTGCTTCGTCCTTACACAAAAGAAATTTTCATTATGATTTTCAATTCAAATGGCACCCATTACCATCAAGTCAAAAACCAACTTGAATTATTGGTTGTCAACAAAATCAGAGAGTATTATCCTGGTAAATTTGAAGATTATTTCTTAAGGATTGTAGCATCAAGCTTTATCCAAGCATTGTTTGTAGTATTCAAAGACAACGTAAACAATGTGGAAAAGATTCAAGAAATGGTTGTTCAGTTGATCGTGTTCTACTTCAGAGACGTCAACAAGCGTTTATTCTAAAACTGAAAAAAAGTGGCCTTTCCGAAGGCCGCTTTTTTTTATCCTAAAGATTCAAGTTTTCTTGTGTCTGTTTTTCCAATCATGGTTTTTGGCAATTCATCCATATAGATGATGTCCTTTGGAAGAGCATACACTGACAGTTCCATACGAATGGCTTCTTTGATTTTCTTTTCAAGCATTTCAACGACGGCGTTTGGATGGACTACAATGTAAAGTTTAATCATCGATCCTTTTTCCAAATCGGGTACTCCGATGGCCGCTACTTCTTTGATTTCGTCGAAACTCATGACAAGATTTTCAATTTCTGAAGGAAGTACCGGCATTCCCGACACTTTGATGATTCGTTTCAGACGTTGTTTGAAATGAACGTATCCTTCGTTATCAATAAATCCAAAATCTCCTGTAAGAACCCATTTTTTCTTATTCTCGTCAATCAGGAAAGGGTTGTCTTTTGGATGAGCCTTATTTTCCAAATATCCGTTCATCATCGTGTCACCTGACACGACGATTTCTCCATCTTTTCCGATTTCAAGGAATTTCCTGTCTTCCATGGAAACGATTTTGATTTCAAGTCCAGGAAGTGGTTTTCCAACAGATGTCTGCAAATGGTCTTTAAGCGTGTTGACGGAGCAAACCGTAACAACTTCAGTAAGGCCATATCCTTCCAAAAGTCTTGCTTTGGATCCAAATTCTTTCATTAACCGATCAAAACGGTTTTTCAAGTCAAGTGCAACATAATCTCCTCCAACAAAAGCTTGGTGGAGATTTTTTAAATGTGCGCCTCTGATTTCATGTTTTCCAATCAAGTTTTCAAATAGGGATGGTACTCCGATAACATAATTGACTTGATTGTTTTTGAGTAATTTTATGGTTTGAATCGCATCAAATTTAGGCATCAAGGTATCGACGCCTCCAAAACAAAGCATGGCATGTGTTCCCATGCACAGACCAAATCCGTGGAATAAGGGAAGCACTGCAAGCATGTGTCTGTTTTTGAAATTGGTTTCTCCTAGTATATGAGCGGTATGAGAAGCAAGTGAGTTGATTGCGAAATTAGATAGTTCAATGGTTTTTGGCTCACCGGAAGTGCCACCGCTATGTAAATAAACGCTCGTCTTCTTCGAATTGATTTTCGGCAATTGTTCGATTGCTCTTTTACCTAATAAACTTGAATAAGACATTACCTGAGAGTTCAGTCGAATGTTTTTTAGTTTAGTACGATTAATGACCTTGTATCCAATTTTTTTGACGAATCCCAAAGTTCTGGTTGGGTTTGCTAGAATCATTCTGATTTCTTTGTTTTCAAGCAGTTCTTTATAGTGTTCAAAAAAAGTGTCGACAATAATCAAAATCTTTGACCCGGTTTTTGCCATAAATCTTTCCATTTGCTTGACAGGCGTCATTGGGTGGACCAAATGGCTGATTGCACCGATTCGATTGACGGCATAAAAAGCATAAATGGATTCAAAAATATTAGGCATTGCCATTGTAACCGTATCACCGGGTTTCAATCCTAAATGATGAAGGCCATTGCTGAAATCATCAATTTCATAAATCAGGTTTTCATAATCTACATATTTATTCAAGAACAAAAGCGCATTGTTACTCGGCGTCTCATTTTTTGTTTCTAAAATTGTTTCATACATACTAACGTTTATATTCATGTTATCCTCCTAAATCCGGAAACCGGACATATATCCTATGATATAGACAAGTGCCATGATGATTAACTGATGCGTCACAAAAATCCAAAGTGTATATTTTCCAGCAAAAACGAAAGGCTTATTCCAGGCTTTGTCCCAACTTGGAAGTAGGCTGGCTTTGGCTTGATAAAATTGTTTTCCGATAACCGTACCGATGAAAATAACACCGACGTATGGGAATATTCCGAAATGATCTGCACCATATCCTTTGATTCCGATGATAACTTCCAATAATTTGGGAAAATCAAGCGTATTATAATAGGTTACATCCCAAAACTTGAAATAGACCCCATAAGCAATAATCAAAACACCTACAATGAAGATAAAGACATCATTGTCCCATATCTTCTTAAATAGCCATACAAGCAGTGTTCCAATTGCAAACATGTGAATAATCCCAAATACGATTCCGATGTCCAACCCAAATCCAATTTGAACGCCCATTGTAATCACAGTAATTAGCAAGGCAACTATGGTAAAACGAATACCTCTTTTCAGATTAGATCTGCTAAAATTGTAGCTGATTCCACTCACAAGCAAGAATATCGCAACGAATACAAAATGGAAATTTGCACGAAGGTCAGAGTTCCAATACCAATGTCCTGCGCTTAGAAGAAAATTCGCAACAGGCTTATCCATTTGGTAAAAATTAGAGAACCAATAAGGTAAGCTTTGCAGATCATACATTAAATGGTCTAAGACCATTAAGATGATTGATAGCCCTCTTAAAAAATCCAACTCCCATATGCGTTTACTCTTCATCTGTTTTCCCGCCTTTATGATAAGAGTATTATAATATAGATGCCCCACTTTGTAAACTTGGTAAAAAAAATATTGTCGAATAGCCAATAAATATGGACCCTCACTCGTATATGTAGTGAAATTGATTGTTCAACTGAACAGTCCAAACAAAATATGTTATAATAATCCTCGAGGCGGTGATAGAGTGGAGAATATCAACTTCGACGATTATATAGACTTACTGATTGAAAAGAACAACCAAGCATTCGAAACTGTATACGAACATACCAAAAGAGGTGTGTTTTCGATAATCGTCGCCATTGTGAACGACAAATCGCAAACCGAGGATTTAATGCAGGATACTTACATTAAAATGCTAAGCAAAATTAACACTTATGAAAGAGGACGTAATTTCAATGCATGGTTACTGCAAATTGCAAAGAACATTGCAATTGATCACATTAGAAAATTCAAAAAAGTAAGCGTATATGATCCGATAGAATCAAGTTATGTCTTTGATGCTACCGTAGACGAAGCTCCTAAAGAAGAATCATACGAGATGGAAGAAATGCTGAAACCTCTTGATGATACTGAACGAGAGATTGTTCTTCTGAGAATCGTTTCCGATACAAAATTCAAAGATATAGCCACAGTTACAAAAAAACCGATTGGCACGGTATTATGGATATATAATAAAGCAATCAAAAAAATGAAAAATCATATGGAAGGAGGAATCCAAAATGAAGACTAGCGTTCTTAAATCAAAACTGAAATCAATGGCGCTTAATGAATTGCCTGAAGTAATCGATAGAATTGACTTATCAAAAGTCAATATTTTGCCTAGAGAAGAAACAAGCCCCCGCATTTTATGGAATTTAAGAAGGGTCATGACTTACACCTTTACATTCTTGTTCTTAGGCGTTTTGTCGATTGGCGGATATACTCTCTTTATTCAAGGTCCTACAACAACGACTCCTTTTGAAACCGAAACTGAAATTTTGGCGTTCCAGGCGATTTCAGCTTCTTCTCTGCTGTCAGAGATTGATGCTACGCCACTATCCTTTGAAGTCACACCTTATGCACTTGATACTACAGCAGTTTTGGAAGATGACATCGATTTAATCAATCAGTACCTTAACATGATGGAAACGGTTTTGGGAGATCAAGACACGATGTTAACACAAAGTCTTACTTCTGATAATCTAGAATATCAATATTACATTTTATATCGAAACCAAGATTGCGTTGGAAACCTGATTGAATATAAATTCTACTATAACCTTTCTGAAGCCGATGGAATGACTGAAATTACGGGAATGCTCTATCATGAAGAGAACACCTTCGAGATTCAGGCAACTTATTCCGGTGAATCCACTAGCAACATGGTTAGCCTTCGCGCTTCCCTGAGTGAGTCTCGCTATGTACTCGTCGAGGATCAATCGACTGAAGACGCTCAAGCATACAGATACCTTCAATACGTAGACAACCAACTTCAAAATGAAGCCATCATCTCTGTTCAAATGAAGAACGGTAATTTGAAAGCCTCTATTGAAACTCAAGGATTCGCTCAATTATTGTTAAATGTAGAAAGAGTCAAAGCAACAAATGGAGATTCCTTCCAAGTTGAATTTTCAGCGAATTACGGAAGCACCATCGAACAAGGCCAGTTTCAAGTGAACATTGAATATGATAACGCAAGTTCGACTTCCATTTATAAATACACCATTGAGCACAACGGAATGCAAAATGAAATGACTGGCAACAGACAAAATAAAGGAAACACAAAAGCAACTGAGGATGATTTTGTCCCAATGGGAAAGCATGGGAGTAGTGACGATGGGACAACGACTTTACTAACGACCACTACGACAGTTACGACGAATACTTCCCAAACCCAAACAACAACAACGACTCATAATATGATGGATCAACCAACAACGACGACTAACAATCAAAACTCAACCACAACTACAACAACGAATATGGGTTCAAACCCACACTAAATATGAATCAAACAGGAGGACACACAGATGAAGAAATTATATTTATTAGCTACGATTTTAACTGCAATATTTGTATTAGTAGGATGCGATCAAGCAGCGATGGTCACAACATCAGAGCAACCATTGATTGAATCATCGACAGTCTCTGTCGAAGATTTTGCTTTACAAGCCACAAGCGTTAATGCCTTGCTTTTGTCAAACCTTGGTTCAGCAGATTTGTTAAGTTACACGTTACTTGAAGGTGAAACCACTGAAGAACCAGTCTTGGGTGACGAAGTAAGTGAATTAGACATGTATCTCGAATTGATGGCTCAATTTTTAGACAACGACAATGGCTTGACAGTCACACTAGAAGATAGCGATAGAGCTGAGTATGCGTTTAAGGTTACTTACACAATCTCGACGTTATACGATGGACTGAAGACCTACATTCTATACTACAATCAAACGACACCTGTCATTGAAGAACCTGCAGCCGATGATTCTGCTACAGAAGAGCCTACGACAGAAGAGGACCCATTAATTACGACAAGTTTTGGTGGAAATCATGACCCTTTCTGTATTCCTTTCACAGAAAGCAATTCTGAAGACGTTACAGCTTACATCGATGGTGTTTTAGTTGATGGAGACGTAGAAACACTTCTTGAAGGTGCTTTGATTCAAACAGATACTGAAGAAATCCTTCGTTTGTATGCTTATGTTGATGAAGGAAACTTCGTCAGAGTCAGTGTTCAAAATGATACAGAAGATCAAACGAGAAAATTCTTTTATCAAGTAATGGAAGAGGGCATCCTTGTTTCAGAAAGCAAAATTGCTTCTTTCGTTGAAGATGGAGAAATTCACATTCGTTTGCAGATGATTTCAGGAACAACTTATACTGAATTCACCGCAACACAAGAAACTGTTGATTATATTACAACCATTCATGTTCGTTATGTTGTAAAACTTGATGGTGAAGTCATCGAAAGCGGAAACGTTCATATCGTTGGTACTTATGACGAGTTAACAGGAGAAACAACTTTCGAATATACCGTTCTTCCAGATGGTTTTGCATATTCCCATAAATATGAATACAAGCATCAATGCGGACCTTACGGAAGTTTTAATGGAGAAGCCAGAATGGATGAAGACCACGGAAATAAATTCGACAATGGTAATTCAAACGATCATGGAAAATCCGGAGGAAAACATCCTGGTGGTATGTGGAACCCTTATAACTGGTTCCCAAATGACGACACCACTGATGAAGTACCTTCTACAGAACCAACAGAAATTCCTGACACAAACGGCATCTAAACTTCACAAAAACGACTTGAAAAAGTCGTTTTTTTTTAATTATCCCCAATAAATAACGTTTGAGCAACGTATATCTAGTGTAACAAAAAAAAATAAGGAGGAAATTATGAAAAAATTAGCTATTGCACTAATCGTATTATTCACAGGCGCTTTTTTATTCGCATGTGAAACCGCACCAACAGCTACTACTACGTCAGAGACCCCCGTCGAATTTACAGTTGACAGCGATGTATTCGCTCTAGAAGCACTTTCAGCAATCTCATTGATGAGTGCTCCTTCACAAACTACTTTGAGTTTGGCAGGTTCAACCAATACAGCAGCAACTACGACGACGGATGAAGAAGATCCAGAAATCGCTGATACCATTGACGACATCGACAGATATATGGACTTAATGGAAAGGTTCCTTGGATCCGAAGACTTGTTAGAAGTTGAAGTCATTGCATCTGACAATCCAGATTATGCTTATATGGTCTCATACACTACACTTGATTTGCTAGGCGTAACATCTACTTTCGTTCTATACTTCAATGAAGTCGTTTATGAAGTCGATGAAGAACCGACTGATACGACTACGACAACAGAAGAAACAACAACCACTGAAGAACCTGCGACTACCGTTGAAGACACAGATACTCAACTTTCCGCATCTATGGATCAAACTCAAGAAAAAGAATTCTTTTTCCAGGATTCTGAAGATGATCAGTATGTTGTCTATTACTTGTCAGGAATTCTTGTCTATGGCGACTTAGTTTATGACATCGAAGGAAAATTACTGGACTTCGAAGGTGTTGAAGTATTGAGATTATACTCCTACATCGATCATGACAATTATGTCAGAGTTCAATATTGCAATGACGCAGAAACCGGCGAAGAGAAATTCTTCTACAAAGTTGTTGAAAATGGACTTATCGTCAGCGAAAGCAAAATTAGAATTACAACTGAAGAAGACGGACTCAACCTTCGTTTGGACATGACAGAAGGAAATCTATCCTATAGCCTCCGCTTCAAAGTTGAAGTTGAAGAGGATGTAACAATCATCCACATTATGTACACAGTAACCGAAGATGATGTTGTTATCGATTCAGGACATATCAAAATCTACAAAACGATTGATTCTGAAACAGGCGACCCTGTTTATGACTACAAGATTAACTCTGATCACTATCAAAAAACGTTTGAATATCGTACCAGAGGACACAAGGAATACACTGAACCAGTTGATGAGGCTCAATTGTAGCTTAATCTAGATATCTCCACACCCTAAGGAAAAGGCCCGACTAGATTGTCGGACCTTTTTCATTTTATTAATGGTGATGGTGATGATGGGACGTTTCCACATCATCGAAAATATCATCGCAGTCTTGAGCAACGCATTCTTCTCCAAAGTACTCGAATTCAATCGTGGCGTGAAGAATTCCAAGATGCTTCAATTCATGATGAATTTCCTTTTTAAGCATGGATAGTCTTTCCTTGGTTGTGTCCTTGGCCACAACTGCATGAAGCGTCAGCAAGGGATTTTCACCATCCAACGTCCATATGTGGACATGATGGACATTATCAAGGTCTTTTAGATGCGAAAGTGCACTTTCAATGATTTGGACCGTCGGGTTCTTTGGTGCAACTTCCATGAAAACTCGAATGATTTGGCTTAAATTCTTATATACATGCGTTAAAATGTAAAGTGTGAAGATAATGGAAAGAATCGGGTCAATCCAGTATATTTGAAATAGGTTCATCAAGATAGCGCCGATTAAAAGTGCAATCCATCCCAGCGCATCTTCAAACAAATGAAGGCTGATAATCTTTTGATTGATTGATTTTCCCTTTTTCGCTCTTAAGGCAGCAAATAAATTGACCGCAACGCCTAGAACCGAAAACCAAATCAACTCACTCGACAAGACTGCTTCTGGATGGATGATTCTGGGAATCGCTTCATAGATAATGACAATAGATCCCATGATCAATACGATTGAAGAAATCAATCCGCCGAGTAACGAAAATCTTCGATATCCATAAGTATAGTTGTAATCCGCCTTCTTCTTTGACTTGTTTTCCAAGACGAGGGAGATTCCGATTGAAATCGAGTCTCCAATGTCATGAATACTATCACTGATCAGGGCGATGCTATTCGTATAGAGTCCTCCCAAAAATTCAAACACGGTAAAAAAGAGGTTTAGCAAAAAGGGCAAGATCAATTGATTTTTGTCTTTTTTCACAGTATCATCCTTTCTATAAACTCGATTATATCATAACTGCTCAAGCGTTTGAGAGTTGACGCTTTATGCTCTAAATTGATTAATATGTTAGAACCATTTCCTTAATTTGAAAAATACAATCATAGAAACCATAATTGTAACGCAAAGTGCGATAAAGAAGACTAATCCATTCGGACTCGCAAGAATGGAGAAGTTCGTAAAATTCATTCCGAACACGCCGGCAAGGAAAGAAAGTGGAATGAAGATTGCACTGAAAATAGTGAGTGTCTTCATGACGGCATTCATCTTGTTTGAGACATTGTTCATAAACACATCAAGTAAGTTTCTAAGTAATTCTCTTTGTGAGTTGATATCTTCGAAAATTCTTCTAGTATGGTCCGTAATATCTGCAAAATACTTATAGATTTCAGGAGAAATCAAAGTACTTTTTTTAAATTCCTGCATGACAAAGCTTTCATAGATAGGATCAATGGATTTCTTTAGATATAGTAATTCTTTTCTCAACATATAAAGCAATGTTTGATCTGTCGATTCTAGACGAATGATATCTTCTTCAAGTTTAATGGTTTGATTTGAGAGCTCTTTTTGGACAATGATGTCATTGTCTAGGATTGTGTCTAGAAGCACGTAAAAAAGGTAATCCATCTTGCTTTTTCGGATGACACCTTTATTATTCTCAAGACGCATGTAGACTTCATCAAATAGATTGGTATTATGTTCATGGAAAGTCAGGACTTTATCCTTGAACACCAACATGGAGAGATAATCTCTATCTATATTTCCGCTTTTTAAATAAGAATAGTTGAATACGGCGAAAATATAATTTTCAAAATACTCAATCTTATTTCTTTGATGAACGTTGAAGATGTCTTCAATAATCAAAGGGTCTACTCCAAAATCTTCACAAAATGTTTTGATTCTGGTTGTATCTTTCAATCCTTTGACGATGTACCAATTGTTGTATTCAGGAACCAAAGCCAAATCTGTCACTTTTTTTAAATCTTTTTGATTATAAATGACATGCGTAATCTCAGTTTCAATCTGGTGAATTCCCGTATAGATGGCAGTGCCCGGAGGTTGGTTTTTCTTTGTCATTAGATTCATAGTGCCACGACCTTTCTTCATTCTTAATTATACACCAAAAATAGAATTTCTGATAGACTTGCATCATTTCATACGAAGTACATTTATGTCATTCTTTTGCGACTCTATAGCCTTCGCCAATGATTTCTCCTGAAGTATAGTAGAAGTTGTCAAGTCCATAAAGAACCATTTTGAGATCAGATAATTCTAATCTTCCATTTTGAATCAGATCTTCTTCTACTAAAGTTTCAGCGACTTCACAAATACAAATGAATCGTTGCTTGTGCTGATAGGTATGAACGACTTTTAGAATCATCGCAATCGGAGCGTTCGTTAGAATCGGTAACTCATTTACCATTTCGAACGGTTCAAGAAGTGATTTATCTTTATCTCTTCCTGAATAGACGCCACAATAATCAACAAAAAAGAGCATGTCCTTGGTAGGAATGTTTAAAGAAAGCCGGTTTGTGGCTAATATGTATTCAGTCGCGAGATGATTCATATTGAGACTGACCATTACAAGAGGAGGATTGAGTCCAGCAACAGCGATATCTCCGATGGTCGTGAAATTGACTTTATCGTTGAATGAAGTTCCTACGATTCCAATCGTTGTAGGATGTATGAGTGGAAAACTTTTAATCTTCTTTTTCATAATTAAAATCCTCTTGAATATTCTATAGATTTTTTTGTTGATCCTTCATCATCTGTCTAAATCCAAGAAAATGAGATTTGATTGTGCCGTATTTTAAAATTTCTTGAGCAGCATTTCTAGGATTGCTGTAAATGTAATCAATGATATCTTTGTCCAAAACCTCAAGTTCATACTCTTTGATGACTCGAAGTAGAGATGCGCTCAATTCAAATCTCATAAGCGGTTTTTCATCAAACTGATTACTGAAAGAAATAATTCCTGATGATTTTTCTGAAATCTCTATATGGATTCGTACACGTCTAAACATGGACATTGGCACTACGTGAATATTGTATTTTTCATACGGATATTCTTGTTCTTCACAACGAAATGATTTTGGGTCAAAATAAAAAACCTTATTTGAAAAGTTATCTGTTGCGCAATACTCCTCGGGTGGGATGGAATTGGAGTCTATAATCATCTTGGAAAGCATTTCACTTTCTTCTCGTATCTCTCTTTTCGCAATTGCAACACCGAGAACGCTGATAACAATAATGTATACGCCCATTACCGCAAGCCAAATATAAACTAAGAATAGATACTTCTCTTCATTTCTATCCGCAAGAGCAACAACAGGAATCACAAGAAGAATCAGTGCGAAAACACTGATGACCAAAGTCATATTAAAAACATAGCGGTATCGTTTTGTTTCTGCCTTTTCTCGTGCAAAAACCCCTTGATTGGACATAGAATAACCTCCGTTAATTTAACGTGATAAGTATTACAAATTCATTTTGAACTTCTAGCAACTAATTTCGTATGAAAAAATAAAAAAATAATAATGAACTCTTTCAAAAACTTATCATATCATAGAACTTCTATTCTTTGAATAGTCTTTGAGAAGAAAATAAAAAAGTTGACGAAACGTCAACTCTAAATATCATGGTACCAGTGGCCGGACTCGAACCGGCACGCTTTTAAGGGCAATGGATTTTGAGTCCATCGTGTCTACCAATTTCACCACACTGGCATAGCACTCATTATTATACACAGTTTTGCCAAAAAAGAAAAGTTTTTTTTTCGAAAATTGAGTGGAATTTATGAAGTTCCATTCTTTGTCCTAAATCACAGATTTCTTGAAATCCCAAATGAGTGCTTGAATGGACATTTAGAATTAAAAGCAACTCAAAAAAGAAAAACGGCCGCATATTTAATGCGACCGTCTTTTATTCTTTAATGGATAGTTCCAACATCTCTTCAGAGTATTGGTTTGTATAAAGATCGTAATATTGTCCTTTTTTGGCAATTAAGTCTCTATGTGTTCCTTCTTCTATCACTTTTCCGCCTTCCAAAACCATGATGCGGTCACTATGAACGATGGTTGAAAGTCGATGGGCAACAATGAAACTTGTTCTGCCTTTCAATAATTTGTTTATTGCATTTTGAATCAGCTGCTCGGTTTCAGTATCTACCGAAGATGTCGCTTCATCAAGCACAAGAATCCTTGGATCTGCCAATATCGCTCTGGCAAATGAAATCAGTTGTTTTTGACCAACTGAAAGTCTTGATCCACCTTCTCCACACTCGGTTTCGTAGCCTTTTTCAAAGCGCATGATAAACTCATGTGCTTCTACGGCTTTTGCGGCGTCGATGACTTCTTCGTCGGTTGCACTCAGTTTTCCATAACGGATATTTTCCAAGACCGATCCACTAAACAAATGGGGGCTTTGAAGAACGTAACCTAAGTTGGAATGCAACCAGGACATGCTCCTTTTTTTATAGTCTTTTCCGTCAATGAAGATATGACCTGTCGTGGGCTCGTAGAACCTGCAAATCAAATTGACAATGGTCGATTTTCCAGCACCTGTGTGTCCTACTAAGGCAATCGATTCACCTTGCTTCACTTTAAGATTGAAGTTATCCAATACTTTTTCTCCAACATGATACTTGAAAGTAACATCTCTAAATTCAACCTCGCCTTTGAGGGGCTCAAAGTTTTCTAGTTTGTAGTCGAAGAGTGTGCCGTATTTTTCAATCACTTCTTTACTGTCGGTAATGTCTGGTTCAGTCTCAATCAACGAGACAATCCGCTCTGCGGATGCCTGTGCTTGTTGGAACTGAGCAAAGATGGACGCAATGTTATTGACGGGGTCGAAGAACTGCCAAACGTAGTTCGTGAACAAATAAAGTGTTCCTACGCTGATGGATAGATTAAACACCATGTTTCCGCCTGAATAATAGATCAAGGCGGTTCCAATTGAAATCAAGAAGATGACAGAAGGAAAATAGAGTCCCTGAATCATCGCTGCACGGATACTTTGTTTTCGAATGTCCGTCGTCAGTAAATTGAAATCATCGAAGTTAGTGTTTTCCAAGACCAAAGTCTTTGTCGTGATTGCACCGGTGATACCTTCATTATATGACCCAGTGATTTTTGAATTGACTTTTCTGATGGAACGATAAGCCTTTAAGATAAATCTTCTGAAATAGGTTGAGACTAGAATCAATATCGGAACGATTGCCAAAGTAATTAAGGCAAGTTTAATATTGATAATCAGCATGACTACAATCAATATGACCATTAAGAAGAGACCCCAGGAGAAATCAATAATTCCCCAGGAAAGAATCTCCGAAAGGTTTCTTGAGTCGCTTGTCATTCTTGCCATGATCCATCCGACTTTGGTTCTGTCGTAATAGGAGAATGGCAATTCTTGAAGATGGGTGAAGGCTTTTTGACGAATATTGAAGGCAAGTTCGGTTTGAACCCTTCCTGCAAAAATAATGAATAAATAGACCATGGTACCTTGGATCACCATAAAGATGACATAAAGCATAATGAAATACCATAGTTGTGATAAATCTTGTGTACCCGCAGCAATGTTCGGATTGATGATTTCATCAATGGCAAATTTAGAAATATACGGGTATATAACATCTGTTGAAGCAAGCACAACCATACATAGGATGCTTAGGATTACTTGCTTTTTCAGCGGTTTCATAAAACTAAAGATCTTTTTCCATACATTCCAATCTATCTTGTTCGACGTGAAACTCTCCTCATCATAAAGATGATCATCCATGAATCTCACCGTCCTCTACTTGGAAATCAATCTTGGATTGAATTTCCCATATTGTTTTGTATAATCCACCGAGTTGAATCAATTCACTGTGCGTTCCAGATTCACTGATTTTCCCTTTGTCAATGACGATAATTCGATCTGCTTCTTTTGCCGTTGTAATTCGGTGGGTGATAATGAAGACCGTTGACTGTTTCCATTCTTTTTTGAGTCTCGAACGGATTTGTTTATCCGTTTCGGTATCAACCGCACTCAGTGAATCGTCGAAAATCAGTATCGGCTTCGGGTTCAACAACATTCGTGCAATCGCGACTCTTTGTTTCTGTCCTCCAGACAGCGTCACGCCACGTTCTCCGACCATGGTTTGATATCCCTGTTCGAAATGAATGATGTCTTCATGAACTTGTGCAATCTTCGCTACTTCTTCAATCCTGCTTTCTTCAGTGCTTCGATTGGAAATTTTGATGTTATCTTCAACCGTTTTTGAAAACAAGAATGGTTCTTGTAGGATAATTCCCACATGTTCTCTTAAATAATGTTTTTCAATGTTTTTAACTTCGGTCCCGTCAATTTTGATGGATCCAGTCTCATAATCGAGCAGTCTTACCATCAAATTCATTAGCGTTGTTTTTCCAGAACCGGTCTTGCCGATGATTGCAACCGTTTCTCCTTTATTTACTTTAAAAGTGATGTCTTCTAATTGATAATAGGTTGAATCTTCGAATTTGAAGCTGACATGATCGAATTCGACGTATCCGAAAATAGGCGGTGTCGTTTGATCGATTAAATCAGCGTATTCGTTCTTCGTAGAAATGATTTTGTCAAGACGGGACACTGAAACGGTCGCTTTAGAAAAATCTCCCACAAGCCGTCCTAGTTGCCGCATTGGCCAGATGATATTTCCTCCGTATGCTAGAAAAGCAAGATAGACACCTAGCGTGATGTCTCCCCTAACAGTGTAAATGATACCTGCAATCGCAATCAGGAAGAACTGGGCAAAACAGATAAAATCCGTTCCACTCCAGAAGAATGCCATTTTTTTAACCAAGCGATAGTCTGAGTTTGTAAACTTCCGATTCAAATCCTTGAATTTGTTGACCTCGAATTTTTCATTTGCGAAGGCCTTGACGACTCTTGCGCCACTTACGTTTTCCTGGACGTGAGTGGTCATTGTGGCTTCGTTTTGTTCGATGGTTTGAAACATCTTCTCGACTTTGCGGAAATAAAAGATTGCAATGGTCAAGATAATCGGTGTGATAATTAAGGAAATGAACATTAAGTTCACATTTAATTTTGCCATTTGGTAGATCGAGAGACCAACGAGCATTATCAGTCTGACGACTTCAATGATTTGATCGCTGATAAACCTTTTGTAACTTTCAACGTCGCTTGTGCAACGTTGAATCATGTCTCCTGTTTCAGTATGGGAATGAAAATGATATCCCAAGTTTTGAAGTTGGCTGTACAGGTTGTTTCTTAACTTATATCCAACTCTTTCAGCAAATACAGCTGTAAGAGCTCTTCTTATAAAGATTGAAATCGCTCGAATCAGTCCGAGAGCGACAATCATGACTCCAGCGAGAAAGAGTTGCCTTCCTACCGTATCCGCAACTAGAAATTGCTGGAAGAAGGGAGGTAGTTTCGACCCTTGGTCACTAAATTTAAGGATGACGTCAATGATGTGTTGCCCGAACAACGGTGTGATTGTTCGAATATAAGATATAAAATACAGCATCACGAAGGCGAGAATCAGTAAGGGCCAATATTTGCCCATCCATTTGAACATCAAACGGAGACTTCTTCCGACGCTTTTCTTCGGATCTGTTGATAGTGTTTTTGTGTTGTCCATATCATTCACCTCTTTTCTTATCGATATGGATCTTCAAAGTAGTTACATTTTTTCAATCGGTTGCATGCCAAGGAGGAGCATTCCGTCATTTAAGACATTTCTGACCATATAAATCAAACGGCATTTTGTGTTCCGTTCAAGCTCGTCTTCGACATTGATTTTTTCTTTTCCGTAATAACTGTTGAAAAGACTAGCCATGTTCAGCAAATATTTAGCTAAAATGCTAGGTGCGTATTCTTCTGCGCTCTTTTCAAGGATTTCTTTATAAATGCTTATTTGTTTCAGCATTTCAAACGCCGGGTCATATTCAAAAAACTCTGGATTGAAAGCTGTTCCTTCATGATAGTCGACGGATTCTAATATCGATGTAATCCGAACGGAAGTATATTGGAGATACGGTCCTGTCTGACCTGAAAAATTGACCATGTCAGTCAAGTTGAATTCGAAATCACCGCTTCTGTAGTTCTTCAAGTCATTGAAAACGACGGCACTGACACCGATTTTCTCAGCAATCAGTTCCTTGTTTTCTAAATTCGGATTTTTTTCTTCGATATAGTCCTCACTTAGTTGAATGGCTTCTTGTAATACATCATCTAATTTAACGATTTTACCTTTTCTCGTCGACATCTTTTTCCCATCTTGTAGAACAAGACCGAAATTGACGTGAACGATTTCGTCGGAATAAGAATATCCCATCAACTCAACGACTTTTTTGATTTGATCGAAATGAAGTTTCTGTTCGTTTCCAACCACATAAAGCACCTTATCAAAGTGATAAGTGTTTTTTCTGTAGAATAACGCGGCTAAATCACGGGTAATGTAAAGCGTCGATCCGTCACTTTTTTGAATCAGTGCAGGCGGATACGCTTCACCCAAGTCGACAATCATCGCTCCTTGATCTTTTTTCAATAAATTCTTTTGTTTTAATTCTTCGATGACTGAAGACATTTTATCGTTATAAAATGCTTCTCCGTCATAAGAGTCAAACGACACTTTAAGAAGGTCGTAGACTTTCATATAATCCTTAAGCGACTCTTCGCGGAACCACTCCCATAACGCTACATACTCAGGATTGTTCTGTTCAAGTTCTTTGAAGATTTCTCTTGCTTTGTCTTCAAGTTCAGGCTGAACTTTGGCAAGTTCATGGAACTCGACATAGAGTTTGACAAGTTCTTCAATCGGATTTTTTTTGACGGCTTCTTTATCACCAAAATTGAGATAGGAATAGATTATTTTTCCAAACTGGGTTCCAAAATCGCCCAGATGATTGATTCTAATGACCTTGTATCCACATTTTTCTAAGATGTTTCCAATCGAGTGGCCGATGATGGTTGAACGTAAATGTCCAATCGAAAAAGGCTTGGCGATATTCGGTGAGGAATAATCAATGCAAACAACTTTTCCTTTTCCAATTTCGCTGGAACCGTAATTGCTTTCAGTAAAAAAGTCTTCAACGATTTTCGCTCCAAGAGCGGCTTTTTTAAATTTAAGGTTGATAAATCCGCCCATGGAAGTCACTTCTTCAAACATGGATACCCACTCGCTTCGCTCAATCACATTTTTAACAAATGCCACAACTTCAGGAAGTGGTTTTCCTACCGCTTTCACAATTGTAAAAACAGGCACGGAAATATCTCCTTGCGATGTTTTTTTAGGTTCTTCAACAATGACCTGAGCAGTGCTTAGGTATTGAATCAGAATATTTTTTTCAATTTCGTTTTTGATTTCTTGTTTGATTTTTTCAATCATGGATATCACCCTTTCACAAAAATAAATTCGGACTAAAGTCCAAATCTATCCTTGACAACCTTTAAGATTTCCGTTTGTGTATAAAAGAATGTAATGAATTTATCATTGATTGATTTCATAATCGAGACGTTTTGACGAATCGCTTCGTCTATGGAAACCCATTTGGGTTCCAGTCCCATTTCTTCTTCATGCTCTTCAAGTGAAGAATTGACATAATCTTGAATGTCGACATGATAATAATCAGTCAGGATATTCACAGGCTTGTTTTGACGTCTTGACAATCTAATTTCTTCGGTTTGACCGAGGTGCTCGACGATTTTGACGTTGATTCCGCCCACTTCTTCTAATAATTCACGGTATAAAGTGTCCAGTTTGGACTCATTGAGCGTGATCCCGCCCCCAGGAGTCCCATACATTTGGTCTGTATTTGAGTACATTAATAATATTTTGCCATTGTTTAAAATGATGGCTCTGACATCTTCTCTTGTATTGATTTTTGGAGGAATATCCACCAAATTATCTGTAATTAACAATAATCGATTCATCTCTTCACCTTCTTAAACGTTTCTACTATCATTTTATCACAATTTGAGTAAAGTTCATAAAGAACTTTCTTGAATCGCGCGTTTAGAACTCGTCTGCTTGGGTCAAGCGAATTAGTTCTTCGAATAGGAAGTTTGCTTTTTCTTCTTTGAGATGGATGGACTCTGTTGCTAAATCATAAACGGATTTTTCCGAATAGACTTCAGGAGAAAAAAGAGAATCTTTTTCAATTTGAATGACCTTTTGAAGATTATTAATCTCTTTTTCCAGCTTTTTAATTTGAATTTCCAAAGACACGGTTCTGATTTTTTCTTTTCTTTGTATCGGCTTTTCAACCCTATCTTTTTCACGCTTTGCCTGAAATTCATCATAGTTTCCGTCAAATATTTCAAATTGAGACGGATGAAGACTGATGATTTTTGTGGCGACTTTATTAATGAAATATCGATCATGAGAAATGAAAATAATGGGACCGATATATTCTTCGAAAATATCTTCGACAATGGTTTTGGTATCGATGTCAAGATGATTGGTAGGTTCATCAAGAATAAGTAGTTCTGGCTCTTCAAGCATTAAGAGCAACAGCCTGAGTCTTACTTTTTCTCCACCGGATAATACTTTGATTTGTTTGAAGACATCATCTGCACTAAAGAGAACTCTCGCGAGCAAACTTCTCACTTCTTGAAGTGTCTTCATTGGGTAGATTCCATGAAGCATGTCGAGCAAAGATATTTGTTCATTACCAAATTCCTGATTTTGGTCAAAATAGCCAATTTTCAAAGGTTTGTGAAATACGACTTCGCCTTTTAAAGGATTTAATTCTTCAATCAGCGTTTTGACAAAAGTGGTCTTTCCCGCTCCGTTGGGTCCGATGATTCCGATTTTTTCGAACCCTCTCATCTTGAAGTTGATGTCTTCAAATAGAGGAGTGTCATATCCAATCGAAAGACTTCTGGTTTCCAAGATGATGGCATCAGTGGGTCTGCGACTGTGAAAAGCCATCTTGACATTTTGGTGATGCGTTACCGGCTTGTCCAGTCTTTCAATTCTAGCAAGCTTTTTAATCCGATCCTGCGCACTTTTTGCTTTCGAAGCTTTATACCTGAAACGGTCGACAAAGCTCTGCAAATGCGAGATTTCTTTGTTTTGACGGATGTATTGCTTCATCAAGATTTCATATCTGGCAACTTTTTCAATTTCGTAGTCGTCATATCGACCATAATAGACTTGAAGCGTGTCTTGATCGAGCTCATAAATTTTATTGACGATTTTGTTGATGAAGTATTTATCGTGGGTCACGACGAATACAGCTCCGTCGTAATTTTTTAAATAAGATTCGAGCCATTCAATGATTTCGATATCCATATGGTTGGTTGGCTCATCCAAGAGCAAAATATCAGGTTTTTGAAGAAGTAGTTTTGCAAAAGCGACACGTGTTTTTTCTCCTCCAGAAAAAGAGGTGACTAATCGATCATAATCGGTTTTCAAAAATCCGAACTTCGATAAAATCATATCAATG
The DNA here is from genome assembly GCA_964574705.1 of uncultured Candidatus Izemoplasmatales bacterium. GTDB lineage: Bacteria > Bacillota_I > Bacilli_A > Izemoplasmatales > Hujiaoplasmataceae > JAHIVB01. The sequence goes on from CAZNOO010000002.1 coordinate 40,988, forward strand.
AAAGTAAGATATTCGTATCCGCCTAAGATTCTGTATTCTTCCTCTAGGCGACTATATTTTTCGATTAGGCTCGTTGAATGATTCGTTTCCAGTTCCTTTGTAATTCCTTTGATCGACAGTTCAAGTTGGACCAACTCATTAAACACAAGGAGGACTTCTTCTTTTAAGGTTAGGTCATCTTGGCTAAGAACATCTTGACTCAAATAGCCAATCACTGCTCCCCCAAAAATAAAAATATCCCCAGAATCTGGGGTAATTTCTCCTAATATCATCTTAATCAGAGTGGACTTGCCGACCCCGTTTCTGCCAATCAAAGCAACTTTGTCGTTGCGATTGACTTCGAGGGTGACATGATCAAAAAGGACATTACCGCCAAATGTTTTTTTCAGATTGTTAACTTGTAGTAAGCTCATAGGGTCACGTCCTCTCCGGTCTTGATTTGTAAATTCAATTCGACCTTTATTTTAATTTTAACAAAAGAATGAACTTAATTCAATCTTTTTTTTGCGAAACTTGGGCTTTTGAAGACAATTAAAGGAAATTGAATCCATAGCTCGTGTTTGGAAAAGAAAAAAGCACGACCAAATAAAGGGTCCTGCTTACGAAGACAATAGTCCAATGATTGACATGATCGCATAATACAGTCCAACCAACATTAAGAGTACACCCATGACTTTCGCCATGATCAGTTCTTGTTTTCTGGGTTCCGCCGTCTGTTGGTATTTCTGTTTTTGAATCGCTTGGATGATTCTTTTACTGGAAATTAAGAACCTGAATCCCACATAGGCAAATCCCAAACCGATTACTAATAAGAGTATTTTCATAAACAAATCCAATTTTATCACCTCTATCACAACCATTATAGCAAAAATGCAAACAAAAAACACCATCTTTTGATTTAGGAAAACAAATGGATTAAAATAGGAGAGGGTTTGTTAACTTGTAACTGTCCTAAATCGATGGTGCTTTAATGATTATTACGCTCACATTATATAGAAAATTATTTGCGATAGAACGGTTTTTACAAAGAAACCACAATTTTTTTATTCAAGGTAAATTCAATCGTAAATCTAGCGCCGTTCATTGCATTGTCACTCACCGAAATAGTCGCTTGATGCTTCTCGATAATCGCCTTTGTAATCGTAAGTCCAAGTCCGGTATGACCTTCTTTTCCGATGAAATATCTTTCCCAAATTTCGTCTCGAATCGACTCATCAATTCCGATACCGTCATCATCTATCGTGATGCTAACTTTGTCTAAAGTCACCTTCAAATGGATGATGATTGTCGTCTTTGCATATCTTACTGCATTGGCAAGAAGATTCACTAAAGCAACTTCTAATTTTTCGGCGTCTCCGAAAAGATACACGTCTTCTTGTTCATGACGGAAGTCAAGTTTGATACCCTTTTCTTTTGCTTGGATGTCGATGCTGTTAAGTGCGTCTCCAATGACGTCAACGAGGTTCACTCTACTGACAATCAATGCTTCGCCAACGCGGTCGAGTCTACCCAAATAAAGGACTTGGTTGATGAAATCTTTTAACTTTTCGCTTTCATGCATGATGACTAAAGAGGTGTCTTTCATTTCTTTTTCAGAAAGGACGCCATAATACAAAGCCTCTGAATAACTATAGATATTTGTGAGAGGTGTCTTCATTTCATGCGAGAAATTATGTAGAAACTCTTGCTCTGATTTTGAATATTCATAAACTCGAGTATGAGCTTTTTCAAGCGCAATCGATAATTCTTCATATTCGCTAATATCGAAGACAGGTCTTCTTTTTGGTTTGTCTTGAAAAGAGAGATTGTTGACGTAATTTGCAAGTACCCGAGCCGGTAATGCAAATGTTTTGGCAGAGAAGATTGATATTAATGAGATTGAAATGGCAAGAAATACAATTCCAATGAAACTCATCAAAAAGATGGTTTCATTATCGCCCATGATGGATCCTTCCAGACGGAGGACATAGACTTGATACTCTCCGGATTTGACTTCGGAATGCGTAAAATAATAATACTGGTCGTCATTGCTTATACGGTACACTTTGTACAATTCGCTCACTTGTGATGCATTCAGAAGATCAATCGCACTTGTTGGAAGTGATGAATAATAGATTACGTCGTTTTGATATACAAGCAAATCAACGCCGGTGTACTCTTTTGCCGTGTTGAGGGTGTACGTGAAATCAGTATCATCGCTCGCTTCCAATGTTTGGACGATGGTGTCATTGAGATCTGCAATGTTGCTATAAAGGAGACGATTCAGACCACTCGAAATAAAAACGCCGGTTAATACCGCCGCTATTCCATATGAGATGGCTAAAAAAACGCCGTAATAATAGAGTAATTTACGCCTGATTGTCAAGGGCATCACTTCCGCCTTCTAATTGAACTTTATACCCATATCCGAAAACAGTTTTGATTTCCACCAAACTGTTGATTGTCGTTAATTTCTTTCTGATTCTTTTTACAAGATCATCTACACTTCTGGTTCCATCAATAACTTCCCATTTCCATACGAGTCTAAAAAGCTCTTCTCGCGAGAAAGCTTTGGGACTGTTTTTGGAAAGCAAGACAAATAAATCGTATTCTTTTGCAGTAAAAATCAAGGGTTCAGAGTTGCATAAGATTTCCCTTTGATCCAGTTTATAAATCAAGTTTCCTAGTTCAAAAGTGCCAAGGTCTTCCATCAATGAAGTATTTACGCTTCTTCTGAGCAATGCTTTGACACGGACTGCAAGTTCTCTTCCGGAAAAAGGTTTTGTGATATAATCGTCTCCACCGATTTCAAGGCCAAGGATTCGATCCATTTCCTCTCCCTTAGCGGACACGAACAAAATCGGAATGTTCGATTCCTCTCTAATTCTTTGGCAGACTTTAAATCCGCTCATGTCAGGGAGCATGATGTCAATCACAAAACAGTCCGGTTTGCTGAGTTCATATTTCTGCAGCAAATCCGTACCGGTTCTAAATTTCTCAACTTGGAATCCCTCATAAATCAGAAATTTCTCAATGATATTTCGAATGTTTTCGTCATCGTCAAGCACATATACTAGTTTTGCCAAAATATCACAGCCTCTCATACTTACTATCATAACAAAAATGTAATCTTTTTTGGAACCTTTTACATGTTTTATACAGAAAAAAAAGAAAAAGTAGCGTATTGGCTACTTTTGATCTTCAACTTTCTTTTCAAGAGGTACTTCAAGTTTTTCAGGATTCGCTACAAATTTCATGAAATCTCTCATTGAATTTCCATAATAGAGTCCATCGCAGATTCTTTCATCGATGACCACTCCAGCTTTCATGATTTTTGCACTTCCGATTTTTTCTTCTTCATGGTCCAATACTACCGGTTCATATTTTTCTTTACCCATTGCGACAAAGATAGAGGTAGAACCAAAGTTATATATATGGTGATAAGCATAGTTCATTTTGATTGATTTCAAGTTTGTCAGGAACACTGAGGTATGAAATGGAGATAGTGTCAAAACACTTTTTGGGAGCATTCCGATTTTATCAAGAAACTTGAGAATTCCAACCACAAACCGCATTGGAACGACTGTCAGCCACTTTGCAAGCGCATCGGTATCGTTATAAGAAGTAGATTTGGTGTTTGCTTCGATTTCTTTGTCCATCTTTTCCTTAACTTTAAAGATATCTTCCGTTCCATCAAAGGTCATTTTAATCGTTGTTTCTTCTGCGGTATCGTTGAGCGCTTTCTTAACGACAAATGAAATTTGTATGGTATTGCGCTTATAGATTCTACGATTGATAACAAAACGATTGAGTTTTGGATGTATTGCAACGGTACGAACCATAGCTGCTATTAGAATGTGCATATATGTAAAACGAAGTTGGTTTTCTTTTCGTTGCTTGAAAATGTATTCATCCATTCCTTGACAGTTAATCTCATACATACTCATCACTTGTGCATCATTGCGATCGGGCATGATATGTGGAGTCAGTTTCATCAAGGGATCGATGGTCTTAACTAATTTACCATCACTGCGATGTCCAAACATTATTATTCCTCCTGAAAGTAATATTGTTTAGATTTTATCATAAATACAGCTTAATTACAAGCGCTACAAAAGTGTTTGTGGCAATGTTGTAATTGGAGTTGAAAAAATTCGTTTTTGAGTGTATAATGTATGAAAATATTATATATGAGGTGCTTCTATGAATACAAACAGAATCAAGTACCTGATTATCCCGTTTATCGTGGTTGCGTTCATGCAGACACTCACCTATTGGGGAAATCAATGGTACGCCGAAGCAAACAACATTATCGGTGCGGATTACAGCTTCTTTTTCTTAAAATTCAATCAGATTGTCCCATTCATTCCTTGGACTGTCTACATTTACGTGTTGGCATTTCCATTTTGGATCGGCGCTTTCTTTTATATCGGGTATCGTTCAAAGAAAAACATGTATACAATTTTAACATTGATTTTAATTACTTTCACAATAGCCGGACTTTCTTATTTATTTTTTCAAACTGACGTTCAAGCCTGGAGAGAGACTTCAGGGTTGTTCGATCAAACGGATTTAAGTTTCACAGATCGTTTCGTCATGTGGATTTACGGTTCTGCAGGCGCAAGAAATGCGAATCCTTCAATGCATTGCATTATGAGCTGGCTCGCTGTTATAGGTGCTCGAATGGATAAGAAAATGCCAAAACTTCCAAAGATTATCATTTGGACCTTAGGTGTTGGTATCTGCATCTCTACACAAACATTGAAACAACATTACATTATCGACTTAATTACCGGAGTGGGACTTGTGGAAGCATTCTACTGGTTGGTCAAAGGATCAAAATTGGTTGATAAGGTTCAAGGTTTCTTCACGAAAATCAACAAAAAATTAAAGATTGATTGGGAAGGATCTACAGAGTAGCGAAAGCTGCTCTTTTTTTTGTTAAAAAATATTCTATTTTACGATATAATAATATTATGAAGAGGTGATTGGATGGAATATCTATTTCATGATAGAATGGCTTTTCGAGACTGGCTAGAAGAAAATCAGAATCAAAAAGAAGGCATTTGGCTCATTATTGGAAAACCCGGAGGGCCAGTGACGCTATCTGCAAATGAAGCGCTTGAAGAAGCTCTTTGCGTAGGATGGATCGACGGTCAAATCAGAAGAGTCGATGATGCCACTTACATCAAGTATTTCTCGCCGAGGAGAAGCCAAAGCATTTGGTCTAAAAGAAACAGAGAATTTGTTGATAAGCTAATCAGCCAAGGCTTGATGAAAGAAAATGGCTATCATGCAATTGAAAACGCAAAATCCACTGGAAACTGGATTCCTAAACTGGACGTTATTACAACTGAACATGTCGAAGATTTCATTCAACAGCTTGAACCTTACGCTCTAGCTAGTCTTAATTTTTCAAAAATGTCTTATTCAATTCAAAAGACATATACAGGTTTCTATTTATCTGCTAAATTAGATGAAACGAAGATAAAAAGATTATTACAGATTGTGGATCGGCTTGAAAGAAACTTAAAACCTTTAGAATAAATCTATAGTAAAAAAAGCACCATTTCAAATTAAATGAAATCGGTGCTTTTAATTTATTTAAGGAATGTCGATGATTCTTAAAGTATTGGTCGATCCATGTTTTTGACCATAACCTGAAGTGATAATTAAAGTGTCACCGGATTCGAAGCCAAAATCTTTGGCTACGTCGATTGCGATTTCGTCAAAGACGCCAATATCGTTGACGTTATCTCTCAGTGCAGCAAAGACACCCCAATAATAAGATAGTCTCTGTGCTGTTGCTATATTATCTGTTACCGCGATGATGGGCACGCTCGGTCTAAATTTGCACATCCGCTTCGCTGTACCACCCGTTTCAGTAAAAGCCACGATGACTTTTGCGTTTGGTAAGGAAAGTGCGGCTTGACTGGCGGATATTCCAATCGCGTCGTTCACTGTTTTATGAGAAGTTTTGATTGAACGTTGAAGACGTTCTTCATAAGCGATAATGTCCTCGATTGCCTTGGCTATCGTATCCATTGTCAGGACGGCTTCGACCGGATATTCTCCAGCAGCCGATTCACCTGAAAGCATAATGGAGTCGCTTCCGTCTAAAATTGCATTTGCAACATCACTCGCCTCCGCTCTCGTTGGACGAGGGTTGGAGATCATTGATTCAAGCATATGAGTGGCTGTAATGACTGGCTTGCCAAATTCATTTGCTTTTTGAATGATTTTCTTTTGGTATATCGGGACAAGTTCGGTTGAAACTTCCACGCCCAAATCGCCTCTGGCAACCATGACTCCATCCACAACCTCAAGAATGCTTTCGAGATTGTCAACGCCTTCTTGGTTTTCTATTTTTGCAATCACTTCAATCTTCTCTGAATTTTCTTGTCTCATGATTTCGCGAATAGCCAGAACATCTTCTTTTCTTCTGACAAACGATAAAGCAAACATATCAACTTTATTACGGCAAGCAAATCGGATATCCGCGTCATCTTTTGCCGAGATGTAAGGCATGGACAATTTGATGTTTGGTACATTGACGCCTTTTCTGCTTTTTAATATTCCGTGGTTCCTGACACTACATGTAAATCGATCTTTGCCAAGTCCGATGACATCCAAACGCATTTTACCGTCGTCGATCAATAAATAGTCACCAATGGACACATCGTCAAAGAGTTCAGGGCATGAGATGTGAAAACGTTCGTGATTTCCAAGAACTTCTTCTTTGACGACATCGACGATATCTCCATTTTGAAAAGCAACTTGATTGTTTTCAAACAATCCAGTTCTGATTTCAGGTCCTTTTGTATCTGCCATTATTCCAATGTAACGATTCTTTGCTTCGGCAAGTCCTCGAATCATTTGAATTCTGTGAAGGTGTTCCTCTTCTGTTCCATGAGAAAAATTCAAGCGACCGACATTCATGCCTGCATCAATCATTTTTCCAATCATCAGTTCGGAATCAATTGCTGGTCCAACGGTGCATATGATTTTTGTTTTTCTTTTCATAGGTACCTCCTATATAATCTATCAAACATATTATACTATATAATTATTTCAGATTCATCCTTTAAGAGTTAAAATCGTCATTTTGTTTCAGTCTTCTGCTGTCGTATTTCTTTCTTTCATTCGTGTTCAAAATTTGTTTTCGAAGTCTGATGGAATGCGGTGTGATTTCAACCAGTTCGTCGTCATTGATGTAATCAAGACAAGCTTCAAGACTCATTTTGCGAGGTCTTTTCAGGACAACAGTTGAATCTTTTGTCGAAGACCTGGTATTCGTCATTTGTTTTTCTTTGGTGACGTTTACGGCGAGATCTTGTTCTCGGTTGCATTCTCCAACAATCATTCCTTCATATATTTTCGTCCGAGGCGTGATGAACATGGTTCCTCTGTCTTCCATTCCTCCGATAGAGTACGCTGAAGCCAATCCTTCATCAACTGAAACTAAAACACCTAGTTTTCTATTTCCGACATTCATGGATTCAACTTTTCTGTATTCCAAATATGTATGATTTAAAATGCCATAACCTTTGGTAGCGGAAAGGAATTCAGTCATGAATCCAATCAGCCCTCTTGAAGGCATTTCATAATTTAAACGAGATTGATTTTCGTAAGTGTCAATGGAAATCAGTTGACCGTGTCTCTCTCCGATGAGTTCCATCGCTTTTCCGAGTGACTCCGTTGGCGTGTCGACTTGAACAGATTCAAACGGTTCCTGTAAAACACCGTCGACTTCTTTCATGATGACTTTCGCTTTTGAAACCTGAAATTCAAATCCCTCACGTCTCATGTTTTCAATTAGAATTCCAAGATGAAGTTCTCCTCGTCCTGAAACAATCCAACTTTCAGAAGCCCCGACTCTTTCAACTTTCAGCGCTAAATCTCTTTGTGTCTCTTTATAAAGTCTATCATCAATCTTTGATGAAGTCACAAACTTTCCTTCAAGTCCTGAAAAAGGCGAAGTGTTGGTTCCAAAAGTCATCTCAACCGTTGGCTCGCCAATCAAAATATGAGGAAGGGGATTGTAGACTCCCGTTGTACAGACGGTTTCACCGACATAAATATCCGGAAGTCCAGACAACGCAACGATATCTCCAGCATATGCTTCTTCGATTTCAATCTTGTCAAGTCCCATGTATCCGAAAAGTTTTTGAATCCTGAAGGGTTGAACAGATCCGTCCATGCGGATACAGTCCACCATGTCTCCAACTTTCATTTTGCCGGATTGGATTCTTCCGATGCCCATTCTTCCGACATAGTCGTTATAATCGAGCAAAGAAGGTTGAAACTGCAAAGGTTTTGAATCATCTACGTTGGGACAAGGCACTTCTTTAACGATTAAATCGAGAAGAACCTTTAAATTGTCATCTGGTTTCAGAATTGGAGAATTACTTGCCTGACCATTGATTCCGGATCCAAACAAATAAGGAAATTCAAGTTGGTCTTCATCAGCGCCAAGTTCGATAAACAGTTCCAAAACTTCATCGACAACTTCAACAGGGCGAGAAGCTTCCCTGTCAACTTTGTTAATCAGGACAAGTGGCTTCACTTTGGCTTCCAATGCTTTCTTTAAAACAAATCTGGTTTGAGGCATGCATCCTTCAAATGCATCCACAACCAAAAGAACACCATCTACCATGTTCATGATCCGCTCTACTTCGCCTCCAAAATCGGCGTGTCCAGGCGTATCAAGAATATTGATTCTAGTGTTTCCATATATAATCGAAGTGTTCTTCGCAAGAATCGTAATTCCGCGTTCTCTTTCAATGACATTGGTGTCCATTGCTCTCTCTTCGATGACTTGATGTTTTTTTAGCGTCATCGATTGCTTAAGCAACCCGTCGACGAGCGTGGTTTTACCATGGTCGACATGGGCAATGATCGCAATGTTTCTAATATTCATAAATTCCTCTTTCTAACAGATAATTCTGCATATCTTCGGGCAGATTTTCTTGTATTGTGATGTAACGATGAAGCAATGGGTGATATAGGTGTATCTGATATGAATGCAGACAAGTTCTGATGTTTTTTGTTTTGGATCCATACGAAGTGTCTCCAACCAAAGGATGACCCAGATGACTGAAATGGACTCTGATTTGATGCGTTCTTCCAGTATCCAAAGAACATTCAACCAAAGATGAATCTCTCATCTGCTTCAAGACCTTATAATGCGTAACAGCCATTTTTCCAGTATGTGAAATGACATAATGATTATTCAAATGACGATCAGACCCGATTGGAAGTTTAATTATTCCAAAAGATTTATCCAATTTGCCTTCGACAATCGCGAGATATTTACGTTCAACGGTCGTTGTATCCCACATTGCAGAGTAGTATGCATGTGAGAGAATATTCTTTGCGTAAAGAACTAATCCTGTCGTATCTTTATCAATTCGATGCAAATGTCGAATTTTCAAATTTTGAGACGTCTTATTATAGTGGTTCGCTACCAAAGAAGCAAGCGTTTGGATGTTCTTTTTTTCAACGTCGTAGCAGATCATTTCAGACGGTTTTGAAACCGCTAAAATGAAGTTGTCTTCGTAGACGACTTTCGGATTTTCTTGCGCGAGAGGAAAATCGATTCCTTCTTCGTCCAACAAGTCAACTGTAAGCAAATCATCCGTTTTTAATTTAGATGTAAATGGCACATTTTTGCCGTTTACAAAAACTTTATCAAGAGAAGCCAACTGGTTGAGTCTCTTTTTGGATAAGCGAAAAAGTTCCAGAAAATCCTCCAGAACCCAATCATTGTATTCAATAGGTATACAATACTCAAACATCTCGTCCACTCCAGTTAAAAAGGGAAAACATCATATGAGTTTCCCCAAGTCATTCGATCTTAATAAAATCTATTTTTTAAATAAAATAACAAGTCCTGTGAAAATCAGAATTCCAGGAAGAACAAACGCGGACAGGTTCCATCCATTTTGATCCAAGAACAGAAATACACCAAGTCCAAGCAAAATACCATTTCCTAGCGTAACCCCCTGTTTTAACATCGAAAAAATCGCTGGAATGATTAACAGCAGTGTCCACCATCCATTAAAGAATAGATTGAATGAAAAGATATGAAGTCTATCTAGTAAAAAGAAAGCTCCAAAGATTAATAGAATGATTCCTAAAGATTTTCTGTTTGATTTTTCCATAGTCTCAACTCCTTCATTCATTGTACAGGAAATAGGCGGATTTGTCAATTTGAACCCAACAAAAATAGTGGCCGTGGGCCACTAAAATAATGTTTTGATATCTAGAATGTCTGATGCATAAAAATCGGCTTCCTCGGACTTCAATGCATCTGAAACTGCGACAGCAAACATACCTGCTCTTTTTGCGGCTTGAATTCCAGCAATCGCATCTTCAATCACGATGCAGTTCTTAACTTTCAGCCTGAGTTTCTTTCCTGCTTTCAGGAATACTTCAGGATCTGGTTTTGATTTGGCAATGTCATTTCCATCGACAATGGCATCAAATGAATGCTCAAGTCCAATAAATTTTAAAATGGTTTTTGTGTTTTTGCTCGAAGAACCAATTGCAATCAGAATATTTTCACTTCTTAGAAATGCAATCAAATCCATAACTCCAGGCAAAATATCTTCTTTTGTAAGTTCTTTGAGTGAGTCACGATACAAATCATTTTTAAAAGTCATCATCTCTTGAATTTGAGGTTCCGTATATTTCTTCTTCGACTTTTCCAAAATGATATCGAGCGATTCTCTTCGGGAGACGCCTCGTAATCTGTGGTTGATTTCCTCTGAAAAAGGAATTCCTTCTCTTTTTGCTAGTGCACTCCATGCATTGTAATGAAATCTGTCCGTTGATACGATGACTCCATCCAAATCAAATATGACTCCTTTATAACTCACAGTAAATCCTCCCACGTAATTTCTACAGAACTTTTTCTAACTTTGACACTTGCGACATAATCTTTTACAATGACTTTGAATTCAACTCCGCTAATCGATTTAGGCAATCGATAGTCTGCACTAAGCTGATATCCATGATGTTCCAAAGCTGAAAATCCATAAATTAAAGATAGATAACTTCCTCCACTTGATGCAGGGTGCGTTCCCCCAATATAGATTCCACCTACAAATTGTTTTGAATCTCCTGTAATATCAATCATAGAACTTTTTGTAAAGAAAGGAACTGCAAGTTCCACTTCGTCAATCATCGCAGCGATAAGGCCATGCATTGAAGCACTAAGACTCGATCCATGTTCCGTGCGATCTACATAGTATTCGAAGTTTTTCTTCATAATGTCGATGTTGAACAGTTCACGCTGAAGGACGAGCAGTGTGATGACATCCGCTTGCTTTATAACTCTCGTTGGTGTGGCAACGCCAAATTCTCCACCCAGATATTCATTCGGATTTTTAGCTCTTCTTTTGACGTCTTTCACGGTGGCATCTTCTAATTTAAAATACCCGTCGAATTGTTCGATAATTCCATCTTTGTTTGGGGCAGGAAGATATAGTTTTGACCGTACCTCTTTGATTTTGTCAGAACTTTCTGTTTTATCTTTCATGTATTCTCGAACATAGGGATAGTCTGCACCTCTTGCCAAACGAAGGCATTCAAACAAAAAATCAAATGTAAATTTAATCATGTAGTTCGTATAGGCGTTATTGTTTACACGCTCATGATATTCATCAGGTCCGATGACATCATGAAACTCATATCGGTCCATCTGTTGATTAAACGTTGCATAGTTTGCATAAAAGCGACAGCATTCAAAAACCATTTCCAATCCGCCTTCGAGAAGAACGGAAACATCGTCGGTTCTAAAAAGATATTGCTTTAAGGCATATACGATTGCACTGTTGATGTGTATTTGTTTTTCTCTGAAATACGTTCTGATTGGGGTTCCAGTCTCAGGATCCGTTATGTTGTAATCGCTACAAGCATCAAATCCGTCTTCTTGACTTTCCCATGCGTAAAAGGCACCCTGATAACCATATTGCTTCGCCTTGGCTAGTGCACCCGGCAGACCATTAATTCGGTACTTGATGATATGTCTCGCCGATTCAATATCCGTGTTCAGGAAGAACGGCAGCATGAATATTTCAGTATCCCAGAAAACAGCTCCCTTATAGGTCTGCCCTGAAAGGCCTCTTGCGGGGATGGACACTTTGTCACTATAGGGCCTTACTGAAATCAAATGATAAATACAATTTTTAATCGCGGTATCGACTTCTTGGCTTCCGGTAACATCCACCGCTGAAACATTCCACTTGTCTGCCCAAAACTTCTTATTTTGACGATGACAAACGCTATATCCAAGACTCATTGCACGGGTCAGTTGGAAGAATAACTTCTCCATCCCATTTTCTTCTTCGTGGACAATTCCTGCGAATTTGTAAATAACATAAATCTGGTCTGGAGCCATTTTTACTTTGTAGTGATGAAGGGCCTTTCCATCTCCGACTTCATTTTCGGGTTCGATTCCGAAAGAAGTGGTGCAAGTTTCCATCACAATGATTTCTTTCTTCAGTTCTTTCGTTTTCGCTTTGAAAATGAAGAACTTGTCCATTTGTTCAAATTCAACGTTTTTCAAATGGGCTCCTGAGGCGCTGTAAACCAAAGTATCGATTCCTGAATACAAATCGATTTCTAGTGCCATAGAAGATTGAAACCAATATTTTGAATAAATGATATTTCGATGTGTTTGATCCGCAAATCGTTCTGATTCAATTGTTAAAAGCGCATCTTTGACGTGAAATACAGATTTTCTTGTGACACATCCGTCTTTCATGTCTAACTGCTGCTCATGCTTAAACGGAGAAAGGTTCAGAACACTGCACTCTTCTCCATTGTATTTGATGATTGTGTACAGGGGATTGAAAGCGTTGACGCTTTCTCTCCAGTTGTTGTCCACTTGGTCATAAATGCCATTCAGATTGAACTGGACCATTTCGTCTTTTGTATACTCGTCTAATGTTCCTCTGTAGCCATAATAACCATTGCCAATCATAAAACGATTGCCATTTCTTAGTATGTCGTCTTTTGAATAACCGGTGTGGTTAATTGTGTACATCCAGTCACCCTCCCGCTAAAGCTTGAATATGATGATTTGCTTGCAAGTCTAACAACGATATCCAAGATAAAGATTATAGAATATCCAATTTTATTATACCACGCTTCACTCAATCCCAATCAGTAACTTCAGAGTTTTTTTGACTAGTCATTGAAAGTTGTTTATGAACTGGAATGAAGATGCTCGAACTCAAAAATTGGAATTTCTTAGATATATTAGGTTTATGTTTGTTTTGCCAAAAGTCTCCAGAAATCACTTGCGCTTTCAGGACGGGCAAAGAGATATCCTTGCAGTGTATCTACTGAAGTTCTAGCTAAGATGTTCTTTTGATTTAAATTTTCAATTCCTTCAACCGTCACTGTGGTGTTGTTCAAATGACAGAATGTAGATATGGTTTCAATGAAAGAGAAATAATAGGGGTCATACTCTAAATTAAATGCAAAACTACGATCAATCTTGACATTGTCCAGTGGTAACTTTCTTAAATGAGAAAGGGAAGAATATCCTGTTCCAAAATCATCCATGGCAATTTTAACGCCGATTTGGCGAACTGAATTCAAAATTTCAACGATTTTTGTGACGTCTTTGATAGCAAGAGATTCTGTAATTTCAACCATAAGATTCTTCGGCGGAATTCGGTAGGTGTGAATTGCACTCAAAATGGTAGAAATCAAGTCCGATTGCAACATTTGAATCACAGAGAAATTTACAGAAACCTGAATATTATACCCATGATCTAGCCACTTCTTCGCTTCTTTGCAAGCTTGATTGAGAATGTGTTTCCCGAGGGGGATAATCAATCCAGTCGATTCTGCAATTGGAATGAATTTGACTGGAGGGACATATCCGATTTCCTTGCTGAACCAACGAGCTAAGGCTTCAGCGCCAACTATCTTTGAAGTCTTTGAATCGATGATGGGTTGATAATAGACTTCAAACTCCTTGCAACCATCATCGACAGCTGCTTTTAATGCGCTTTCCATGTGCATGGTGTCTTCTTCATATTTCTTCAAACTTACATCATAAAGAATAAACTTGTTTTTACCAGAGGCTTTGGCTTCCATCAGTGAAATATTCGCATTACGAACCAAGGCATCCGCATTTCTATCGGTATCCGAGAAGAAACTTATTCCAAGACTTACTGTTACATACGATTCAAATCCTTCAACATAGAATGGCGTTTCAAAGAGTCCCATGATCTTATTCGCAACTTCGTATACTTGCTCTCCGTAGTTACCGTTAACAAGGATTGAAAACTCGTCTCCTCCGAAGCGATAAACGCTATTTTGAATTTCATTGATTTGAGACAACTGTCTTGCAATTTCTTTAATTAATGCATCCCCAAACGTGTAGGAATAAGTATTATTGATCATTTTGAAATTATCTAAATTCAATATTCCTATAAAAGCGTTGGATATCGAACCTTGCTTCGCTTCATAGGTATCATTGATGTCTAAAAGGAATCTGACACGGTTAGGCAGGTCACACATCATATCCTTGAATGCCAGTTCAGACATTAAATTTTCACTCTTCTTATTGGAAGTAATGTCTGTCAGAATCATCATACATGTTTTTTCGTCAAATCCGAAATCAACTTCGTTCTTTTCAATCAAAAACCACAAATCACTGCTGGAGAGATACATTTCGATGGGTTCATCATTCGATTGGTTGTCTCTGATAATATCTTTAAAGGACTCCATTTCTTCAGAATCGGGCAGCCCATCCTGCGTAAAAAATAATTCTTTGAAACTGTCATTGCTTTGCAATAATATTTCGCTTGATTTTGCAAAGATAGCAACGGCATTCGGAAGAGAGTTTAGTATTTGAATCAATTGATTCTGATTGACTTTGATTTTTTCATGAGAAGATTTTTTCTCGACGACATAAGAGAAAATGTATCCAAAGTCTTCAAACAGCATGACATCATCATCACTCCAGTTTCGCTGTGAATGATTATCGACGAAATTAATGACTCCGACGAGTTCCCCTTTATCGGCGATACCGACAGAAACAAGTGCTCTGGTCAAATCTCTTGATATGGTTTTGTTTTTAGCCTCGTCGTCATAATGAATGACAAAACTGTTTTGCTCTTTAAAATTCCAGTTTTTTAAGAAAGTGTCTTCTTTTCTGACATTCCGGATTTGGTTCATTTGACTTGTGTCATAAACAGACGTCCATTCCTTTATGCAATGATACAAATTCAAATCTTCATTGTCGCGGATAAAAATTGCGCCTCTAGAGAGTTGGAATGTTTCTGCGATTTTTGGGAAAATAACGTCAAACAAATCTTCAATGTTTTCGTATGTGTTTGCCAAATCAAGCATTTCAAGAAGAATCGCATGTTTTTTCCGCATGCTGATTAAATCCGTATGGAACCTGCTAGAATACTGCGACTGATTCAATGTAAGGGAAGTAAGGTGTATCATTTGAGAGATGTTTTCAGCGAACTCAAGCGCATACTCATAATGTTCAGAAATGGACGAATATGGAACTTTATCAAATAGGTTATTCGAGTCTTGAAATAGATTGTCAGATTCTACTTCTTCCAAAACGCCGTATACCACCATGGTCCCAATTCCGTATCCTTCGTATCCAAGGGGTATGCTTTTGCATATGATATTGTCATAACGCGATTTGCCAAGTTCTTTAATATTGGATAACATTTGTGGAGATAGAACATCCTTCAGTAATTGAAAGGATTCCATCGATGTCGCATAAGGCGTAATAAACTCATCTGCATTGTCAAAGAACGCTACATGCAATGAATGCATTCTCGTGAAATCTTGAATCAATTTTCCTAAGTCAATCGATGTAAGAATATGCTCCATCAATACATCTAAATCTTCTAAAAATCTCTGTTTTTCCTTTGCGTCTTCTGAAAGCGGAATAATCCGATTCAATTCATCAATGGCGTGCCTTGAAGTGGTTACATTTCTTATAATCGATTCAAGACTGGTTTCCTTGTCGCTTTTAACAAGATAACACTTTTCTTCAATCCAATAAATGTCTTTCCTTCGCGAAAAAATACGATACTCCATTCTGATTTGAGATAAGTTGCCAGATTTCAATTTTTCAAATTGCTCCAAAACAAAAGGCAAATCGTCATGATGAATGTAATCAGCAAAGTTTGCTTTACCGTTTATCAAGTCTTCTTGAGCGTATCCAAACTGAGTAATATTATTCGTAACAAAATCGAAAACCATCGGATTTTCAATGTTTCTAAAAGCATAGATGGTTTGTCCTTTGTTTGCGAGTTGAATCAAATGGTCCGAACGTATTTTTTCTTCTGAAAAATCGTTCGAAAACTCTGCAATCATCGCAACAAATTCTATTTTTGACTTATTTGGCATGATCGGTACTAGTTTTAGTTTTGTGTAAAATACTTTTCCGTCCTTGCCAATCAGTCTGCACTTAAAGGTAAAAGACTGCTTCTTTTGATAAAGCAAATCCTCAAGCTTAGAAAGATATGTCTTAACGTCTTTTGGATGCATAAGCGTGACTAGTTGTTTTTTCCCCGAAACAAAGTCTTCGTTTTCATATCCAAGATAATCGAATTTTTCAGTCGCATAAACGACTTTTCCGTTTCGATGATTGTAAATCAAAAGAACCATATTTGAACTTGACAAGGTTTCTTTGATCATACTCTCGATTTGATCTTTGCTCAGTTCGCTATCATGTTCACTGAAATAACTGGTGGATTCAATAATCGGAGCATAGACCAAGATAATGCCTATCAAATGATTATCAAATGAATAGTACGGAAATTTTTGATATTTAATCATCGTTGTGTATGTGCCTGAGCGTACACGGCCGAAAGTATCCCAAAACAATCCGCTATGATTGTAAATTTTATCATCGGAGGATTGTATAGACTCGAGAATTGAACCTGAATACAATTCTGTATCATGCTTTCCTATCATGGAATGGGTCAGGTTACTATCGTAGGGAACATACTCGCTGTAGCCTAAATAATATCCATCTTTGTTCTTCCACATAATTTTAGGAAGTTGGTTGTCTCTGAACATTTTAATTGCAGTATCAAAAAATACCAGTACAATGCTTCTAGAGCCAATGTTAATCAAATTCACAGATCCACTACAAATAATGGTTTGATTATCAATTGATAAATTCATTCCATAAAAGACTTTGGAATTTTCGTTTCCAATTAAATCATACTGAAAATTCAAGGTACATACGGATGGAAGTTTGTCAATTCCCCGCATTCTAAATGCGAGTATTTCCCCAGTATCTTGAAAAAAGACAACAGTATCATAATTTATTCTATCGCATAATTCTTGAAAATGATGGATATATCCAGCCATTGTTTTCAACCTCCCGAGCAAATTACAGAGCCAATAAATAATAAAATAAAATCTAATTGATTATATCATAAAAGTATATCGTAAATGTAGTTGATTCCAAGAAATAGATGTAAAAAGTGCTTTTTCACCAGATGTCGCTTCAGCCGAGAAAATAATTGATTATGAATATTGCTTTTTTGATTTAAATTTGATACAATAATAACGCTAATGTCGATGGAGGTGATACTATGGCAAACATTAAGTCACAAATAAAACGTAATATTACAAATGAAAAAAGACGGATGGCTAACGCATCTTTTAAATCATCGCTGAAAACCGCCATTA
Organism: uncultured Candidatus Izemoplasmatales bacterium; assembly: GCA_964574705.1. Taxonomy (GTDB): domain Bacteria; phylum Bacillota_I; class Bacilli_A; order Izemoplasmatales; family Hujiaoplasmataceae; genus JAHIVB01. Next base: position 58,664 of record CAZNOO010000002.1, read on the forward strand.
AAAGTGTGGAAGTCGCAGTGCTAAATAAGAATAAAGAAGTCGCAGTCGCAGCTCTCAATATTGCATACATGAAACTAGACAAATCTGTGTCTAAAGGCGTTCATCATAAAAATTATGCATCTAGACAAAAAGCTCGTTTAACAAAACAAGTGAATGCTCTTTAAAGAAAAAAAGCCTCTCGGCTTTTTTTTCTTTATTCGGCTACTCTTCGATACAAAAACATCTCAACACCGATAAACTTATCGATTTGTCCACTCTTGATTTGATAATCTAAAGTTTCAAGCTCCGACATGTAGTCATACAATCCATCATCGGTTGTTTCCTTTGCATTTTTAACCATATAGTAAACTCGACCTTTTGAAGCTTGAAAATATTTCATGATATCTTCAAAAGAGCGTTTAGACTGCAATAATTCCTTCGTATAGAGTATTTCTTGAAATTTGCTCATCATCACACCCATCATCCAAACAGGGTCAACATTCATCGTTAAGAGGTCTTTATAGATATGCATGATAAGCTGATCGTCTTTTGCCAAGATTGCATTTACGAGTGTAAAGATGTTTTCTTCCAAATTCCTCGTAGTCACTTCTCGTACCATTTGAATATCAATCTTATCAATGCCTTCTGAATATAACATCAATTTATCAAGTTCATTCATCATCGTCAAGGAGTCGTTGCCGACTCTTGAGATAAATTGTTGAAGAGCGTTCGCTTCAATCGATTTTCCGTTTTCTTTGATGATTCTTTTGATTTCACCATAAAGATCTTGGTGTTCTTCCTTGTTGCAAACAATAACTTCTGCCTTATCGAGAACAAGTTTAACCACTTTTCTCTTTCGGTCGAGTGTTTGAGCAGGACAGACGATAATGAGTGTTGTTGAGGGATTCGGGTTTTCCAAATACAATTCAATGTTTGAAAATTCCTTTTCAACAGGCGCAGTTGTCAAAAACAAAGCATTCGTCCAAACGACTGCTTTTTTTTCAGTCAAAAACGGAATCGTCATCGCAGAAGAGAGTACGTTATCAATCGAAGTCTCTTCAAAATCGTAAATTTCTACGCTTTCTTCTTCAATTTGTAACTCTTTCCAGACTTTTTCCGTTCGTGATTTTAATAGATAATTATCATTTCCATAAAGCAAGTACACTGATTTTTCCAAATTATCACCGTAAATCATTATATCATTTAAGCACTCATAATAAAAGACGTTTGTGCCAATTGGTTGTGTATATTAGCCGCTGACTCAAGATTCCTTCACTACAAATGTAGTGTGTCACCGTCCTCAAATGAATCCAGGAATAATAGTTGATTGAAATGCTTCCTTGAGTCTTTGTTTGAAATACAGTCGCGCCTGTCTCTTTCAGCCGCTCAATAACGATGGGTGAAGGTTGTCCGTAGTTGTTTTCTCCAACGGAAATAATCGCAAGAGCCGGTTGAATGGCAGAAATAAACTCAATCGAACTTGAGGTATCTGACCCATGGTGACCCACTTTCAAAACATCAATGGAGATTAGTGATTCGCGTTGAATGTAAAATTCTTCCTCGCTCTCTAAGTCCCCCATAAAAAGATAATGATCGCCTTCAATTTCTGCCGATAAAACAAGCGAATTGTTATTCTCATTAGAATCACCTGAATTCGAATGCAAAACTTCAAACAAAATCTTCCCACATTTCACTTCGTCTTCCGTACTTAAAACTTCGATATACGGGAAATCCTCAAAAGTGTGACTGGCATACACATGACCGATTTGTAATGCATCCACCAAATCAGACAATTCTCCATAGTGATCATTATGGAAATGAGAGATGAAGATTGCGTCAATCCGATTGACATTTTCACCTTTTAAGTAGTGTATCAAGTCATCATAATCATCTTTAGGTCCTGTGTCTATCAATACATGACATCCAAGAGATTGAATGTAGGTAGCGTCGCCTTGTCCAACATCTAAAAACACAACCTTCGAAAGCAAGGGATTATATGGATGAATGGATGCGAACAAAATTGAATATATAATCATAGTAATCGGGATGATGAATTTCTTGTGACTGATGAAACATACCATTAGGTAAATGGCTCCACAATAAAACAATGCTACATATCCCATACTTGGAAACTGGAATGCAATCCATGGATTTATGGCGTCGAATAGATGTATCAAACTCGAAAAAAGCTTTATTACCGTTTCGTATATTCCACCGAGTTGTGGAATCAAAACTGTGACGAAAGATAAAGGTATAAGAATAAATGTAATGACTTCAAGAAAGAATATACTAGCGAAGATACTCAGGAGTCCGTATCCTTGATTCATATTCAAAATGATAGGCAAGCTGAATAAGGTCGCAATCAATTGCAACCTTATTAGTTGAACAAATCTCTTATGCCCTTTCAAGAGTGGCTCCGATAACAGGATTGCAAAAGTGATTAAAAAACTGAGTTGAAATCCCGCCTGCGAAAGATAAGCCGGTTCATAAAATAAAAAGAGAATGAAAATGAAACTAAGGAGGTCCGTCTTCGAAAAGAACCATCTGTTTTTTTTATTCAAATATAACAAAACGACAAGTAAAGATGCTCTCAAAATCGAAACTGAAAATCCCGTTAACACATTATAAATTAATAGAACAAGGAATGTAATCGATTTTTCAGTACTCTCTTTGATATAGAACATGGAAAGTATCAACTTCGTCATTAGGAGAATCAACCCTACATGCATCCCAGAAATCGCGAACAAATGCGCAATTCCTAAATTTCTAAATTTTTGAAGGTCTGTTTCTGAGACGCTAGAGTCGTCGCCTAGAACAAACATTTTCAAATATGCTCCACTTTCATAAGAATGCGTTTCTTCAATTTTAACCGCTACTCTAGTTCGAATTTCTTTTAAATTGAAAACATGTCCTGTAAGAATCAGCTTTGAAGCGTAGAACTGACCTCTAATCTTCAGTGATTCCAAATAACTCAGATAATCGAAAGTATGCTTAATTTGAGCACTATCAGTTTCAAAAAAATGCCCGTCTAATTCAAGGGTGTCTCCCGGGAGATAATAAAGTTCTTCAGAAGCATAGACCATTATATTTCCTTTATCGGTTTTCAAAATCAACTTTTGATCATAGATTTCCATGACTTGCCCAGAGATTGTTGTTTGACTTAAATCAATGGAGGGGTTTTGAATCAATGACATTCTGAGTTGAAATGCCACCAAAACAATCAATCCAAGCAACAGTACATTTTTGCTTCTTCTCAAAAGAAAAAGCACTTCTAAACCAAAAAAGAGCATCAAGACAATGCTCTTTTCCATTTCGATATATAGCCCAAGTAATAAGGACAAATGAATTAGTTTGGAGGACTCAGACTGTAATATCTTCAGAAATGTCTTCATAAATGCTTGACTTGATTCCGGATACTTTCATTATGTCTTCAATCGAATCAAAAAATCCGAACTCTGCTCTGTAATCGATAATTCTCTGTCCGAGGATAATTCCGATTCCGTTTAAGGTCATTAATTCTTCGAGTGACGCTGTATTGATATTAATTAAATTGCTTTCTTCTTCCACAACGATCGATTGATGACTACCTAAGACAGGTATCATAATCTCAAATCCTTCATAAAGTCGCATGTCCATGAACAAATTATAGGTATCGGCATTTTCAGTCAGTCCGCCTGCCAAAGTGATTAATTCTTGAAGTGTGGAAAATTCACCCACCTCATATTCGCTTGGGCGAAGAACTTCTCCTCCAATATACACTTTGAACTGAAGGATCGTAGAATTATCATTCGTACTTTTTTCATTAACAAACAGCACCATTTCATCGACAATTTGCTGACTCAAGTTTAAACTGCTCGAATCTGCATTTTCCAAGAAACCACCACTCAACGCAATCACTTCATAAACCCTGGTTCCTTCCGGCACTGCATAAACGCCAGGATTGAGGACGGCCCCTTTCAAATCGACATAGAGCTTCCGATTAGATGTTTCTAGGTTTAACTCGCTTGAAGAGGGAATATAAATGACCATTTGGTCATAGATATTCTTAGATAAATTGATTGTAGAGACATCCGCATTTTCCGTCAAACCGCCCGCAAGGTTTATGAGATCTGCGATTCTCATCTGTGATCCTGCACTATAGACGCCAGGGTAGACGACTTCTCCCTTTACATCGACAAAGAGAATCGTGCTTGCAGTCGTTTGTGTTGAAGAATTACTGTAATCAACGGCTTCTGTCGTCAAAGCATAGACTTCAGTGGACTGATTCTTGAGTCCAAGAATTGCAATTCCGACAATACCCATAAACAATAAAAAAAAGCCTCCGTATTTCTGTATGAATGAAGTCATATCATCACCTCACACAGATATTACGCAAGCCTCTAAAAAATTCTTTATTCTGTTTTTTGTGCTACAAATATCGTACGTTCAGGCATAAAAATTCTTTCCAGCACCTGAAATCCGACTTTCAAAAGAATCTCTTCATACTTTTGTGCGTCATGTGTCTGTTCGAAAATTTGAACAGATTCAACTTGTTCGTCAATGTTTAACTGAATAGTATGAATAATGCTATGTTCTCTTTCCCCTTTGTGGGATTCCCAATGAAAATGATATTCCTCATCATCTTCATCATAGCCATCAAGGGCATCGATATATTCAGAACTGAGGACATCGAATATAAAAACACCGTTTCCGTTTAAAGCTTCATAAATATTCGTAAATCCAAATGCGACATCTTCAAGATCCGAGAGATGGTTGATGACATCCATTGAAGCGGTAATCACATCGAATTTAGCAGGAATCGGATCGAGAAGGTCGTAGACTGCAATTTCCAAATCGATTTTTTCTTCGTTAGCTCGGTAAGAGACAATATGAAGCATCTCTTCGCTCAAATCAGTCGCAGTGACGTCAAAACCCGTTCTGGCGAATTCAAGCGCAAGCGTTCCTGTTCCGCATCCAATATCCAATAAGCTGCCTTGTGAAGTGTATTTTTCAAGGATTCGCAAATACTCATCGTAAACGTCAGGGTCGATGAACGCATCATAGAACGTCGCTAATAAATCATAATTCATCCGTTATGCCACTGATAGAGATTTGGTCTCTTTCGATAAATAGTTTTTCAATTTGGTAGTACTCTCTTGTTTCCTGATGCATGACGTGGACCAATAAGTCTCCGAGGTCAAACAACAACCAGCGGTTGTCTGTTTTCCCTTCAACCTTTAATGGTGCACCATAAGGAAGTATTTGTGATATTTTATCAATTGAGGCGTGAACCTGACGTTCATTTGTGGCTGACGCAACAATTTGGTAGTCATAATATGGGGATGCGCCTTGAAAATCATAGATTCGGATATTTTGAAGTCTCAAGTCATCCAATGCTTTTACTACGGCGTTTAAGGACGGTGTCATTCCATTCCTCCATTCAGAAGATTTTGATAATGTGCCAGAGCTTCCAGCGAATTTGAACTAATGGTTTGTGAAGATTGCTTTAAATGTTTCATTTTGCCTAATAATATATCATAGACCGCTTTGTCCAAGTTGACGAATGCGGTCTTTGCAATATCTTGATTGTAAAAAGATCTGGATTCTTCAGCATAGTCAGACACAAACAGTATTTTTTCAAGAAGGCTCATCTGTTTTCTTCCCGTAGGATGAAACAAAATGGCATGAATAATGTCTTCATCCTCGATTCCTTGACTCTTTGCGTAAGCTGCACTACTTATCGCATGAAGCGTCGGTTGTGGGTAAGAATCAATGAATTCAGTAGAATAATACGTCGCTGCGACCTGTTTTGCTTTTTCTACAGGCCAATATTTTGTAACGTCATGCATGTATGCAGCAATTTCTGCTTTTCTTGGGTCTGCCCCATAATGAAGTGCAAGCCGATTTGCTAAAGCTGCCACATGTTCGGTGTGGTTCCATCGCGCTTTGTGTTTTTCAAGAGCTGAATATGCAAGTTCTTTGACAAAAGCAACTTCTATCATCAGATGATTGCCGGTCTAGCGTAAACACCTACTACGAAAGGAGCATGGACTCTCACGTAGAATGGTGCCCGAATTGTTAAAAATCCGAGTCCAGAAAATACGATGTCGTATTTGAGGTTGTCTCTGATTTTAAAATCGTGCGTAACCCACTTTGGAACAGCCTCTTCAGGATTGAAGGGCGGTGTCAAAAGCGAATAGAGTTTACTTTCATAAAGTTCATCTGCTTTTGCAGTTTTTGTCCTGTGAATGTTGAGCGTGTTTGCGAAATAAGTAACCACATTGACTTTATCTCCGGTTTCACCGTTGATGATGTCAATTCTGGCAAGACCACCAAAGAAAAGCGTTTGGCCTTCATTAAGTTGAAAGATGAGTGGTTTAATCTCTTTTTTAGGGACTGTCATCTTGTAAGATGGACGCGTCAGATAATAAGTGTATTGATGCTTGTTGATAACGCCAGGTGTATCGTAAATCATCGTGCCGTCTAACAATGGGAATCCAATCAACCCAATCGTCGTTCCTGGTTGAGAAGATACGGTTACGACGTCTGTCGGCATACCTAGGTATCTTTTGAGAATTTGGTTGATGATTCTTGATTTTCCAACGTTATTGGATCCAACCAAATAGACATTTCTGTTGCCTTTATATTTTAAGATTAAATCCATTAGATCATCGAAATTGTTTCCATATTTCGCAGAAATCAAAATAGAATCAAGGACTGTAAATCCCTCATTTGCAAGCATCGTTTTTAACCAGTTTAGAATTCGTTCTGGTTTCACATTTTTTGGTAATAGATCCATTTTATTACCGACAAGAATAACGTCTTCATTTCCTGTTAAACGTTTGATGGCAGGAACGAAGGAACCGGTGAAGTCAAAAATGTCAACGATTTTTACAATCAGTGCATTTTCCTTCGAGATTTTGTTGATGATGTTGAAATACTCCTCGTTTGTAACGGAGATGGTAATAATATCACTGTAATGTCTGATTCTGTGACACCGTTGACAAAAAACGGCTCTAGAATCACTCGTAGCCATTACTTTATCGGATACAAATCCAGGTAATGTCTTGTCTTCGTGCTGAATTAAGGCGCCACAACCCTTACAGTATAATTCCCCCATCAAACCTACCTCTTTTCATTTAGCCCCAGCCTTATGTACATCTCGGGTTTGTGTCTTTTGATTCGTTTAATCATTCTTTTTTCAAGTTGACGATTCATTTTCGTATACCATTTTTCAACGTTTCTTTTGATTGCGTTAACAACGATGACATAAAAGCCCATTCGCTTTCCACCAAAAACATCAGTCATGAACTGGTCTCCGATAACACATATTTCTTTTGGATTTTTGATGTCTAAAAGTACCATCGCTCTTTGAAACCCTCTTTTAAGTGGTTTCTTTGCGCTACAAATAAATCTAGCGTCGAGCTTCTTCGCGAAGGATTCGACTCGATCCAAATGATTATTAGATATAATGATGATTTCAAATCCTAATTTTTCTATGAGAGCAAACAAGTCGACGATGCTTTGATTCGGCAAAGTTTCGTCATATGGAATGAGTGTATTGTCGAGATCGATCAATATTGCTTTGATTCCTTTTTCTTTGAGTGTCACATAATCAATGTCATAGACTGTTTTCTTAAAATCATCCGGGTAAAATAAGTTTTCTCTTATCACTAAATCAATCATGAATACCCTCCGAACATTACTATTATTATACCGAAAAAAACAAGAAAAGTCCAATTTTTTATTGTTGACTCAATAAAATAGGATGTTTTCACATCCAATTTTTGTTTTATTCAATTATATCAACAAATTCTGACTTGAAAAGATAGATTTCTAGAGCCAGAAGCGTTTAGGACATATCCTTCTACAAACGCTTCTGAATCAACAAGATAACGATCCATTTCAACTGTATCGCTTTCGTAGATTGCAACTCCGTAAGCAATTTGGTATATCTTGATTTTTCGAAAGTCATCGAACGCTTCTAAAGCCATCTTAATGTATTCTGTATTGTTCACGTGATTGTTGTGGTCGAGCATATCAGGTGTGACCTTCAATCGAACCGTTTGATGTAATTCTTTTGAATCTCTTTTCTGAATTTTCTTTAGAACTGGGTAATTGAAATCCACTTGTTCATCCAGATACTTTAATCCTTGCATAAATTCAAATTTGTCCAGTTTTTCAACCGACAAGGTGTCCTTACTGACAAGAGCCCATTTGGCAAGTCCGAATACAATCAATTCATCTCCAATGTAGAGTTTATAAAAACGATTGATTCCAACTTTTCCTGGTGTCTCAAGCCAAGTCTCAATTCGAAAGGTTTCATGGAGTAAAGGCAGGCGAATAATCTCAACCGTTAACCTTGTCACAACCCAAAACAAATCAATTTTAGACATGTCTTCAAATCCAAATCCAAGAATCAAACCATGGTTATCAGAAACGTTTTGAATTTTCTTTTGAAGAACATGAATCTTCATTTCACTGTTTTGATCAATTTCATTCAATTCAACACTAAAATACTCAATATGCTTTTCCATGGGCATTCCTCGTATTTTGCTTTGGACGAATAAGGCAATTCGGTTCATTACCAATCAAGTCAAAGCGTTTTGCACCGACTAGTGCCTCATATACCAAATCATAGTTTTTGGGATTCCGATATTGAATTAAAGCTCTTTGGAGGGCTTTTTCATGTTGTGATTTCGCAACATAAACAGATTCATTGGTTCTAGGATCCATCCCTGTGTAATACATCATCGTTGACAATGTCATCGGCGTCGGATAGAAGTCCTGAACTTGTTCGGGATTATATCCCATGTCGCGGATATATTCTGCTAGAAGGATGGCGTCTTCAATCGAACTTCCCGGATGACTGCTCATTAAGTATGGAACCAAATATTGTTCCTTGTTAATTTCTTTTGTAATTTGATAGAATTTTTCCACAAAGCGATCATAGAGTTTTCTGGAAGGTTTTCCCATTTTGTCAAGGACGCGAGGAGATACATGCTCAGGCGCGACCTTGAGTTGCCCAGAAACATGATGTTCAACTAGTTCTCTAAAGAAGGTGTCGTCTTTGTCGTACATAACATAGTCATATCTAATGCCACTTCTTACAAACACTTTTTTGATTCCGTCAAGTTCACGAAGTCCTCTTAATATTTCTAAGTAGTCAACATGGTCGACAATCAAACTTTTGCAAGGATTCGGGTGAAGGCATTGCTTTGTTTTGCATACGCCATGTTCTTCTTGTTTTAAACAAGACTTGTGATAGAAGTTTGCTGTGGGACCGCCTACATCATGAATGTATCCTTTGAAGTCTTTATCTGCGGTAAGAAGTTTTGCTTCCTCGATAACGGATTCTTTGCTCCTGGAAGTCATCATTCTTCCTTGATGCATGGTAAGTGCACAAAAAGAACAACCTCCGAAACATCCACGATTGACAGTCAGTGAAAATTTGATTTCATCCATCGCTTTGATATGCCCTTGCTTTTCAAGTTCGGGATGGGCTTCTCTCATATAGGGAAGTTGATAGACTTCATCAAGTTCAAATTCAGTTAAAACTGGTTGAGGCGGATTTTGAACTACGTAGATGTCATTTACTTTCTCAACAAGTTGTTTAGAGGTAATCGGATCTGTATTCGTATATTGAATCATATACGACTGATTGGCTTTCATTTTATCTTTATGAACTTCTTCGTAGGTCGGTAAAATAATGGAATCTTCAGAAATATAATCTTGATTTATTGTTGAAAAAACAGTACCTCTGACATAGATTAAATCTTGTTTTGAAATTCCAGCTTCGAGACTATCCGCAATTTCAACAATGGCTTTTTCTCCCATTCCGTAAACAAGCAAGTCTGCCTTTGAATCAATTAAAACACTTTTTCTATAAGTGTCGTCCCAATAGTCATAATGACCCATTCTTCGAAGAGAAGCCTCAATACCGCCAAGAATAATTGTGCTCGTAGGGTCAATTTTCCTAACAATGTTAGAATACCTGATTAATGCACGATCTGGGCGTTTACCCATAATGCTTCCTGGTGTGTAGAAATCAACTTTCCTTCTTCTTTTCGAGACGGTGTAATGGTTTACCATCGAATCTATATTTCCAGACGATATCAGCCATCCTAGTCTTGGTTTCCCAAACTCAAGAAAGGATTCTTCTTTAAATACATCCGGTTGAGACAATATGCAAACAGTATATCCATGTCTTTCTAAAATCCTTGTGATGATGGCAACACCAAACGAAGGGTGGTCGCAATATGCATCCCCGGAGACAAATACAAAATCCGGAATTTGGATTCCGGAAAGAAGCATCTCTTGTTTTGTGATTGGGAGAAACGGCATATCTACACCTCGTATTGATGAACTAAATTCTTTAATTCTTGATTTGTTTTTTTATATTCTGGATCCAGCTGAATTAACAACTTGTAAAAATTCTTTTGATGTCCTTTGATTTTGAAATGAACGATTTCGTGACATAGGGTTGAATGAAGATATTTTTTTTCAAATCGTCCAAGTATCGAATTCATTTTAACAATTTTTTTCTTGATGTGGCAACTTCCAAATCTAGATTTCATTAACTGTGCTTTGATGACTAGTCCTTCTTTAGGTAGTAGAGTGATTCCAAGTGGCGAAAGTTTCAGCAAATACTCTTTCGATTCTTTAATGACTTCTCTTTGATAGAATCGTTCAATGATTCGATGAATTTGGTTCTCCTCTTTGCAAGTCAATTGGGCAATGCCATCTTTAACAGACATAAAATTACGGCTTCCACTTTGAATGACCAAAGGAATTTTGGAACCAAACAGTTCTATAAATTGATTCGAATATAAAGGAATTTTATCTTTTTGATTCAGTCTAAGAATTAGTTTTGATTCGTTTTTTTTGATGAATTTACGAAGTTCCTCTTCTGAAGTATGTGGGTTCGTCGTGATTGAAAAATGATTGTCAACAATTCGAAGATAGGTGTGCAAGATATTCTTCCTGATAACTTCATAATCAATCATCTGACTTCCAATCATGATTTGATTCATTCGATTGCCTCTAAGAATTTCATCACAAACTCGCTCGTAGTGTGCGCAATTTTTTCAGAAAAATCATTATAGGTTTCCTTTTGACCTTCAGCATCAATAACATCGCTGATGCCACGAATGGATAGAAATGGAATATTAAATTTGAAGCAGGTTAGTCCAATCGACATTCCTTCCATTTCGCAGGCAAGAACGTTGTCGATTTCTTTCAATATCGGATGAAGGGATGCTTTGCTTGTGACAAACCTGTCTCCCGAAACCAGTTTTCCCTGATGGACTGAAATATCGTAGTCTTCAAAGACAAATATAGCTTTTTGCCTTAAGTTGAAATCCGTTTCAACAATCAGCGGGTCATTTGCCATCTGTCCATAAGGAATATTGTCAATGGAAGTTAAGTCCACGTCGAAATAAGATATGCCATCTGCAATTACAATATCTCCGACCTTCGTCGGAAGCAACCCACCGGCGATCCCAATGTTAATTACTTGGTTGACTGGGTACTTTTCCAAAAGAAGTGTGGTTGTAATCGTCGCATTGACTTTTCCAATTCCAGATTTTGCGATTACGACTTCTTTTCCAGACAAGGTGCCACTATAAAAGATTTTATCCGCAAAAGTGTCTTCTTTATAAATCTCCATTTGTTCCAACAATAGTTCTATTTCTTTGTCCATTGCGCCAATAATACCAATCATTTTACCCTCCGAAAAAAGAAAAAAGAGAAAAATTTCTCATTTTCTCGTTATTTTATATCTGCGATTTCAACAGTGATTTCGGTACCTGTCTCCGCTTTGTACACTACTTTTTGACCTTTTTTGTGTCCAATAAGAGCGCGTCCTAATGGAGATTCATTCGAAATCTTGCCTTGTAAAGGATTGGCTTCCAAATGACCCACAATCGTAAATTCTTTTGATTCGGTTTTTGAGTCAAATTTTAACTCAACAGTTTTCCCAATCATTACGACTCTAGAGGCGGTATCCTTGATTAACTCAGTATGCTTCAAAATGTTTTCAAGCTCTTTGATTCTTGCTTCAATTCGAGCTTGTTCATCTCTTGCAGCGTCGTAATCGGCGTTTTCAGATAAATCACCTTGGGCCCTCGCTTCTTTCAAAGCTTCTAGGTTCTCTTTACGGTCAACCTCTTTAAGTGTTTGAAGTTCGTTCTTTAGGTTTTCCAAGCCCGCTTCCGTCAATTTAAACGTGTTTTCCATGAATATTTGTCTCCTTGTGTTAAGTGGTTTATATTATAGCATAATTTGTTTGAATGTAAAAGCATTATTTATTTAAGATTGAGATTATTTTCGAGTGAATCAAATCGACAGCCACATCATGGCTGTAATCATTGGGAATGATAATGTCGGCGTATCTTTTCGTCGGTTTGACAAATGCGTAATGCATCGGCTTAACGGTATTTAAATATTGGTTGATGACGCTTTCAATGGTTCTTCCTCTTTCCTTCGTATCTCGTTGTAATCTTCGAATGAAACGAAGGTCGTCATCCGCTTCGACAAATAGTTTGATATCAGCTAATTGGCGAATTCGATCATCTTCCAAAACAAGGATGCCTTCGAGGATAATGATTTTCGCTGGATGGATAATTTCTGTTGCTTTCGCACGAGTCAATTCGACAAAGTCATATGTTGGCTTTTCAATTGATTTTCCTGCAATAAGGTCAAGAAGATGCGCGTAGAATAAATCGTTGTCTAAAGCGAAAGGATGGTCATAATTGACGGCTTCTCGTTCTTCCATCGTCATATCAGATTGGTCTTTGTAGTAGTCGTCATGTTTCAATACGACAATAGGAAATTTATCTAAATCTTTTATGATTTTATTGACGACAGTGGTTTTTCCAGAAGAAGATCCTCCTGCTACAGCAATGATAACGGGTCTATTCATTTAAAACACCTTCCTTAAAATGTCATAGGGTGATAAAGGGGTTTCACATTTTATTTTGATGATTTGAAGTGGATGTCTTGCGGCATCTAATTCAAGACCAAATTCATCGTAAATCGGTCCAGCAATAAAAGTTGTATGTGTGTGATTTGGAGAAAAAATTTCCAACAGATCCTTTGGTTCGAAATAATTTCTTTGTTCAACCAATGCCTCAAGCGTCTCTGGATTATAGGATTTGACGATTCCGACAAACTCTTTGGTGGGAACTTCACTTCTCATGTTGTATAGCTGTTGTTCAGGGGTAGTAATGCCTTCCATAAATCCAAAGGATGTTAAACGATTTTCGGCCTTTCTGATTTCTGCTTCATAATAAGATAAGTCCTTCAAGGCGTTCGACTCATAGTCATCGATGAATTCTCTGTATGCACTGACGACTGTCGAAATGTAGTGAATCGACTTCATTCTTCCTTCAATCTTTAAAGAAGCCACTCCGATATCCATTAAGTCTTTAATAAAACGAAGGGTTTCCAAATCTTTTGACGACATTTGGAAATCAAAGTCTTCGCTGACAAGCGTTCCTTCATTATATAAATTATATTTCCACCTGCAACTATGTGCACATCCGCCTCGATTTGCGTCTCTGTCGGTCATATAGTTGGACAAAGTGCACCTTCCGGAGTAAGAAACACACATTCCGCCGTGAATAAACACTTCAAGATCTGCTTTCGCAGATTGATGGATGGCTCTGATTTCTTCAATAGAACATTCTCTCGCAAGAACCACCCGTTTGACACCTTGGTCAAACCAAAAATTCGTTAGGCTTGAGTTGGTGACCGAAACTTGCGTTGAAAGATGAATTTCAAGTTTCGTAAGCGATTTTGCTCGATCGATGATGACAGGGGAAGAGCAAATGATTGCATCAACACTCATGTTGTCAAGGGCTATGAGGTATTCATCTAGTTTATTAACATCTTCATTGTGAAATACAATGTTCGTTGTAACATAAATTTTCTTACCGATGCTATGAGCAAAGTCAACAGCTTCCTTGATGAACTCCAAAGTGAATTTGGATGCTCTTGCGCGTAAGGAAAATTCTTGTCCTCCGATGTAGACGGCATCAGCGCCGTAAAGCAATGCAAACTTGACTTTTTCTAAATCTCCAGCAGGAGCAAGTAGTTCTACTCTCATTATAGAGCCTCCTTGCTGCGACCGATTCGTCGGTAATAAAAGCCGGTATCATATTCCTTTTGGTATTTCTCTTGAAAAGAATCTTGAAGTTTGCTGTTCGAATAAGCTTCTATGCTATCAAAATATTCTTGATCTGACATGAAAATTCTTTTCACAAAAAAGTCAGTCATATATGGTGAAATCACTCCAAGTTCCTGAAAGGAAAGAAGCTTTTTAGATCTAAATATGGTTGTCCCAAAAGCATCTTCAATGACGGGGTAAAATTCATTCAATCGAAGTTCTTCTTGTAAAAAATAACTTTGAGCGTTTTTGACGCCTAATAAATTTAACCCTTTAAACTGACTGTAGTTTGAAATCAATGGTCTTCTCGAGTAAAACATTTCTAGATAACCGTGCCCACAAATCGAAAACTCGATGTCTTGAGTACAGTCAGCGATCTCAATGATTTCTTCCAATGTCACTTCTTTCGAAACCGTTAACCCTTTTATTTTTTGTTTTCTTGCAAACCAGGCATCATAACAATTAGTGTTCGAAGTACCAGGCTGAAAAATCAGAAGATTTTCCATTTGATGCTTTTTAAGGAGGGAATATAGGGTAAAATCAAATCCTACAATTCCGTCCAGGTTTGCTGATTTTACTTCATTTAAGAATTTGTCAAGTTTCGAAAGCATATCTTCATGAATCATGACATTAATCATCAAATAAACTAACTTTCCCATTTTATGGGATTGTTTTGAAATTTCTTTGATTTCAGGAAGTGAAAATGAAGATATCTGATTTCTGGTGAACTCCAGTGTATGTAGCAAAAAAACATCTGCGCCAAGCGTTGCGAGATGTGACATCTCTTGGATGTTTTTCAATGTAGCTACAATGTTCAAATTGAGGTTCCTCACTTTTTGTATGAGATTGCCATGCCGTCTCCAATTTCATATATAAAGGAATCGTAGTCGTTTTTTTCAAGCAACCATTGATTGAATTTGTTGATTTTTCCGACTAATTGTTTTCGGTTCCGACTTATAATGCTTTTTGGATTTTCAACAAATCCATGAAATAAAAGATTATCTGTAATCACAATTCCACCTTTGGAAAGCAGCGACTCAAATTTTTCAAAGAAACGAATATATTGCGCCTTGGCAGCATCAATGAAAATGACGTCAAACTGACCAAGAGATTCAATAGCAATCTCAAGAGCATCTGCCTCAATAAATGTAATCTTGTTATTTGCTAAGTCTGTGGAAATCAGGCCTTTTGCTCGCTTCAAAATTTCAGGGTTTCTTTCGATTGTCACAACCGAAGCGGAAGTAAATTTCGAAATCGAATAGGCAGTGTATCCAATTGCAGTTCCTATTTCCAATACACGGCAATATTTGCCAATTTGAATCAAATGCAAAATCAGGCGAATCCCTTCTTCCGAAATAATCGGAATCTGTTCTTTCGTCGCCACAGTTTTCATTTCATCTAAAATCGGATCCACTAAGGTCCGATTTGTTCGATTCAAGTAGTCGTTAGCCAAGGTTCCACCATCCAAAAAAAGATGAGAAGAGGTAGATCTACTCTTCCTCTTCTTTTTCTTCTTCGTCTTCTAGAAAACTTTCCAGTACTTCTTCAATCAATTCCCACTCGGCATCAGTTTCCACTTGTCCGAGGTTTCCTTCGTTGTCATCTTCAGGATTGTAGCTAGCGGCATAATATTCGCCAGTTTCGTCATCCTTCACTTGGTATACGACATATGATTTCGCAAATTCTTCTGATTCAAATGTCATGATGATATTGCATTCAATTTCATTGCCTTGTTCATCAGTCACGATTAAAGTTTCAAATTCTGTGTCCATAGTTCCTACCTTCTGCTATCCAAATAGCTTTGTAAAATGACCGTTGCGGCCAATTTGTCTACTTTTTCTTTTCTTTTTCTCGAATTCATGTTCGCACTCATCATGACTTGATGAACTAATCTGGATGTTAATCGTTCATCCCACAGTACAATCTTAGCCGAAGTCATCTTTTCAAGATTGGCTTTGAAGTCCTCTGAGACTTTCGCTTGAAATCCAGTCGAGCCATCCATATTTCTTGGATGGCCAAGCACGACTAATTCTACCTTATTATTATCAATAAAATCTTTGATGTAGTCAAGGGGTAACTGATAATTTCCTTCTTCAAATCGAAAAGTTTCAATTCCGCTTGCTAAAATCATCGAAGGATCCGACATGGCGATGCCACAAGTTTTAGATCCGAGGTCTAGTCCCAAGGCTCTCATAATAGAGAATCCCTCACTTCTTTAAGCGCAAAATCAACACTTGAAACGTCTTTTCCACCTGCTTGAGCGAAGTCGGGACGACCGCCTCCGTTTCCTCCGCATAGAATAGCTGCTTTCTTTACTAGATTGCCAGCATGAACGTTTTCTTTATTTGTTTTAGCAATGAAAACGACCTTGTCTCCCAAAATAGATCCCAGAAGAACTGTTCCTTTTTGGAGTTTGACAAGCAAGTTGTCAACCAATTGTTTCAAGACGGAGATGTCGATACCTTGAACCTTACCAATCAATGTGTCTTTTTGAATCATCGAAAGGTACGGTGTCAAATCATTTAAGGCAACAATTTCTTTTTGTCTTGCAAATTCTTTTTCTATGTCTTTGACTCGGACTTGAACTTCAGACAAGAGGTGTCTTTTGTTCAGTACATCTTGGTAACTTCCAATTACATCTTGATGAAGTGTTTTGTCAAAGGACAAGATTATGTTTTCTTTCTTTGCTTCTTCAAGAATGAAGTCGGCTTTTTTTAGCAGGTTTTCGATGTCTTGATTGATTCCTTTTAAAGAATCATCAATCTTATCAACATTGATATTGGTTAATCCTTCAATTCGATAGATTCCCGACCCAATCGATGAAATGCTTCTTACTGCAAACCGATCGATGTCTCTAATGTTCGATACATGCGTTCCACCGCATAAGTCTAGCGTATGTTTTAAATCGACGACTCTGACATATTCGTCATATTTTTCACCAAATTCAGCGATTGCACCTTTTTTGACAGCTTCATCTACTGTTAGTATATGGGTCACAGTTTCATGAGACTCTTGAATCATATCGTTGACTTTTCTTTCCAGTTCCAAGATTTGTTCATCACTGATACTTTCATAATGATTAAAGTCAAATCGTAATGATTCTGAAGTCACTTGAGACCCTTGTTGGGAAACATGCGGTCCAAGCAACTCTCTAAGTGATTTGAACAATAAATGGGTTGCTGAATGGTTATATGTAGTCAGTTTACGTTTTGATTCGTCTACTTTTGCATGAACTCTAGCATTTTCGCTAGGGACCCCTTCGACAATCTCATAAGAATGAAGAAATTGTCCGTTTGGCAACTTGGAGACTTCATTCACTTTTAAGGAAAAAGTATCGTTGAAAATTGTGCCTGTATCCGAGACTTGTCCTCCCGAGGTCGCATAGAAAGGTGTTTTGTCCAAGACGAGCCCTTCTTCGAATATCTTGATGATTTTTGAATCAGAGCATAAATGAGTGTATCCAATAAATTCACTCTTTCCTTGGAATTCAAGGAAATCTTCATTCTGAGATTTCATCGATTGAATTTCTTTTCTTGCATTTCGAGCTCGATCTTTTTGAAGACCCATTTCTTCTTCGAAGGAATGCAAATCAACTTTATAGCCTTTTTCCTTTGCATATTCCATCGTTAACTCAATCGGGAAACCAAATGTATCATATAGAAGAAAAGCATCACTACCACTAATTAAATGATTTTCTGAAAGACTGACAATCTGATCAAATCGTTTTTCTCCGTTTTCAAGTGTTTCTAAAAACTTCGATTCTTCTGCGGAAATAATTTTTTTGATGATCTCGGATTTAGCCCGAACGTCTGGATAATATCCATGAACCATTTCTGCGACGACATCGACTAGTTCTCCCATGAATGGTCTGTCAATCCCGAGTTTCTTTCCATATTTTACAGCTCTTCGTAGAAGCCGTCTCAACACATATCCTCTGCCTTCATTAGAAAGCATCGCTCCATCACTTACAGCAAACGAGACGGTTCGGATATGATCACTGATGACTTTGAATGCCATTTGACCTTGATAGGAGACGTGAGAGATTTCTTCGATTTTTTGAATGATTGGCATGAATAAATCTGTTTCAAAATTCGTTTTCGTTCCTTGAATGACACTTGCGAGTCTTTCAAGTCCACAGCCTGTATCAATGTTTTTGCTTGGGAGTTCAGGGTAATCAACCCTCTCAAGTCCTGGTTTTGCGTTATATTGAGAAAAAACAATATTCCAAATCTCTACATATCGGTCATTCTCTATGTCATCACGAATGGCGTCAGATGTAAAATCACCATATTTATCGCCTCTGTCAAAGAAAATTTCTGTGCATGGGCCACATGGACCTTCGCCAATCTCCCAAAAATTATGGTCTTCGGTCGGGATGACATGAGAGGGGTCAACACCATTTTGAATCCACAGTTCTTTTGTTTCCTCGTCTGTTGGATAGATTGTCATATATAGTTTATCTTTATCGAATCCAAACCATTTTGGACTCGTCAGCAGTTCAAATCCCCAATTTACTGCGTCTTTGCGGAAGTAATCGCCGATTGAAAAGTTTCCAAGCATTTCAAAAAAAGTGTGATGTCTTGCGGTCACGCCTACATTTTCAATATCGTTCGTGCGGATGCACTTTTGAGCATTGACAATTCTTGGATTCTTTGGAACCACGCTTCCGTCGAAATACTTCTTCAAAGCTGCAACTCCAGCATTCATCCAAAGTAAAGTCGGATCGTCGTTTGGAACCAAAGACGCTCCTTTTTCAACACTATGACCTTTTTCTTTGAAAAAATCCAGCCACATTTGTCTAATTTCGTTTCCTGATAGTTTTTTCATAATGCATCCTCCAAAAAAAAAGAGAATCATCCTACATAAAAGGACGATTCATCGCGGTACCACCTTTGTTCTAGTTAAACTAGCACTCGACATCCATAACGCAGATTTGCGGGCGATTTTACTGCCTCTAAAAAGGAGCTTCGAATCCATCTCTAAGGTTTGGTTCCACCAACCCCAAACTCTCTATGCAGAAAAGATAGTCTACTATTCTTTTATCATTGATTTGAGACAATTATACATCAATTTCATTAAATTTGCAAATGAATTATATTTACTACATAAAATCTTCTATTCTCAAGTTTTTTACTGGATTTTTGTCAATCGAATCGACGATAAAACCCTTTAGTCTCGTCTTCCTTGGAGTTTCAATGGAGGAGACCCCTCTTCTGAGGGCATAGTAGTCTCCCACCATGATTAATTGTTCTTTTGCTCGTGTAACTGCAGTATAAAGCAACTTTCTTTTTAACATGATGGCATAACTTTGGGTCAAAGGTAAAACAACGATTCTAAATTCGCTTCCTTGTGATTTATGAATACTGATGCAATAAGCGAGCGTCAACTTATCAAAATCCTTGACGTTGAATTTGACGGTGTTTCCTCCAAAATCAACAAGCATTTCTTTATTTTCAATGATTCCGGTCACAACACCTATATCTCCATTCATAATTCCATCTTCAGGTTGATTGGCTAGTTGAAGAACTTTATCGTTAAAATAAAATGTCTTTCCATTATAGGAAATCTTGTGCGCTTGGTTATGGTAATTAAACCGTTCTTGAATTGATTCGTTGATTTTATCAATTCCGTTTGGGCCTTTATAAATCGGTGCTAATACCTGAATATCATCAAGCAAACTATAACCCTCTTGAATGGCTTCGTTGATGACGGAACAGATTTGTTCTACAATGAGTCCTTCTCCCGATCGGATAAATTTTCTATCATCGGTTCTCACACTCAAATTTTCACTCACATGTTGATTCAAAATGTCGTATGCAAGAGAAATAATACTAGAGTCGCTTGCTTGTCTGTGTATCTTGGATAGTTTGACAACGCTAAACATGTCAGACTCAATTAAGTCTGACAATACTTGTCCGGGTCCAACTGAAGGTAATTGATTGTCGTCACCGACAATCACAAGTTTTGTATTCAAGCGAATCGATTCAAACAGATGATTTGCGAGTACAACATCAAGCATAGATGCTTCATCAATGATAATTAAATCTGCTAATAACGGATGATGAACATCAGCACTGAAGTGGCCTTCATAATCATATCCAAGCATTCTATGTATTGTTGTCGCTTCAAGGGAGGTCGCCTCTTTTAGACGTTTTGCAGCTTTCCCTGTTGGAGCAGATAGAAGGATTGAAGTTTTAGGTCCTCTTAAAAGTTTATATATTTGGACGATTCCATTGATGATGGTTGTCTTTCCAGTACCAGGACCTCCCG
Source organism: uncultured Candidatus Izemoplasmatales bacterium (assembly GCA_964574705.1). Classification (GTDB taxonomy): domain Bacteria; phylum Bacillota_I; class Bacilli_A; order Izemoplasmatales; family Hujiaoplasmataceae; genus JAHIVB01. The sequence continues at coordinate 79,059 of CAZNOO010000002.1, forward strand.
TAATAATCAAGAAGTCATCAAGTAGTGCTTTTTTGATTGCCTTAATTTGCTCTTCGGTGTATTCAATTAGATGGTCTTTTTGAAAGTCATCAATGGATTGAAGTACAAGTTCTTCATCAAATGCGGGTGAGGAAGACTTGGTGTACCTTACAAGAGAATTCGCAATTCCCTTTTCTGCAAGGTATAAATACCATAGGCTTAAAGAATCGTGCTCGGAAATGATTTTCCCTTGCATAATCAGTTCTGACAATATATCCTCAATTTCTACTTTTCTAACTTCGAATTCATCATCGGTATTCAGATACCTTTCGGTATACTCAAGCAAATCGGATAAGGATAAAAGCGTGTCTCCAAATTTATTCATATATTCATTCAACAAATAAATTATCACTGCTTTAATCCTCAAAGGATGATTATAAGAAAGCCCAATTTTCAATGCAATTTCATCAGCTCTTTTAAAGCCAATTCCTTCGATTTCATCCATTAAAATATAGGGATTTTCTTTAATGACGTCGATGGACTCATATCCATATCTTTGATAGATTTTCATGGCCATCTTTGGAGATATTTGAAATCCATATAGCCAAACTAAAGAAGTTTCAAGTTTTCGATTTGTTTGAAGTGTAGAAATCAGAGTTTCTTTCTTCGAACTGGACATCCGAGGAACAATATCGAGAATGTCATAGTTATTGAGAATTTGATCGATACAGTCAACACCGAAATGGTTTACAATCCATTCTGCAGTTTTTGGCCCGATTCCTTTGAAAATATCACTGGAAAGGTAGTCAATCAGTCCTTCTTTGGAGTTGTCCATGATTCGTTCAAAACGGGATGCATCATATTGAAGACCATATTTGGGGTGATTTTTCAATTCACCGAAAAAACGGTATCTTTGTCCTTTGTCTAAATGAGGAAAAAACCCACAAATAATAATCGTGGGTTCTTTGTAAATAATTTCTTGAAGGTCCGTATCAATGATATCGAGTTTCAAGACGGAATAATTGTTTTCATCATTGTAAAAAAGGACTTGTCTGACTTCGCCTTCGATATAACTCATGAGCTATTCCTTTCAAACCGACTTTACTTCATTAAATTCTCGATGTCTATCCATTCTTTCTTAATGCTTTCGCTCAGGTTTCTTCTTCCGGTTTCAGTAACTAATACATTATCCTCAATCCGAATTCCGATGCCTTCTTCTTCAATGTAGAATCCTGGTTCAACTGTCAAGACAACTCCAGCTTGTAAAGGCTCCTGATAGGTCCCAACATCATGAGTATCTAAACCAAGATAGTGACTGACACCATGATAATAATACTTATCAATTTCATGATCTTCTTTAATTAATCCAATCTTTTTTGCTTCTTCCATCAGCATTTTCTTCGCAGACAGATTCAGGTCGTTCACCATGACACCGGGTTTAACCATTTCAATAATCTTTTTGTTCGTATTCAGAACAATCTCATAGATTTGTTTCTGTCTTTCCGAAAATTTTCCATTGATTGGAAATGTTCTAGAAATATCGGATGAGTAAAGTCCGTTCTTCGCTCCAAGATCTAATAAAACCAAACTACCTTCTTTTACTTCTGAAAAATTATCGATATAATGAAGAATGGTTCCATTCTTACCGCTTGCGACGATGGAATCAAAAGAGATTCCTTTGCTGCCGGCCATTTTAATTTGATATTCGTAATAGGCTTCAAGTTCGCGCTCATTGACGCCAGGCTTTGCAAATTTCAATACAGCTTCAATCCCTATTCTTCCATATGAAATTGCTTTTTCAATTTCAGCAACTTCTTCTTGAGATTTTATTTTTCTCATTGAATCCAAAACATCATTTGCGCTTTCAATGAGGATTTCAGGATAAGCATCTGTTAAAAACTCGAGTTGAGTCAAACTGTAAGGGGTCGCGAAAGGTTTGAATTTATACAAGTCTAAATAGAGTTTTTCTGGTTTTTTAAGAAGGGCTCCTCGAGAGTTTGCGAGAACTGCGGTATGAATGAAAGCCTTGAATTCTTCAACAAATTTGATTTGTTTCAAATCGAGTCCTGATAAATCAGACACTTCTTGTTTTGTCAGTCTGCGACCCAACCATTTTGTTGCATAATCGCTTGGTTCTTCTATGAACAAAAAGGCTTGAGCAAAAGAACTTCCTTTTACCAATAGCAAAATGAAGTTTGGACGCTCACAACCCGTTAAATAATAGAAATTTCTGTTGGGTTCATACACATAAGTTTGGTCATTTGTTTTATGAGGAGCATCTCCTGAATAAAATATAGCAAATGATCCTTCTTTCATGTGTTTGATAAATTCTTCGCGATGTTTCACGAATAATTGTTTTTCCATATAATCACCTCTAAGTCTTTTGAAATATTATATCACATGTTTCTTTTCAATAAACAAAAAAGCACAGAAAATGTGCTTTTTTAGTTTGAAAAATTAACTCTGATATTACCATTAGAAGTATGACAGTTAATTGATTTTGAAGCACTGTCATGATAGCTGTTCGTTGTGACTTCATCGCCGTTTAAGTAGTAGTTTCCGTTCGTTGTCGACATTGATAGATAGAAATCTGTAAAAGCGCCGGGAACATTGATCTCGATATTTCCATTCGAGGTATCAACTTCAAGTAGATCTGAATAGATGTTTGAACAATCAATCACTCCGTTTGTAGACTTTAGGTCGACATTGTCAGACGTCATTCCATTAACCAGGATTCTTCCGTTTGTTGTTGTGAACTTGATGTTTCCTAAAGAAATCACTCCAGTCGCATTCAAAGCTCCGTTGGATGTCAATAACGTAATATTTCCAGTAGATTCAACATTTTCTAACGTGATTTCTCCGTTGGAAGACGAAAGGTTCAAAATGCCAAACTCAGTAAGATCTGATACGGTGATGGTTCCATTCGAGGTATGCAAATCTAAGTCTAAGCCCATCGTATCTGGGAGGTAAAGATAAAATTCATAAATGTCAGGGTTTGAAAACCAATTGAAGTCAAACCAATTTGAAAACCATTTTTCCTCATTAACGATTTGCAGAGTTGATCCATCTTCCTCTACAATAAAGTAATCTTTTTCTGATTCATAATACGTAATCTTGACTTCGCTATCTGTACTTGGAAGAATAATGACTTTCCTATTAATCAAGCTAATGTCAAACATCGAAAATTCGTCTTCCGTATAAGTTTTTTCTACATAAGTGTATGAACTGTCGTCACTGACATATGAGAAGAAATTTTCGCCTGAAATGAGACCAAATACGACAACCAAGCCAACACCAATCAATATAATGGCTAATCCGATTCTTAATAATTTATTCATGTTTTTTTTCTCCTATTCCTTAATAAAGTCTCTTACACGATATAATAATCGTTTTAATGTGTTTTTAGAAATCCCCGCATACCAACGAAAGATTCCAAATCCAAAGATGGTAATGCCAATTCCAAGAATGATGATTCCAAGTGACAGTAATAATTGAACCGGGTCTGAATGAATAGCGGATATGATTAAGTAAAGACCGGCACCGACTACTGAAACCCCAGATACAACTAAACTGAACCCAATCGAAATCATTACGATCGTGAAGATGGCAAAGAAGAAATATCCAATGATCTTAACAGTGAGTCCAAAGGCTTCTCTGACAGAAAATGGGGTTCTAGCACGGACTTTTTCAAGGAAAGTTCCGTCTTTTTTGATGCTATAAGCGATTTCAGTCACGTCGCCTAAAGAATCAATGAATTCTTTCTCTGTTTCACCGTGATCTACAGCATCTTGGATAAGTTCTTCGTAATAGTTTACAACTTCTTCCATTTCCTGACGCCCTAAAAATTCAAGTTGTTTATTTAATTCTTTAATAAATTCGTGTTTTCTCATTTTATATTCTCCTACCTAAGAACATAGTCGTACATCTTTTTCATTTCAATAAAATCGGTTTCCGACTCTTTCAATTTTTTTAACCCTAATTTAGTGATTTGGTAATACTTTCGAATTCGTGAATTGTATGTTGTCTGATACGTTCTTACTAAATCCTGTTGTTCCAGTCTCCTAAGTATAGGATACAAGGTTGACTCCGAGATGTCCATCACTTCGGAAATTTCTTGATTGATGACATATCCATAGGAGTCTTCATATTTCAATGAAGCTAAAACTAGTATTTCGAGCAATCCTTTTTTGAGTTGACTATCCATACGAATACCTCCTTATACATCATACTATACATTACATAGTATTAATTGTCAACAAAAAAATAAAAAAAAACTCATTTTTTTTAATGAGTTTCTTCTTCGATATGCTTTTTGTGTGAGAACTTGGACCAAATCAGCCATATTCCTAGTAGAGAAAAATAGACTAACAAAACCCATAATGCATTGAGTGGATTCTCTTGTATATTGAAAATAGATCCTAAAAAGACTAAAAACAGAACGATAATGAGTCTCGAAATAGTGGTGAGCATCAAGTATTTAGTGAATTTAATCTTCGTTAATGATAAAGCGTAGTTCATGATTGATGATGGGAGAAACGGATTCGATAACAAAATCAGTACTAGAAATGTATTGGGTCCATTCACGAGGTTCAAAAATTTTTTTCCGATCTTATGTCCTTCAACTTTTTTTGCAAAATAAGGTGCAAGTGTTAGCCTTATTAATATAAAGATAAGAACCATTCCAAGCAAACTTCCAAAAGTTGAAAGAAAAATCGTTAAAATGGTGCCTTGAACAGAACCAAATGCACTCGCCATCAGCGAAAGATTAAAAGATATCAAAATGGTGAGGGGAAGAGAAGGAATCAAAGCCTCAAGGAATGGTAAAAGCACCGCAGAAAGCGGTGCGAACCAAATATTGGCTAATACGAATTGTTGAATCTTGTCTAATAAGTCATAGAAGAAATTCAATACTACTTCACCTTATCTTCTGAAAAAAGCATCCCTCAGGATGCTTCTTGTTAAATCAGGTTGCCGAAATATTTAAGTGTACGTACCATTTGGTTTGTGAAAGAAGCTTCGTTGTCATACCATGAAAGAACTTTGACAAGTTGGTTTCCGTCTGTATCCAAAATAGAAGTTGAGTCTGCGTCAAACATTGTTCCTTGAGTAATGCCGATGACATCGCTTGATACGATTGGGTCTTCAGTATATCCAATGACTTCTGATTGTGCTGCTTTGACAGCTGCATTGACTTCTTCTTTTGTAACGTTCTTTTTGAGTTCAACTACCAAGTCAACAATGGATCCTGTGATGACAGGAACACGTAATGCAAGTCCGTCCATTTTGCCTTTCAATTGTGGTAACACGAGTGCGACTGCTTTTGCAGCTCCAGTCGTTGTAGGCACGATGTTTGCTGCCGCTGCTCTACCTCTTCTAGAAAAATGGCCTTTGTTGTGAGGAACGTCAAGAGTTGCTTGATCGTTTGTATAAGCATGAACTGTAGTCATGAATCCTCTTACGATTCCAAAATTATCATCTAATACTTTAGCGATAGGAGCTAAGCAGTTCGTTGTGCAAGATGCTGCACTGATAATTGTTTCTGCGCCTGTAAGTGTTTCTTCATTGACTCCGTAAACGATGGTTGGAACGTCTTTTTCTTTTGCTGGTGCACTAATGATAACTTTTCTTGCGCCTGCTTGTAAATGTAATGAAGCTTTGTCTCTAGAAACAAAGAATCCTGTGCATTCTAGAACAACGTCAACTTTTAATTCTTTCCAAGGAAGTAATGATGGATCTTTTTGTGAAAACACTGGAACTTTTTTGCCTTCAACTACGATATTGGATCCTTCTACTGTTACAACTTTCCCGTATCTTCCTTGAGAACTGTCATACTTTAATAGATAAGCGAGTTGTTCAGCATCTGTTAAATCGTTAACTGCAACGATTTCAAAATCATCATGTCCAAACATTAGTCTAAATGCCAAACGACCGATTCTACCAAATCCATTAATTGCTACTCTTACTGACATATTATATTTCCTCCTAAATTTATTTATCTTTTTAAGTCTATTTCATTTTACCCTAAATTCTACTATTTATCAAGATTAACCACTTAATAAAACGCTTTCAAAGAAAAAAGAATTATAAATAACGAAAAACATTCCAGTCAAGAAAAAAAGACGGGTTTTCCGTCTTTCCAACTTATAGAGTTTTTGCTCTGTTGTTCACTGCGATAGCTTTCTTAATCGCTTCTTTGTACTCACAATCATCCAAGCATTCTTCACAAACAACATTGCTTCTGAATCTTCGTGGAATAAACGCCCGAATTTCATCTTCATTGTACCCTGTCTGCATTATTTTCTCGTTTATAATGATTGGACGTTTCAAGATTGTCGGATTGTCGATAATGAAATCTGCCAATTCTCCGAACCGCATCTCATCAGTATCCAAATTGTTATCTTTGAACACTTTTGATCTTGTTGAAATGATATCTTCAAATCCATTTTCAGAGAATTTTAACATGTTTATGATGTCATCGCGTGTTAAACGGATGCCGATTATGTTTTTTTCTTTGTAAGGAATTTTATTATCCTCCAACCAACGCTTTGCTTTTCGGCAAGAAGAACAACTAGAACTTGTATATAATGTAATCATGCAAATCCCTCGCTTTCGAACAATATTATATCATACTATCATGTTTTTTTAACGCTTTTTGTGTAAAATAATGGTATAATTAAACTATAACTGTGAAGGAGGAATTTTACAGATGAAATGGGACCTTACTTACTTATTTAATAATGATCAAGCTTTTGAGGATGCGTACAAGTTATCGCTTCAAATAATAGAGAAACTGGCGACCTTCAAAGGCAAACTAAATGATGAAAAATCTTTCAAAGAATATTTCCTTACTCAAAAGGAATTTGAAAAAACTGGACTTAGAGCTTATCAATATGCGCACTTGAAAAGCGACTTAAACAAGAAAGATATGGGAAGTTCGAGCATGCTTCAAAAAGCTCAAATAGCGTTCTCAATGTTGAGCGAAGCAATTTCATTTGAAGAACCTGAACTTATCAAACTTGGAAAAGAAAAAGTATTAGGATTCATCAACCGAAACAAGGAACTTGAAGAATTCAGATTCAATGTCGAAAAGCTATTTAGACGTCAAGAGCACATTCTCGATGACGAGAAGGAAGCTCTACTTGCAACATTCACCCAAACCTTAAGTGCAGGAAGAGAACTCTATAGTTCTTTATCTGTTGCGGATATCGAGCACGGTGATGTCATGCTTGATAACGGTGAAATTGTAACGATTACTAATAGCAATTACCGCGCATTTATCAAAAAGAGCGAGACTCCAGAAGAAAGAAAAGAAATCTTCGAAAGTGTATTTTCTTATTATGAGCGACATAAAAACACTTATTCTGCCATTTATAAAAACGTATTGGATACGGACTACGCGAGAATGAGAGTTCGTAAATACACCTCATCACTTGAGAGTTACCTTTTTGAAAATCAAATCCCAGTTGAAGTATACACTTCTCTTACAAATGTAGCGAGATCCAACACAGATTCCGTCAAACGTTACCTCAAATTGCGTAAGGAATATTTGAAACTGGAAGAATATCACACATATGACCGTTTCCTTGAATTGGCAAAATCAGACAAAGAATATGAATATGAAGAAGCAAAAAAACTGTTTTTCGCTTCTATCGATGCTTTCCCTGAAACTTTTAAAGAAAAAGCCAAAGAAGTATTGAGAGAAGGATTCGTCGATGTTTATGAGGGCGAAGGCAAACGAACCGGAGCTTATTCGTCATCTATGCCTGACCTTCATCCATTCATTCTATTAAATTATTCAAACACACTGGAAGACGTGTTCACGGTTGCCCATGAAGCGGGACATTCGATTCATTCGATGTTCTCTGCTGAATCTCAGCCATCCGTTCTTCAAAACTATACAATCTTTGTCGCTGAAGTGGCTTCCACTTTTAACGAACATAATTTATTAGATTATTTCATTAAAGGTAGTAAAGCAACAAAGAATGAAAAAATAGCTCTATTGCAAAGAGCTATCGACGATATTATGAGTACCTTCTATCGTCAAACCTTATTTGCTATCTATGAACTTGAAGCACACAAACTGATTGAAAACAATATTCCAATCACCGCTGACGCTCTGTCAAAAATCATGATTGACCTTTACAAAGAATTTTATGATTTGGACATTGAAAAGGAAGAAGTCAAAAAATATGTTTGGGCATACATCCCTCATTTATTCTATACTCCATTCTATGTATACCAATATGCAACTAGCTTTGCGGCATCTCTGAAAATTTATGAGAATGTCAAAAACAAAGTCGAGGGTGCTTTTGAAAACTACATGAACCTTTTGCGCTCCGGAGGAAGTAAGTATCCAATCGATCAACTCAAGGAAACTGGTGTCGATTTAACCAAAGAAGATGCATTTATGGCAGTATCAAATCGATTAACTGAACTTGTTAATCAATTGGAACTTGTAATTCAAGAAAAGTAGTGCTATAATAACACAAAACGAAGATACGGAAGAGTAAGCCTGATTTTATTTAAAGAGACCTTGTGGATGGTGCAAACAAGGATTAAGACAAGCCGAATGGCCCGTGGAGTGATGTTAATCTCATCCGTTTTCCGCGTTAAGGAGTAAAGTGCCAGAGTATTCTGGAACAAAGGTGGTACCGCGCTAAGTCGTCCTTTTTATGGGCGACTTTTTTATTTATAGGAGGAAAAATTATGAAAAGAATCGTATCTGGAATCAAACCGACTGGAACTTTAACCCTCGGAAACTACATTGGAGCCATCAAACAATTCGTCGCACTTCAAAAAGCAATGCCTGAAGATGAATTCTTTTTGTTCATTGCTGATTTACATGCATTGACGACCCCTCAAGAACCCTCGGAATTAAGACAAAGAATCAAAGAAATTGCAGGAATGTATCTTGCTTGCGGATTAGATCCTAACAGAACCGTTTTGTACATCCAGTCTGAAATCAAAGAGCATGCAGAACTTGGTTATCTTTTGCAATGTTTTACCTACATGGGTGAACTAGAAAGGATGACTCAATTTAAAGACAAGTCCAAAAACAAGGATGTTCTCTTGACGTCTTCTTTGTTTACCTATCCAGCGTTGATGGCTGCCGACATTATTTTGTATGATGCAGATTATGTCCCTGTAGGAGAGGATCAAAAACAGCATTTGGAGCTCACAAGAGACATTGCAAGTCGTTTCAACAATCGTTATGGGGATTTCTTTACGGTTCCCGAACCGATTATTCCAAAAGTCGGTGCGAGAATTATGGACCTTCAAGACCCCACTAAGAAAATGTCAAAATCTGATGAAACAGACAAAGGATTTATTTCGTTATTCGATGATCCAGGCATTGCCGCAAAAAAAATAAAATCCGCGGTAACGGATTCTATTGGGATTGTTCAGTTTGATCCCCAAAATCAACCGGGGATTGCGAATCTTTTGGCGATTTACTCGTCTCTTTCTGATGAATCAATTGATGACATCGTATCTAAATATAATGGTTTAGGATATGCGGAATTCAAATCAGATCTTTCAGTCATCGTATCTGAAAAAATCAAGTTGATTCAACAAAGTTATCAATCCATTGTAAATTCCAATCAATTGGATGATATTCTTGACAGAGGCAGAGATACTGCTCAAATCATCGCATACAAAAAACTGGAAAAATGCAAACGAAAAATCGGACTTGGAAGAAAACGAAAATAGTGAATTGTTAAATTAATTCATTGATTTCCGCTAATACTCTTGAAATGGCCTTAAAGGCATCTTCTTCGTCCCTACCGTTAAAAGAAATAGAGAAAACTTTGTTTTGCGGAACACCGAGCGATAGTACGCCCATGATTGATTTCAAATTCGCTTTTTTGTCGTCGAATTCAATCATCATTTCCGCTTGAAAACTGTTTGCTTTGCTCACTAACATTGTCGCAGGTCTGGCGTGAAGGCCAAATGGATACGCAATTTTAAATTTGTGATCAATCATGTTGTTCTCACTCCTCCTACATTTGATTGATGGTATCAACCAATTTTGATGTGTCGAACGGACACATCATTTTTATTGTGTTTCCTGAAATAAAAATATTTGCTGCGCCTAATTCTTTTAATTTATTGAAATTACACTGCAAGGTGTCTATTACCGTGATTTTAGTTCTTCCGCCCTCAAGAAACGCCCGGACAAGATTGTCTTTTCCTCCTAGAAAAGCGATAAATTGTTCGATAAGTTCTTCACTCAAGTCAGACCGGGATTTCTTCTTTCTTGGTTTGAAAGAAATAACAAGGATGAGAACCAATGCTAGCCCAATGATTACAAAAAAGATAATATAGAAGATAGGCAACATGAATTTTTCCTCCTCAAAAGCAAATTAAAAAATGCATATTCACAAAAATTGCTTTGATAATTCTCTATATTTCTTATTTTATCATAAATTTAAAAAAGAGCATGATACATCTCAAAAAAAAACATAATTTTGCATAATTAACTTGCATTCCATCTTTCTTTCATATATAATTTCTACGAAAGTATGGGAGGGACAATGAAAACAGTTATTGAAGCAATCATAGAAATTCCTATGGGAACACAGAACAAATATGAAGTTGACAAGGTAAAGAATCGGATTAAACTAAATCGTGTTTTGTATTCAAAAATGACTTATCCTGCTGAATACGGATTCATTGAAAACACACTTGCCGAAGATGGTGATCCTCTCGACATTTTGGTTCTCGCTACAACTCAAACTTTCCCTGGATGTATCGTCGATGCAAGAGTGGTAGGCTATCTAGATATGTATGATTCAGGTGAACACGATGAAAAAATCATCGCTGTCGTGGATGCTGACCCTCGTTTTGAAGATATCCAAAACATTAAAGACATTAAAGATTTACAGTTAAGGGAAATCAAATTGTTTTTCAGAACTTATAAAGAACTTCAGCCTGGACATCATGTGGAAGTCTTGGATTACTATCCTAGAGTTGATGCATTGAAACTGATAGATGATTGTGCAAAAAGATACAAAGATTCAAAATAAGTTCAAACAAAAAAGCGGAAATCCGCTTTTTTTTTATGCTTTATGTGCAATCTCTCCATTTACGATAACCATTTCAGGTCTCGTTAAATAATGTAGTGGGTGTCCACTCCAAATCACGATGTCTGCATCTTTTCCAACTTCAATACTGCCAACAAGGTGATCAATCTGATTCATCTTTGCTGCAACAATCGTTACAGCTTTCAAAGCATCAAGTTCATCAAGCCCCGCTTTAACAAACAATCCGACTTGGGTCAGAGTGTTTTCCAAATGAATAACAGGATGGTCCGTCATGATAGCGAACTCGACTCCACTTTCCTTTAACACTTTTCCTGCAATGAAGGTTTTGTTTCTAAGTTCATATTTCGATTTTGAACCTAGTGTTGGACCGATAATGACTCTTTGATGATGTTGCTTTAGATACTCAGGAATCAAATATCCTTCAGTTGCATGTTCTATCGTTGCATTTAATCCAAATTCCTCAATAATCCTAATGGCAGTAACAATATCGTCTTGTTGGTGGGCATGGATTTTTACTGGGAACCCTGAAAACACTCTTGAAAGACTAGCCCATTTCATATTGAATTCAGGTTTGGATACATCTTTTCCTGCTGCCAGATCCGATTCATATTTATTCACTTTTTCTGCATAGTCTTTTGCCTTAATCAACGCTTCACGAATCAAAGCTGCAGAAGCCATTCTGGTTTGTGGTGTTTGGCTTTTAGAATTATAGACTCTTTTTGGGTTTTCGCCCAATGCCATTTTCATTGAAGATTCTTTGACGACAATCATGTCATCAATCGTTTTTCCAACTGTCTTTAATACACAGAAAGTACCTCCGATGACATTGGCAGACCCAGGTCCAGTACAAACGGTAGTAACTCCAGATTTTAAAGCGTCTAGAAATGCGGTATCTTGTGGTTTGACTGCATCAATCGCCCGAAGTTCAGGAGTGACTGGAGACGTCATTTCATTTCCGTCAGATCCTTCGAAGCCAATGGCCTCCTCGAATAGTCCGACATGGCAGTGTGGGTCGACGATTCCTGGTGTGACTGTTTTACCGAGTGCATCAATCACTAAGGCATTAGGATAGTCAGATACATTCAATTTCCCAACTTTCAATATTTTTGTTCCCTCTGTCAAAATATCAGTCTTCTTGTAATTTGTTTCGGCCATACTAATCAGATTTGCGTTTTTTATTAGAATCATGGTTATCCTTTCTTATGGGCAACAATAAGATTGACAAAAGTCATTGCGCCCTTTATTAAAGCTTCTTCATCTAAATTGAATAAGGGGTGATGAAGCGAATGAGAAGTGGCTTCATCTTTTTTTGTTCCTAACCAAGACATGGCTCCTTGTTTATAAGCAATGTACCTAGAAAAATCTTCTGCTCCCATCGAGGGTTGTTTTAATTCGAGGAATGAATCTTCCCCTAAGGTTTCAGAAACCACTTTATGGACAAAATCAACTTCTGAGTCTGTATTAATGGTAGGGTCGTATTCATAAATATACTCGAACTCATAACTTCCTCCGACTCTCGAAGTAACCGCCTTCAAAACAGCCTCAATCTCATTTTTAATCCAATTTCGAAGATCATATGAGAATGTACGTACCGTACCTTCTAAATAAGCCGTTTCCGGAATGATATTATGCGTCGTCCCGCTCTCAATCTTCGCGATGGTCAACACTGCAAGATCTAAGGGGTTTTTTCTTCTTGAAACAATGGTTTGAAGCATCGTGATAACTTCCGCAGCCATGACAATAGGATCAATTGCAAGGTGGGGGTATGCTGCATGAGCTCCTTTTCCTTTTAAAGTAATCTTTATTGTATCTGCAGAGGCAAAAATTCCTTGTTTCTTTGAAATAACCATTCCGCTTTCAAACATCGGTGAAACATGGAATGCATAGAAGTGTTCAACGTCTATTAATAGCCCTGATTCTACAATACCGAGTGCACCACCTGGGTTAGGTCCTTCTTCAGCCTCTTGAAAAATCAAAATAACTTTTCCATTCCAAAGTTCTTTGTGCTCCTGAAGATAAATACCTGCTGAAAGTAGCATCGCAGTGTGAGAATCATGCCCGCATGCATGCATTTTACCTGGAAATTTAGAAATATATTCAATTTCGTTTTTTTCCGTCATCGGCAAAGCATCGATGTCTGCACGAAGTCCAATTACTTTCCCTTCGCCATTTTCAATGATACCCAAAAGTGAATTCTTTCCAACGTGTTCAATGACCTTAATCTTCTTCTTCTTTAGTTCTTCTCGAATGAAATCATGGGTATTAATGGTATCAAAACCTGTTTCGGGATGCATGTGTATCCATCTTCTGGTTTGGATGAGGTAGTCATTCATTCCTTGGATATCTGTTAATTTTATCATGGGCAATCCTTTCAAAAAATGTTATGTATTGGAATGTTGTATATTGCACATTCCTTCTTAATCAAATTTCTCAGTTCGGTGTAATATGTTTTATTCTTCTTAATAAAGATTTCTTCCATTTTGATTGTGAGATCTGGATAATGTGAATTGATTGTTTTAAAGAAAGTTTTTCGATTCTCTTCATCACTAAGGTTCAGAGAGTCAAACATGATGTAATCAACAGAATCCTTCACTTGGTGAATGATATCGATTGAGTTCGTAATGTAAGGAAGGATAGGTGAAACAAAGACAAAAGTCTTGACACCTGCCGAATGAAGTTTTTTCAAGGCAATAATTCTGTTTGAAGGAATGGATGAACCTGGTTCAAAGATTTTTGAATCTAGGTCAGAAAGTGAGATTGAAAATCCAATTTCGACATCCTTCATTTGCAAAAACAGGTCAGTATCTCTCGTAACCAAATCTGACTTTGTCAAAATCGAAATTGACAAATTACTCAAAGCAATGCTTTCTAGTATTTTTCTGACTGATTCCACCTTGCCTTCGATGGGTTGATAGGGATCAGTCATGCTGCAAAAGAAAAGCGATTTATTTCCCGTGCCTTTTGGTATAAAGGTATTTGGATACTCTTTAATATCTACATAATGACCCCATTCTTCAGGTGAATGGTGTCTCTCAATGGTTTTTGCATAACAATAGATGCACCCGTGAGTGCATCCGATAAACGGATTGCAGGTAAAGTCATGACTTCCAATATTGGTTTTAGTCATAAAACTTTTTGCCTGAACAATCTTATTTTGCATTTTGAGTAGCCTTTCCTTCAAATTTAACTAAAAGTTTTGATATGAACAATCCAGATACCAGCGTAACAACTCCAAATAGTATACTTAAGAGATGGGTCGATACGAAATTGATGAAATTGAATATAATTGGCGTTTGATCTTCAAAAGCCAGAGCAGAACTAGGGTCTCTGATTTCAAAGAATATGACAATTATAGAAGCCAAAATAAAACCGATAATTGCATAATAGGTCTGGTTTTTATATTTTCTCAAGCTGAATTCAATCACTCTGCTGAAAACGATAATCCCGATTGCGGCTCCAATTCCAAATGGAATAATCACGTATAGGTGATATGCCAAATTTGAAAAATCAAGGATGTTTCCAACAACATTGGTAACGATTGCCGTATAGAATCCAAGGACCATTAACAGTGCAGACCCTGAAATTCCTGGAATGATCATCGTTGTAGAAGCGACCATTCCTAGAAGGACTAATAATAAGATATTCATAACGTTCATTTCGAAAGAGGAAATTCCAGCATGATTGTATTGTAACTTAAATACCATCAAGAAAACGACCATTGCAAACGCGATTACAAACGAAACAATCGATGAAACACCGACTTTTTTGTGTGCGACTTCTTTATACAAATGCGGAATTCCGCCAATAATCAATCCAATGAAAAAACAAAGTGTAATAAAAGAGTTTTTCTCAATGAAGTACCCTAATACTTTGGCTAATGCAACTATTGAAATTGCAATTCCTAAAAACACAGGAATCAAAAATGTAATACTTTTCTTGAATTCCTTAAATACATTTCCGATGGAATGAAGAAGTTTATCGTAAATTCCCAAATAAATCGCCAAAGTACCGCCACTTACGCCGGGAATGATAAATGCAATTCCGATGATGAACCCTTTCAACAGTAATATTAAAAACATGGTTTTCCCTCCGTCAAATAATGGCGTCTCCGATTAAATCATATCCAAATGCATCGGTAATCAGAACATTGAGGTCATCACCGATTTCTAGCAATTTTTTTGATTGAAACACAATGTATCCATCAATGTCATCTGGTGCGAAAGCGAAACTTCTACCGTAATAGAACTTCGATTCCGGATCATAGGCCTCGATGATTGTATGATGAATAGAACCAATCTGGGCTTTGTTTCTTTTTCTGGCAATTTTCTTTTGAATCGCCATAATTTCATTTAAACGTTTTTCTTTGATTGTTCCAACAATCTGATCCTCATAATCATAGGCAACGGTATCTTCTTCTCTTGAATATGCAAAAACGCCTAATCTATCAAACTCGAAATCTATGACAAAATCCTTTAATTTATTAAAATCCTCTTCTGTTTCACCTGGGAATCCAACAATCAATGTTGTTCTGAAGATAGCATTGGGAACGGTCAATTTTATTTTATGAAGCAGGTCCTTGATGAACTGCTCATCTTTTCTTCTTAACATTCTTTTCCTGACAGGTGTCGAAATGTGCTGAATCGGAATATCGAAATAAGGTGCAATCACGGGATTGTTTTTGATGACATCCAATAATTCGTCGGTAATTTCATCCGGATAAAGATATAAAATGCGGACAATCACAACCCCTTCAATTTTGGTCACTTCAGAAAGTAATTCTGGAAGGAGGCTTTTCTTCTCTGGATTTAAATCATAGCCATATCTTGTCGTGTCTTGACTAATTAAATTGAGCTCTTTTGCACCATTTTTCACAAGAAGGCGGCATTCTTTGATGACTTCGTCAAACTCACGTGAACGAAATCTACCTCTTATAAGCGGAATGGCACAGAAAGCACATCGATTGTCGCACCCCTCGCTCAGTTTCACGTAAGGTGTCACATTGGAAGACACTAGCATTCTGGTTTCATAGCTCATGGGTTGAAATTTCAGTTCAGAAGAAGACAATACTTCAGATAGTATCAAATGTATTCTAGGATAGTCCTTAAGTGTGATGATTTTGTCAACAAACGGCATTTCTCTTTGAAGTTTCTCGCGATAGCGTTCTGCGTAGCAACCGCTCACTATAAGCTTCTTACCATATTCTTTCATCTCGAGGATGGTATCAATGGTCTCTTGTCTTGCCGATTCGATGAATCCGCAAGTATTTACTATGATGGCGTCCGCTTCTTGCGGGTCTGTGACAATCTCGACTCCTGCACTTTTCAACACGCCTAAAATCAATTCCGAATCCACTAGATTTTTTGCACACCCAAGTGAAATCAATCCAACTCTAATCATCTGTACACCTTCCATCCCATGGATACAATTATACTTTATTTTGGTCGATTATTAAAGAAAAAAGAGGATTTTCATCCTCTTAAGTCGCAATATTCAAAAACTGTGAATTGTAGAGATCTGCATAGACTCCGTTTTTTTCAAGCAACTCTTTATGGTTTCCTTGCTCAACGATTTGTCCGTGTTCCATAACCAGAATCGTCGAAGCTTTTTTTATCGTAGATAGACGGTGGGCAATCACAAAACTTGTTCTGCCTTCCATCATGAAATTCATTGCATTTTGGATATATGCTTCAGTTCTTGTATCTACTGAAGATGTCGCTTCATCCAAAATCAATATCTTAGGATTGAATAAGATGGCTCTCGCAATCGTTAGAAGCTGTTTTTGTCCTTGAGAGATATTAGATGCATCCTCTTTGAGCTCCGTATCGTACCCTTTTTCAAGAGTTTCAATGAAATGGTGAACATGTGCTTGCTTGCAAGCGGAAATGACTTCTTCAAGCGTAGCGTCTGCTTTCCCGTAAGAAACGTTTTCCCTAACGGTGCCAGCAAATAGCCAGGTATCCTGTAAAACCATTCCAAACTGTTTTCTTAGTTCTTCACGAGGCACATCAGTGTTAACGACATCATCGATTGTAATCGATCCTTTATCAATCTCATAAAAGCGCATTAACAGATTTACTAAAGTCGTTTTTCCTGCTCCGGTAGGACCAACAATAGCTATTTGAGTACCAGGTTCTACTTTTAAATTCAAATGTTTAATCAATTCTTTTTCAGGAGAATAGGAGAAATCAACATCTTTGATTTCAACTCCGCCTAAAAAGTCACGATTAACAAATGTTTGCACAGCTTTGTCCATATCTTCTTCTTTAGCGTCAAGAAGTTCAAAAATTCTTTCTGCTCCTGCAATTGTCGATTGAAACATGTTAACGATATTCGCAAGATTCAAGATAGGGTTGACGAACATTCTTTGGTAAGAAATAAATGTTGTAATATCTCCAATCAATAACGGATTGGTCGCTCCGGCGAGAATTCCACCCACCATGACAACAGCGACATATCCAATATTGGAAATGAAATCCATAATTGGTCGGATTAATCCACTTAAATATTGTGCAGATTTCATATCCTTCGCAAGTTCTTCGTTCATGTTTTTAAATTCAGCATAAGAGTCTTTTTCCTTACCAAAGAGCTTGACTACTTTATGAGAAGTAAAGATTTCTTCGATATATCCATTCAACTTTCCTAAGCCTTTTTGTTGGCGAATGAATTTGGATTGGCTCTTCTTTGCGATGATTGATACTGTAAATACATAGAGCGGTAAAATGACAAGTGCAATCAAGGTCAATTTCCATGAAATATAAAACATCATTCCGAGCACTCCAAACAACATCAGAAAAGCCTGAATCATCTGAATTAAACTCTGTTGAATTGAATTGACGACGATGTCAACATCATTTGAAAATACGCTTAAGATATCTCCTGTTTGCTTCTCGTCAAAATACTTAATCGGTAATTTTTCAAGTTTCTCTCGGAGAATATTTCTGAAATTTTTACCGATAGAAACTGAAACGAAATTCGCAATCAGGTATGAAATTGTTTCAAGAATGAAACGCAATATATAGAGGATAATAATAGCGATGAAGTATTTTAGAATGAGACTGCTCGCATCAGTGCCAGCCGTTCCCATAATAATTTGTTGGAGCAAGTTCATGATTTTTCTTGATAAGTCAGGAGCGTAGACAGCCATTGCCGTCATTACAACCGTAAAAGCAATCATGATAATCATTTGAGTTCTTTGTGGTTTTAGAAAGCCAACTAGTCTCTTCAATGTTCCTTTAAAGTCTTTGGCTTTTTCCGCGGGTCTCATCATATGTCCCATTGGACCGCCGCCGCCGCCTCCAGGTCTGCCTTGAGGACGTTTTATCGGAGTAGCTTGATCTTGTCTCGGCTGATTGTTCTCTTCTTTTTTCATGCAAGCTCCTCCTCTGAAAGTTGCGAGTATGCGATTTCTTTATAGATTTCACAGTTTTTGAGCAACTCTTTATGTTTTCCAAGTCCTACAATACGTCCATCATGCAACACTATAATCTGATCGGCATCCATAATGGTTCCGATTCTCTGCGCAACAATGAAGACTGTAGAACTCTTAGTGATTTGTTTTAGATCTTTTCTTAAATTAGAATCGGTTTTAAAATCTAGAGCAGAAAAACTGTCATCGAAGATATAGACTTTAGGTCTTCGAACTACGGCTCTTGCAATCGAAAGTCTTTGCTTTTGCCCTCCAGAGAGGTTGACACCACCTTGATCTACAATGGCATCATATTTCAATTCCATCTCTTCGATGAAATCATCCGCTTGGGCAATCTTGGCAGCTTCAATGATTTCTTCCATTGAAGCGTCTGATTTTCCATATAGGATATTGTCCTTAATCGTTCCTGAAAATAAAGTAGCAGTTTGAGGAACAAATCCAATTAAAGATCTCAGTTTATGTAAGGTTAAGTCTTTGATTTCAATCCCAT
Organism: uncultured Candidatus Izemoplasmatales bacterium; assembly: GCA_964574705.1. Classification (GTDB taxonomy): domain Bacteria; phylum Bacillota_I; class Bacilli_A; order Izemoplasmatales; family Hujiaoplasmataceae; genus JAHIVB01. Next base: position 97,996 of record CAZNOO010000002.1, read on the forward strand.
CAATTTTAATGGATCCACAAGTAATATCAAAGAAACGTGGAATTAAGTTCACAATCGTCGATTTTCCTGAACCCGTTGATCCAATAATCGCAACCGTTTGTCCTGGTTTCGCTTTAAAGGAAATCTGGTCTAGTACATTTTCCTCGGCGTCGCCATATTTAAAGCAAACATCCTTAAACTCGACAACACCTTTCATATCCAAGGAGTCATATTCAGGATTTCCCTCATCTTTGATGATAATTTCCTTATCAAGAACTTCTTCAATTCTTTTGGCTGAAACTTGAGCTCTCGGAAATACGATGAACGTCATCGTGAGCATTAATAGACTAAACATAATTTGAGTCGAATATTGGATAATAGCTGATATATTTCCTAGACTTTGATAATCTGTAAAAGCACCATTGGAAATAATAATATATGAATAATATAGAATGGCGATAATAACAACGTTGAAAATCAAGTTGACTGCAGGATTTAAAGTAGACATGATTTTCCCGGCGTTATAGACTGTTTTGGTCAGGTCATCATTGACGTCGTTGAATCTTGATACTTCCCTTTTCCCTTGCCCGAAAGCACGGATAACGCGTACCCCTTTAATTCCTTCACGAGTGACAAGGGTCATCTTGTCAATTTTCTTTTGTAAGGCTTTAAACAATGGTAAGACCAGTACAAATGTAATTGCAACAAGGACAATCAAAGAAAGAACTCCAATCATCAATACATAAAGCAATTCATTGCTTGTCGTCATTTCTCGGATGTTCTTGATACTGAGCCAAATGCCTCCAATCAGGAAGATTGGAATTCTTAAAAACATTCGTAATCCCATCAAGACAAAGTTTTGGACTTGCGAGATATCATTCGTTGATCTGGTAATCAAAGAAGACGTTCCAAAAGACTCCGCTTCTGCGGACGAAAACTCGCTCACTTTCTTGAACAAATCTCGACGAATGTCCTTTCCAGAATGACTGCCTACATGACTAGATACATACATGAGTGCAATCGAGGCGAGTGAAGATAGGAATGTAACTGCGAGCATGATTCCACCGTATTTCAAAATCACGGTCATATCGCTGGTTTGGATAACGGTGCAAGTGACACCTTCCGTATCACAATAGGCAGCAGGAACAGATATTGAATCTCCTGTTATTGGGTTTTCAACCAGATATTCGGCATGGATTCCTTCTCCGATAATTTTAGCCATGTAGTCCGGTAGCAACAATTGTCCTGCAGAAGACAAAGAAACAAGGATAAACACGGCAATGACATAAAATTTGTAATTCTTTAAATAACTAAATATTTTTTTCATCTGAGAATTCCTCTCCAAAGTATTTTGTAATGTTTTGTAGCATCTTTTTTTGCAAATTTTCAATTATCTTTTGTTCCTCAGCGGTGATGACACTGGAAAGAAGGGTTTCCCATTCTTTGAATATGCTTATCGCTTCTTTAGAAATCCGTTCTCCCTCAGGCGTGATTGATACAATAAATCCTCTTTGGTCTTCAGGATCAATTTCTTTAAGGATGTATCCTTTTTCAAGTAGATTATTGATGACTCTCGTCAAATGTGATTTATGGAATGTAAAAGACAATTTTAGTAGATTCATCTTAATACGTTTCTCTTCATTGATTTTAATGAGATACGGACCTTCTGGAAAATTAAGATCAATGCCTTTCATCTTCTCTTCAAAAAAACGATGTCGATATTTGTTAATCAAATGTTCATAATGATTATTCATAAGTTCCTCCTTTAACATTCTGAATACAAGTATATAGCAATTTAGTTGCGTTGTCAACTAAATTGTTCTAAAAAAGAAACCCGTGAATTTCACGGGTTATTAGTTTTCTAAATAGAGAATTCCAATGGTTCCTTTTCCGCAATGGCTGGATATGACACAGCCAGCATTTGTTTCAAAAAGATTGAGAAATTGAAATCTGGATTCGATTTGTTCCTTGGTGTATGGAACGACTAAATCTGCAAATGAATGCGTAATCATGCAAAATTCCATGTCAAGATTATCCTTCATGCGCTCCAAGTCAGAAATCATTAAATCAATTCCGTGCCTAACATTTCCTCTTGCTTTCTTTCCCACGGCCATTGACCCTTCTACTACTTTGATGATAGGTTTGATTTTCAACATTGTGCCCATAAAGTTTGAGAGTGCATTCAATCTGCCTCCCTTATACAAATACTCGAGCGTGTCAATCACAAATTGACTGCGAACCTTCGGAACGAGCGTGGTTAGTTTTTCAGCAATTTTTTTTGCGCTCATACCTTTTTCTCTAAAAGACGTGGCTTTTAAAACTAAAAGTCCAGATCCGCTTGATAAATTCATCGAATCCACCAAAAAGATGTCATCTGATTCTAAACTTTGTTTCGCAAGGGTTGCGCTTTGAAAAGTGGCGGAAAATTTGGACCCAATTCCAACGTAGACAATTTGCAAGCCTTGTTTAAGATAGGTTTCAAACATCTCGATAAAATTACCAGGAGAAGCTGCAGCTGTCTTCGGAAGGATCTTCTTTGCTTCAACTTCTTCGTACATTTTGGTCGTATTCAAATCAACTCCATCAAAATACGTGTCGCTGCCAATTGAAACAAAAAGAGGAACAATTCCGATATCGTACTTTTCAATCAGTTCTTTTGACAAATCACATGTGCTATCTGATATTATTTTCACTTGTTTCAATTTAATCACCCTGTATGATTATATATAAGAGATACTCAAATGTAAATAACACATTCGATAATTTCTTCAACAAGCATTATCTTCAGGATGACTTTAAATGAATTAATGATATAATGGAAATGAGGTGAAGCAGATGCGTAAGATACCAAAAGAATTATTAATTTCAAACATTAAACAGTTGTTTATGAATGCTTCTGTATCTTTAGACTCAAAAGTAGTCGACGCCCTTGAAGAAGGAAAAAAGAAGGAAGTTAACCCATTAGCAAAAAGTATTTTGGAGAAAATTCTTCTAAATCAAGAAATAGCAAGAAATGAATTCATTCCGATGTGTCAAGATACCGGAGTCGCTGTTGTATTTCTCGAAGTAGGAACTCAAGTTACACTCGATTATGACATTGAAGATGCCGTCAATGAAGGTGTAAGGCAAGCTTATACAGAAGGTTATTTAAGAAAATCTGTTGTGAAGCATCCTATTGACCGCGTTAATACAATGGACAATACCCCTGCAATCATCCACGTGAAACAAATACCTGGGGACCGGCTCATTATCCACGTCGCACCAAAAGGTGCTGGAAGCGAGAATATGAGTCGATTAGCAATGCTTCCACCGTCAGCGGGAATCAAAGGCATCGAGGATTTTGTGCTCGAGACCGTAAAACTTGCAGGTGGAAAAGCTTGTCCTCCAATTATTCTGGGAATCGGGATTGGTGGTAATTTCGAAAAAGTTGCAATGCTTGCGAAAACTGCTCTTTTCAGACCCCTGGATGATGTTTCTGAAAATGAAACGGACCGGAATTTGGAAAAATCTCTTTTGGAAATTGTTAATGCTTCGGACGTAGGTCCAATGGGGCTAGGAGGCACGACAACCTGTCTAGCAGTGAAAGTCAATTCGTATCCATGCCATATCGCTTCTTTACCAGTCGCGGTAAATATTCAATGCCACGCTGCTAGAAAAAAAACTGTCGTGTTATGAGGTGTATGATGAGAAAAATAACAACACCGATTGATGAATCTTCAAGACTTTCGCTTAAAATAGGGGAAGAAGTGTTGATTTCAGGAATTATTTATACCGGAAGAGATGCGGCGCACAAGAAGTTCGTTGAACATCTCCATAAAACACATGATTTGCCAATGGACTTTAACAATCAAATCATCTACTATACAGGTCCGACACCTGAAAAACCGGGAATGGCGATTGGCGCTTGTGGCCCGACTTCGTCTTACAGGATGGATCCATATAGTATTGAACTCATGCCAAAAGGATTAAAAATCATGATAGGCAAAGGAGAGCGCGACGAAGCATTTCGAAAAGCGCTCATCGAAACAAAATCCGTCTATCTAATTGCTATCGGAGGAATCGGAGCCGTTTTAAGCAAATGTGTTCTTTCTTCCAAAACGGTCTTATATGGTGAACTAGGAACTGAAGCCGTCAGAGAATTGGTGGTTCAGGATTTCCCTGTCATTGTAGCCTATGACAGTGAAGGACATTCTCTCTTCAAATAACAAAAGCGACAAGCTTTCCGGGCTTGTCGCTATTTATTTAATAGGCTTTTGCGAAATAGACTTCCATCTTTGCCGGTTTTCCGCAAACAGGACAATTCTCGCTTAAGTGTTCTTGCACGAAAGGAATGCATCTAGCTGTGGCTTGAGTATCTTCTTTGACTTGATCCTCACAGGCTTGTTCTCCACACCACATCATCTTGACATATCCGCCTTTTTGATCGATGATTTCTTTGAACTCTTCGTAAGTGATAGCGGGTCTTGAGTTATTCTCAACATTTTCAAGAGCGCTTTGATACATGGCATCATGAATCTGTCTAAACATCCCAGGAATTTTAGCAACGATTTCATCAAGTGATAAAATTTCTTTTTGATGATTATATCTTGTGACAACGACACATTGATTGTTTTCCAAGTCTCTTGGTCCAATTTCGATTCGAATTGGAATACCTTTCATCTCGGCTTCCGCAAACTTCCATCCTGGAGATTTATCAGAATCATCTATCGACGCTCTGATTCCATTCTTTTCTAAAGAGGCTAGAATCTCATTTGCTTTTTCCAAAACGCCTTCTTTTTGTTGCTGAATTGGAACAATCAAAACTTGCGTTGGAGCGACGTATGGAGGTAACACAAGCCCAGAGTCATCTCCATGAACCATAATGATAGCTCCAATTAGTCTTGTAGAAACACCCCAAGATGTTTGGTGAACGGGTTTCAATACCTTGTCTTTATCTTGGAAATTGATATTAAAAGCTTCAGCGAAACCGGTTCCGAAATAATGGGTTGTTCCGCTTTGAAGCGCTTTATTGTCATGCATGAGGGCTTCGATTGTATAGGTTTCTTTTGCCCCAGCGAATTTTTCTTTGTCGGTTTTCTTTCCAGTTACAAAAGGAATTGCCAAGAGTTCTTTTCCGAGTCGCTTGTAGATATCAAGCATTCCGAGAACCTCTTCTCTTGCCTCTTGCTCAGTCGCATGAATCGTATGGCCTTCTTGCCACAAAAATTCCGAACCTCGTAAAAATGGTCTGGTCGTTTTTTCCCAACGGACAACACTACACCATTGATTGTATTTTTTTGGAAGGTCTCTGTAACTGGAGACGATTTTACTGTAATGTTCGCAAAATAAGACTTCTGAAGTGGGTCGAATGATCAGCCTTTCAGCTAATTCTTCTTTCCCTCCAATGGTCACAATCGCTGTTTCCGGAGCGAATCCTTCCACGTGCTCAGCTTCCTTCATAAACAAGGATTCTGGTATTACAAGTGGAAAATAGACATTTTGATGTCCTGTTTTTTTAAACTCAAGATTGAGGAATCCTTGAATGTTTTCCCAAATGGCATATCCGTAGGGGCGATAGATAATAAATCCTTTCGCACCTGTATAATCCATTAATTCAGCCTTTCGGCATACGTCTGTATACCACTGAGCGAAATCTTCGTCCCTAGCGGTAATTTCCTTTACTAATTTGTCATTCCCTTTACCCATGTTTTCACCTCATGTCAAGTCATAATTATACCATAGTTTCAAAAAATGTGGAAGATGAATAAGATAAAAACGTCGGAGCCCCGACGTTTTTATTAGATGATTCTTTCAATAAATCTGTAGAACTCGTGTCGGTCTTCCTCTTTAAATACACTACAGTCTTCCAACACCATTTCAAAAACCTTACCGACTTGATTTTGCATGAACGAATCCATTTCTTCACTGGAAAAAGACTCTTTTTTCAGTTGTTGAATCCACTCGGAATGTTTTTCTAAATCAGGATAGTGATCAATGGAAGCATTCTCCAAAAGAACTTGTTTAATTTCTTCAAGTTCTGTCATGAGTCTTCCAGGAAGGATTGCGAGTCCCATGACTTCAATCAATCCGATGTTTTCTTTTTTAATATGAAAATAGTCTTCACGAGGATGAAAGAGACCATAGGGCCGTTCTTCGGTCGTAAAATTATTTCTTAAGACGATATAGAACTGATACTTTCCTTCTTTGATTGTCAAAATTGGAGTAATGGTATTGTGCTCTTCTTCACCGGTTTTCGCAAATATGTGCAAGTCAGGATTGGAGTATGATTTCCAGGCATTAAAGATGTCTGTGACGACATCCAAAACCTTGAATTCGCTTCCGCCGCTGACACGTATGACACTCATCGGCCAGTCAAGAATCTCAACTTTTACTTTCTTCACCTTGTAATCACGTAGCACTTTTGCCTTTTCAATTGGAAAATCTGCTTTTCCACCTTGAAAGTGATAGTGGTTTAAGATCGAACCGCCTACAATTGGGAGTCCAGCATTGGATCCAATCGTATAATGTGGAAACTGATTGACAAAGTCAACGAGTTCATAAAAGGTCCCAACATTCACATGCATTGGGATATGTTCCTTTTTTAGAATGATTGCATGTTCATTGAAATAGGAATAAGGGGAGTATTGAAATCCCCATTCATCTAATTCTCGGTTCAAAGTCAAAGTCACGACTCGATGATTGCTTCTGGATGCATGGTCGTCATTGCCATAGAACCCTACATTTTCCATGCAAAGAGCACATTTTGGATAGTGATTCGATTCCATTTTAGAAAGTTTGGTAATGCTTCTAGGATCTTTTTCAGGCTTGGATAAATTAATGGATATATCAAGTGGCGCATATTTGCCATTGTATTTGAAATGAACGTTCTTTTTGATTCTTTCAGTCTTGATGTAATTGGTCTTTTGAGACAAGGCATAAAAATCATTTGTCGCATAGACGGGGGCTTGCTTGTACAGTGCTCTAAAGCGTTGATTGATTTCTGCGGGTCTTGGCATTAAAGCATCCATAAGTTTAGCTTCATAATGATCAAAGTCACTTGTGCTATCCGAAGGAATCAAGCCTCGTTTAAAAGACTCTTCCAGAAGAACTGGCATAATTTCAAAAAAATCGATTTGATCCGTTATTTCCTCTTTTTCAAAACTGTCCTGCTTCAAAAGGTAAAGCAACTGGTTCACCGCATATTCAATGTCCAAAGAATTTAAGATCTTTTCTTGAAGACCATATTGGATTAATTGATTGATTAAATGGTTCATCACTTTTGACCTCCAAATCCTTCAGGGTGTGCTAAATGGAATGCCCATGCCGAAGAAATAATTTCTTCGATTCCTTTTGTCGGTTGCCAATGTAAGATATCAAAAGCCTTGTGGAAACTTGCGACAAGTTTATCAGGGTCCCCAGCTCGTCTTGGGCCGATTTTAATTGGAATGGGATGTTTTGTCACTTTTCTTGCGACTTCTACAATTTCAAGATTGGAATACCCTTTTTCTGTTCCCAAATTGAATATGTTGGAAGATTGGTTTCGATTCAAGTAGTCAAGTGCTTTTAAATGAGCATCGACTAAATCATCAATGTGAATGTAGTCTCGAATGCATGTTCCATCTAATGTATCATAGTCATTTCCAAAAATAGTAATAAAAGAACGCTTGTTAAGTGGAACCTGCAAAACAATCGGAATGAGATGCGTTTCAGGGTGATGATCTTCTCCAATTGTTGCGTCAAGACTCGCTCCTGCAACGTTGAAATATCGTAAGCTAACATATTTAATGCCATAGGCAACATCTGCCCAATGCATCATTTTTTCCATTTGAAGTTTCGTTTCTCCATAAGGATTGGTTGGAATCATTGGAAATTGTTCTGTAATCGGCATTTCTTTATGAGCTCCATATACAGCTGCACTAGAAGAAAACACGATTTTCTTGACGCCGTGTCTTTCCATTGATTCCAAGAGTGATAATGTTCCTGAGACGTTATTATAAAAATAGGCATTCGGAATTTTCATCGATTCTCCAACCAAAGAAAAAGCCGCAAAATGAAGACAGGCATCAATTGAATACTTATCAAAAACGCTGTCTAACAGCGCTGTATCATGAATATCACCTTTGACAAATAAAGCGTTCGAATCGATGGCTTCAACATGTCCATTTACAAGGTTATCAACAACGATGATAGCATGCCCTTGTTCAATCGCAGTTTTGACGAAATGGCTACCAATGTAGCCCGCACCGCCCAACACTAGTATTCTCATATTGCATTTTCCTCCAAAGAAAATTCAATTTTCTGATGATAGGGATGCTTTGGCGTGACGAGCCCCACTTCAAAACGGTGATCATTGATGGCATTGGACTGAAATTGTGGTTCTAAACAAATTGCATGATGAAGTCCTAATGGAAGATTCGTCTGAATGAGTTCTTGATTTGGATAATTTGTAGTGTAAATTGTGATGCCTGGCAAAGAAGTCTTGACTTTTAAAAGTGTTTTCGTTTTTCGAGAGTAGAGTTGGGTAACGCTCTCGTCAAGTAAAAAATAATGGTCAATTCCTTTCACTTTCGGGAACATCGCCTCAATATTGAGCGCGGACTTCAAAACGTCCTTCTGGATTCTAAAATCAAAATCAGTGCCGTCGACGTCGATGACTTTTCGTCCAATCATTTCATCGTCAACGATAACGACTTTCGATGCTGGAACTTTCAATTCATGATGATCTATCGTCGAATTGAAGTCTCCGTCCAAATTGAAATAAGTATGGTTGGTAAAATTGCATAGCATTGCTCGGTCTGTGGTAACGTCATAGGTTATCTGAATGGAACCTTCTGATACGAGATAACTCACTTTGATGTTTTGTGTTCCTGGCAGTACTTCATGAGTATATTCGTGATAAAACAAGACTTCGACTGCCTCTTTTTTTTGAAAGATTTCAAAGTCAAAAAAACGAAGTGATAATTTATCGTCTCCACCATGAAGAAAGTGAGGATGACTTCCAGAAAGTTTGTACTTTTGTCCTTCAAGAATAAATTCACTGTTTTCAAGTCTACCGGAATTCATTCCTATTGTCGCTCCAAACGACATCTTATTGGACAAATAATCCTCGATGTTATTGTACCTAGCGACAATCTCCCTTTGTTGAACGGTAACCCAACGATAAAGAGTGGCTCCAATGTTTAGGAGTGACACAATTTGTCCTTTTGGAGAAACAAGTATGATTTCTTTGATGTTTTTGCCATGATTCCTGACTTCTACCAACATAATCCACCTCATAATTTCATACATATTTTATCATAAAATCAACTAGGAAGAAACAAAGAATCAAAAAACGTGATGAACTTCCAAATCGGACTGATATAAAATAAAAAAAGCTCAGTTCGATGAACTGAGCTATGTGACTAAATAATTGATTATATATTCTGAGGAAGAATAGCTTAATCTATATATCTAAATCTAATTCCCTAAAATTCGTGAATCTAAAAGAAGAAATAAAATAACAAATAGGCTATCACAAAACTGCTAACGATAATCAGAAACAATGGTAAATAGGCAACAAAAGCACCAAATACAACTGCTCTTCTCTCTTTCGGAGTCAAGTTGACATCCATAAGCATTTTCTTTTTCTTGATTGTTTTTTCGCTTTGATACCAAGAGAACCCTTCGACATTCATGTTCGCGACGGTTTCACCGTGATCATCAAATTGAGGTTTGTTTTTCTTTTTTTTAAACATTGCGTCAATCACTAATCCTGTGGATACAAGTGGCAAGCCACTTTATGTCCTGGTTCATATTCTTTTAGAATTGGTGCAACCTCTTTACAAATATCCATGCATTTTGAACATCTAGTATGGAATTTGCAGCCTTTTGGCGGATTCGCGGGACTTGGAATGTCACCTTTTAAGATGATTCTATTCTTTTTAACGTCTGGATCCGGAACTGGAACTGCCGACAATAATGCATCAGTATAGGGGTGCATTGGATTATCAAAAATGGCTTTACTACTACCAAATTCGACAACACTTCCCAAATACATAACCATGATTTCATCCGAAATATATTCTACGACGGATAAGTCATGGGAAATGAACATATAAGTCAAACCATACTTATGTTGTAATTCAACCAAAAGGTTGATAATCTGTGCCTGAATAGAAACGTCGAGTGCACTGACCGGTTCATCGCAGACGATGAGGTCTGGTTTGAGCGCCAAAGATCTAGCAATACAGATTCTTTGTCTTTGACCGCCTGAAAACTCATGCGGATAGCGGCTATAGTAGTATGCAGGAAGTCCGCAGGATTTCATGATGTCGATAATATAATCTCGATGTTCTTCCTTTGAGACAATCTTGTGCTGTCTTACAGCTTCACCGATGATTTCTCCAATTGTCATACGAGGACTCAAACTAGAGTAAGGATCCTGGAAAATGATTTGGATTTTCGGTCTAAGTTTAGTCAATTCTTTTCTTGTAAGTTTTCTTAAATCAACACCATTGTAGATGACTTCCCCACCAGTAATGCTGTGAAGACGGAGAATGGTACGACCGAGTGTGGTCTTCCCGCATCCGCTCTCCCCAACGACTCCGAGGGTTTTTCCTTCTTTAATGGTGAAACTGACGTCATCAACAGCTTTAACGTAATTCGCTTCTTTTTGAACCCAACTTTGGCCAAGCGGAAAATACTTTTTAATGTGGTTAACAATTAAAAGGTCTTTTGCGACTTCTGTTGTTTTCTCGACGCGCTCTTTTGTGCTTTTTTTAACGACTGGAGCCTTGACTGCAACACTTCCATCAGCTGCCTTAACGACGGCTGGTTTCTTTACAACAATCTTTTCAACGTCTTTGACTTCATTAATTGGCATTATTTTCCACCTGCTTTCAACTTCGCGAAATCAGCTGCAAGTTCTTCCTGTAGATAACATGCGACGGAATGTGTTGGAGAAACTTCAACCAAATGTGGATATTCTCCGTTACATTTTCCGAACCGTTTGTTGCATCTGTCGCGGAAATAACAATAGTTTGGCAAGTTGATTGGATTAGGAACGGTACCCGAAATTGTGTACAATTTTTCATCGCCAGAATTTAAAGCAGGAATACTCTTTTGAAGCCCTACAGTATAAGGATGCAATGGGTTTTTGTATATTTCTCTCGCGGTTCCTTTTTCAATAATACGTCCAGCATACATGACAACGACATAGTCTGCCATTTCAGCAATGACACCCAGGTCATGGGTAATCAACATAATGGATCCATCAATTTTCGTTTTAATATCACGAAGCAAGTCCAAAATTTGGGCTTGAATTGTAACGTCGAGAGCCGTAGTCGGTTCATCGGCGATGATTAATCTTGGGTCGCAAGCCAATGCCATGGCAATCATGACTCTTTGGCGCATACCACCGGATAACTCATGAGGATAAGCATCATAGAATTTGTCTGGCATGGCAATTCCAACCAGTTTAAGCATACTAATGGACTTTTGTTTCGCTTCTTCTTTCGATGTTCCTGGGAAATGCAAGAACAAAACTTCATCAAGCTGGTCTCCAATTCGAAGAACGGGGTTCAAACTTGTCATTGGCTCTTGAAAAATCATAGACATTTCATTGCCACGAATCTTGTTCATATCAATTTTAGGAACATTTGCGATGTTATAAGCTTTTCCATCCTTGGCAGAGTAACGAATTTCTCCACTGTGGATTTGTCCATGAGGGCTTTGCATTAATTTCATCAACGCTAGGCTCGTAACGCTTTTTCCGCATCCGCTTTCCCCAACTACACCAACAATACTCTTTTTGGGTATGTCAAAAGATACACCGTCAACGGCTTTTACAACACCCGCATCAGTGTAAAAATAGGCATGAAGGTCATCAAATTCAACAACATTATTCGGATCTCTCATCGTAGTGAGATATTCTTCTTCGGGAACATTCTTGCGATTGTTACGTTTTTCCATCGCTTTGATGATTTTTAAGTTCTCGGCTGCTGTTTGTTTGATTTGCTTATTGCTGATATAATGTTTACTTTGTATTTTATTGTGTTCTTTTCGTTTTTTCAAATATTCTAATATATTCATATTCGGCACCTATCTCCTCATCTTCGGGTCAAATGCGTCGCGTAAACCATCGCCGATAAAGTTAAATGCCAACACGGCTAACACGATACAAATACCAGCTGGGACCCAAATGTTCGGGTAGTTTTGTAATATATCCCTACCTGCCGCACCACTTGTAGAACTTATCATCGTACCCCACGCAGAATATGGGAAAGGAACACCCAGTCCGAGGTAAGATAGTGTTGATTCAGCTAAGATGATTCCACCAAGTCCAAGGGTTGCTTGAACAATGATTTGAGGCATAACATTTGGAATGATGTGTTTGAATATTTTACGTCCCGTACTTAAACCTGTTGCCTCTGCGGCAAGCATGTATTCGAGTTCACGGATTCCAAGAATTTGTCCACGAACCAAACGAGCAATTCCGGCCCATCCGAAGAAGGTCAAAATCGCCATCAAGTAGTAGATTCGGAGTCGAGCAGGCACCCCCCAACCGTCAATCAATGCTGCTGCGAGCATTAGAATCGGCAAGCCTGGGAGACAGTTGAAAACATCGACGACACGCATGATAACCATGTCGACCCAACCACCAAAATACCCTGATAAAGAACCAAAGAAAAGTCCAACGATTACTTCAGCGAAAATAACCATAAAACCAAGTAATAGCGAAACACGTCCGCCATACATCAGTCTCGTGAATACATCGTAGCCATATTGGTCCGTACCTAGGATATGTTCCCAAGAAGGAAGTGTTTTTGAATATACTTTATAAGGATCACTTACTTCAAAAAAGATGTAAGTGACTTGTTCTTCTAGCCCTGTTTCTTCATTGATCTCGGTTACTAAAATTTGATGAGGCAATACTGATGTTACCCATTTGTAATCTCCGGTAATCTCAACTTCTCCCCAAGGAGAAAGCAGCGGTCCGATAAATGAGAAAGCAAACATCAAGAAAAGTGTGATCAAACCGACCAACGATAATTTGCTTCTGAAGAACCTTCTAAGAACCATTTTCCCTGGACTGACAACTTTAGCAGAGTCGGATAGGGAAACTTCATCCAGAAGTTCAGATTTGTTTTCTTCGAGAACAGTAAGTTCTTTTTCTTCTCTGACTTCTTTTTCGAAATCACTCATTTTTTACCACCTACCAATTTCACTCGAGGATCAACGACAGCGTACATTAAGTCTGACAATAAAGTACCTATGACCGTCAACACGGACAAGAATAAATTATAAGCCATGACAAAAGGAATATCGCCCTGCGTAACAGCACGATAAGCTGCTTGACCAATTCCATCGATACTAAAAATAGTTTCAGTAATTAGTGCTCCACCGAATAATCCAGGAAGGATTCCGGCGAATATTGTTACCAAAGGAATCAATGTGTTTCTAAATGCATGTTTGTAAATGACTTTGTGTTCGCTTAATCCTTTTGCGCGTGCGGTACGGATATAGTCCGCATTGAGAACTTCAAGCATGTTGGTACGAGTGTATCTCATTAATCCACCAATGGAAAGAATAACGAGCACGGTAATTGGTAGTACCAAGTGATGAAGATTGTCTAAAAGCAACGGCAAGTTCGAATTTGGATCGGTTAGACCTGCATATGGGAACCATCCCAATTGGATGGAAAATATTCTTAGTAACAATGCTCCAAAGAAGAAGGATGGCAACGAAATACCCATCATCGCGAGAACGGTGACGCTATAATCCACGACTCCGTACTGCTTGGTAGCTGAGGTAATTCCGAGCGGAATGGCAATTGCAAATTGCAAGATTGTGGCTATTAAAGCGATGATAAATGAAATCCTGCTTTTGTCCTTGATAATGTCAAGAACATTTGAACTAGAAACCGGTTTTGTAAGCTGGTTTCCATCAATGTCCAAAACAGGATTACCCTGATCATCTACGAGATATTCCACCTCTCCGGTACTAACGGAAAAGATAAATGAATTTCCCCACTCACCATGCAAAATATGATTGAGCCATGTTAAATAACCCTCGAAAATCGGGGATGTTAACCCATAGAGTTCTCTTTGTTCTTCGACCATTCTAGCGACTTCACCGGTGCTGTCAAGTTGGATTTGCGCATAGTATTTTGCTTCAATGAAATCTAGACCTGGTTTAATTCTAACCAAGCCATAGATAATAATCGAGACGCCGAACAATATCAGTACTGATAATGCTAATCTCTTTATTACATATTTTATCATGTTGACAATAATAAGGCTCAATCTAGTGGACTGAGCCTTATAACTCCTTGTTAGAAATTTGTGAAACTTGCTAATTAGTAGGTGTTATTGACTAAGGTTGTACGTATCCTACTACTACTGTTTCAGTTGTATTACCTTCAACACCTGAAGCGAAACTTACTTTCCAAATTTCAGCCATTGGGCCCCAATATGGAGTAACAGTTGTTGATAGAGTTGCTTGATCGATGATGGATCCATCGTATACAAACAAGTTCTTTCTTTGGTAAGTTGGAACTTCGATGTTCAATTGAGCTAGAACTTCTAATGCTTTCGCATAAATAGGAGCTCTTTCTTCAGTAAGCATGTATTTCGTTCCTTGTTCAATTAGATATCCCAAGTACTCTAATGCTTCTTTTTGATTCATCGTTTCAGTAACGCCATCTAATTTTACAACTTCGATAGTTCCTAAAGCGTCATCATCACCGTTTTCATATAGCCAAGCGATACCGTTTGCGGTAACTGAATCAGCTTGTGATAGGTAATGGTAAACTTGATACATATCTGGGTCTTGTGCAGATTGCCATGCTAATGCATAAACACCAACAGGAGCCGTTTTGATATGAGCAATTAAGGAAGCATCCGTAACGATTTCTGCAGTAACACCGATTGTAGCGAGTAATCTTTGAGCTTCTAGATAAACTCCACCAGCTGGATGGGCAGAAACGTCACTTGGTAATGTGAATGTATAAGTTGGAGTGTCAGTAAATTCACCAGCGACTGCATCATATGTGTATCCTGCAAGTTCTAAATAGCTAATTGCAGATGCCATTGTTGCGTCAAATGGATAAATATATTCTGCACCTTCTGGATATGCCCAAGATACTTGTGATTGTGCACGAGTAATCAAGTCAGCTAATCCATTTGGATAGTAGTTCAATACTTTTGACATATCGAATACTGTTGTCAAAGCGATACGTTCGTAAAGGTTGTCATAAACTTGTGGGTTAACGCAAATGTATCCGTAACCTAAGTTGTCAACCAATACTGCTACTAAGTTGTCGCTCAATGCAACGCTATCCATAACGTCTGAAGTTGCACTTACAGTTGCGTAAGCTACGTCACCGGCTTCAAGAGCACTGTACTCGTAACCTGAAGAGACGATCTTCAATGCAACTTTATTGATGTTAGAGTTATAAACGTTAACTCCACCCATAGTTTCGAAATATTCGTTTCTTGTGAAGTAAACTGTACCGTCACCAGAATCTACATGATCGAATATATAGGTTCCTCCACCCATAGGAGCGCCGTTGAATGTTGCAAGGTGAGCCATGAATAGTGGATTGTCAAATTCTACGCCAAAGTTCTTGATTGCATCAACTGGATAAGTGTATCCTGCTGTGTAATAATGAGCTGGAGTAACTGTAACACCTAATGAAAGGATGGCTTTTGGATTTTGTTCTGTCAAAACAATTTTAACAGTTTCGTGTACGACTGAATCAATTGTTTTTGTTCCTTTTACTAAACCAGCTACGCTAGGAACGGATCCTACTGTTTGGAAAGCTTTAGTAAAGTTTTCAGTTGCGTTAGCTACAAAGTCTGAACCAGCGCTTTCAATGCTTGAAACGTTTGCATAGTCTACGACACCGTCTACATCTGCATAAGCATCAAGAATATCTTGGAAATAATCTGCAACAGTTAGAGTTGCAACGCTGTAATCAGCTGTTGCTCCACTCCAAGTTAAACCATCAGCACTTAGTGAATAAGCGCGACCAACTCCGCCCCAGAATCCCCACATTGCCATACCGTAAGCTACTCTTAAACCAGCAGAAGCTTGAACGTCAGCAAATGTTAAAGTACAGTTGTAACGAGTTAATCCAACATGATCTGGATTAGTTGCTGAATAAGTTGCGATTCCAGTTGCAGAAGTTTTTACATATAATCCTTCTGCATTTTCAACTAGGTAGTTACCGCCAAAGTATCTAGCTACGAATGAATCTGTTGAATAGTTTGACATTACATAGTTAACGATTTCTTGAGCAAATTGTTCTCCAGCAACTTCAAACGCTGCCCAGTAAGCATCAAATTGAGCTTCTGTGTAAGCGGCTGTAGCTACATAGCCGTCAACTCTTCCGTCATCTGCTAAGATTTGAGCAGCTAAAGGAGCGTATTGTGCGGCATTTGGAACTTGTGTTCTGAAGTCAGTTAAGCCAAGAATAGGCAACGTGTAAAGCGTGGAAGATCCATTATAGGAAGGATCTAAATAAGTGTACATGTTGAATAACACGTCATCTGCAGTGATTGCAGTTCCATCGCTGAATTTTGCACCATTTTTGAGTACAATGTCATACACCACGTAGTCGCCTTCTTCATAATCCGCTTTTGGAGCGTATGTAGTAAGGTTGTCAGTGTAATAAATTGAGTAGCTGTCTGCTACAGTTGGGTAATAATCAGAAGCTACTACAGCACCGCTCTCATCGGTCGTAAGTAGTCCGACATTGACCAATCCTGCTACTTGTCCATCATATGCTGATGAGTAGAAGAATGGGTTGAACACACCGTCCATCGTTGAAGATTGGAGTAATAATGTATAATCATCATTAATGACTCTGTCCTCAGTGATTGGAGTTAATGTCGTTGTTGTTGTTGCAGTCGTTGTTGTGGTTGTTGTTGCAGTTGTAGTTGTTGTGGTTTTACAACCAATTAGAGCAACAGCTAAAACTAAAGTTACAAGAAACAAACTAAGCTTTTTCATCTTTTTCCTCCATTTTTTTTCTATTCTTTATGATTTTCATCATGAAAGCCTATTCTAAGGTTTGCACAGTTAATGTGCTAGTGGTTATTCCTGTAATCAAAGAATAATCAATTGTTGCTGTGGTATTAGTTATCGTAACAAATTCATTTCCAAGGGCCACGATGTCTCCAATGTATACCGGGTAGGTAACTTGAGTTGGCGAAGTGACTGCGAAATCAATGTCAACCGATGAGTCAATTACATATGACATTCCATCGAGTGCTGTTCCAATAATTCCTGCTGCACCCATTTCACAAATAACATTGGTGCCAGTTGTAGTTGTAACAAACAATATATGAGCGTTTTCAACGGTCAACCCTGTAATCGTCGCGTCTTGAACATATGGGAAGAGTCCCATTACGACGATGACTCCGGCATCCACATTGATATCCTTTTGTGCGTTTTGTACTTTTATCGTGTAATTGGATATCGAGTATCCCATTGACAGGAATTCTCCCGTAAACGGTACTACTGTGGTGACAACTGATGATCTAACCTCAAATCCAAGAGGTGAAAAATTAACAAATTCTTGTCCTCCAAGATCGATGTTTGCTACAAGAAGATAATTCAAATCTGGGTTTTGAGCAATTGCGAACAATTTCGCAGCGGTGTTAACTCGAACATAAGTTCCTTCAACCATATACGCATAAAGCGTCAAGGTATCTTGCCCCACTGGGAAAACATCGTTTGTGAAGTCCCAAGGCAAGTACTCTGTTTGAGATGTGCTCCATCCAACAAAGGTGTATCCAGCATATAGTGGGATGGTTTCCAATCTTCCGATTGGTTCTCCCGATACTAAATCAACAGAACTTGTATTATCAGGTGTCAGTTTTTGAGTAATATAAGTGATTTGCCCTGACATTTGAACATATTCTACGGTAAGTTTCTTTTCCCAATGTGCAATTAATATGATATCCTTTGTGACTCTGTCATTTTCAAAATCCCAATAAGTGATATCTGCATTGTATCTAGGTAAATCAGAAGGTGTAGGATATGTCACAGATGATGTAAATACATATCTAGCATCGACTGAGTAACGGTCTAAATCTGCATGAGCAGGATTTTCAGAATCATAAGCGACATAATTATCGCCATCCATTACATAATTGCCTTGTTCGTCCAAGATCATCATCGTACTGAAATAGATATATCCGCTTTCAAAAGAGTACCTTGTCAAGCCTTCATCAGCTTCTGTATAAGGATAATAGTCTTGGCGATACTTTGGAACGTCTGCAAATAAGGTCTGCTCTTCCAATGTTAAATCGCTAAACAACATATAAGTTCCATAGGCTTCCACATCTGCTACGGAATAACTTCCGGTAGCATCGTAGATTTCCACATGGTCTGCATTTCCAATATCATAAACATAGAATCCCCAACCGTCTGGGCCATCAAAATAGATGTATTCAACAGTATCAGGATCAACGTCTTCACCGAGGGCTTCGACGTTAACATAAATCAGTGTTCCATTGACATCTTCTACATAACCATAGACGTAATCGCCTGCGATATCAATTTGATAAACACCGTTTCCGTCATCTTGATTCAAATATACATATGCTCCAAGAGGGTTGGCGCCATATTCTGCATTTTCTTCAAGATACCACCCTTTTAGAGTATATCCTGAACGAATTGCGAGGCCTAAACTTGAAACGACGTATTGGTCTTGTGAATAAATTGAAAGGTACTTTGGTATTTTGCTATCTTGAGCTACTTGCAATTTACGAACGGTGTAGGTCTTGTTTCCAAGATATCCTCCATTACCATCATAAATTACAGTATAAATCAAAGAGTCTTCAACACCTGTGGTTGCAGTACAACCAATCAATGCTGATGCTAAGATTGCTATAATTAATAAAAGAAATTTGCTTTTTTTAAGTTTTAGTAAATTCATATTTATATTGCACCCATCTCCGCTAGATTAAGAAATCGTATTTCGCTTTTCAGAAGAAATTGTCTTGAAAAACGTTTATAACATTATACTACTAAAAACACAAAATTACAAGACAATATAAGGATTTAACGAAATTCCGACCTCCTTTGTGATTTATACATTTTATAATTTTTGAGCATAAAAAGCAACAGCATTCTCAAAAAATATCATGCAAACATCAGAAATATGTTTTCATATTAGAAGGTAGTAAATAATCGAAGCGATAATTTTACTTAATATCTTGTAACAATATAGACCACAATTGCAATTGCGAGTATCACAAAGAACAGAATAGATCTTATTTTCTTTGTTTCATCTTCGCTCATCGGAATATACCCGCTATAGTGACAATATTTGCAAGGCTCTTTTCGACTTGAAATCAATTTATGGCATTTCGGGCATTGATAAGGCAAAGCCTTTGGCTCAGGCTTCAAAGTCTGGTCCGGCTGTTTTTTAACAGGTTCGGATGGCTCAATTTTGGCCGTTTCTTTGTAAAAGTCCTCTAGTTGTTCTTTCGTTGCCTTCTTCATCAATCTTCGCCTCTTGGTAATTCGTTGTGATTTAAATATGCTTGAAGAAATTCTTCATACTTTAAAAAGTACTGCACAGCGATTTCGTGCTTTACCACTTCTCTTTTGCTTAAGCCGTCGTAGTGAATCGATTTGTCTCTTAAAATGAGTTCATCGTACTTCAATCTGTAATTGCGTCTGATTTCAAATGTCAGGTTGTTCTTAGATATTTTTTTATTTCTGTGACGAACCTCTTCATCTGTAACTTTAATGGAGAAAATACCATAGTATATAACAACAAAAATCAAACTCGCCACTAGCAGGCTAAGAAAAATGATGCTGCCATATCCAGAATCTTCATTGTTCACAACAGCGTAAATCGAAATCATTAATACGACTGCGTAACCTAGCAAAACAATCACAGCTGTAGCAATCGAAAAATCATATATCCTTTTTTTCATAAATACTCCCATATATCGAAGTCTTACACTCTTTTTTTATCATATTTTCGGACAAAACACAAGACAATACAGTAAACATTAGATATATTGTCCAAAAATAGCCCTAAATCCATTAATTGGCAATCTAAATTCTCAAAGCGTGGAACTTTCATCGATCAAAAGGAATAATTGAACTTAGTATGAAAATGAACAAAGATTGAAATGAATTAGTTTTCGGTTTGAGCTAGTAAAATCGTTGAAATCAATAATGTATCGCTTGTAACATTGTACATAGAGTATTCAACTTCGATTCCATCTTCCATGCTGATGTATTGGTATCCATCAGTTTCATTACCGATTCTTGTGCAAAGAACATTGTTCGTACTGATGATTAAACTAGATCCATCTGGAGTCATAATAACGCCAATAGAGGATGCTCCACCACTGGAGTTCTTTCCTAAAATGGTTGCGATTCCTTGTTCTTTTGCCATAGCGGTCATGAAGTTCGCAGCACTGAACGTTACACTGGACGATACAATATACCAATTGTAATCGTAAGCAACATAATCACTGTCGATGTAATAAGTCACTGCAGAACCATCTGCTGGGTTTAATGAATGGTATTCAATTGTGTTTTCAGTCATATAACCAAAGATTCTAAGAACAGCTCCAAGATTTCCACCAGTATTGTAGGAAAGGTCAATAACGACATTTTCTACTGTACTGTCTAGAGAGTCAAGAATCATTTTGAAATTGTCAGGAGTGTCAATATCGAAACCAGTTAAATAGATCACTGCGGTTTTACCATTGTCGATGACATTATATTCAGGAAGATTCTCGTAAGATCCGTATTTAGCATCAAGCAACCCTTGTACCTGCCAATAGCCCTCATAGAACGCCAATGTATTAGCTCCAAGATCGTTTTGGTACAGAGTGATTTCAAATGGAGCTTCATAATATCCTGTAAAAGCGTACGAAGTATGAAGGTCATCCATATTGTATGCGGCTTCAAAGACTTGTCTGTAGAATCCAACGTCTGAATAAGAAGTCATCATATCTTTGGCTTGTGCAGACAGAATTTCGTAGAATGAATTTACGTCGTATTCGTAGCGAAGTCCATAGAAATAGTCAAAAGTCAACGCCAAGAAATTGTAAGTTGCCCATTTAACATCTTCTGGAACAGTCAAAGTATTATAGGAACTCACTCTGATTTCGTTTTGAATCGCAAGATCTGCTTCTTCATTACCACTGATTGAAAAAGTATCAATGCCCCATAATTTGTCGCCATTGTAGTAAACGTCATAATAGACTCCACCAGCAAACAATAAATCTGCTACATGGAACGGAATCAAATAATTTGTAGTATCTCCAGAGTCGTCAATCAATAAGTCGAAATTATAATAGCCTAGTGGAATTGTTACAGATTGTCCATCTACATAGTCCGCATCAATATAAGTCAAACCTTCGCCGTAATCCGATGTCGTTTCTGCCACATAATTTTCAAAGAATCCATAATTATTGACTGTGAAAGTGTTTAATGTGAAATCGAAATAGCCTTCAAAGGAATCTGTTTTCATAGAACCATCGAAATCTTCGTATTCAATTTCATAAGTAATCATTAATCCGTCATCTCCAACCGGAGTAACATCGATAATGTCAGACTGAATTGCTCCGTTAATCAAACGGATGAAAGTCTCTACATCAATATAAGGAACATTCCCGCCATCGATAAAGAATAACGCAACACTTTCTTGGTTTGGAACGACATATTCCTCACTCGTTCCTTCAAACGGTACGCTTACTTGAGTAATCGGGCCGGACAATTCTTCATTGGGTTGAACAGTAACATCAAAATCATAATATTCAGAAAAAGTACCGTATTTGATTCTTGCAGTCAAAGTAACTGTAACAGGATCGCATCCGATTCCCGGATTAATGACATAACCCTTATTGGTGATGACATCTGTACGGTCTGATCTCCAAATAAACTGAGATCCATTTGGACCTGTCGTAGGAAGAACAAAATCACCTGTCAAATCTACCGTTGCAAGGTCCAGTAAAACTTTTTCTTCATCTTCGCCTACATAAACAGTAACGACAAACGATTCACTGGCTTCATTGCCCGCCGAATCGGTTACAGTAACCGTAATTGGATATTCTCCAACCACTGCAAGATCTACAGCGCCTTCGACAAGGATGCTTGTAGTTAAATCACCGTCTTCAGTATCAAGAGCAGTGATTCCCTCAAGTACATCAAAGGCAGCTGCCTTATGGACAACTGACACATTTTCAACCCCAGAAATAACCGGAGTTGAATTTGATGTCGTAATTAAATCTGTAGTTGTTGTTACAGAGGTTCCTGTACAACCAACGATTCCAAAAAGCAAAAATACAAAAAGCAATAGTTTCAAATAATTCTTCATAAAATATCCCCTTATCCTAATTTTCTTGTTGTTATAGCTAGAAAACAGGCTAAATAAACTGTTATCTAAAAAAGTTAGCCTATTATAGTAGATTAGTATGACAAAAACAATCGAATTCAAAAAAAAAAATCAATGAAAACGATATCAAACAATTCTATTCAGTTATTTATTGCAAATGACACTGAGGATTGAGCCGTCAAGCGTAAAAAAAAGATGAAACATGTTTGCGCAATCCGAAAACGAATATGAAATTAGAAAAACCTTCATATATAAATGTATCACATCATTGGCAAAAAACAAACCCCAAAACGAACCATTTATAAATAAAACTATATTATTAATTAAAAAAACTATAAAAAATTCCATTCTTTGGAGTCGTTTCAAATTCCAACATTTGTTTGCTGATGGGATGAGGAAAAGTTATTTTATATTCGAATAAACCAATTTCATTTTCTAATTCAGGGAATTCATTCCCATATTTAAGATCTCCATATAAAGGAAGTCCTCTACTGGAAAACTGGACTCGAATCTGATGAAATCTTCCACTAATCAGCTGAATCCTTACAAGCGTTAGTTTTGACCCATTCACTACTTTTTGAGAAAGGACGATGTAGTGAAGTTTGGATTCTTTTCCAAATTCTTCGTCAACAAATCCCTTTCTAGTATTTTCGTCCTTCGATATTGAATCAATCAAAGTCTCTTCTTTTCCAACAGGAATTTCGCCTTGTAATATCGCATAATATTCCTTATTGAACTCGTGGTTTCTGATTGCTTCTGACAGTCTTGCTGCTGCTTTTGATGTCTTTGCAAAAACCATGATGCCTTCAACATTCAAATCTAAACGATGAACCAATCCTAAATAGACATTTCCAGGTTTGCTGTACTTGACTTTGAGATATGATTTCATCAAAGTTAGCATATCCGGCAAATCTTGGCCAGAAGCCTGAGACAAAACACCTGGTGGTTTGATGCATACCAACAGGTGATTATCTTCGAATATGATTTTAATGTTTGTATAGTCCAATGAATCCTCCAATTTTAACCAAGAGCGACATCAAGAATCATCATAATGACAAATCCCGCCATAACAGCTAAAGTTCCAACGTTTGTATGTTCTCCGAGCTGAGCTTCAGGAATCAATTCTTCTGCGACAACATAGATCATCGCCCCGGCGGCGAAAGCTAAAAACCAAGGCATAACAAAAGTAAGTTGAGCGGCGAGGATTAATCCAATGACTGCAAATACAGGTTCTACAGCACCACTCATCATTCCGTAGAAAAATGACTTGCCCGTCGAGAAATTCTCCTGCTTCAAAGGAAGTGAGATGGCTGCGCCTTCCGGAAAGTTTTGGATACCGATACCAATTGCGAGTCCAACTGCACTTGCAATTCCAATTGCCGATCCCGAATGCAAAGCGAGTCCAAATGCCAACCCCACAGCAAGTCCTTCAGGAATATTGTGGAGCGTTACTGCGAAAACCAGCATTGAAGTTCTTTTCATTGAAGATTTAAGGCCTTCAGGCTTGTCTGAATCCAAATGCATATGCGGAAGCAAACTGTCGACCAAGAGCAAGAATAACCCTCCTCCGACAAATCCAATTGCGGCTGGAACCCATCCAATCCACCCTTGATTCTCTGCTTCTTCAATTGCTGGAATCAACAAAGACCACACCGAAGCGGCAATCATGACGCCGGCAGCAAATCCTAAGAAGATTCTTTTGAACAGATCACTCATCTGCTTACGAAAGAAAAAAACCATCGCAGCGCCAGCAGTCGTCATCAAAAAGATGAATGCAATTCCAAAAAAAGTTAATGTACTATCTGAAAAGTTTGCCATACGTTCCTCCTACTGATAATTAAGATTGTTCACCCAAACAAATGGAATCGGAAAAAGTTCATTTAATACATTTTTAAAAGATTCTGATTTCACTTTTTTGATGATGTTTTTATTGGGACCAAAAAATAATTTATTAAGTGTATGAACATCCAAATAGAGTGGCTGTTCATTTTTATATTGAAACTTATACTTGTCTTGAACTGCTGAAAATCCCAGTTGACTCAAAACTTCATTTTTACACTTTAATTTGAAATAGGGCATAAGGTCAAAATAAAGCCTCATCGGATTTACGATTTTGATGCTGGCATGTAGATCTGTTTTCTGAGGTGTTTTCATTTTAAGATATTCGTTCAGTTCATCTTGTGGGCTGCATACGATGGTCATACTGATTTTTTTTAATTCAATTAGAAGCATTCCAAATGCTTGAGCTAGTCCACTTCTCGAACCACCAAATTCTTTGACGAGTAAAGTCCTTTTCCCGAAAGCGCGTGAAAAGATGATATAAGAGATGAGTTTACCTTTGTTGTATACCAAATAGAAAGGGTAATCTGCGAAAGTATCCGGATATGTCTGCCCGAGTATCAAACTTTTAAACTCTGATAGGCTTCTCAAAAATCTGATGGGCTCATTAACATACAGTGCCATTACTTCTTCAAGCAAACTCTCGTGAAATGGTCTTATAGTCAAGTCATCTGATTTTGGAATGTCATTTCTCGTGATAATATATCCAACCATATCGCCAACGATGTCTGATCCAAACTGGCGATAAAGACCGCCGTCTCCCGAAATGATTGCGACTGAGACTTCTTCACTCAGCATTTTTTTCTCAGCCATTTTTAAGAGGGTTGAGGCGATTGATTGATGTCTGTACTCTTCTAAGGTGCAGACGCTTCCAATCGATGCAACGTTTGTTCTCGCTCCATGAATTTGGACGGTTGATCTGTAGTAGTTCACCATTGAGACGACCTTATTTTCATCGGTTGAAATAAACATATGTTTTCGATTTGAATCATCAAAAAGTAATCGGAATTGTTTGTCCATGTTTTCTTTAAATATTTTCTTGGACAATTGGATTGCGTTTCGATGAAATTGTTTTGAACAAGGACCGTATTTTAACATTTTTTATTGATTTCCTTAACGTATTGATGAAAGTCAATCGTTCTGCCTTCCAGTCTTGATTTTTCTGCAGCAAATGCGAGGAGGTGACTCATGACTGAAGACTCGTCACTCGTGATGGCTTCATTGTCTCCAATTTCTAAAAGCCGAACAAATGCTTTCATGATGCCGTAATCTCCACCATTGTGACCATAGTCGAGTGAAGATAGTTTGATTCTTTCCGGCTCTTCTATGCCAAAAGTGTAAATTTCAATTTCTTCCTTGTCCATATGACCTCTGATTTCGCCCAGTGTCCCCATCAATTTAATGGTTCTGGTGTTTTCGTGCGTAAACGCAGTCATAGTAAAAGATGCCGTCATCTCATTTTCGAATTCTAGTGACACCACTTGATGATCGACAACGTCGTTATCTGAATGAAATACGCATCTTCCATAGGGCCCTTTCTTCAGGGCTTCAAGTATAGCATCATCCGTCATTTGATTCGATACTGGAAGTTTCATCCAATCGGGTGCATTCAAATAGACCTTGGGGGCATAATAGGCACAAGTATCTTTGTGAGGACACCCGTCCAAGCAGCGCTTTGGTGCACCAAGCGGTGCGTTTTTTTCATTAAAATAAGAGAGAAATCCAAATGAAGATACTTTATTTGGAGTGCTTTCCGAGAACCAATATAATATGTCCAAATCGTGGCATGACTTTGCCAAAATCATCGGGCTTGACTCTTTTAAGTTTCTCCAATTTCCTCTGACGTAACTATGGGCTTGATGCCAATATGAGACATTTTCATTATGTTGAATGGTCATTAATATTCCGATTTTTCCACTGTCTAGTATTTGTTTGATGGTTTCAAAGAACGTGGTATATCTCAAAACATGACCTATCATTAATTTTCTGTTATTTAGGTGTGCTATTTTTTCTAAATAGATACAATCTTCAGGCGTCACTGCCATCGGTTTTTCTAAAAAGACATCATATCCCAATTCTAAGGCTTTTTTAGCTGGTTCTACATGCATTGCGTCTTGCGTGCAGATGAAGCATGCATCCGCAAATTTCGGCTTTGATAAGATTTCTTCAAAGGAAGAAAATTGAAATTCGTCTATGATTCCATGCTGATAGGAAAAATACATTTTCCGCTCTGGGTCAGGGTCGGCAACACCGACAAATTTGATATCATTAGGGTTTTTTAAGGCAAATGCTCCATATGCCCCAATTCCTCTCGCGCCAGCGCCAATCAATATCGCTTTAATCAATCAAATCACTTCACTTTCTTAAAAACATTTTACCACAAATTCAAAGTAATAAATTGAAGATTATGAAAAAACCAGACAAATGTAGTCTGGTTCTAAGATTATGGATTTACTCTGTTGGGACCGCGATATAAGAATGTGACTTCACGAATGTTATCAACATTGAAAAGTCTCATCAGGAAACGTGTGAGTCCAAACCCGTACCCTCCATGTGGAGGTACGCCATAACGGAAGAAGTTTAAGTAAAAATCAATGGATTCAAGAGACAAGCCTTTTTCAACAGCCTGTTTCTTCAAGATTTCGATTCGGTGTTCTCTTTGTGCACCCGTCGTGATTTCAATTCCTTTATATAGAAGGTCAAAGCTCTTGGTCTTTCCAGTTGTTTCGTCCAACATATGATAGAAAGGTCTCGCTTCGAAAGGATAGTCAATGACAAAAACGAAATCTGAATTCAGTTTTTTCTTTGCATAGAGGCCAATCAATTCTTCTTCTTTACGATCGAAGTCAAATTCTTTTTCGCCGATGTATTTATAATTTTCTTGAATAATCTTTTTCGCTTCAGCGAAAGGAATCCGTGGGAAAGGTGTATCAGAATCATTGATGTCTTCTTTGAAGAGACGTTTGAAATCGTCGTTCATTTCTGCTTTTACCTTTTTTAAGACGCTTTTGCAAACTTCTTCTTCCATATCCATTACATCATGATGAGAAGAAATCCAACTGATTTCGCAGTCTACACTGGTAAACTCCGTCGCATGGTATGCGGTATGCGAATTTTCGGCGCGGAAAGCCGGGGCAATTTCGAATACATTGTTGAATCCGGATGCCATCGCCATTTGTTTGTAGAATTGAGGGGACTGTGCTAAATACACTGTTCTACCAAAATAATCCAGTTTGAATACTTCTGCGCCTGATTCTGAAGCGGTACCTAAAATTTTTGGCGAATGGATTTCAATAAAATTGTGACTAATCCAATATTCTCTCATCGCCATCTCTGCCAATGTCTGAGCTTTGAATATCATATAATTTTTCTCTTGACGCAAATCTAGGAACCGATTGTCCATTCGAAGTTCTTGGTTGGATGTATTCGTGTATGCCAAAATGTCAATTGGCAGTTCTTCTTCTGAAAGGCTCGTTACGATAAAAGACGAAGGAATCATTTCCATTCCTCTCAACTTAACATTGGGGCTCTCTTTCAACGTTCCCTTCACAAGAACTGTGCTCTCTTTTGTGAGTGTTGAAATGACATCATTCATCGCTTTGTTTTCTTCATTCTTTTCGATTGTCACTTGTACTTTCGCACTTGAATCACGAAGAACAACAAACTGAACATACTGAAGGTCACGAATCTTATCCACGAAACCCTGGAGTTCAATTTCTTGATTAAAATACTGTTCTAATTCACTAAAATATATCTTTTTCATTCAAGTTCCTCACAATTCAAAATAATATTGTCCTTATTATAACACATGAAGGTGAGGGTTTCAATTGCTGAATCTCTAGATTGTTTATTTCCTTTGAGGTTTCTATTCCTACAAAAACTCCATTGAATTCAGTCGACAAAATATCATGAAAGCAATATTTTGCATATGAATTGTCTTTTCGTTTCCAAATAGATATAATGTTATACAGAAAGGGGTGTTTCAAGTGAATAAAACTTATTATAAAACATTCTTAAAATACCTAGATGATGAAAACAGAGATGAAAGCATTGGTTTTGCTTTAAAATTAATAGAAGAAAAGAAAATTACGCTTGAGGAAATGTATCTTCAATTACTAACGCCTGCACTTACTGAATTTCATTGTGAAGAAGAGGATGAACAAATTTGCATTTGGAAAGAACATGCAAGAACATCAATCATCCGTACCATTTTAGAATCCTTGTATGTTTATGTCATCGAACGAAAAAAACTCGCCCCATCCAAAGGCAAAACTATTATGGTGCTTTGCCCTTCAGAAGAATATCATGAAATCGGAGCCATCATCGTTTCTCACTTCTTTGCTTTGGCAGGATATGATGCAAGATACATTGGCGCAAACACTCCAAAAAACGACATTCTATCTGCAGTTAAAGCATTGAAACCCGACATGCTCGCTCTCAGCGTCACCAATTATTATAATATTGTGATTACCAAAAAAATTACAGAAGATATCAAACTACAGTTTCCGAATGTAAAAATCATTGTAGGTGGCCAGGCATTCAATCATACTGATGCCCTAAGCCAAGTGAAGTATGATTACCATCTAACTGATCTTTCCTCCATCGCCATGATGGAAGGAGGAAAGTCAATATGAAATTAGCCTTTTCAATCGCAAAGAGATTTCTAAAATCCGGAAAAACTCAAACACTGATGATTGTTCTTGGAATTGCAATTGGAGTGTCGGTCCAAGTATTTATCGGTTCGCTAATTTCTGGCCTTCAAAACTCTTTAGTTGATAAAACCATCGGTTCTTCTTCTCAAATCACTGTAAAAGCCGCTGAAACTGGAACTTACATCACGGACTACGAAAGTAAAATGGTGATTATCGAGAATGTATCTCAAAATATTACAATTGTGTCTCCTGCCATCAACCAAAGCGGTGCTTTGGTAAATGGAGCTTCTAGTGAACCTGTTCTTGCAAGAGGATTTGATTTTACGAGAGCAGATGACATTTACCAGTTTGATCAAAAACTTGTTGAAGGCAGACTTCCATCCGCTGACAATGAAGTTGTCTTAGGACTCGATTTATATGAAACATTGGGGTTGAGTTTAAATGATTCCGTTGAGTTTCAAGTCCCGCTTGTTGGAAGCCAAAACTTCACCGTTGTAGGTGTATATGACTTCAACGTCAAACAAATTAACCAAACATGGATTTTGACAAATCTCTCTACGCTCCAAACCATCCTTTCAATCGGTCAAGACATCTCTCAAATAGAGATGCAAGTCAAAGATGTATTTGCGGCAGACCAACTATCTATCGAAGTCGATACCGCATTAAATGATTCATCCCTTTCCGTCGATAATTGGATTTTGCAAAATGCAGAATTGCTCAGTGGCCTTCAAGGACAAAGCATTTCCTCATTGATGATTCAAATCTTTGTCATGGTTTCTGTTGTGCTGGGAATCTCTAGTGTGCTAGCCATCACAGTTCTTCAAAAATCAAAACAAATCGGTATTTTAAAAGCCATGGGAATCAAAGACAAGGACGCTTCTCTCGTATTTTTGTTTCAAGGTTTCATTCTTGGAATATTCGGAGCAATCCTCGGCGTGTTGTTTGGTCTTGGACTTTCTTACATGTTTACGACTTTCGCAATCGGTGCAGACGGTAACCCTGTCGTTCCGCTTTATATCGATTTTGGATTCATTGGTCTGTCTGCAGCCATCGCGGTCGCAGCTGCTACCATCGCTTCCTTGATACCTGCTCGCAAGTCTTCAAAACTTAGTGTAATCGAGGTGATTAGAAATGCCTAAAATCATTGAATTACAAAAAATAAATAAAATTTACGGAGAAAATACAAAATTCCCAACTCAGGTTTTATATGACATTGATCTTGCTTTCGAAGAAAGTTCATTTAACTCCATCATAGGACAATCCGGTTCTGGAAAAAGTACCTTACTCAATATATTAGGAACGCTTGATAAACCATCTAATGGAACTGTATTAATTAACCAAATTGAATCTTCTAAAATGAAGAAAAACGTTTTGGCGAAATTGAGAAATGAAACGATTGGATTTATCTTCCAGTTTCACTATCTACTTCCTGAGTTTACAGCTTTGGAAAATGTATTGATGCCTTATCAAATCTCTAAGAAACCAATAACCAAAGAGGTACTAGCAAGAGCAAACGAATTGCTGGATCTCGTAGGGCTGGAAAAAGTTAAAAATAACTTATCTATCAATATGAGTGGCGGTCAACAACAACGTACCGCTATCGCCAGAAGCCTGATGAATCAACCGAAAATCATTCTTGCAGACGAACCGACTGGAAACCTTGACAGCGACACAACTGAACAAATCTACGAGTTGTTAAGGGAAATCAACCATAAGTTCAAAACAACATTCATCGTTATTACTCATGATCGACACATTGCTGAAAAAGCAGACCGCATTATCGAAATAAAAGACGGTCGAATTAATCTAGATATTCAAAAATAAGAAAAAAAGCGATGCTTTGCGGCATCGCTTTTGTATTTATTCTCTTGGCTGATTGACGACGACTTGTGGGAAAGGAATTTCAATTCCGGCAGCATCTAAAATTTCTTTGATTCTCTGACGAATCGCTCTTTCAACTGCGTAATGTTTTTCCATTACCGTTTTCACGATGACGCGCATGTTCACGCTGCTACTAGCGAGTTCAATCACTCCTACCACTTGTGGATCTTCCAATATGTCAGGGTACATTTCTTTCAATTTCGGAAGTTCCGCTCTTAATAGTTCTGTTGTTTTTGCAATGTCTTCCTGATATGCAATGCCAAAATCAACAATGCCAATCGAGGGGTTTCTTGAAAAATTAGATACTTTGTCAACATCACCGTTTGCGATGATTTTTACTTCACCACGCCAGTTTCTAATTTTAGTAGTTTTTAATCCAATATCTGTGACTTCACCCTTGAATCCACCAACTTCGATAATGTCTCCTACATCAAAATGATGCTCGAAGATGATGAAGAATCCACTAATCAAATCATTGATGAATTTCTGTGCACCTAGTCCAACGACGAGGCCAGCCATGCCAAGACCTGCAAGCGCTGGAATAACATTAACGCCCCACAATGCAAGAATAATCAATAATGCAATTATATATACCAAATACTTGATAATGCTTTGAGAGACTTTTGCGATTGTTTTCTTTCTTTTCTGGAGTGGCCCCGTTTTAAGCCCAACTCTCAAAAATGCAATCTTTGAAATTTTCAACACAAGAAATGCAACAAAGAAAGTGAAAACTGAAGCAATTACAGCACTCATCTTGTCAGTAAAAATAGTCTTAAAACCATCGACAATTGAATTATACTGCTGATTGAAATCATAGTCCCAAACCATCATAATTCCGATGACAGCCATTATGAACAAAGCGAACAACAAAGAATACGCCAAAATGAGGTATCCCTTCTTGATGTTGTCTTGATGCTTGTTAATAACATGATTTTGAATCAAATATACGATGACCAAAATGATTGATACACCTATTGTCAATCCAATGTTTAAAGCTTTCGAATCAAATAAAAATACAGTATCCATACATTGTGCCTCCTGCTGAAATCAACTATATTATATCACAAATAGTCTGTTTTTTAATGAATTTAGTTATGAAAAAA
>CAZNOO010000003.1:0-124657 GCA_964574705.1 uncultured Candidatus Izemoplasmatales bacterium
TCACTTATTAGTGATTTTTTTTATTTTTACCTCTTGACATACTTACCGGTTGCTTCACTGGATTAATGGCTAGGTATAATTTGTTTTGCCGGTTATTCTTCATATTTTTTCATTTTTTCTTTCAATAGTTTTATAAGTTTCGTTCTACGCTCTTGAACCATACTTCTAGATTTCTTTAAAATCGCAGCTATAGCAGCATCTGTTTTACCTTCATTGAATAGTTTTAATATTTGTTGATCAGTTGGTTCCAATTCGCTTACTAGATTCCACATAAGATCAGCCTGTTCTTGGTCTGTGCTCTTTTCTCGGTTTTCCTTATAAGAATCGTCAGCAAATTCAAATTCGTAATTGTCGTACATGTAATCCATAGAAATTGAAAACCCACTTCTTGTTTTGGAACATGTGTTACAATCAGCTCTGCATTTAACAAGCCCAAACTTTTTAGATGGAATCATGCATCTCGATTCAGTATCTTTTCTACGTCTTTCGTTACGTTCTTCATTTCTATGCCAACGGAAATACTCCTCCGTACAAGGAATAAATCTATAGTCACCATCACCATCTTTAATCGCTATCCAGCAAGGTAATGTGTTCTTGAAATCGTTCTGCAAAGTTTCTACGCTTCCATAGCCATACAACTTAGGATTTTGGTTTTTTACTTCTTTTGATAATTTCATAAAAAAATACCTCCAAATCAGATTTGTATTCTGAAATGGAGATATCTTTCTCTTGTGGTGTAGACAGTCTGTAGGCTTCAGCAAAGAGAACGGATGAATATATCCATTTCAATTTGCAGACCTTTCTTCACAATAGATCGAACTGCATTATTTATTTGTTTTGCACTTCATTGTGACCAACCGAGCAAAGGATGTGAAGTACATTTGTGCACTAAAGTTCGTATAATAGTGTATGTATTTATCAAACAAAAAATGATATAATTAAATAGATAAATTTACACGATTTGAACTTACAATCATATACTAATACATGTACCTAGTCCCAGGTAGGGACTATTGTGTTATTGAAAGAGGTGTTACATGTGAAATTCAGTACATTTCTAAAGAAAATATACAAAGTCAAAAATACGAAAATATCTTTACAAGGGATATTTGTTTTGAGGCTTTTTCAAACATGTAGCACTAATTTCTCATATACAGAGGATTATTGTAAGAAGCTACTTAATGGATCAAAACCTTTAAACGAAGAGTTGAGATCATTTGTTTCAAATGAAAGCAATTATGATGAATTACCAAAATTCTTTGAAGAACATATCAATAAGAATCACTTAATTGATTTACTTGATGAATTTGAAATAGCTGATGATATAAAAAAAGACTACAGCATTTTCGCTGAAGCCTTAGCTATTCAATTTGAGAACTATATTAAGTATGGTGAAGAGAATTTACCTACTTCTGTTAATTCAATATATGAGATACTTATTGATCAGTATGGCAATGGGGCAGTTGAAAATTCAAACGAAAAAGCATTAGCTGCTGCAAAACAGTATTTATATCATGCAATAACATCACTATCATCTATAAGAGTTCAAGAAGATATTTTAACCTTACAAGAACCATTTGAAAGTTTCTTCAGTAACATCTACAAAGCATTCAGGGTTTACGAATCAAAATGCAATCTTGATGGTAAAGAAATATATAAATACGTACTTAATAAGTTAATTGAAGGTAAAGAGCAAATTGATGACTACTTAAAGAGAGCTAGTGAAATTGGTGCATTACCTATCGAGCTTACAAAAGAAATTCAGTTCACAATATACGATAATTATAAATTTGACGATAAAGATATCGAGTTATCAATTCAACTATTCGAAAAAAACGAGCAACAAAGGATACTTGATGAATTTAAAAAACTTGAATTTTATCCAGTGAATGAAATCTTTTTTACACAGCGAATATCGTTTCGTATCGAAGGTCAGGAAGGCAATATCATGGACCAAGCGTTTCGTATTTGTTTTCAATCATTAGCAATTTTCGAGTCTATTGAACTGAACATTGATGCTGAGTATCCTGTTCTAAAAAGCATTTCTAAAAAGATAATTGATGCTATCCCAAAACTAGAACTCTCAACAATACAATATGTTGTAGATGGTACCTATTTCCCAGAAAAAGATATTATTGATTATGCTCCGTCAGTTGTAATGAGATTAGTAATGAAAGACGGTTCATCTACTGAAGGTCATTTACTAAAACGAGATATGTCAACTCATCCTTATTTATGTGAAAAAGCACCACTTGAAGTAAATTTCAAAGGACTATTTCATAAATTTAATGACGTATGGAAAATATCAGGACATGATGGTATGGCTATTGAGTTCTATACATTCAATAGAGATAAAACTTTTAGGCATCATCTTGTTCAACCTACATCAAAAGCAAGAATTTATAGGCTGATCAGAGAGCAAACACATATGGTATATCATGATGATATTATTGGATTCATGTATATGGGATTGGTATCACAATTGAGAGTTCCAAAAGGTACTTCGATGGAGGAAATTTCAAAAATGACTAGCGACGAGCGAATTGCAATAGGACATGATGTTCTAGTAGGATATGGCTTCTATGATAATGAAAAATATAGTTTTGAAATTACAAAAGAAGATTCCTTAAGTGGAAAAGAACCAGTAGACTCAAAATTTGATTTTCGTATGTTTACACCATTAATCAGGCACATTCACTTCAATGATTTTTATTACAAAAATAAGGACAGAATTGAAAAAGAACTCAAGGAAAAAAAGAGCAAATAAAAAAGCGACTCAACTCAATTAAGAGCTGGGGCGCTATTCATATATCTATTCTTTATTTGCCTTTTCTTCAAATTCAAAATGTGCTTTAAACTTTCCATCTTCGTATTCATATACATTTCCACAATCACCACAAAGGAAAGTGTATCCCGTCGGATCGGTGTGAACCATGTAATCACTTGAACATTTAGGACACAGAAGTTTAGATTCCAATTCCTCTATTTCCTCTAAGAAATCATCATACCACTCTTCAACACCTAAATCATATGACGCTTCATCATCAATCAACTCATAGGGACCAAAGTCAAACTCACTGCATAAAACAATGAAATCCACAAAATTCTCGGGATAAGCATTCATTCCAAATACTTCTACATCATCATCGTTCTCGATATGAATGGTAATCTTCCATTCTTCACCATCTAACACAGTTTCTGTAGGTCTGTATTCATTGTTCCAACTCAAAATATTAATATCTTCTATAGCCTTTTTAATGAAAGATTCAAACTCCTCTTTAGTTCCACCTAGTGAAAACATCATAGTAGGTTCAGTTGCCTCTTTTATAATTTCACCATCTTCATCGTATCCAAAATAATGAGTCATTTCTTCATCCATGTAGACGTGTCTTGTAAATGTTATTCCAGTAATGCTCAGTTCTTTATAGTTTTTAGATTTCATAATTTCTTCCATATACCTTCCTCACTCATTTTTGAAAAAGTCTAATCCTGATTCTTTTAACCACTCAATTGTGAGATCATCAACACCCGAAGAATAAGGATAATAATCTCCTTGTTTTATTTTCTCTATTATCTGTTCATCTATATAATTCGTAATTTCCTTCAACTCGTTATAAGGAAATCTTACCTCAAGCGCATGTCGTCTTGCATCGCTACGATATCTATATTGTGGATGAAATAGATAATTCCTAAATCTTTTTAAGACTGTGACTTTATGATGATTGTTAGTTGAGTCCGTAAAAGGTACTTCTACTAGTTCTCTTAGCGTCTCAATCTCATCCTTGAAATCATCATAGTCAGATAATCTAGCATTTTTTTATCACTATCATGATAGATTCCTTCTATAACTACATACAATGTAGCTGCCCAATATAATCTGTAATAATATTTGTTGTTCGAAGATGAATCTTTACTTTCATCTAATGTTTTATTCATTGCATATTGCGAGAATCCAAACTTTTCTGTAATATCATAACATAGCATCTTTCCTTTTTTATTCATTTTTTCTCCCATACACTTAAATAAGAGCCTATCTTGGATAGACTTCTTCTAGTGCTTTCCCTTCTTTAGTCTTCCAAACTTTCCAACCACTATTACTTCCTAAAGAAACGATATCTGCTGCAGTGCTTGGTGAATTAAATCCGTAATCCTTAACAAAAGTTAGAGTTCCATTTCGATCTTCAATAATACCTTCGTCGATTAACTTATCTCTAAACTTCAGTTCATTTGAAGCTCGCTTGTGCTTTGTCGGTTCTGAACGAGCAATTGATCCTTTGAGCACAACAAACTTCTCATCAACATACACACCTTGACCATCCCATAAGTTATCTTTACTTTTAAAATAGAAATACGTTTCATCTGTTAGTTGTTCTTTTTCAATTTCAGGAACAAATACATTGAATCCTAATGCCTTTACAAGTGTTTTAATGGTTTCAAAATAAACTAAGCACTCATTCATCTTTGATTCAGGGATTGATGTATATTTCCCACCATTACCATTTTCAACTTTGAAGCGATCTGTTTCTAGTGCCTTTTGTATCATTAATTGCTCTAAATAAGTCAAATGAGCTTTATCAAATGTGCCACTAAGATTTTGAATAGTGTAGACCCCATTCCAGAAGTCTTTTTTCTTTTTATGTTCTTGTAACCTTGTATATATATTTTCTGATTCTCCGATGTAAACCATCTTATCTCCAGCAGAATCAATACCTACTAAAATATAACAACCGATATTATCTATATCAGCTTTTCGATTGTCAATCTCTGATTTGGCTACATAAACAATTCTTATCGCTTCAGTTGTTATACGTGCTTGGCTAATTTTGCTTGCATCTCCTGTTGGTAAATATATTTCTATTGTTTTAGCTAATATCATGTTACCCCCCTTTTTACAAACTTTTTATCTTTTGAATTTCATTTGTTATATTATCGTAAAAATACATTGCATCATAAAAAACTAGAATTACACCTTTGAAAAATGTCTTTTCAGCTTCTTGCTCCTTAGCCTCTTTGTAAATATTAATAAACTGTTCAACTTCATACATATCTTTCGCCCTAAATGCGGATGAAACACAAAAATAGACTTGCTTCACTCCATTATAATTACCTTTTTGAAGTTTTTCTAATTTATCAAATAATCTTTCTTTAAAAATATCACTTGAATAGTCAACCTTTCTTGCATTCTCAATTGGCATTATCCCTGCAAGTTCGCCATTCAATTCAACTATTCTAAACAAATGAGCTTCTTCTTCCACTTCAGCTAGTCTAATGTTTCGTTGTAAAATGAATTTAAACTCTTTTATATTATCATATTCATTTCTTTTATCCTTGCACATATGTAGTGTTACATTATCTTTTGTACAATACTCGAAAAGTTTCGTTTGTAAGTGATCAATTGTTAATTCAGAATAAGTAACTTCAATTCCAATCTTCTTATCTTGACTATAAATATCTGGTAGTCTTTCTTTTTGGCTATCGCCATGAATTAAATTAGTTTTAGGGAAAATATACTTGTTTATTAAATTAAAACATTGCTTTTCATTCATAGGTTTATAGTCCCCCCCTTTTATAACCCAAAGAATCTATTGAAGAAATCCTTCAGTTTTTCAATAACAGTTTTCTTTATTTCACTTCTACTCCCACCAAACATTGATACTGAAGGAAGTATTTTAACAATTGATGTTCCTGTTTCACGAATTTCACCATTCCTAAATGCTTCAACTATAAAGTTTTTGGTTTCCTCAGCATTCAAGTTCAGTTCTTGGATTATTTTTTCCAACTCTTCGGCTTTCTTATTACTTATATACGACTCCCACTCATCCGTTACAGTAGAGT
The DNA here is from genome assembly GCA_964574705.1 of uncultured Candidatus Izemoplasmatales bacterium. GTDB lineage: Bacteria > Bacillota_I > Bacilli_A > Izemoplasmatales > Hujiaoplasmataceae > JAHIVB01. The sequence continues at coordinate 5,836 of CAZNOO010000003.1, forward strand.
CAATCGTTAGTGATGCAATAAAACTAAGAATTAGATCCTTTTTGTTTCTTAATGAAGGAGAGGAATCTATCGCTTTTCTAATCTCGATTTCTTTATCTTCAATATTATCTCCATGCAGTTTATCTACTAACATTAATATATAATCAATATTTACCTCAACTGATTTTACGAGTTCAATCTCAAATTCAATTTCCTCGTTAATTGCTTCAGCGTCTCCATCTCTTGTTTTCCTGTATTTATCATACAATCCTAAATATATGCTTTGATAATCCTGATAATCAAAATCACTTAAGATTTCTTGTCCTTTAAAGTCGTCAAAACTTACAAGAATATTTTTGGTTTTCAATATTTGATTAAAGAGGAAGATAAACGCTTTTTCTGCCTTCTCACTCATAATTTGATGACCCAATGGATATTGGTCTAATAGTTCTTGCACAAGATTTTTGTACCCTTTAAAACCTTCATATCCCTCATAGTATTCTTTAAAAGATTTTAGTAGAACTATTCCACCTGCGTCTTTATCACCAAAGATACTAATTGCATGATTTACTTGTGGTTCTAAATTACGGAAACAAATGACATTTCCGAAGGTTTTGATAGAGTTTAAAATTCTATTTGTTCTTGAGAATGCTTGGATGAGTCCGTGCATTCTTACTTTTTTATCTACCCAAATAGTATTTAAAGTAGTAGCGTCAAATCCTGTTAAGAACATATTTACAACAATTAGCAAATCTACTTCTTTATTCTTTACTCTCAAACTTAAATCTTTATAGTAATTTTGAAACTTATCACTGGATGTATCATAACTTGTACCGAACATTTCGTTATAATCTTTGATTGCATCTTCAAGGAAATCTCTTGATGGTTTATCCAGATTTTCAGCACTCTCATTATTTTCGTCAAAAATACCATCTAATGATTCATTTGGACTCCAACTAAATATTGTAGCTACTTTTAGTCTGCTCACAGGAACAAAGTCCTCTTGTTGTTTTTTGAATTCTAAATAATATTTTTTTGCAGCTTTGATACTAGCTACAGCAAAAATAGCGTTGAATCCAGTCGTTTTAATTGATTGGCGATTTTCAACACTTTTTTTGTTTTCTGCTTTATCTTTATTCTTTGCAACCTCTTCTACATTCAGTAGTTTACTAAAGCTATATGCCTTCTCATTACGCTTTGTCTTTTGAGCAAAGTGTTCTAATGTATAAGCAACATTAACTGAAATACGTAAATCATCTAATAGAGCTTCTTCACGTTGAATATCCCATACCTCTTCAATATCGTCTATATAAGCAGAAGCTTTTGCAGTATTAAGATAATCTATTCTAAATGGTAATACATTTCCATCATGAATCGCATTAACAATTGTATATGTATGTAGTTTTTTACCAAATGCTTGTTCAGTTGTTTTCAAAGTAGGGAATTTACTACTAACTGAAGCATTAATTGCAAATATAGGTGTCCCTGTAAATCCGAAAATGTAGTACTTCTTAAACGATTTTATAATATCACGATGCATGTCCCCAAACTGAGAGCGATGGCACTCATCAAAAATAATGACAATTTCATCAGAATAGATATCGTGTTTTGGATTTTTCTTAATGAAGATTGCTAGTTTTTGAATTGTTGTAATAATGATTCTCGCATTCGGATCTTCTAATTGTTTTTTAAGTACTGCAGTACTCGTGTTAGAGTTAGCTGCACCTCTCTCAAATTTATCGTATTCTTTCATCGTCTGATAGTCTAAGTCTTTTCTATCAACTACGAATAGTACTTTCTTAATATAATCTAACTCAGTAGCAATACGTGCTGTTTTGAATGATGTTAACGTCTTCCCTGAACCAGTAGTATGCCAAACGTAACCCCCAGCTTCTAGTTTCCCGTATTTCTTACCATTGTGGGCAATATTTATTTGACTAACTATTTTCTCTGTGGCAGCAATTTGATAAGGTCTCATAACAAGAAGTAAATCTTCTACAGTGAACACACAATATTTAGTAAGTACATTTAACAGGGTATGCTTTGATAAGAACGTAGCAGTAAAGTCATTCAAATCAAGAATGTTGATGTTCTTCTCGTCTGCCCAATAACTTGTAAATTCAAATGAATGACTTGTTTTCTTTTTAGATGTGTTTGATCCTTTATTTTCTTTGGTAGCTAGTTCTCTTGTTGTATTGGAATAATACTTCGTTTCTGTACCATTTGATATGACAAAAATCTGTGCATATTGGTATAAACCATTATCTGCCCAGAAACTTTCGTTTTCATATCGTCTAATTTGATTAAAGGCTTCTTTAATAGAAACTCCTCTACGTTTTAACTCAATATGAACTAGAGGTAACCCATTCACAAGAATCGTAACATCATAGATATTTTTACGTTTTCCTTCCACTTCATATTGGTGGATTACTTGTAGTTGGTTGTTATGAATGTGTTTTTTATCAAGTATACGGATATTAATAGAAGATCCATCATCCTTAGTTAAGTTATAGATATAATCTTCTTGTATTTTTCTAGTTTTATCAACAATATCCTCATTCAGATTATCAATGTATTTATTGAAAATATCATTCCACTCGTTATCAGAGAATTTATAGTTATTTAGTCGTTCTAGTTGATTTCGAAGATTAGATACTAAATCAGTATTAGTATGGATATTAACAAATGAATATCCTTGATTTTTCAGTTGTTTAATCAAATCTCTTTCGAGATCTGCTTCACTTTGATATTCCTGTTGTCTTTTGAATTCTGATTTGTATTCCTCAACAACGGTTGATTCACTTTGTTGTATGACTATCTTATACTCTTCCATTAAAACATCCCCTTAAAATGTTAATAGTTTATTACGGTAATACTCGTATTGTTTTCTTCTTGCTTCAATTTCAGCAGGAAGACCACTTGAAATATCCTCAACCAATGTTCTAAACGAATCTAAAATTGAAGCAATTCTATTTTGCTCCTGCAAATTTGGTAAAGGAATTTCTAATTTCTTTAATAACCCTGCAGTAATTAGAGGTTGCCCTCCTCCTTTTGCAAATTGATTTAACTTCATATTTGTAAGTAAATGAAATAGATATGAAGCATTAAATGAATCGTCTACTTCTATAATAAGAGTATTATCTGTGACATTAATTTTTTGTCCTTGAACTAGTTGAACCAGTCCACAATTAGCTCCGACTCTGGCAATTAATATTAAATCGCTATCATAGACATACTCGTCAGAATATCCAATTACTCCCGTTGATCCATAAACAGGATAATTTCCAACTTTAGATTTCTTCTTATTTCTGCCAGAGGTAATATTACCCACAATTGATGCCAGAGTAACCTTATCAAATTGAATGTTGAATAGCATTTGATTTCTATAATACTCATACTGTTTTGTTCTTGCTTCTAGTTCTGCTTCAAGCTCAGCTTCAAGTTCTGTAAAATTATCGAGAATTCGAACTATCTCATTTTGAATTTCAATTGGTGGTACAGGGGTACTGATATCTTCTAGGTTATTTGTAGGAAGATGATTTGGAATTGCATCGATATTAACTAAGGATTTAATATAATACTGACTGTTTTTCAAGAAATAATACAAATATTTTTTATTTACGGTTTGCTTTGGAATTACACAGTAACACACATCATTAGCCCAAAAATCCTCTTTAATAAAATTGACAAATCCAGCTGTTCCATATTTAACAATTGTTATTGTGTTAGCCTGTTGGTTGAATGAATCAAAATACCCCATTGGTGTAATACCGCCACTATATACAGGGTATCTCTTGTCTTGACCCAATTCTTTCTTCGTAACCCTTCTACCTCTGTTTATTATTGCTATTTCTTTCAAAGTGTAAGTTTCAACTCCATTTGGACAATACTCCTGTAACAAAGCATCAATTTTACTCATTAGCTCCACCTTCAAGGTCAGCCACTATTTCATCAATTGAATTGCGAAGGGAGTCTACTTTAGTTATAATTTGTTTAATCTTATTATTTAATATAACGATATCTATATTCTCGGACAAATCCTCCGTTTCTAAGTAAGTATTTACAGATAAGTTATAATCTCTTTCAATAACTTCACTGACTGGTACATATCTTGAAAAGTATTCTTCTTCGGTCTTATATCGTACTGATTCAAGAATTCTATTAATATTATCATCAGATAATTTATTTTTTATACCATGTCGAACAAATTCTGCACTTGCATCGATAAAGTGGATTTTGTTATCTGATTTATTTTTACGAAGTACCAATATTGCTGTTGAAATTGTATTTCCAAAGAATAAGTCCGATGGAAGTTGAATAACTGAATCGACAAAGTTATTATCAACTAAATATTTACGAATTTTTTGTTCGGCTCCAGAACGATATAAGATACCTGGAAATTCTACTATAGCTGCTGTACCACTTGAAGACAACCAACTCAAAATATGCATAACAAAAGCATAGTCAGCTTTAGACTTAGGAGCTAATACCCCCGCAGGTGCAAATCGCTCGTCATTTATCAATAATGGATTTGCGTCACCATCCCAATTAGTTGAATAAGGTGGATTTGATACTATTGCGTCAAATGGTTTATCGTCCCAATGAACTGGGTTTTTAAGAGTATCTCCATAGGCAATGTCAAATCTCTCAAAGTTAATATCATGTAAGAACATATTAATTCTAGCTAGGTTATATGTTGTTAAATTAATTTCTTGTCCAAAGAAACCTTGTTTGACATTATCTTTACCAAGTATTTTTGCAAATTTCAGTAACAATGAACCAGAACCACATGCTGGATCGTATACTTTTTCTACTCTCTTTTTATTTGGTATAACTTTTTTTCCATCTTGATCCGTTGTTTCATTTCCAAAATCAATCAATGCAAGTTTTGTTAATAACTCACTTACTTCCTGTGGAGTAAAAAACTCTCCTCCGGATTTCCCTGCATTCGCTGCATACATCGTCATTAAGTATTCATAAGCATCACCAAATGCATCAATTGTATTATCTTCATATTTTCCAAGTTTTAGATCTTGAACAGCAAGCATAAGTTTTCGTAGTCTATCGTTCTTCTCAATTACTGTTCCACCTAATTTGTTGGAGTTGACATCTATATCATCAAATAGTCCTTTTAAGTTACCTTCTGATTCAGTACCTTGTGCGGATTTTTCAATATCCTTAAAGACATTTTCCAATGTAACATTTAAGTCTTCATCGCTTTTTGCTTTATTGGCAACATTATTAAAAAGTTCACTTGGCAAAATAAAAAATCCCTTTTCATCTACAACTTGTTTTCTTGCCTTCTCTGCGACTTCATCTGTGATATTTTCATAATTGAAGTTCTTTTCCCCTGCTGCGTATTGGTTCTTGTTAATGTAAGTAACTAAGTTCTCTGATATAAATTTATAAAATAACATCCCCAGTACATACTGTTTAAAATCCCATCCATCAACTGAACCTCTAAGATCATTGGCAATCTGCCATATTGTTTTATGTAATTCTGCTCTTTCTTGTTCTTTTTTATTACTCATGTTCTATACCTTCCTTCTCTTATTGCATTTCAATTACCATTATAGCATTTATTACAGTTTTTATGAATGTATTTTTTTCAAGTAAATATCACAAATAAATCATAAAAATTATACTATCAGCAATTATAATTATATGTAATCGTGTAAATGGTTGGGTAATCGTGTAAATGGTTGGGTAATCGTGTATTTCAAAATGTAATCGTGTAGAATTTTGATAGAAACTCCAAAAAATCAGTAAAATCAGTGTACTTTTTATGCTCGATAAATTAGTCCAAATAGAGAAACGGCCCTATATAGCGCAAAAAAAGGCCTGATACAATTGTATCAAACCTATGCTTTCAATATGGAGCAGGTGAAGGGAATCGAACCCTCGTAGTCAGCTTGGAAGGCTGAAGTTCTACCGTTGAACTACACCTGCGAATGAAGGCATTAAGCCTTGATTCGATATATGTGTATGTTAGAAAATAGTATTTTGGAGCAGGTGAAGGGAATCGAACCCTCGTAGTCAGCTTGGAAGGCTGAAGTTCTACCGTTGAACTACACCTGCATCAAAGTCGCAAAAATATGATATCATAATCACCCATCACTGTCAACAGAAAAATCTTCAATCATGGTTTTTTTGGACGACTCTCATTTTGGCGCTATGAGCACGATTATTGTCCGCCAGTTCTTCTTCTGAAGGTAAAATGACCTTCTTGTTTATGAGGCTAAGAACAGGCACTTCCGTGACAATAATTGGCAACCCTTTCGGGATATCGATTTCAGAATAGGACTTAAAGATTTTCTTGCAGATTCTATCTTCTAGAGAATGAAAAGTGATGACGACGATTCTTCCGCTAGGACGGATGATTTTTATCGAATCGTCAAGTGCTTTCTTTAATGCATCAAGCTCATGATTGACTTCGATTCGAATCGCTTGAAAAGTCTGCTTTGCGGGATGACCTTTTTTCTTCAAAACTTTTGAAGGTAAAGCTCTTCGGATGACGTCCACGAGTTCAAATGTCGTGTTGATGGGCTTCACATTTCTTTGTTCTATTATTTTTTTAGCAATGTTACGAGCAAAAGATTCCTCTCCATACTCATATAACAATTTAATGATTTGATTAGCGGTATACTTATTAACAACTTCCCAGGCAGACAGGGATTGAGATTGATCCATTCGCATATCAAGGGGAGCGTCATAATTATAAGAAAATCCTCTATCTGGCAAATCGAACTGAAAGGAGGATACACCTAGATCAAATAGAACGCCGTCGACTTTATCAATTCCGAGCTCGTTCAACTCTGAAATCAAGTTTTCAAAATTGGAATGAACATAAGTGACGTTACTGAAAACAGCCAATTTTTCCTTCGCTTTGGAAATAGCGTACTCATCTTGGTCAAAACAAAACAAACGGCCATTTTTCAGTCGTTTTAAAATTTGCTCGCTGTGTCCGCCTCCACCTAAGGTCATGTCCACATAGATTCCATTTGGTTTTACACTCAATGCGTCTACTGCTTCCTGAAGCAGCACACTGATGTGTTCAGACATATTATCACCTTTAATCATTATAGCATATTTTATGATTTCTAAAAAAGAAAAACGCTGATTCTCTCAGCGCTTCTTTTCTTTTTTTATTCTTCTGTTTTTTCAGGTTTTGGTTCTTTAACTAAAATGCCTTTGTAGAAACCGCATTTCTTGCAAACTTGATGAGACAATGTCAATTCTCCGCAATTTGGACATACTGCCATTGTTGGTGCATTCAATTTGAAATGAGTTCTTCTTTTTCTTTTTACGGACTTACTGGTCTTTCTAAATGGTACTGCCACAGTGTCACCTCCTTGGAACGATTATTTTTTGTACTTTGCAAATGGATTGTCAGATAGATCCTCTTGATCCAATTCAACGCGTTCTTCCACATATTCATCGTATGCGGATTCACTCAAAACTTTGAGTGGTTTTTCAACTAGTATTTCCGAGTAAATGACCGGGTCAAGATCAATGGTAATACCTTCGAAAATATAGGTGTTGTCATCGACAAACTTCCTTGAAAATTCCAATGTCGTTTGGAAATGAATCGGGACCGTGACATCTTCGAGTGTAATTGCACAAGGCATAATTAACTCGCATGAAATATCGCAGTTAAACAAGTAAAGATCTTCACCCGAAAGAACCTGGAAGTCTCCCTTCACTTGAACATCTGAGATGTCAAGGATGTCGGGGTCTTCTTCGGATAAAAACTTCTTGCAATCGATTGTCGATTGAAACTGGTTATTGGTACGAAAGAGCTTCTTCAGTTCTTGAATCGTCCATTTCATTCTTACCACCTCAACACAGCAAATAAATTATACTTTTTTTTAATGGGAATGTCAAGAATTAATCATCAATAGAAATTGATCTCGGGAAAACAATGTTGATGCGTCGGCCCAAAGACAAAATAGCCCTCTGCACCCACTGAAGCTTCCCCTTTCAAGAGCCATTTTGAACGAAGATCCAGATATCCTAAAATCATTTGGAAATCCTCTGGTTTGGAAAACTGAGATTGGTGACATTCGATAGCAGAACTTTTATGTTTCACAGCCATTTCGTCTAACTTAACAATTTGGTTTTCTCGATGTGTGTAATAATAGCCAAGCGTTCTTCCTCGGAAGTGCGTAAGTTGTTCTTTGTCAAAAAGTACATGGTTGCGTTTTGCCATATTGGGGTAATTAGCAATGACGACTGCACGATTAACTCCAAGTCCGGTTTTGATGTGATCAGGATGAATTTCTGAAGGCATAAAAGGATCAGGGCAAATTACCAAATCTGGATTCACCTCTAACAGAACTCGAGCGATTTTTGAAGCAACTTCTTCGACTGTATAAAGTCCACCATCTGGGAATCCAAGTTGAAATATCTCTTCTACTTTTAAAAGAGAAGCTGATTTTACGGTTTCTTGAGATCTCGTTTCGGCAAGAAGCTCTATGGAAAGATTAGGATCTAGAGTTCCCGAACCTCCATCAGTGACTACAGCAAAGAAGACCTTTTTTTTCGCACGGACTAATATTGAAACCAATCCTCCAGCGGCGATTTCAATATCGTCGGGATGGGGGCCCACAAAAAGAACGGTTTGATGACTTAGCAGTTCCGGAATTGGAACACTTTTTTTGATAATTTCGAGTGACATGGCAATCCTCCTCAAGAATATAGGTGTATTATAATCCAGAATAGCTTGAATGTAAACCTAAGCACATTAATCTCAAGGTTAAATTACTGGTAAAACAGCGGAAATAAGATATAATAGTTATGGAATGTCTTTAAGGAAGGAATGCACTCATGAATAATAAAAAAGTAATTTTAAAGAAAGTTGAAGAAATCGTAGATTCAAGTAGAGATAAGACCCTTGGTGAAGTTCAAGCCATCAAACATATCGGTATCGATGAAGAAAATTCGACCGTCGTTCTACTTATTGAAGTTGGAAAGAAAATCAATGAAGTCACTTCTTTGATTACAAGATCTATCGCAAAAGTTGTTAAAATTGAATACGGTTATCAGAGCCTTGTCATCGATTATGAACAAGCAAGACCTGAAAATTTCGCAAAGAAAGCCAAAATCATCGCAATTGCGTCCGGAAAAGGTGGCGTTGGAAAGTCAAGCGTAACTGCCAATTTAGCCTATGCCATGACGGCCTTGGGCAAAAAAGTCGGAATCATTGATGCGGACATTTATGGCGCGAATATGCCAAAAATTCTAGAAATAGAGAAGTTGGAACTCAATGGAACCGAAGCGGGTAAGGTCTATCCTTACCTGGTTGATGGAATTGAGATGGTCTCCACGGAGTTTTTCGTTGAAGAGAACAAAGCCTTGATGTGGAGAGGCCCGATGCTCGGGAAAGTCCTAAAAATCTTTTTCGAAGATACACTTTGGAGTCAAGACTTGGAATATTTACTGATTGACTTACCTCCTGGAACTGGAGACGTGATGATGGACGTGAACAACTTTGTTCCTGACGCCAAAATCGTCTTGGTCACAACACCTCATCCAAGTGCATCTCACATCGCTATCAAAGCTGGATTTGCAGCTAAAGATTTGAAACAAGACATCATTGGTGTCATTGAGAACATGTCATTTTATGAGGTTGGAGAAGAGAAACACCATATCTTCGGAGAAGGTGGAGGAGCACTTGTCGCAGATAAGCTTCTTGTTCCCTTGTTGGCTCAAATTCCAATCGGTCAGCCGACAGGACCCAAAAAATCCATTTATCTCGAAACAGAATACATTGGGATTATGTATTTGAATCTCGCCAGAAAGCTAATGAAGCTCGTATAAAAAATGAAGATAGCGGAAAAATCCGCTATCTTTTTCTTTCTTTCGCTTTTCGAATGGCTTTCTCGCATTTCATTTTATACGTCAGTCCATCTTTGTATCTTTTGTTTTCTGCCAAAATTTCAATGATTTCACGATTGACGATTCGTTGAAAAAAGAAATTTTGCCATTTTATCACATACGGAAGAACATATTGAATCATGTAATCCTTGTATCCGATGGAATCGTTATTGTCTTTGTATTTTAGCATTTCAATATAATTGACCTCATCTTTAGGATTCGAAGAGTAATGCGTCTTCAATTGATCTAGCATCTTATCGTAAGATTCACTATCCTCAAGTTTCTTATAATGAAGAGCTTTGATGTACAGACTTTCCGGATATAATTCTGTGTTGGGCTGTATCATGTTGAGTTCATCAAGGTGAACAGGTTCAGCAACCGATTTCGTGATAATGTAATGGTGAATCAGACTGACCGGTGCGTGTTGATAAATATCTTCATTTAAAGTAAATTGATTTTCTGAACCTTCATACATTCTAAATAGATTTAAGTATAGAGATAACTCTTTGACTCTTGACATAATTCCTCTGGAAATAAATATATTTTTTGCATTGTCATACCCATCTCTTGATAGATTGTATTGCTCAAGATGTCCATAAATGATGAATTTGACATTTTCAAACAATGCAAATACTTCAACTGTCATTGAATGATAATCGCTACATGACTCATAGAGGCTTTTAGCTGTTGCGAAATCTCTTATCATGATGTTGTAGTAACAAGCAAACAAGGCATAGATTGTAAAGCCGAAGTCTTCAATGACGCACAGATAACGATATAGTTCATCATTGGAGACTTTTGCATTTTGGATGTCTCCAGTCAAAACATAATAGCCGAATCTTGAGATGTCAATTAGAATCCCATATTGGTAATCAAGTGAATCGTCAAACAATTTTTTATAGCCCTCTCTGTCTCCTCTAAAAAAGCAATCTAATGAATTTTCAAGAAGTTCGAGCATTTCTTCAGGGAGGCAGTACTCTTCTGAAGACATGTTTATTCTTTCCATAACCATGAACAATGATTCTCTGTTGACCGCTATCGCATTGTGCTCAATTTTCGAAAGATACGTATGAGAGAAAATCCCTTTTGCCAATTCTTCTTGTGTCAGTTTCAACTCCATTCTTTTTTTTCGAATCAAACTTCCAATCTCCATGTAGTAAAATCGCAGTATTTCTTTTCTTCTTCGTTTTAAATCATTTTGAAATTGTTTTTCCATGTCAATTCCCCTTTGTAATAGTAAATAGAAAATTAAATATTATTTTCTTTTTTTTAAGATATCAAAGACAATTATATCTGAAAATGATTCAAAAATAAAGATATATTTTTTGAATAATTCTATTGTTTTCTCAACTTATAAAAAAAAGACACCGGTTTCATCTAGGAAATGGTGTCTTACATATGTCAATTAGAGGGCATTCTGTGCAGTTTGGCGATATTGATTTACAGAAGTATCGTCCGAAGAAAATGAGTTTGTGATGCATTTCGATCCATTGATCTTTTGGAAATTTTCTCATCAGTTTATCTTCAATTTTGTAGACTGAGTCATCTTTTTTTGCAAGTCCTAGTCTTACGGATACTCTTGACACATGAGTGTCGACTGCAATTCTCGGTATCTTGTACCATTCGGCAAGAAACACATTTGCGGTTTTCCTGCCTACACCTGGCAATTTCATCAAATCACTTAGTAGATTTGGAAAAATACTTTTATGTTCTTCATAAACGATTTTTGCCATACCTTGAATGCTTTTCGCTTTGTTTTTATAAAGTCCAAGGTGACGGATGTCTTGTTCCAATAGAGATAATTCAACATTCATATAGTCTTCAAAAGTGTGATATTTTTCAAAGAGTTTCAAAGTCACTTGATTGACAGCTAAATCAGTCGTCTGGGCACTTAGAATAATGGCAATCATCAATTCAAGTGCGTTCGAATACCGAAGTTCACAATGGGCAAGCGGGTAGAGACGGGTAATTTCTTCATAGACTCTATTTGCGCGATTGTTTAAGATTGATCCCATGTGTCCAAAAAGGTTTGAAGTGCGGCTGACTTTTCAGTCTTTCCAACCTCTACGTCTTTCTTTTCGACCGCTTTTTTTCTCTTGAGCAAAATAGTATCTACGTAACTGATTGAAAAACGGCTTGATTTTAACGCGTCAAATAAGGCTTTCTTAATATCGAGCAGATTATAGGCATCTTGTGAAATCCATTTTGAGATGATTTCTACTTCTAAAGGACTCATCTGTTTATGAAACTGAGTTTCGATGATAGAAACAATTTCTTCAATCGGCGAAGAAAACTGTTGAGAATCATTCATAATTTCCAAACGAATCTGATTCTCGAGAAAAGCAAGGATTTTCTTAATGGTTTCGTCAAGAAAGAAAACTTCAGTTTCCCTATCGTTTTTCTGCTTTTTAAGTTGAATTGTCAAATAACCTTTTTTTATCAAACCGTCTAAAATCATCAATAGATCATCTTTGGGGATGGTCATGCTTTTGATGATCTTCGTCGGATTTAAGAATGTATTTCCTTTTTCCTTTTGATGATAGAGTTCAAGGAGGACCATGGCTTCCAACTCGGAAAGAAGGATATCCTTATAGTGCTTCATCAAAAGTTTTTCAAAACTTAATATCGATTCGTCAATCAATTTTTTGACTAACTCAATGTTCATATCCTACACCTCATCATTATGATTCAAATCGGTTTTAGCCAACTTATCAAGTGTTTCCTTAGCAGCGTTTTGTTCTGCTTCTTTCTTGGTTTTCCCAGTTCCTTCACCCATAATGATTTCATCATCCATCGTCACTCTCGCAACGAATTCTCTTTCGTGAGCAGGGCCACTTTCAGAAATGATGTGATAGGATAACGTTCTCTTATCAGACTGTACCAGTTCCTGAAGTTTGCTTTTATAGTCGCTATCTTCCATATCGAGGTTGTTTCTTATAACCGGAAAGACAACTTTATTTAATACTTTGTATACTTCTTCTAACCCTTTATCTAAAAAAATCGCTCCCAAAAAGGCTTCAAATGCATCCGCAATCACTGCTGGCTTTTGTCTTCCACCATTTTTTTCTTCGCCTTTTCCCAAAAGAATGAAGTTTTCCAAGCGAAAACTTTTGGCATACATATATAGACTATGCTCACAAACTTCCTGTGCTCTCTTTTTCGTTAGGACACCCTCTGCTTCATTGATATGTTCAAATAAATATCTCGCAACAGCAAGGTCAATGACGGCGTCTCCGATAAATTCTAATCTTTCATTGCTTTTGGTATTATTTTCGTTTGCATATGAAGAATGCGTCATTGAACGTACCAAAAGATCGAAATTATCGAAATTGAGATTAAACATTTGTTCAAGTTCTTTCAACTTATTCTTCATTGGAATCATCCTTATTCTCCTGCAAGTAACGTTCAACCTTAGGGAATACTTCGTTTCTTACAATCGTGGCTGCTTGTCGGATTCCATTATAAAAGCCATACGCTTTGGAAGCGCCTTGTGCTTTGATGACGGGACGATAAAGTCCGTAAATCAAAGCTCCACCGATTTCTTCGGCAGAGATAGCCTTCTTAAAGTTTTTTAGGTTTTTCATTGCAAAAAGCGCGCCAATCTTTCCAAAAATAGAAGATTTGAGCTCTTTCTTTAAAATAACGCCCATTCCCTTAGCTGTTCCTTCGACCGTTTTCATGACAATGTTTGCCGTGAATCCATCACTGATTAAAATGTCACAAGGTGGGTCAAGAACCATTTTGGGTTCAACGTTTCCATAAAATTCAAATAGTTTAGTCTCTTTAAACAACTGATATACTTCTTTATCCAGTTCTCTTCCTTTTCCTTCTTCGGTTCCAATGTTGATTAATCCGACAACTGGTTTTTCACGACCCAAGACCTCTTTTGCATAGACACATGCAAAATACGCTTGTTGAAGCATATGTTCAGGACGAATCTCTAAATTCGCTCCGCTGTCCAAAAGAATCGTGGGTCTGCCTGAAACGCTTGGTAATACTGGTGCGATGGCAGTTCTTTTAAATCCATGCATTCTTCTGACCAATATATGAGCTCCTGAAATCAGTGCTTGTGTTGCTCCACTGCTGACAACTGCATCATTTTGGTCCTTTCTTAAGCTAGAAAGAGCCATTGACATTGAAGCTTCAGGGTGTTCTTTAATGGTTTTGATTGGGTTTTTCTCCCCCATCGGTATTACGTAGCCACTTTGAATGATATGGATTCTCTCTTCATTCGTAAGATATTTACGGATTTCAGTTTCGTCACCATATAGGTTGATTTCAATGTCAGGTATTTTTTTAATCGCGAGCATCGATCCTTCGACTTGTTCTTTGGGGGCGTAATCTCCGCCCATTGCATCTACGCCAATTCTAATCATATATTTACACCTCGTATATTTTCAAACAATAGTATATCATAATTTAATCCAAATGATAAGAGTCAAGTGTGTTTGTGATTCTATTCCGCATCGCCAAGCTTTTTGGGTCATTTGACTTCAAAATTTCGGATGCGTCTTCAATAGCCGATTGAATTAAGTACTGATCCATTACGAAATTAGCCATCTTGAATCTTGGAATTCCTGTTTGTTCTTCTCCAAAAATCTGACCAGGTCCTCGGTATTTGAGATCCGCTTCGCTGATTTCAAACCCATCGTTTGTTTTGCATAGGATTTCGAGCCTGTTTTCGTCTTCCAATAACCCATCATGAATTAAATGGCAATAGGCTTGAGATTGGCTTCTTCTGACCCTTCCTCGCAATTGGTGCAATTGGGATAATCCGAATCTATTGGCATTGAGTATCGTCATGAAAGTGGCGTTTGGAACATTGAGTCCAACTTCAACAACTGTCGTCGACACTAAAACTTGAATCTTGTTTTGATAGAAGAGGTTCAAGACATTCTCTTTTTCTTGACTCTTCATTTTTCCGTGCAATACACCTATTTTTACTTCTTTTGGCAATCCGGAAGAAACAATCATGTAGGCTTCATCAATTGATATGGAGTTCGATTCCTCATTTTCTTGAATCAATGGAACAATAACGTAACACTGATGTTCTTTCTTTATTTCTTCTTCCATTTTAGAAAGTGTCTTATTTAGATTTTCATAGGGAGCCATTTCAGTGATGATTGGCGGTCTTCCTGGTGGGATGGAGTGAATGGAGGAGATATCCATATCCTTAAAAATCGTGATGGCAAGAGTTCTTGGAATCGGTGTTGCGCTCATGAACAGAACATCCGGAGAAAGTCCTTTTTGACGAAGAGATTTTCGTTGATTTACACCAAATCGATGCTGTTCGTCGATAACGACAAATCCAAGTCGATGAAATGCGACGTTTTCTTGAATCAATGAATGTGTCCCAATCAATAAATCGATTTTCCCATTCTTCAACTCTTGGAGGATGGATTCTCTTTCTTTACCTATTACGCTACTACTAAGAAATGCAGTTTTGACATGAAACGGGTCAAGATACTGTTTTAAAGTCGCTTCATGCTGTATCGCCAAGAGCTCAGTTGGGGCCATTAATGCGACTTGTTCCCCGCCCGTAATGACTGCGTATATTGCAATTGCAGCACATACGGTTTTCCCAGACCCTGTGTCTCCTTGAAGAAGTCGGTTCATCTGACGATTGGATTTTAAGTCTCGAAAAATGTCATTTGTCGCTGCCTTTTGATCTTCAGTCAATACGAAAGGCAAAGTTGAAATAAAATCTTTTACCTTCTGGATATCGTATGTTTTTCTTCTGATAAACGCCTCGCGGTGTTCCTGTTTCATGATTTCAAGTTTTAAGAAAAATGAAATCAATTCTTCATACTTAATCCTGTTTTGAGATATTTCAACTTCCAAGAGTGTATTCGGATGATGCACAACTTGGAAAAACCGATTCATGTCAGGAAGATGATTCTTTTTCAGTATAAACTCTGGTAATGTTTCTTCTATTTTAACAAACTCGTTTTGAAGGGCATAATCAATCCATTTGGACAAGAGTTTACTGGAGAGTCCTTCTAATTTATATTCTGGAATGATTCCCTCTAGATAATTGTGTCGTTTGACAATATCGCTCGCTAAAAATTGAGAAGGAGTTTGAAATCTTCCGGTGATGACGAGTGTGTCTTCGATTGAAAGATTATTTTTCAAAAATTCGCGGTTAAAGATCGAAACGTCAATGGACTTGTCTTCAATCAGCATCTGAAGTTTCATCTTAGTTAGTTTTTTTCGGATATAATAAACAAGGGGATTTTTAGTTAAAGTCCCCTCTAAAGTGATTTCTTCATTTATTGTCATGTTATGAATTGATTTGATTTCGTTCAGTCTGTACTTAGATGGATAAGTCTTAACCAAATCGTCCACATCCATGATTCGATTCTGTTTTAGTTTCTCGAGGGACGTTTTTCCGATTCCCTTGATATTAATCAGCTCAGCCATCTCATCACCTACGTTTACTATATACAAAAAAAGAGTATTTTTCAATACCCTTTATTCAACTGATATAATATAGGAATAAATATCTTGTCCACCGTGTATAATTTCGATTTCAACTGAATGGTCACTTTCAATCATTTCGGTGAGTGAAAATACTTCTTCTTCAGGAACACCGCTTCCAACCATGATGGTGATGATTTCAGATTTTTGATCAATCATCGAAGAAACTAATGTTTTAATCGTTTCTTTACGGGAAGGATTCGAAATGATAATTTTACCATCGAAGATGCCCATAAAGTCGTCTTTATTGATAATTGTGCCATTATTGACACTTTCGCGAATCGCGTAAGTGACTTCTCCGGTTTTAACGTTTTTAATGTGATTTGTCATTTCTTCCAAATTTGTCGCTACGTCTTGTGTTGCGTCAAACATTGTAAGAGCGGCGTATCCTTGGGCAATTGTTTTTGCCGGAAGAACATGCACTTCTTTATCTTCAATGATTTTAGCAGCGGTTTCCGCTGATAGTAATACATTCTTATTGTTTGGAATTAAAATGATGTAATCTGCATTAATGGTATTGCATGCGTTGACGAAGTCTTCAATCGAAGGATTCATTGTTTGCCCACCAGCAATGATATAATCGCATCCCATTTCAATGAAGGTTTCTTTTAGCCCTTCGCCATTGACGACGGCAACCAAAGCATACTTCTTCTTCATTTTAGGAGCGACACCATAAGAATGGTCATGCCCGCATTCACATGTGTCTTCAACAGGTTGATGGATCAATACTTCTGTATGTTGTAAAGTCATATTTTCAATTTTGATGTTAATAAAGTGTCCCCAGTGTTGCGCTAAGTTTAAAGCATCTCCTGGAGTCTTCGTATGTACGTGTACTTTTAAAATGTTTTCATCTTGAACAACAACCAAAGAATCACCAAGTCCAGAAATCATTTCAGTGAAATCTTTTTGGCTGAACTCATCCATTTTTTCGATTTCCATGATAAATTCTGTACAATATCCCCAATCGATGTCCCCAGAAAAAGACTGTAAATTCATATGGTTCATTTTCGGTTCTAATTGTTGATCTTTCGCTTGTTCATAAACTTTGCCTTTTAAAGCATCGGACATTCCCATAACGATTTCAATATACCCTGCGCCACCGGAATCAATGACTCCAACTTCTTTTAAAATCGGCAATAGGTCCGGCGTCCTTTCTAGAGAAGCATTTAGTTCTTCAAGATAGATGTCGAAGAATTCTTCAAAATCTTTTGCATCTTGAGCAACTGAAACAACACGATCTGCGCCTTCTCTTGCGACAGTTAATATGGTTCCTTCGACAGGATTAATGACTGCGGAGTACGCTTGTTCCACGCCTTTTCTTAAAGCGAGTGAAAAGCCAACCAAGTCGACAGTGTCTAGTCCTTTTAACCCCGCTGCCAACCCACTGAAAAGTTGTGATAAGATAACCCCTGAATTCCCTCTAGCCCCCATTAACATTCCACGGGCAAGCAATTTTGCCATCGATCCGATTGAAGGTTCTTCAATGGTTAAAACTGCCTTTGCGCCAGCATTCATTGTCGCTGACATATTTGAACCAGTATCTCCATCTGGAACAGGAAATACATTCAGTTGATTGATTCTTTCCATATTGTTTCTTAATTTGATACTTCCATTGACGATTAGCTGCTTCAGTCGATTGCCATCTAAGACAAGTGTATCCATATTTGCCCCCCATATTTGCATGATTATATACGATTATATTGCTTTAATTTCTTTGTTTGAATTTCAAACCAAAAAAGCAATAACATTTTATCATATAGGTAAGCAAAATGCAACGATTTTAGCCTTTCCTTACAACCTTACCGCATGTCTTGGAAAAAAAAGTAAATTTTACTTGCATTTTAGCCCTCTGACTGTTAAAATATAATATGCTGAAATCTTTACAGAAACGGAGTGATATCATGCCAAGAGTATGTGCAATAACAGGTAAAAAATTCATGTCAGGTAACCAACGTTCTCATTCCATGCATGCGACTAGAAAGCTGTGGAAGGCGAACTTACAAAAAGTACGTATCGTCGATGAAAACGGTCAAGTTAAACGGGTATACGTTTCTGCTAGGGCGTTGAAGAGCGGTAAAGTAACAAGAGCTTAACAAGAATTTGCCAAAATAAAAGGCCTTCGCTTGAAGGCCTTTTTTCATGTTTTATTAAGGTAGAGTGTTTGGAGCAATCGTCTGAATCACATCAATGACCTGATTGCTTGGAATTGAAAATCCCATTCCTTCGATATCTGTTGCAGCGAGTTTAGATACGTTGATTCCAATCACCTCGCCATTCAAATTGAATAGTGGTCCTCCACTATTTCCAGCATTGATTGGAGCGTCATGTTGAATATAGTCTACGAGGCCATTGCCATCAACATCGCGGTTGACACCTGCAACAATTCCCAAAGTCACAGATCCATAGAAATCATAGCCTTGAGGGTTTCCTGCAGCGATGACCAAAGTGCCTGGTAAAACATCATCAGAATTAGCAAGAGTGACTGGCGTAATCGAATAGCCGAGTGAAGCTCCACTAAAGGATAATATTGCAATATCGATGTCAGCGTTAGACCCCAATAAAGTCGCTACCACGTAACTATCATCCGAAAATACAACTCTGTAATTGTCACCACCATCAATAACATGATGGTTTGTGATTAAGTAGTAAGTATTGGTTAGTGAATTGTATGAATACACAACTCCAGTTCCTAATGAGTCTCCCGTAGTTCCAGTGTATGTAGAAACACCGACGACTGCATTATCAACAATTGCTGTAATGTCGTAAATTTTAGTTTGTAAAGCTGCGACATAGACACCAATCTCTTCTTGAGAAAACTCAATGGCTAAGTTATCCGATACCGTTTGATAAATTTCTTCGTACAATTGCTCTGTCAACATTTGTTCAATGTCGTTATATACATCTGCATAGATATCATCGTAGACATCTTGATAGATTTGATCAACCAAATCTTGATAGCTGTCATATACATAAGTTTTAGAGCCATCATCAATCGTAACGGTTGTATCCGGGATTGTTGTATTCCATGTTGTCGTTGTAGAAGTCGCCACAGTTGTCGTTGTTGTATCCGCATTGACGCTTTGACAAGCCACGACAGACAATGCGATGAAAAGCGTCAATATCAATATTCGTATTTTTTTCATATCTTAAGCCTCCGGATTTTGTTTCAGCTCAATGTCATTAAGCGTTAGTGTGCTACCTCCACGGTAGACAACAACACTAATGATGTCTCCAACTCTGTACCTACTACTAAACTGGGTAACAAAGTCAGTTGTGTTTACAATTGTAATATCTCCAATTTCAAGGATGATATCTCCTGGTAATATGTATCCATCCATCGTCGAGTTCGTCACAACGCTGTTAATGTAGAACCCCGTGGTAATGGTTGATGGAATTGTAACATGCAATTCTTGAGTTAAATAATCTCTTCCCGTAGAAATATCAATGAATTCAATGCCTAAGACCGGTTTTTGTTTTGATACTCCATATATTTCAATGTCTGAACAAATATCAGAAACTAAACTCGAAGGAATCGCGAATCCCATACCTTCAATCTCTGTTGCAGCAATCTTGATGACATTGATTCCAATGACTTCACCATCTAAGTTGAAAAGTGCGCCACCGCTGTTTCCAGCATTAATAGATGCATCATGTTGAATGTATCCTACGAACATATCTTTTACATTATCACTGTTGATATCAAAGTAACGGCTTGTGCCTGAAACGATTCCCATCGTTACAGAACGGTAATAATCATATCCATTCGGATTTCCAACTGCCAAAACAATAGTTCCTTTTTGGACGGTATTTGAATCAGCAAATTTAGCTACAGGGAAGGTTTCACTCGAAGTGAAATAAAGAACCGCCACGTCAACCAAGGAATCGACTCCACGAAGTGTTGCAGGGATTTCAGTTCCGTCTTCGAGTGCGATTTTATAAATAGTGCCTTCAGCAACGACATGATTGTTCGTCACAACATAATAGACATTATCCAAATGTTTATAAATCACTCCAGATCCTACCGCGTTCAAAGTCGTACCATCAGCTGCATACGCAGAAACACCAATGACTGCATTGGCTTCACTGGCAACAACTTCATAAATCATGTCAATGACAGTTTTCGCAGTGACTGTGATTTCACCCGTATCAATTCTCTTTAGCAAGTCCAACATAACAGATTGATAAATTTCGTCGAAGCGATCTTCGGATATATTTTGAATGACTTCTGCTTTGATTGACTCATACATTTCATTGTAAATCCGTTGATAGACATCTGCCTTGATTTGGTCGATATCAATGATAGTCGTTCCCGAAGTTGGAGTCGTTGTGCCTGTCGTATATGAAGTCGTTGAGGTCACAAAAGTCGTCGCAGAAGTCGAGGTTGTCGTAAAGTTAAAAGAGCATCCAGCAAGAACTGCGGTGAATGCGGCTATAAGTGCAAAAATCAATAATTTTTTCATGTAATCATCCTTTCGATGGCAATGAATTCAATATTTTTTGAGTCTATTATAATACTGGATTATGTTTGTTTTGTGAAAAAGAAATTATTTTTCGTTGGAGCAAACAACCATGAGTCTTCCCTTGGAAAACTCGACTACTCCTCCGCCTTCATTAGATACGCACACAGAATCGGAAGTAGATAGCAAGTAATCATCAAGTTCATATTTAAATCCTTTGATATTCAATTCAAATACGTCTTCAATCGCAAAAAATGAGATGTACTTGTAGTAATTTTCGATGTTGTGTTTTCCTTTTTTTAAAACAAAAATCTGATGTTGATCATCTCTAAAAGAAATTTGGAACCGTTTCAGAAGATTGACGTTCGCAAATAAATGGTCAATTCTCCCTCCGATTCCTCCATAGATTTCAATGCTTTGATATGCAAAGTTATTATATAAATAATCAATGGCATAAGCCAAGTCTGTCATATTCTTTTCTGTTGGTAATTTGATGATTTCATCGACATATTCAGACAAATGAGCAACATATTCTTTTCGAATCGAGTCAAAATCGCCGATGGCTAAATCGACGTGCATTTTCGCATCTATCAAATACTCAAGTCCGGAGTCAACTCCGACGATCATTTCATCAGACTCCTCAAAGTATACGTTTGAAAGTGTGTAATTATTGGGTCCAGTGAATATTTTGATTTTATCAATCATTTTCTAATTCATCAATCAATTTATTTCGATCAGTTGCTTTGAAAAGGTAAGAGCCCACGACTGCAATGTCTGCCCCGGCGTTTTTAACCAAAGGAAACGTTTCTTGATTGATTCCTCCATCCACTTCAATGACATATTTATACCCATGTCTTTTTCGCATTTTATCAAGCCATTCTATTTTATCAATTGAACTAGGAAGAAAAGCTTGACCGCCCTTCCCTGGTTCAACGCTCATCACTAAAATGAGATCGACTTTTGCAAGATACGGGCCTAACACCTCGATATCCGTATCAGGTTTGACTGAAATACCGCAATCTGCATCAAGCTCATGAATCAAGTCGATGAGAAGTGAAACCCGATTCGGATCAGCCTCATAATGAAAAGTGACCAAATCAGCTCCTGCAGCAATATATTGTTCAATAAAGAGCATCGGATTTTCAATCATCAAATGACAATCAAAAAACTGTTGACTGTAAGCAGCCACTTCTCTTAATGTTTCATAATCATAAGTAATATTTCGAACAAATTGGCCATCCATAACATCAAAATGAAGCCATTTTGCATGACTAACAGATAGAATTTCGTTCTTTAGTTTTTTAAAGTCTGCAGACAGAAACGATGGTGATATAATCATTCTTTTACCTCAATATTTAATCTTGTAAGATCTGATTTCTTCTAGTAATTTAATATAATTTAAGTATCTTTCTTTAGGAAGAGTACCTTCTTCAACGGCCTGTTTTACTGCACATCCAGGTTCCGTCTGATGAAAGCATCCATTGAATCTACAATGAGAGCCTAACTGAAACAAATCCGGAAAGGAGTCTTTCAGTTGAATGTCTTCCATGTCATAGAACTCCAGTTTCGAAAAACCAGGTGTATCAGCAATCCATCCGTTTACAAGTGGAATGAGTTCGACGTGTCTTGTTGTATGCTTGCCTCTTCCGAGGGCTTTTGAAATTTCATTCGTTGCCAAGTTTAAAGTTGGATCGACTGTGTTTAGTAGACTGCTTTTTCCTGCGCCGGTTTGACCAGTCAGAACATTGACCTTATCCTTGATCACGTCTTTAATTTCTTCAAGGCCAACACTAGTTTTGGTGCTAAAGAAAATCACTTTGTAATATTTTTGATAATATTCAAGTGTGGATTTTAAATCAGAAAGTTGTTCTTCAGTTAGAAGGTCAATCTTCGTAATCACAATGACTGGGAGGATATGATTGAACTCCACCATCGCCAAAAACTTGTCCAATAGCAATGAACTGAAATCAGGTTCAACAGACGAAGAAATCAATAAAGCCTGATCGATATTACAAATCGATGGTCTGTTCAAATCATTGAATCTGGGTAGCAATTCGTGAATTGTATCTTCATCATACATCACGAAATCTCCCACTTTAGGATCTAAATTTCTGTATCTAAAAACGCCTCTGGGTTTGACAACCGATAATTGACGAGTATCGTCGACAACGGTATAGAGCCCTCCGATTAGTTTAATGATCCTTCCTTTTTTCAAATAATGGCCTCCATTAGAAATGATAATATCATTATACAAGAAAAACCAAAAAAAAAGAAGACAAGTGTCTTCTTCTCTTAATAAGTTTTAACGTATTTTTTGAAATATCCTTGGTCATGTCCACATACAGGACATTTGTTCGGTGCTTTCTTACCGACATGGATGTGTCCGCATTCAAGGCAAATCCACATTTGTGATTCATTGTCAGATTCAAATAGTTTGCTTCCCTTTAAACTGTCAAGTAATGCAAGGTATCTAGCTTCATGAGTTTTTTCAATTGCAGCGACACCTTCGAAAAGATAAGCGATTTTGTTGAATCCTTCTTCTCTTGCGACTGCAGCGAATCCCTTGTACATGTCAGTCCATTCATAATGTTCTCCAGCTGCGCCGTCAGCCAAATTGACTTCCGTTGTAGGAACTTCACCGCCATGCAGTAATTTGAACCAAATCTTTGCATGTTCTTTTTCGTTTTCAGCAGTTTCTAGGAAGAATTCAGAGATTTGATTGTACCCTTCCTTTTTAGCAACGCTAGCATAATAAGTATACTTGTTTCTTGCTTGTGATTCTCCTGCAAATGCAGACATCAGGTTTTGTTCTGTTTTTGAGCCTTTCAATTCCATAAATGTTCCTCCTTATAAGATTTTATTTACAAATTTATTGTAGCACAATCATTAAACTTAAGAAATACTTTATCTAAAATCAGTCTCCAAATACAACGCCGATTCCTTTGGCGGCGGTTACAAGGTCTCCATTCGGATTAACCTTTCTAGCTCCACCTCTGCTGGTTTCTCCAGTTTTTCCTGAGCCAACAACATCTTCGATGAAGACTGTTTGCATCTTGTCGTTTTTAACTGTGACCATTTGACCAAAGTCTCCGCGAGCAATCATGTCAACAGCGTAAGAACCATATTTTGTACTCAATACGCGGTCAAATGTGTTTGTAACTCCACCACGTTGAATGTATCCTAAATTGGTTGTACGAATGTCTTGTCCAGTGATTGGTTTCACGAGTTTTTCAAGTGCTTTTCCAACCAATTCTCCAACGCCGCCCAAACGAACGGAGTCAGCGCTTGTTTGGTCAATCATTTTAATGGTGACGTCACCATCGATTGGCTTTGCGCCTTCTGAGATACAGATGACTGAAAACTTGGATCCGGAATTATAACGATCTAATACTTTTTGTGCAACTTTTTTTAGGTCGTAAGGAATCTCTGGAATTAAAATAACATCTGCAGAACCGGCGATTCCACCTTCCAAAGCAAGCCAACCTGCATTTCTTCCCATGACTTCGAGAATCATGATTCTGTCATGCGAAAAAGCGGTTGTATGCAATGCATCGAGGGCGAGCATAATGTGGTCTAGAGCTGTTCTGTACCCGAATGTGATTTCGGTTGCTGGAACGTCATTGTCGATGGTTTTGGGGATACCGACGACATTGATTCCTTTTCTAGCAAAGTCACGAGCACTTGTTAAAGTTCCGTCTCCGCCAATGATGATGAGTGCATCAACATTATGTTTTTTTAAGTTTGCAATAGCGACATCAGACACGTCAGAATAAGTCACGTTTCCATCTTCATCCACACTTCTGAAATTGAATAGGTTGTCCTTGTTTGAATTTTTTAGAATGGTTCCACCCTGGTGAAGAATACCTGAAACGGTTCTTAAGTCCATATCGATAAAGTCATCTTTATAAAGTCCATAGTATCCACCCATGAATCCAACGACTTCGTAATTGTATTTTAATATGGCGGTTCTAACAACGGCACGTATGACTGCATTTAATCCCGAGCAGTCTCCGCCTCCAGTCAGTAAAGCTATTTTTTTAATCTCTTGATTCATATTATATCGCTCCTTCCATATGAAAAATCATTATATAGTTTAACACTTATAACTAGCTGAGTCAAACAATATCAACTGATTATGACTTGTCTTCGGATTTCAGTCTTAACTGCCCGCAAGCAGCGTTGATGTCTGAGCCCTGTTCTTTTCGAAGCGTGGCCACAATGCCTCTTTTTGCCAATCGATCGTAGAATGCCATCGCTCTTGAAATATCCGTTTTTTGATGCGAAAACTCATCCACAACATTATAGGGAATCAGATTCACATAGGCGTTCAAGCCTCTCAATAAATCACTTAATTCATCTGCGTGTTTGATGTCGTCATTTTCGCCTTTAAGAAGGATGTATTCAAAAGTTATCCTTCTGGAAGTCTCTTCAAAATAGACTTCGCACGCT
Organism: uncultured Candidatus Izemoplasmatales bacterium; assembly: GCA_964574705.1. GTDB lineage: Bacteria > Bacillota_I > Bacilli_A > Izemoplasmatales > Hujiaoplasmataceae > JAHIVB01. The sequence goes on from CAZNOO010000003.1 coordinate 31,074, forward strand.
TTGATGAGATCTCTTAAAGGATACCGTTTGTTAATGGGCATCAATTGGTTTCTTAAGTCATCATTAGGCGCATGAAGGCTGATGGCTAGATTGCTGCGAATCGGTTCTTTTGCATATTGGTAAATCCTTGGAACGATTCCACAAGTGGACACTGTAATATGTCTTTGACCTATTGCAAGTCCTTTGCTTTCATTGATGACTCTGATGAAATCCATGACGTTATCATAATTGTCAAAAGGTTCTCCTGTTCCCATCACAACCGTGTGCGTGATTTTAATTCCGAGCAAATGCTCTACGGATATAATTTGAGAAACAAGTTCTCCTACTGTGAGATTGCGAACCCTTTTCTTCAAACCGGAAGCGCAAAAAGTGCATCCCATGTTACAACCCACTTGAGATGTAACGCAAAGAGATAGTCCATAATCATGTGTCATCAACACCGTTTCAATTGAATGGGCATCATCGAGTGAAAACAAAAACTTGGTTGTTCCATCCGTTGAAGTTTGTCTGATGATTTCATTCAAAAAATGAATGGAGAAATGTTCAATTAGAAAATCTTTGAGAGAACTAGACAAATTGGTCATCTGAGAAAAATCAATGACACGCTTTTGATAAACCCACTCAAAAATTTGAGTTGCATTAAATTTTTTATAACCCGACGAGGTTAGTTCCTCGGCTAATTTTTCTAGTGTGTAGTCTAATAGGTTATTCTTCATAGGTTTCCTTTCTATTCTTTTTCCTTACGGCGCGTTACAATGATGAGAGATGCTAGATAGAATACAACTGCAGTACCGACGAGCACCATAATATGAACCCAATTGGCGATAACGACTCCGTTGGCTTCTAAATTAATTCCCAAAAACAGTCTGAATTCTTCCGGTACAAGATTGATTGGGATGGCTTCATTCATCATCAACTGTCTGAGTAAAACCGCAGAATGCGAAATAGGGAATATTTTAATAACCGTTTGTACAGCTGAAGGGAGTTGTCCGATTGGAATGTAGATTCCGGTCATAAACCCGATGAACGTTCCGATGATGGTAGAGACAGCTGCAAACGCGTTTGAACTTTTGATGAATACAATCATGAAAAAAACAAGTGCGCTCGACGAAGTAACACTGAGTAACATAACCAAAAGAACTTTAACCAGCGTATCAAAAGACAAAATGGATCCTTTAATGCAGATATAGGCCTCTGCAAGAACCAAAGTAAACAAACTCATGATGGATCCGATAATCATCGCACTGATGATATAAGATAATACCAGTTGCCATCTTTTCATTGGAGAGGACTTAAAGTCACGAATCACTTTTGTTGATTGATCTGTCACCATGATTCCGTATGCGCCAAGGGTTGTCGTCATTGTAGATGCGGCAACAACGCCGCCCATAATCCAACTATCAATGAAAAAACGTGCATTATCTCCCGCAAAAGAAGACACACTTCCTTCTATCATGCTTCCGAGGAAGAGCAAATAAAGTCCAATAATAATGATGACTCCGAACATTGAAAAAAAGACTGAAGCTTTGTCACGGAAATAACATTTTAAATTTCTTTTAACCATTGAAAGGATCATTATTTAATCTCCTTTCCGGTAATTGTAATAAATGCATCATCGAGATTACCGTTCAAAACTTGAAAAGATTTTAACTCATTTTCAAGCAAATGGATATATTCTACTGATTCCAAAGTGCTATTTAAAGCAATGCGAATCGTATCATTTTTGATTATATATTCGGTTTTAGCCCCAAGCAACTTGACTGCTTTTTCCATGTTTTTGGGACTTGCAACAAAATAATCATGGGAGTATTCGTCCTTCAATGCAGCTGGAGTTCCTTTCGCTGCAATCACACCATTATCGATAATTACGACATAATCCGCTTCATCTGCTTCTTCAAGGTAATGCGTTGTTAGGAAAACCGTCATATTTTTCGATTTTTGCATTTTTTGAATAGTTTGCCAGACATTACTTCTAGTCTGTGGGTCAAGTCCGGTCGTTGGCTCATCTAAAAACAAGATCTTCGGACGGTTAATCAAAGCTCTTGCGATGTCGGCCCTTCTTTTCTGTCCTCCAGACAATTTCCCATATCTGCGATTTTGAATATCAAAGATATCAGTCACATGTAAGGCTTCATCAATGGCTTCCTTCAGAGTTGCTTTATCCATTCGATATAAGCTGCCTCTTGTTTCAAGGTTTTCTCTAATCGTTAGCAAAGGATCCAGAACAGTGTCTTGAAAAACAATTCCGATTTCATCTCGTATAAGAGAATCATCTTTTCCTAGAATGTGATGATTAATAATTACTTCTCCAGATTCATACGAGAGCAAAGTGCAAATGACGTTTATAGTTGTAGACTTTCCTGCGCCGTTCGGTCCCAAGAAGGCGAAAAGAGTACCTTCTTCTACATAGAAACTAATGTTTTTTACTGCTTGAACTTCTTTATAATTCTTAACTAAATTCTTTACTTCAATGATGTAAGACAAAAAGATCCCCTCCTTAAACTATCGTTCATATTATACCATAAAATGATGTTCAGTATCGCATTTTTCTGAAGTGATAAAACGAAAAAAAATCAATCGGCATTTGCCGACTGATTTCACTTAAATTCTTAATTCAGCTCCAAAGGAAGTATTAAGTCGTTTTACAATTTTACTGATAAACTGGTCAATTTCTTCAGTGGAGAGTGTCTTTTGTTCATCTTGAAACATCAGATTCAATGCAATGGATTTCTTTCCTTTTTGAATTTTGTCACCCTTATAAAGATCAAAGATTTGTACAGATTGTAAAGAAGATTTCATGGACGATTGAATCACTTCAACAATTTCTTTGGATGTAATTTGTTCGTCCAAAAGAATGGCAATATCTCTTGAAACAGAGGGATACTTAGGGATTGGTTTCATAATCACTTCTGGAACTTGGTAAGTTGCAATTGCATCAAAGTCGATTTCAAAAACGTAAGTGCTCGGCAGGTCTAACTTCATTTCAACTTCAGGATGAAGTTTGCCCAAGTATCCGATGTGTCTTCCATTTAAGTTTACGACTGCACAAATCCCAGGATGTAGAAATGGGATTAATATTGTTGGCTTTTCGATTTCAGCATTTTCAATTGACAAACGATATAGCAAAGCGGATAGAATTCCTTTGACCACAAAGAAATCAATCGGTTCTTTTTTTCCCTGCCATAAAGTATTTTGATAATCTCCTGACAACACACCACAGAGAATTTCTTTTTCACGCCCGAGTTGATAGTTCTTACCGAGTTCAAAAAAGCGGACTTGATCGATTTTTCTTGCAAGGTTATATTGGAGAGCATCAAGCATAGAGGGTATCAAGGAATGGCGTAAGTAGGCTTTTTCCTCAGACATTGGGTTAAACAATCTAATCGGCTTTGAAGCTTCCAAATCAAACATGGTTGCTTTTTCTTCAGTTGTAAGCGAGTAGGTGTTTGTTTCGTCCAACCCAACACTCGTAAGGAATGAGCGCACTTTTCTTCTCAGCTTTTGAATCTGGGTTAAGGACCCACTGGTCGGCGTCACTGGAAATGTAGTAGGGATAAATTCATAACCATGAATTCTGACGATTTCTTCAATTAAGTCCTGAACACCTAAAATGTCTTGTCTACGTGTTGGCACTGTGACTTTGAATTCCCCGTCACGTACTGAATAGTCAAATGTTAGTCGATTGAACACCTCTTTGATTTCATCTAGAGAGTACTCTCTTCCGGTTGTTTGAGTTACTTTTGAAAGGGGTAGATTAACCACGATTGGTCGATTTGAGTGCATATCGAAGAAAGAAGTTCCCTTCATAATTTCTCCATCAGCAAGTTCTTTCAGCAACTCTGCAGCCCTGTCGCATGCTTCTTTTGATCTAGCTGGATCCAGTCCTCTTTCAAACCGAATAGAGGCTTCACTTCTTAAATCGAGTCTCTTCGAGGTTTTACGAACTCGAATCGGATCGAAGGTAGCTGATTCAATCAGTATGGTTGTTGTCTCAGCTGATACTTCGGTTTCAAGTCCACCCATAACACCTGCCAAAGCAATCAATTTTTCTCCGTCAGTGATAACCAAATCTTCTGATGTCAGTATTCTTTTCTTGCCATCTAAAGTTACGATTTCATCTAAATCATTTGCATCTTTCACAACAATTTTTTTGGATTGAATCTTATCAAAGTCAAAAGTATGTAGAGGTTGTCCATATTCCAACATCACATAGTTGGAGATGTCAACGACATTATTGATGGGACGTACTCCAGCCGCTATCAGTCTGGACTTTAACCAAACTGGACTTTGGTGAATTTTAACGTTTCGAACGACCCTCGCGTAGTAAGAGCGGCATCCGTTTGTCTCTGTAAAAACGGAGGAAGGATTTTCTTCATTGTTTTCAATCACTTCTACTTTGTTCAAATGCACAGTGGTATTTAATAATGCTTTGGTGTCATAAGCGACGCCAATCATCGATAATAAGTCGCTGCGATTCGGTGTAATGTCAATTTCCATGACCGTATCATCAAGATAAAGATGTTTCAATGGATCATCTCCAATTATCGCATCCTCACTTAATACATGAATGCCATCTTCTCCATGATATTTTTTTTCGATTCCGAGTTCTTCTAATGAACAAATCATTCCAAAGGACTCAATACCTCTTATCTTTGCTTTTTTAATCGAGAAGTCTCCTGGGAGAACTGCGCCTACAAGCGCAACAATCACATTTTGTCCTGCAGCCACGTTTGGTGCTCCGCAAATGATTTGCAAAGTTTCTTCTCGGACTTCAACTTCACAGACATGAAGATGATCAGAGGAAGGATGTTCTACACAAGTCAAAACATGGCCAACTGTTAACATGCTGGCATCTACTAGTTTTTCTAAGCGGCTGATTTCAGCGCTTTTTAAGTTAAACTTATTTACTAACTCGGGGTAAGAACAATTGATGTCAACTAACTCTTTCAGCCAATTCAATGATACGTTCATGATGTTCCCCCCTTATTTCCATTGACGATTAAAGCGCAAATCGTTTGTGTATAGCGCTCTAATATCGTCAATTCCATATTTTAAGATTGCGATTCTTTCGACACCCATTCCAAGTGCAAAGCCTTGATAGATATTCGGATCATATCCGCTGGCTTCCAAAACGGCATTATTTACCATTCCAGCTCCCAATATTTCAATCCATCCTGATCCTTTGCACATCGAACATCCTTTGCCGTTACATTTGTGACATGTGACATCAACTTCTACTGATGGTTCTGTAAATGGAAAGTACGAAGGACGAAGTCTAATTTGACGCTGTGCTCCAAACATCTTTCTTGCCAATTCGAGAAGTGTGCCTTTCAGGTCAGATAAGTTCGCTTTGTAATCAACCACAAGCGCCTCAATTTGCATAAATTGATGTGAATGAGTTTGATCGTCGTCATCTCTTCGATAGACTTTTCCAGGACAGATAATCTTGATAGGTTCTTTTTTCCCGTTTTCCAAAAGTGTGCGGACTTGAACAGGGGAAGTGTGAGTTCTTAACAATAATTCTTCTGTGATATAAAAAGAATCCTGCATATCTCTCGCTGGATGAGACTTTGGAAGGTTCAACATTTCAAAGTTGTAAAGATCAGACTCGACTTCTGGTCCTTCTTTAATAGAGTATCCCATTCCTAAAAAGATGTCTTCAATCTCTTCAATCACTTGATTTAAGACATGTTTGCTTCCGGGAGTCATCGACATCCCTGGAAGTGTGACATCAACTGTTTCTTCAATTAGTTTCTTTTGAATTGCTTCTTCGTCAAGTCTTGCTTTGGCAACTTCAAATTCCAAAGAAATCAATGTTTTTATCTCATTGATCATTTGACCGAATTTTGGCTTTTCATCATTAGGAAGATCTTTCATCTGAGACATGTAGGTAGAAATAACACCTTTTTTCCCCAAAAATTCTGCCTTTTTATCCTGCAGTTCAGGCCCGTTCTTAACAGACTTAAAAACCTCTTTTGCTTGATTAACTACTTGTTGTAGTTGTTTCATCAAATCCATAATTTCTCCCTTCAAATAAAAAAAATCGCCCTAAAAAAGGGCGATTATGAATAACCGTGGTACCACCTTTGTTCCGGACAAGCCGGCACTTAACGTCGATAACGCCGACCTGCGGAGAGGATTGGTCTCACTCCTAAGACGAATTCATTGGATATTCACGTAAATACTCGCACCATCTGTATTTTTCTCTTGAACGCTTCATTCCAGTTACTAGGTTCTTAATCATCGTATTGAATATAGACTAATTATAACACTTTTTGAAGATTTGACAAGCCGTTATCTTCTTCTTGAAAAAATCGCTAATAGCCTTAAAATTTCAAGGTAAATCCAAACCAAAGTTACCATTAACCCAAGTGCTAGGATCCAACTATATTTACGATCGGTTCCGCTTTCAACACAGGTTTTAATGTTTTCAAAATCCAAGAATAAAAAGAGTACGGATAGAATCGCCGAGAATCCAACGATTAAGTAATAGAATCCGCCGCTAAAAATAGATGGAATTAACAGTCCAATTAAAGACATCGCAATAACTGAAATCAATCCAATCACTAAAAAGGATGCAAAACGGTTCGTCACTTTGACCATTCCGGTAGAGTACATAATCATTGTGATTAGCAACACGATGACCGTTGTGGCAATCGCGGTAGGAATGATTCCTTCATACAGATAACTGTAAAACGATGATAGGAGTCCAAGAATATATCCCTCTGCAACAGCGTAAATGGTCGAAAAGACAGGGGATAATGTTACGCTTCTCGTTCCGACGATGACGGAGATGAATCCAATGATAAATGCGGCAATCAAATAAACAAGATTCAAATAGCCACCCAAATTGATGTACGTGTAAACTCCAACACCACCTGCAACTAGAATCAAATAGATGGTTCTCATTGCGACGTTCGTATAGGTTACAGCACCGTCAATACTTGTACTTGTTTCAAATGTTTTTCTTAATACAGGGTTTGAACTTCTTAATCTCATGATAAAACCTCCTTGCACCATATATTATACAATATTTTTTAATTCTTGATGATGTTATTTATGTGATTTTTTTATAAGTCAAATAACGATAATTGATTCTCATTGATCATGCCTTCGAAAGTGCCGATTGCATCAAGCTTTTCAAATAAAGTCGTGGACAATTTCGTTCTTGTCTTGATATCCTGCTTTGAAATGAAGGGTTTGTCTTCTCTCGCTTCAATGATGGAAGATGCAACGTTCATTCCCAAAGAGTCTATGACGATGAACGGCATCATGAGCCCTTTCTTATCTGGTGTAATCGTAAAGTCAGTTGGATGTGATTTGTTGATATCAATGGGAACGAAAGAGAATCCTCTTTTCGTCATTTCAAGCGCAATTTCGAGAATGGTCTCAAGGTTCTTTTCCCTCTCTGTAGCGTCATTCCCTTTCGCACTGATTTCGTTCATTCTACGTTTAATGCCCATCTCGCCTTCCATGAAGGCATCCACGTCAAAGATATCGGCGCGTTTTGAAAAATAGGCGGAATAGAAATAAATAGGTCTGTAAAGCTTGAACCATGCAATTCTCATTGCCATCAAAACATATGCTGTCGCATGCGCTTTTGGGAACATGTATTTAATTTTGCTACAAGCCCAAATATACCATTCAGGAACATTATAACTTCTCATTGAATCAGCGTAAATTGACCATCTTTCGGGATTTGCCGGTGCTTTACCTTTTCTGACAAATTCCATAATTTCAAAGGATTCTGTGGGTGGCATTCCATAATCAATCAAGTCGACCATGATGTCATCGCGACATCCAATGATGTCTTTGAAGTCCACTCTTCCGAATTCTCTTCTTCGGCCGGTAATCAAGTCTTGAGCATTTCCACTCCAAACATCGGTTCCATGAGAGAGTCCAGAAATCTTAACTAACTCAGAGAAAGATTGTGGCCTTGAATCTCTTAACATCTGTCTTACAAAATTCGTTCCAAATTCTGGTATTCCAAAACTTGCGACATCGCTTCCGAGATCATCGGGTGTTAGGCCAATAACTTCAGTACCAGAAAGAAGTCGATAAACTTCCTTGTCGTCGACAGGGATGTCTTTTGGATCAGAGAACGGAAATTCAAGAGGCTCTTTTTTTACCAAGTCCATCAAATAACGAATCATCGTTGGATCGTCATGACCCAAAACATCCAATTTGAATAGATTACTTTCAAATGAATGGTAATCGTAATGTGTTGTTTTCCAATTGGTGTCCGAAGAATCACCTGGATACTGTATTGGAGTTACATCATAAATTTCTTTATTGTTAGGCACAACAACGATTCCGCCAGGATGTTGTCCGCTTGTACGTTTCGAACCTTCGATTCCTTTGGCAAGTCGCTCCATTTCAGAACGTCTGATGATAATCGGTGCTTTTCCTGCCGTGGTGCGAACTTCATTCGCTTTTTCATAGAAGTCACGAACCATTGCGTAAGCTGTTTTTGCAGCGCAAGTACCGATGGTTCCAGCCCGGAAAGCATAATTGTGTCCAAATAATTTTCTGATATATTCATGAACTTGGCTCTGATAGTCTCCTGAGAAATTCAGGTCAATATCCGGAACTTTGTCTCCCTTGAATCCTAAGAAGGTTTCAAAAGGAATGTCATGTCCATCTTTAATCAGTTGTGTACCGCAAACAGGGCATATTTGACTGGGCAAGTCCCACCCGCAGTCTGTCCTGTCAAGCAGTTTTTGATTTGCAATTTCAAAATCACTTGATGCATACATTGACTTTTCTTCTTCCGTTTTCTTGAAGGCGGAAAAATGGCATTTCGGACAAACATAATGTGGCGGTAAAGGATTGACTTCCGTGATGTCCATCAATGTTGCAACGAGGCTTGAACCTACAGATCCTCTTGAACCAACTAGATATCCATCATCAAGTGATTTCTTTACCAATAAATGAGAAATGTAATAGACCGTTGAGAATTGATGTTTGATAATGCTGTCTAGTTCCTTTTCAAGTCTCTTTTTTACGAGCAAAGGCAATGGATTGCCATACATTTTATCCGCTCTTTCGCGAACCATGTTTTCAACTTTTACTTTGATAGAAGGAACGCCTTGCTCAGCAAGAAATTCGTCTGTTGGCGCAAAAAGTTCTTTTGGGAACAAGTCAAAAGCGTCAATGCTATCGGAAATGATATTCGTGTTTTTCACAACGATTTCATAGGCAATATCTTCGCCTAAAAACTGAAATTCCTTCAGCATTTCGTCTGTGGTCATGAAATATTCATTTGGTTTAACGTCTTCGTGGTAAAGCTTATGAAATCCGCCTCCACCAACTAGAGGCGTGTTAATCATGATTTCACGGTATGTCAAATCTTGTGGGTCAAGGTGGTGAACATCGCCTGTAGCACACACTAAGATATTCAATTCTTTTCCTACTTCAACGATTCTTTTGATGACGTCTTCAATCACGTTTCTCCAATTAGGCATTTGGGTTTCCATATAAGAAAATGATGATGGTGGTTGAACCTCCAAAAAATCATAATACTTCGCAGCTTCAAGCAATTCTTCTCTTGATTTGTTTAAAGCGATTTCAAAGAAATCCGAGTTCCGACAACCTGAAGAAACCAAAATTCCTTTTCTGTATTTGTCGAGTTCTGATTTGATTATTTTGCCATCTCTGTCAAAATAAGTTGTTAGTGCCAAAGAGAGAACTTTATAAAGGTTTTTTAATCCTTCTTGTTTTTTTACAAGCAGGTTAATATGCTTTGGATAGGGGAATTTATAGACTTCAGAGCGATCAATTTGAAGATTGATGTCAGAAAAACGAGTCGTCCCTTCCTTGCGCATTTTCTTTAGCATGTGCAAGAAGACTTCCGTTGTCGCTTTAGCGTCATTGATGGCGCGGTGATGGTCATTGAGTGGAACTTTCAGAAATTTGCACATACTGTCAAGAGAGTATCTTGTTCTACCTGAATATAATGCTTTTGCAAGCGTCAAAGTGTCAATGGAAGGCTGTACTTGTGAAGAGATGCCGAAATGCCGATACCCATTGTATAAAAATCCAAGATCAAAGTCTGCGTTATGAGCGACTAAAATTGTATCTTTGCTGAACTCGTAGAAATCTTTCAGTACCTTTTCTAAAGTAGGTGCATTTTTGACCATTGAATTCGTAATTCCAGTCAAGTTTGTTGTAAAAGGGCTGACTTCCTTTTCTGGATTGACAAAAGATTGAAAATCAGAGAGGATTGAACCGTTTTTGATTTTGACACCCGCAAGTTCAATCAATGTATCGTATTGCACACTGAGTCCTGTGGTTTCAATGTCAAAAATGACATAAGTCGCATCGCTGAGCATTTTGTCGGATTTTCCTTTGGTGACAGTAACGGATTCGTCGTTAACATAAATTAACTCAAGTCCGTAGATCGGCTTGACGCTTTTGCCATGTGTAGCGTGTGCAAAGTCCGGAAACGACTGAACACTTCCGTGATCCGTAATAGCAATTGCGCTATGGCCCCAATTTTCGGCTCTTTCAACGTATTCTGTAACCGTTGGAACTCCATCAAGGGATGACATCTTCGTGTGTGTATGAAGCTCTACGCGCTTTTCAGGAGCGAGGTCTTCTCTTGTGTCCTTCGGCAATACTGCAGTGGATTTTGCTAACTGTAGTCCGTTTAGGACGACTTCACCATAATAATTGTCAAAAGTTGCATATCCATAAATCAAAAGGCCATAGCCTTCTTTGACATTTTCTAAAAATCCTCTTTCTTCAAGTGAGGAAAGTCTTTTTTTAACGGAGATGCTATCTTTACCATCTGTTACTATAATATTTGCTTGAGATGAATTCCTTAAATCTCTGATTTCAATAGATACGACGGTTCCTTTAATTGTAAAATTAGCTTTCCCACCGTTTTTGCTTTTATAATCCTCTAAATCTTCTTCTGAAAAAGGAAGATCTGAAATCGGATGGAATGTACTTCCAACTGGATTATCTTCACTCATTTGCTCGTATTTGATTTCTTTGAGATTGGTAATTGATTGATTGGACTGGACAAATTTGCGATTGGTTTTTTCAATTTGCTCCATGATGGTTTTGCTTGCTTCGTCCAAAACGATTTCTACAGGTACGTCAAACCCATTTTTTTCGAGCTCATTTTCGATATCCTTGCGAAACATACTTGCCGACTTCGCTCCGTAAGGAACCATTATTTGTATTTTTCCATCGATGACGTCTGTTTGGTAATCTTTGAGTGGCATCATCCGTTTATCTTCTTCAATCAGTACATCGATGACATAATCATAATAATCGATTAGGTCTCCATCGGTACGAACTTCGTATTCAACTTGATATGTAGCTGAATTAACGCTCTCGATGAACTTTGGAATTTGACGAATCGAATCGATGAAACGACGGTATCTTAAAACAGGGACTGGCTTCTCAAAAAGAAAAGAGAGATGCCATGTGTTTGTCACGTCATCTACATCCACTTTCACTAGGTCGCCGTAATCAAGAATGACTTCGTCATTACAATCTATCAGTTTCATCAATTTTTGAAGATTTTCTTTCATCCAATCCACCCCATATCACTCTTAACATTATATCATAAAAAAAGAATGTAAATTTATGAAAATGAAAAAACAAAAAAAGAAAAACAGCCGTTGGGCTGTTTTAAAATTCTGCCTTTACTTTGTTCGCTAGAATTTCTTCCAAAGCCTGTCCGACAGGCTTTACGCACTTGTTGTCTACGGAAGAAAAATTATCGTGTTTGATGATTTTAGCCCGTTTCGCAGAGATATAGGCAAGTTTGTATTTCGAATCGATGACTTCCAAGAGGTCGTCGATTGAAGGATATCTTAATCCTTCAGTGTTTTTATCACTCATTGGTTTTTCCCTCCATTAATTTGTAATATTTGTGAATCGATCTTTCTGTTTTCGCGTGTTCAGCTCGAATGATGGCGTAAATTCTATCTGCAGCATTCGCCACATCGTCATTCACAACGATGTAATCGTATTTGTAAGCAAGATGATATTCTCTTTCTGCTTTTTCAATTCTTTTTTGAATATCGATTGTCTGTTCGGTTCCTCGATTTGTCAAACGATCGAGCAATGCTTGTTTTGAAGGTGGAACAATGAAGATAAATACTGCGTCAGGTTTTCTTTCGCGTACTTTCAATGCACCTTGAACTTCAATTTCCATGATGACTTCTTTTCCGGCGTCGAGGTTGTTTTCGATGTAGTCAACCGGCGTTCCATAGTATTCTCCGACAAATTCAGCGTACTCCAGAAACTTGTTTTCTTCAATTCGACGAACGAATTCCTCTCTGGAAACAAAGTAGTAATCCACTCCATTCACTTCGTTCTCTCTGGGTTTGCGTGTTGTCATGGAGACGGAATAACAAAAGTTATTGTCTTGAATTTTAAATAAAGCTTTTCTGATGGTTCCCTTACCGACGCCCGATGGTCCACTAATGACAACCAGCAAGCCGAGTTCATTCAGCTTCATGACGACACCTCCAGAGAAATTTCATTATGAATTATAATACCATATAACTTGAATTAAGTAAAATTTTTTTTCCTTTTTTTGACATGTGTTATAATGGTTGTGGTGATTTTATGAGTTTAGACGGAAGATTTTTGACATTTCTTGCCAATGAACTGAATTTGGAGCTTAAAGAAGGACGAATTCAGAAAATTTATCAGTTGACCAAAACTGATTTTTTATTCATGATAAGATCGAACCAAAAAAACCACCAATTATCGATTTCTCTGTCAACGACTTTATCAAGAATTCATTTGACAAAGTACTATGTCGAGCGACCAGATAACCCTAGTGGCTTTTGCATGCTTCTGAGAAAATATCTCGAAGGTGGCGTGATTCAAAGCATATACACCATTCATTCTGATCGTATCATCAAATTTGAAATACAAAACCTGAATGAAATCGGAGACATGACAAATTATCATCTTTACATGGAAATCATGGGAAGATACGCCAATCTGATTGTGACAGACGAATCTGATAAATTAATTGATGCCTATAAACACATCTCTCCCTTTGAAGAGAAAGAAAGAACCATCGTCAGGGGAATCGAATATGCTTTGCCTCAAGACGATAAAATTGAACCAGACGATTTTATAAACGCCAAGAAATTTCTTGAATCTATTTCCGAATTGACCTATCAAGATTTGATTTCTAAATTCAGAGGCTTCTCTCCTACACTTTCAAAATATATCATCAAAAAAGCAAAAAAAGAAAATGCTTCCTTATGGAGTGTTTATCAAGAAGTGATGAATGTTCCATTAAATCCGACGAGAACTCTATCTGATACTCAACAGAAATTCTATTTTTTCGATGTGTTCGAAGAGACACTTTCTAAACAACATTATTCATCTCTTTCCGAGCTGTTGGATGAAGTCTATCTCGAAACTTCAAAAATCGAGCGAATGAAACAATTATCTAAAAATATCTATCATTTGGCGAAAAGAGAATATGAAAAAAATAAATCAAAACTGGAAAAATTGACACTCGAACTCGATACTGCTCGAAATTCGGATTTAATCCGTAAGAAGGGTGACTTGATTCAACAGAATCTTTCAACGGTTTCAAGAGGCGACAATTTATTAAAAGCCTATGATTATGAAACAGAACAAACGATTGAGATAGAACTAGACCGTCTGCTTTCACCCATCCAAAACGCAAATCAGTATTACAAGAAATATAAAAAGAATAAAAATGCAGTATCTTATATCGAAAAACAAATTGAATTGACAATCAAACTGATTACTTATTTCGACGTGATGATTACGCAGATTGAAAATGCTTCGGTGAGCGACCTTGATGAAATCAAAGATGAACTATCTAAACTTGGGTATATCCGTGCAAGAAACAAGAAAGCCAAAAAAGGGCTGCCGAATTTCGACACTTATATTTTAGAAGATTCTACACTCATCCACGTTGGCAAAAACAATATTCAAAATGAGTATCTTACAAACAAACTAGCATCTTCAACAGATTGGTGGTTTCATACAAAAGATATCCATGGGTCTCATGTCATCGTTAAAAAAAGCGGTGAATTGAATGAAGAAACGATTCGCACCGCTGCTATGCTTGCAGCATATTTTTCAAATGCAAGACAGTCTTCTTCTGTTCCAGTTGACTATACAATTGTAAAACATGTAAAGAAGATTCCTGGTGAACTCGGTTCTTTCGTACAGTACTCCAACCACAAGACCATTTATATTGATCCGGATGCCTCCTTTGTCGCTTCACTCAAAAAGAAAAAAAATTAACGGCCAAACTCGGCCGTTATTTTTATTAGATTCTTTCACCTGGAGTGTAGCAAGTGTGGAGTAAGTCATGTGCTTTTTCTCCATAAGGAGCTCCCAGGTACTCTTCATATAATTTGAGAACCATTTCATTCTCGTGAGATTTTCTTTTTGGTAATGATTTATCAATTGCATAAATCGCATCTTGTCGTTTTTTCAAAATATCTTGATTTCCATGGTGATAAGGTTGTCCGCCTCCGCCGATGCATCCACCAGGACATGCCATGATTTCAATGGCATGGAAGTGAGATGTTCCTGCTTTGATGGACTCAAGAAGTTTTCTAGCATTTCCAAGTCCATGGGCGATTCCAATTTTAAGATCTAAATCACCAATTTTGACCGTAGCTTCTCGAATACCTTCCAAACCTCTAAGTTGTTTGAAATCGACATTTCCTAAAGACTCTCCGGTAATCATTTCATAAGCTGTTCTTGTTGCGGCTTCGATGACACCACCGGTCGTACCGAAGATGGCAGCGGCGCCGGTTGATTCGCCAAGCAAATTGTCAAACTCAGATTCTTCAAGCTTTGCAAAGTCAATTCCAGCTTCTTTAATCATATATCCAAACTCTCTGGTGGACAGTACATAATCCACGTGGTTGAGTTCTTCTTTTGATAATTCAGGTCTTGCACTCTCTGCTTTTTTGGCAACGCAAGGCATAATCGAAACCACTTTCAATCTTCTTGGAAGAATGTCAAGGTTTTTCAAGTAGTAACTCTTGATAATTGCTCCAAGCATTGTTTGTGGAGATTTGCAGGTTGAAGGAATATCAAGCATATCAGGAAATTGATGTTCAAAGAATTTGACCCAAGCAGGGCAGCAGGACGTCAGCATCGGTAAGACTCCACCATGTTGGATTCTATGCACAAGTTCATTTGCTTCTTCAATGATCGTGAGGTCAGCGCCAAAGTTCGTATCGAATACAGCATCAAATCCCAAACGTCTTAAAGCGGTTACGACTTTACCAGTGGATATTGTTCCTGGTTCCATTCCGAACATTTCACCGATGGCAACCCGGACTGCAGGAGCGACTTGGACAACGACATGTCTTCTTTCGTTTGCAAGTGCCCGCCATACTTTTTGGATGTCACTTCTTGCTGTAAGGGCAGCGGTTGGACATACTGCAACGCATTGTCCACAATAAGTACAGGAAGAATCTGCCAAATCAATATTGAATGCAGGAGCGACAACAACATTGAATCCTCGATTGATTGCGCTAAGCACACCTACTGTTTGAACGTCATTACACATTGTTTCGCAACGTCTGCACATCACACATTTATTTGGATCTTTAACGATTGCGTTCGAAGAACGGTCAATCGGATAATGCATTTTCTCACCTTTGGCATGAATTTCAGTAATATGTAATTCATTGGCCAAAGATTGAAGTTCACATTGTAAGTTTTTTGGACAAGTCAAACAATCGAATGGATGATTTGACAATAATAATTCTAAATTGTTTCTTCGTGCATTGAGGGCCTTAACAGAGTCGGTACGAATGTTCATTCCTTCGTAAACGACTGCAGAACAGGACGGAATCAAAGAGGGTTTTCCGACTTCTTCAACAACGCAGACTCTACAACTTGAGACCCGATTGACGATTCCGAAATCGTCAAGTTTGAGATGGCAAAGGGTTGGGATATGAACTCCAACTTTCTTTGCGGCTTCCAAAACGGTGGTATGATCCGGAACTTGAATTCGAATTCCGTTGATTTTTATGTTAACCATGACTGCACCTCCTATGGTTTCTCAATTGCATTCACTGGGCAAGCTGTAAAGCATGCTCCACATGAAATACATAGAGATTCGTCGATGACGTGTGGTACTTTTACTTTTCCGCTAATACAAGCTACTGGGCAAACTCTAGCACATTTCGTACATCCGATGCACTTGTCTGCGATGATGGAATAAGTATGTTTTTTTCTTCGATAAGCATAGGCTTCATACTCTTCTTTGAAGAAGTCCATCGTGCTTAAAACCGGATTTGGAGCGGATTGTCCAAGACCGCACAAAGATGAATTTTTAATATTAATTGCCAAATCTTCCAAGATATCCAAATCATCTGGAGATCCTTCAAATTTGGTCAGTCGTTCTAGAATTTCGAACATTCTTTTGGTTCCAATACGGCAAGGTGTGCATTTTCCACAAGATTCATCTTGCGTAAAATCAAGATAGAATTTAGCTAGTTGGACCATGTCGTCGTCTTCGTCTAAGACAATGAGTCCTCCGCTGCCCATCATACTTCCGATTTGCTTTAGTGATTCATAGTCAATTGGTGTATCCAAATGTTCTTTCGGAATCACTCCACCGGAAGGGCCTCCGGACTGAACGGCTTTGAATTCTTTGTTGTTAATCATTCCTCCGCCAATGTCATAGACAATCTCGCGAAGGGTGGTTCCCATCGGGACTTCAACAAGTCCGATGTTATTGATTTTACCTGCAAGGGCAAACACTTTGGTTCCTTTTGAGTTTTCGGTTCCAATGCTTGCGAACCAGTCCGCACCATTCAAAATAATGGCTGGAACGTTCGCAAATGTTTCAACGTTGTTGACGGAAGTAGGTTTGTGTCTGAATCCGCTCACACTTGGGAAAGGTGGCTTTTTAGTAGGCTCGCCTCTTTGTCCTTCCATCGAGTGAATTAACGCTGTTTCTTCTCCGCAGACAAAAGCTCCGGCCCCTAACCGAATGTCAATGTCAAAGTCAAATCCGCTTGAGAATATGTTTTTTCCTAAGAATCCAACTTCTCTGGCTTGTTCCATTGCAATATTCAATCGATGAATCGCGAGTGGATATTCAGCTCTTACGTATATTAATCCCTGACTTGCTCCGATTGCATAACCCGCAATTGCCATGGCTTCCAAAATGCTGTGAGGATCACCTTCAAGAACACTTCTGTCCATGAATGCGCCTGGGTCACCTTCATCTGCATTGCAAATGACATATTTTTCTGTTCCAGGTTGTTTTGCTGTGAATTCCCATTTCAATCCTGTTGGGAATCCGCCGCCGCCACGACCGCGAAGTTTTGATTTTTTCATCAAATCTACGACTTCAGTAGGCGTGTTTTCTGCTAGAACGGTTGCTAAAGCTTCGTATCCTCTAACTGCAATGTATTCTGAGATGTCTTCTGGATTGATGAGTCCGCAATTTCTTAATGCAATCCGAAATTGTTTTTGATAGAATTTTGTCTCTTTTTGTTGCTTGACGGGTTGTAAAGTCATCGGATCCTTATAAAGGAGTCTGGTGACTACATTTCCTTTGATAATGTGCTCTTCTAATATTTCGTCGATGTCTGTTAGTTTCACAGAAACATAAAGCAAATCATCGGGTAAGACTTTGATGATTGGGCCTTGTAAGCAGACACCAAAACATCCGGTTTTTATGACGCTGACCGTACTATTTAGGTTTTTATCAGAAATTGCTTTTTGAAGAGACGAAATGAGATTTACATTGTGTCCAGTCTTACAGCTGGCTCCGTCACATACGAGTAAAGTTATTTTGTTATTCATAGGTTACACCTGCCTTATCAAAGGATTTGACTAGGAGGTTTTCACTCAGATATCCGCCTTCAATTACAACTTTTTCAATTAACTCCAAAGCTTTATCTTTAGAAATCTTTCCATATATCAAAGGCTCTTTTCCAGGGATGCACACTTGAACAGTGGGTTCCATGTAGCAATATCCTAAACAACCAACACTCACAACTTTGACGTGCGATAGTTTCTTTTCTGATATTACAGAGAGTAGCTCGTTGTAGGTGTCTCTTGCGCCGGAGGCGATCCCGCACGTTGCCATACCAATGAGAATTTCAACGGTTTCTTCTTTTGATTTTCCGGTTTCTCGTAATTCAATCTTATTTTTTAAGGAATTGCGTAAATTGATTAGTTCAGAGCGAGAATTAATTTTCATTGTTTTCACCCCTAAACTTATTTAATACTTCAGGAACTTTATCTTCTGTCATGTATCCAAACACTGTATCGCCGACTGTTAAAATTGGAGCCAAACTGCAGGCACCAACGCATCTTACATCCTTAACCGAGAACAAACCGTCTTTTGTAACCTCGTTCTTTTTAACGCCAAGTTCTTTTAATACTTTTTTCAATACCTTTTCGGCACCTTTGACGTAACATGCAGTTCCCATGCATACGCTTACGACATATTTTCCGGTTTTTTCTTCCGTAAAATAAGAGTAAAAGCTAACGACTCCATTGACCTTTGCAGCACTGATATCGAGTTTTCTTGCAATGTAGAGCTGAAGGTTCGGAGGAAGATATCCGAAGATGTGTTGAGCGCGGTGAAGCACATTGATCAGACGTTCGACGGGATCATCTAAAGTTTTGATGTACTCATCCAATTCAGCCAGTTTTTCTAAATCCAGATCCTTTAAATCCAAATTTACTTTTTCCATATTTTTGTTTCCCTTTCCCGTAAGTAAAAAAGACTTACAATTTTCATATATATTAATTTTCTATGAAAGTAAAATAAGAGGTAGTACCGATACCCATCTAGCTAGGTTTTATCAATCATCCCGATGAAGATTGAAGTGTGTTTCCCGTAATAAAATTAATGTCCTTTTGATTGATAATGTAACCTTTTACAAATAGAAAACAAGCAAAAGTATTGGATGATTAATGGATGCCATTCAATCTTACCTATTGGTTTGCTTGTTTCTTTAGCCATCTTCATTATACCAAAAAAGAATGTAAATAATTCATTAGTTTTCATGAAAACGTTTTATGCAATTTTAACTTCCTTTTGAATCATTTTGACGAATTCTGAAACAGAAATTTTGACTTGTTCTTTTTCTCCATAACGCCTGTAGGTTACCATGTCGGAAGCAGCTTCTTCATCGCCGATTACAACCTGATAAGGGATTTTTTTCGTTTGTGCTTCGCGGATTTTGTAGCCTAGTTTCTCATCTCGGTAATCTTCTTCGACTCTGATATTAGCTTCTTTTAGAACTTCAATTAAATGATCAGAAGCCTGTTTGTGAAATTCAAGGTTTACAGGAATGACTTTAACTTGTACGGGTGCGAGCCATGTTGGAAATGCACCGGCGTAGTGTTCAATCAAAATACCGATGAATCTCTCAATCGATCCGAATAATGCTCTATGAAGCATAACGGGTCTTTTCTTTTCTCCAAGATGGTCAATGTAAGTCAAATCGAATCTTTCAGGCAAGTTCATATCTAATTGAATTGTTCCACATTGCCAAATTCGGTTCATGGAATCTCTAAGTTTAAAATCGAGTTTAGGGCCGTAGAAAGCACCGTCTCCAGGATTAACCACATATTCTTTGTGCATAGATTCAAGCGCGCTTGCGAGTGCAGCTTCCGCTTTGTCCCACGTTGCGATTTCACCGATGTATTTTTCAAGTGGTCTTGTTGATAGCTCAATATGATAACTCAAATCAAACACAGAGTAAACATAGTCAAACAACCGGACGAGGGAAGCGACTTCCGTAACGATTTGATCTTCCGTCATGAAGATGTGAGCGTCATCTTGTGTGAAGTTTCTGACTCTAAAGAGGCCATTGAGAGCCCCACTTGCCTCATGTCTGTGAACTAAACCTAATTCTCCGACTTTCAGAGGGAAATCTTTGTAAGAGTGCAAGTCTCTTTTATATACAAGCATTCCGCCAGGACAGTTCATCGGTTTGATTGCAAATTCAGTATCATCAATCTCTGAAGTGTACATGTTTTCCCTGTAATTCTCCCAGTGACCCGATATAACCCATAAATCTTTATTGAGCATAATTGGAGTTTGAATCAGTTTATATCCTTCTTTAAGATGGACACGATACCAGAAACTTTCCAATTCTCTTCTTAAAATCATTCCGTTTGGAAGCCAAAAAGGGAACCCTGGGCCGTATTCGCTTAGCATGAACAAATCAAGCTCTTTTCCAAGTTTGCGGTGGTCTCGTTTCTTTCTTTCTTCAAGAATTTCCAAATGGTTTTTCAAATCTTCTTGCGTGAAAAATGCTGTTCCATAGACTCTCGTCAACTGTTTGTTTTTAGAATCTCCACGCCAATAAGCTCCCGCCAAAGACAAGAGTTTAAAATGGCGAATCCATTTCGTCGATGGAAGATGTGGCCCTCTGCAAAGATCTGTAAAATTGCCTTGGGAATAAGAGGAAATTTCTTCAGAATCAGGAAGATCCGTTATCAACTCAACTTTATAGCGATCCGATTTGAAGAACTCGAGCGCATCTTTTTTAGACATGACTTTGCGTTCAATCTTCTGATTTTGAGAAGCCAACTTAGTCATCATTTTTTCAATTTCAGGAAGCTCAGACTCGGTCAAAACATGATCTCCCAAGTCCATGTCATAGTAAAAGCCTTCTTCGATGTTGGGTCCCACTCCGAAAAGTGCCCCTGGATAAAGAGACTTCACAGCTTCAGCCATTAAATGAGCGGTTGAATGTCTCAATATTTCGATGGCCTCAGGACTTTCTTCCGTGATGAGTTCAAGCGAAGCATCTTCAGACAAAACATGGTCTAAATCTACTATCTTGTCATTTACCTTCGCCCCGATGCTTTTTTTCCTTAACGAAATAGAAATCGCATTTGCAATCTCTTCAATCGTCATTCCATTTTGAAACTCACGGACGGATCCGTCGATAAATTTGATTTTCATAGTTTCCTCCTATAAATAAAAAAGTCGCCCTATATAAAGGACGACAATGCGCGGTACCACCTTTGTTCCAGATTGCTCTGGCACTCAATCCGTTAACGCCGGAATACGGAACTTTTTCAAAAGTCAACTCCTTGGTGGTAACATACACCCTTAGATTCAGCGGCTTTCACCCTCCCGCTGTCGCTTTGAACTAGGTATGTCTGTGTTGTCCAATTCAACGTATTTATCTTACTATCATTATATATGATTCTTACTGTTTGTCAAGTCAAATTCTAGGTTTTTCAGTTAAAACGAATTCTTCCGCCAACACGAGAATTCTTTCATAAATTCTAGATGCTTTTACTTTTTCGGTATCCGAATTATCAATCCTTAATGAATCCCTCAAAACTCGAACGGGCATGTTGGATGAAAAGAACGTCGGGAGATTTTCCAAGACGCGATGTTGAAGAATCGGTCCGAGAACTTCGTCTCGTATAAACGCGCTTGGAGCTTCTCCACCAATATCATCTAGGAACAGAATGTTCGCAGATTTTAGCCTTTCAACCTTCTTTTCCAAATCTCCTGAGCCAATGGAGGATTTCAACTCTCTTACAAGGTCAGGATAATAAGCAAATAGAATCGAATATCCAGCTTTTGCAAGTTCATTTGCAACACATGCAAGTATATAAGTTTTTCCTGCGCCAAAAATTCCTGAAATGTACATTCCTTTTTTTGGAGAATTTTTTGAATAGTTCTTCAAAAAATCCATAATGTATTGATGAATGGCTTTTCTTTCATTTCCAATCAGGTCAAAGTCCGACAATTCGGAGTTAAATATTTTTCTTGGGACATAAAGTGCATCGATTTTTAATTTTGTTTCATCAAAGGTATTGAATCTACATTTGGTGTAATCCAAGATGACATCATCCTGATAGAACCGAAGCATTGGCGTCATGCCTGAAGTGCCTAGTTTGCAGTCATAGATACCGGGGCAATTTTGGCAGGTTGTCTTAGCTTCCTTAAAGGTCATAAAGCCGTTCATGTTGAGAGTGATTGTATCATGCTTCAGATCGTTTTCAAGCACAAAGCGTCGGATGACTGGGTCTTCCAACAGTTTGTCAATCATATCATCAGAACTTGTTTTCTGACGAAAATCTTTGAGATATTCTTCTGCTCTTTTCATGGCTTCACCCACTTTCTTATTCAATGGAATTATAATACTCGTCCAGCCAATCGATTTCGATGTCCGGCTTGTTTGTCTTCGTATATTTTGTCTTTTTTCCTTTTGCCATCGATTGATCATATTGGCTCTTTAAGTGCTTTACATAATCCATTGCGAGTTCTACTGTTTTTATCTGATTTCTCTTCCAACTCGATCCTACTTTTTCAAAGTAATCGTAGCTCGGAAGATTTCCATTCTTGATTTGGAACGTATAAGCCAAAAGGACGTTGGCGACCCCCTTGTCAAGGCCGATGTCTTCAATCAGTCGCTCAGCAACTCGAAGATCCGAGGCGTTGACATGTCCATCCCCCAGTTCCTTCAGGAGTTGAATAGGCGGAACGACTTTGAAATACTCAAACGGATCTTGAGGAAGATCTTCAATGTTCTTCAGGGGTTCTTTGCTTGAGGTGTGTTCTATTCTAGAAGACAGTTTATAATGCTCTCTTGCTTCTGTCGCTAGTCTGCTGAGACTGACGATTTTGGTCTTTTCATCGAAACTTCTTGCATAGATGTCTCTTGCATCTAATTCATTCAGCCCATATACGTAAGCTAGATTTAGAATTTTATTCTTGACTGCTTTTGTCAATAGTGAAGGGTCATAAAATTCTTTTGGAATACTCTCTTCAAACGTTCTCCATTCAAAGGGATGGTTACTCACAAAAACACCATTGCCATTATGAACGCCAATCAAATCTTCTTCGATTTCGGGTTCAGAAAGAGGCATTGAAGGAAAAACTTCATCAAATGATTTTGTAATCCGTATATAGTTCTTTTTATTAAAAGATTTCGTTTTGAAAATATCAAGGACTTTCACAAAACGATCTTTGGAAATCGATGATTTTAAGTATTCTCCAAGGACGCCATCATTGACGAACGCAGAAGGCGACATCGGCATGTTGATTTCATAGATGAATTGGTCATTTTGATAAAATACATCCAGAAGCCCGATGGCCTCAAGACGATGGCGATCTTTCTCAATCTCAGTGACGCTTTTATTCACTAAAGATTCAAGATCATTATGCAGGTATTCTTTTGATGATAATTTTTGGCGATCAAGAAGGCTCGCAAGCGTGCAAAACAAAACAAACGCTCCCTCACCGATAATCGGTTGGTAAAAAAGCGTTAAGGTTTGATAATCCTGGCTTGAAATAACCGCTTTTGAAAACGCAACAAAGCGGTCTGTGCTTCTGAGTCCTTCCAAAAATATACCTCCCTAAGGATGAAGTGCAGTCCCTTTGAATTTGAGTAGTTTATCTAAATCTTTATAGAATTCAATGACTTTTTTCTTGGGTCGTCCAAATCCTGCAAAACTAAAGAAATTGACTTTAAAATCAATTCCACATTCAATTGGAGTCACCTGTGTGATGGTCACGATGATGTCATACCCATTTGAAATTACGTAAAGTTCTCCATGTTCGGGGTTGACATTTCGAACATCGAATTTGCCCGATGATGCCATTTTTTCAAATGCTTCCAAACACTGTTTGAAATTGTTTCTGTAATATCTCGTTCTTAATCCGGGATCCGAATGAAGTTCCCTTGTTTCACACGTTGGTGAAAAATAACTAGAAAATGACATCTCATCACTCCTTATAATATCTTCAATAATTTTTCAAATTGACTATATGTCGATTCAATATCTTTCGAGTTGTCAATGACAAACGTCGCCAATTTTTTCTTTTTCTCGAGGGACATTTGAGCCTTGATTTTTAACTTGGCATTCTCCAAATCTACGTGATCTCGGTTCATCAAACGTTCTATTTCAGTTTTCATATTTGCGTAGACGCAAATTGTTTCATCGCACAATTCATGAAAATCAGATTCAAATAACAGTGGAACAACCAAAACAACGATTTTGGTATTTGTGGCTCTGAATTCCTGTAATTGTAGAATGACTTCGCTTTTGATAATCGGATGAGTCAAGCTATTTAGTCTTTTTCTTTCAGAATCGTTTAAAAAGATGAATTTACTGAAATACTGCCAATTGATGTTGTCATCATCCTTGAGAATCTGGGTTCCAAAGGCGTCTACCAGTTTATTATACAATACTTTTTTGGGTTTTGACAATTCTTTATAGACAAAATCGGTATCCACTACAGGAATGCCAGCATCTTTGAACCACATAGAAACCGTAGATTTTCCAGAGGCAATGCCTCCGGTCAAACCAATTACTTTCATCTGAATCACTCACATTCTTTGACATTTTGGACAAAAATAGGACGTTCTTCCTGCCACCTTTGTCTTTTCAAGGACAGTAGAGCACTTCTTGCATAACTCGTCAGCGTGTGTATGAACATTCAATTCATTTTGAAATCTTCCTGTAATGCCGTCTCCATAACTGAAACTATGGACGGACGCGCCTCCAAGGTCAATTGCCTTCTGTAAAATGTTTTTTGAAGAAATGGCGATGTTCTTAAATTCTTTATCGGTAATCGATGAGCAAAGTCTCGCTGGATGAACTTTGCTTGAATACAGTACCTCATCTACATAGATATTCCCTAGTCCAGATACAACGGACTGGTCCAAAAGCCCAGCTTTGATGGGCCGATTGGAATGATGAAGTAATTCCTTTAAATACGTCCAGGAAAAGCCTTCATCAAATGGCTCATACCCAAGCGTTGAAAGTCCGGTTTTAGAGATTTGTTCAAAACCAAGCACTTCCATTGTGCCAAATTTACGAGTATCGTGATATCTTAATGATTCTCCACTCTCTAGGAAGAAAATCATATGTTCGTGCTTTGAAATTGGAATTGTGGAATCTTTGATAAAATATTTACCTTCCATCCGAAGATGGCTTATGAGTTTATAATTGGTGAGGATGAAAATGAGATACTTCCCTCTTCTTTCAATGCCGTGAAAAGTTTCACCAATCAATTTTGAAGAAAATGTTTCGACAGTATCGTTGACTATCATTTTATCATATAACGCTTGTACTGAAACAATCTTTTGGTTTAAGATTCTTGGAAGTAACGTAATTCTTACCGTTTCTACCTCTGGTAACTCAGGCATCTTACTTCACCTCAAACAAATTCGTTCCGAAACTGCCTTCAATCGACAATGGAATTGAGAAGGGAACTGCATGCTCCATCTTGTCATAAACCATCTTTTCAACAATGTCTTTTTCTGCAGGTGGAACCGAGAAAACAAGCTCATCGTGGATTTGTAGGAGCATTTTGGTTTCTAGTTTTAGTGATTTAATTTCTTTTTCAATCAAGACCATTGCTATTTTTAAAATGTCCGCGGCAGATCCTTGGATCGGTGCATTCATTGCCATTCTCTGACCAAATTGTCTCAATTGATAGTTGCTTGATGAAGCTTCCGGAATATACCTTCTCCTTTGAAACATCGTTTGGACATATCCTAGGGTCTTCGCATCTTCGATTTGTTTATCCATGAATACTTTGATTTCAGGGTAGTTTTCGAAATAATGAGCAATGAATCTTTCTGCTTGTTTCGGTGAAATTTGAAGATCTTCAGATAATCCCCATGCCGTTTTTCCATAGATGATCCCGAAATTGATTGCTTTTGCTTGCCTGCGCATAAGTGGCGTGATGTTTTCTGTATGAAAAATAAGTTTGGCAGTTGAAACATGGATATCTTCATTGTTGATAAAGGCTTGTTTCAACGCTTTGACGTCCGCCATTTCCGCTAGTACTCTTAATTCGATTTGAGAGTAGTCACATGAGAAAAGTAATCTGTCATTTTCAGTAACGAAAATTTTTCGAAGTTCTTTTCCTTCTTCGGATCGAATTGGGATATTTTGCAGATTGGGTTCAATCGATGACAATCTTCCGGTTTGAGTGGCGGCTTGTTTATATATGGTATGAATCTTTGAGTCGTTCTTAAGGGTAAGTGCTGATTTTAAGCCTTCATAATACGTCGAATACAGTTTCGTGAGTGTTCTGTATTCCATTAGACTTCCGATAACTGGATGGAATGAATCTAATTGTTTTAATACGGATACATCCGTTGAATATCCAGATTTATTCTTCTTCGAGTAAGGTAATTGAAGTTTTTCAAAGAGAATCGTTCCAAGTTGTTTTGGACTGTTTATGTTGAAGTTTTCTCCCGAGAGGTCATAAATCAACTTTTCCAAATCATCGATTCGTCTTTTTAAATCCAATCCAATTTCTTCTAGTTTTTCAGCATCAACAAAAATGCCTGTATATTCCATGTCAGCTAGTGTGCCAGATAGTGGTAACTCAATGTCATTGAGGAGCCTTAATTGGTCATAAGCTTTATTTTTTTGAAGCATATCATCTTTGAGCATAAGGATGGCTTTCGCCTTATTGACGATATGGTCGGATACAATTTTTTCGTCTTCAGGCAAATTGAATTTAGCGCCTTTGGAATATATTTCTTCATCGTAAGATACATCATAGTAGTCAAATGATGAAACGATAACCTTAAAATCTTCTTTGGTCAGGTTTGGATTGATGAGATAAGCTGCGAGTAACAAATCGAACTCGACGCCATTCACTTCCAAATGATCCCATAACAAAGAAACTTTCATTTGTTTGAAATCAAAAGTGTATTTAATCTTCTTATCGTCCTTTAACCATTCTTTAAAAGATTTGGATTCTTTTGCATATTCGTAAGGGATATAATAACGCCCCTTATGGCTTGCGAGTCCGAATCCAATTCGTTGAGCAACGTGATAGTTTGACCCAAACAGTTCTAAATGGATGCTCATTGGAGATGTTAAAATCTTTTGGATTTCTTGGTCGGATTTCAAAATTGAATAGGAAGAAGAGATCGGTTCGATCTTTACTTCTTCCACTTTTTTCTGAGGAACTTCCATTCTTCTTAAAAAGTGATGAAACTCCATCTTTTGATAGAAAGAAGTTAATTGATCAAAATCGGGTCCGGTGTATTCTAAATTTTCAATCACGATTTGATTCTCAAAATCAGTTGAAATCGTTGCGAGTTGTTTAGAGAAAAATGCAACTTCTTTTGAAGTCTCAATTCTTTCTTTCAATTTGCCTTTTAATTCAGAGGTGTGTTCGAATATATTTTCTAGCGTATCATATTTTTCTAATAAAGATACTGCAGTCTTGTCTCCAATCCCTCTGATCCCCGGAATGTTGTCCGAAGGATCTCCAACGAGTCCTTTGTAGTCTGTCATTTGGGAAGGGCGAAAGCCAAGTTTCTCAATCATAAAGTCCGGTGTATAAGTATCGTATTCCTTAAACCCCTTCTTTGATACAATCTGATTGACATTTTGATCTAATAATTGGAAAAGGTCGTGGTCATTACTAATGATGGTGACTTCATCAAATTTGTCTTTGAAATGCTTGGCACAAAATCCAATGATGTCGTCCGCTTCATATCTGTCCTGAACATAATAAGGTATCCCTGCGGCAGCAAAATATTCGCTCATGAAAGGAAACTGCATGACAAGTTCTGATGGCGTTTCTTTTCGTGTGCCCTTATAATCTTCAAAGACTTCATGGCGATGAGTTTTACCTTTAGGGTCAAGCGCAACCAAAAGATGCGTAAAATCCATCTTAAAAATCATTTGCATAGAATTTACAAGACCGTAAATACCATTGGTATAGACTCCGTTTGAGTTTTGCATTAAGTTCCCCATTGCAGCTGTCGCATAGTAAGAACGAAACAATAGATTGCTTCCATCAATCAATAGCAATTTTTTCATTAGTTCACCTCGATGTATCAATTAATTCTATCACAGAACGAAAAAAAATGCACAGTGGATGTGCATTTTGAGGCTGTTTATTTTTTTGAAATATTACGTTTGTAAACACTTAACAACCCTTTTAATATCAGTAGTTCGTCGAGTGGATACACTTCGTTTAGCAATGGTAAAATCAGTTTAGCATGTCCTCCGGTGAGTATCACTTTTAGGTCTGGATGATTGACTTGTTTCTTAATTCTTTGAATCATCCCTTCAATCATCGATGCATGTCCAAACATCAGTCCAGATTTGATAGAATCTGTAGAATTGGTTCCCAACAATTTTGAAGGAGTGTCCAGTTCAACTTGAGGAAGTAGACTTGTTTTCGTGACCAAAGCATTTCTGGAAGTGGTCAGTCCCGGAGCAATAACGACACCTTTGAGATTAGAATCTTCAATATAGGTGAAAGTTGTTGCCGTTCCCAAATCAACAATCAGAATCGTCTTGTCATACAAAGAGATGGCTGCAACAGCATTTGCAATGATGTCTCCTCCGACTTCTTTTGGATTGTCGGTGGTAATCTTCAATCCGGTTTTAACACCCATTCCAAGGAAGGTCGGAATCAAACCAAACCGTTCTTGAAAATAGTCTTTAAATACTTCATTCAATTCTGGAACGACACTTGAAATAACGACGGCATCAACGTCTTTAAGAAATTGATTGAGGGTAATGGCATACTCGTCTGCAGATTTTGTTTTTTCGGTATTAATCCGGTAAACATGATCAATCTTATCTCCGGTTTTTGAGAACGCAATTGCAATCGACGTATTTCCGATGTCTATCAAAGAAATCATGTTAATTGCTCATTTCTTCTGATTCATCGTCTCTGTTCATATTCATTGTCAATCGCATGTAAATCGTTCCACCGATAACTGCTGCAAGAACGGCTTCAATGGTAGCTGAAATTGGAACAAAAGATGCTACTAAAGCAGTTAAATACGGAATAAAAGATTCAGCAAGAGAATTATAACCCAAAACCATCGTAAATGATGTCCATAATAATGGCAGGACCAACAATGTATGAATAACTGAAAGCAAGAAGAAACTAACTATCAATGCAACATACTTCACTTTGAAAATCTTTAAGAAAAATTGAACGACATCATAAATGATAAAACCGAATATCATTCTTGGCAAAACTGAAACCCAAGGATAAACAAATAATGGGGATGAATAAATGAAAGCTGCAATCAAAGAAATTATTCCAAATGCAGTTCCTAAATAAAAGCCCATCTTTCTACCGAGCAAAGCTGCTCCAATCAACACCGGGATATGAATGATGGTCGCTTCAATGTTCGGTGCAATACGGATGAATCCCAAAGAAGCTCCTACTCCGTTTGGAACAAGTCCCAACACTGCAATGATTGCGATAAACATTGCAAGAATTGTCATTTCTCTGACTTTTTCTTTGTTGCTTTTTAAAACTTTTGTTTTCATAATTTCCCTTTCCAAGCCACTTATTGTGGTCTCATAAGATATTTATTTTAAAAGATCAAACGTTTGATTTGATTTCGTTGACCTTATTAAAATCAAGTTCTTTCAGCATTTCTAGGACTACTTTTTTTACAGCTTCATAGTCATCAATGTGAATCATCGATGTCGTTGAATGAATATATCTTGCAGGCATTCCTATGGTACAAACCAAGACCCCCGCTTCAGACAATTGTACCGCTGCGGCATCCGTTCCACCCATAGATTTATAATACTGGAATGGTATTGAGTGTTTCTTCGCAACAGATTCGACGAACATTTTCATGCCTTGATGCATGATTGCTCTAGGGTCATAGAACCGAATCATGAATCCTTTTCCGAGCGTTCCGCCGACTTCAGTCTCTTCAAAAGTGTCGGAACAAGGTGAGCAATCTACAGCGATAAAGACATCAGGTTTAATCATGAACGATGAAGTCTGTGCACCTCTTAAGCCAACTTCTTCTTGAACGTTGGCGCCAGCGACAAATTTACAGGGAAGTTCTTCTTTTTTGATGCTTTCAAGCAAATCCAAAGCCATTGCAGATCCAAACCGATCATCCCAAGCTTTAGAAATGATTTTCTTTCCATCCTTGGTAAAAGTATAGTTGTTATGAAATACGATTTGTTGCCCGACTTTTACACCGAGTGATGTGGCATGTTCTTTTGAGTCAGCCCCAATGTCTAACAAGAAATCATCGAATGTACTGATTTGCTTTGTCGTTTCATCCCTTAAAAGATGTGGGGGTTTTGCTCCGATGACACCTGGGCAAAAAGATCCATCGTCCAAAACAATGTTCATATGTTGACTTAACATAACGGGAGGATTGATTCCGCCAATCGGAATCAATTTTATGAATCCCTTTTCAGTTATTTCAGTAACCATCGCTCCGACTTCGTCCATGTGCCCTGCCATCATAACGGTAGGACCAGAGGAATTTTCATTCACAATGCCGAAAATCGATCCAAGTTTGTCTTGGATGACTATTTCTGAAACTTTTTCCAAATGCATTCTCATATATTGGCGAACATACTTCTCATGACCAGATACGCCGGGAAGTTCTACGAGGTTTCGATAATGCTCTTTCATATTTTTTTCTCCTTGTGGTAGACAGCGTGTAGATAAAAGATTGGTTTCCCCATCTCAACAAATTTCTCTTCGAATTCTGTCGCTACATTGTCTTTCGTGTTGTGATAATCGAGACTTAGCTCTTTAACAAAAAAAGCAGGGTCTGCATTGAATTGCATCATAGAATATTCAAAAAAGCCGAAATTGTCTGTTTTTAATTTGATAGATGAATTGTTTTTTAAAATGACTTTGTATTTTTTAAGAAAGTTCGGATGCGTCAATCTTCTTTTCGCTTGTCTTTTTTTAGGCCAAGGATCTGAAAAATTAAGATAAAGCCCACTGATTTCAGAAGATGAAAAGAAGGTTTCGATTTCTGTTGCATCCTTTTGAATGAAGATGGCATTGTCGAGTGGATTTGCAAGAAGCTTCTCCAACCCTCTTACAACTACGGAATCATACTTCTCAATTCCAATGAAGTTCCGCTCTGGGTGGCGTTTCGCCATTTCAAAGATGAACTGGCCCTTTCCACACCCCACTTCAATTTCAATCGGATTTTGATTCATGAAAATGGCGTGCCAATGACTTTTTTTGTCTTCAGGGGAAGTGAAAATCATTGTAGGATGTTTCGAAATCAATTTTGAAGCATATGGAACTTTTCTAAGCCTCATGACGCAAGCTTAACGATACATTCAGCGTAGATTGCAGCCGCTAGAATCATATCGTCTATGATCAGATACTCGTTTGCTTGATGAGCCAGGTCTTCCCTTCCAGGCAAGTTTGGACCAAATGCAACCGCCTTTTTCAAAGTCCTAGCATAAGTTCCTCCACCGATTGTTAGCAATGGAGTTTCATAGTCATTCGTATATTTTTGATAAGTAGAATAAAGTGTTTGAACTAATGGATCCTCTGGAGAAACATAATGAGGTGGGCTATTATGAAGCCCTTTGTAAATCAACCCATATTCTTTTGCGATTCGAGTAACTTTGGATGCATTATCTTCAAACGGATATCCCTTAGGATAACGGATGTTGGAGCCGATTTTGATATGATTGTTTTGATAGGAAATAATTGCCAAATTAATAGTCAAATCCTTCATTTCTTCATCATAAAAATCAATTCCAAGTTTTTTCCCGGCAGTGTCAAACATAAAATAGTCATGAATGATTTCCAAAAATTTGGCTTTGGTTACCGTTCTCAAAAATTCAGTCATCAAAAAGATTGCATTGACCCCAAGATGTGGCCAAGCAGCATGCGCGTTTTTACCGAATACCGTATATTTGTTTCCTTCCACGATACCCTTGACGCTTTTCCTTTCAAGATAATTCGTGAATTCTTCCATGACATCTTTTTTCAAAACTGCGACGCATTGATCTGGAACGACATTATATCTTTCTCCAGCCTCGATGGATTCAATCAAGTCATTTTCTTCATTTCCAACCAAATCAAAACTATAAATGCCTTTTTCACCGTAGATCAATGGGAATTCAGCATCGGGTGCAAATCCGATATCAGGCATTTGTTGTTTTTGAAGGTAACGGATGATTCCTCTCATACCGGACTCTTCATCGCAACCAAGGATTAACCGAACTTTTTTGTTCAATTTGATTTTTTGATCTTGCACCATTCTCATGGCAATATACGCTGCCATCGTAGGTCCCTTGTCGTCCATGGATCCTCTGGCATATATTTTCCCGTCAATGATGGTAGCACTAAAAGGAGGATTCGTCCAGAACCCACCGGTTGGAACGACATCTAGATGTCCTAAAATCCCTAGGACCTCTTCTCCTTCGCCCATTTCTATATGACCCGCATAATGATCAACGTCTAGAGTTAAAAACCCGTCTGTCTTTGCTGTCTCGAGTAGAAAATCTAAAGCACGTCGGATGTTTTCTCCAAATGGGGCTTCTAAATTTGATTCATCATATCGGTCTAAAACGGTTGGAATTTGAAGCAATTTCACCGTTTTTTCTATGTATTCTTTTTGATATTGTTTTGCTAGTTTTAACCAGTCCATGATTCACACTCCTCATCTAATATTAATTGTATCACAAGTGCTTCAATTTTCAAATAAAAGCGATATTATCAATGTCTTAAATCTCTTTATGAGATTGACTTTTAGCCAAAAGAAAGTATAATGAAGAAAGAAGCAATCGCAAAGAATTGGTGCAGAAAACAAACTGTTTGAGGTATTAGGATGATCCGTAAAATAATAATGAAAAACTTAACTTGTTCTAACTGTATTGCCAAAGTGGAAAGACGCACTTCTAGGCTAGAATATGTCAATAGTGCAAGTTTTAATT
The DNA here is from genome assembly GCA_964574705.1 of uncultured Candidatus Izemoplasmatales bacterium. Taxonomy (GTDB): domain Bacteria; phylum Bacillota_I; class Bacilli_A; order Izemoplasmatales; family Hujiaoplasmataceae; genus JAHIVB01. Next base: position 63,738 of record CAZNOO010000003.1, read on the forward strand.
ATAGCAACCAAATTCTCTTAGTCGATTTCAAAGACGACTATGATGAGATATATGCCCTTAAAGAGATTAAAGAAATTGTTGATTTACTTGAAGACAATATCATCACTCATTATTATGAAGATAAAGTCGAAGTCAAAAAGCCAAACTTTTTAAAGGATTATATTTTCGTCCTCATTGGAATGGTTATCATCCTCAGCACTTTCTCTATTCATAGAATTTTTCCGTTCATCAATCCTATTTTTGGTACTAGTTATGTTGGATTGAACCCAATTACGTTATCTATATTATATTGGATTGGATATTTGTTTCTTATCAGCAAACTGATGGTACTTCAAATTAAAGGAATCAAGCATTTTAACATCTTTAATGAGAATACTTTAATGATTATTGCTACATTCGCAGCGATGTTCATCGGTAGGTATGAAGAGTCAATCGCAGTAGTCATTCTATATTCCATTGGAGAATATTTTCAGTCAAGAGCGGTTTCAAAATCAAAGAGTGAGATTTCTGCTTTAATCAATTTGAAAGTAGAATACGCAAATCTTCTTGTAAACGATAAGATTGTTGTAAAAGACCCGATGATGATAAAAGTAGGAGATATTCTTGTCATTAAAAATGGCGAAAGAATCCCTGTGGATGGAGAAGTAATTAAAGGCTCCACCAGTTTGAACACCAGCGAATTGACTGGCGAATCAAAGCTTCGAAGAGTCGAAGTGGGTTCAAAAATTCTTTCGGGAAATATTAATGTTGGAAATGTCATTCACATTAAAGCAGATAAGGAATACAACGATTCAACTTTGGCGAAAATCATTGATTTGATAGAAAATTCAACTACAAACAAATCAAAGACTGAGATGTTCATCACTAAATTTGCAAGAGTCTATACTCCGATTGTCGTTGGACTCGCTCTTCTGCTTATTATATACGGAATCATAATGGATCCATCTCAAGTTTTAACAGACCGTGGCTATGTATATCGTGCCGCGATATTCCTTGTGATATCTTGCCCATGTTCTTTGGTGCTGAGCGTTCCGCTTTCTTATTATGCAGGAATCGGTACTGCAGCTAAGAATGGCATTTTATTTAAAGGCTCTTCATTTCTGAACACATTAACGGACGTTCAAACCATTGCACTTGATAAAACTGGAACCCTCACATACGGAGCATTCTTCGTCAAAGAAGTAACGAATGATGAAACCATCCAACTTGCCGCGTCTATCGAGAGGTTTTCAAATCATCCAATCGCTGAAGCAATTGTAAATTTCAATTCATTTCCGATTCTTGATATATTAAGCGTCGAAGAAGTTCCTGGGTATGGGATGAAGGGAATTCTCAACGGTGAAATGGTCTATGCTGGAAGCAAAAGGCTTCTGGAACAAAATGGAATTTTGATTCCAGACGAAAAACTCCCTGTTGGCTCATACACTTTCATTTCTGTTGGAACTCGATATGTGGGATATGTTGTTGTAAAGGACGAACTAAAAGAATCCTCCATGGAAACCGTGAGAGCATTCACCAAAAAATATGATACCGTCATGTTAACTGGAGACAATGAACAATCAGCGAATGAAATTGCTAATAACCTGGGTGGAATTGAATTTTACGCAAACTTGCTGCCAGAACAAAAACTAGAGAAATTCAATCAAATCCGCACTAATTCAATCAGTCTGTTCGTTGGCGACGGGATTAATGATGCTCCTCTACTCAAAAACGCAGACATCGGTGTTTCAATGGGCTCTGCAAGCGATTTGGCAATTGAAGTATCCGATATTATCATCATCAACAATGACATCAGACTACTTGAAAAAGCGATTCGAATTGCAAAGAAGACAAAACGTATCGCTACAGAAAACATCGTATTCTCGATGGTTGTCAAGTTGTTGTTCCTTGGAATGTCAGCAATTGGATTCATGTGGATGTGGTTATCTCTATTCGCGGATGTTGGAGTTGCACTTCTATGCGTATTAAATGCAATTCGAATCATTTATCAGAAAAAGTATCTTCAAACAAGTGAATAAATGAAATGGAACAGAGTTTTTTAGGCTCTGTTCCATTTTTTTAGTGTTTAACCAAAGCGTATGTCTTTTTCCCTTTTCGAACGATGGTATAGGTCTTTCCTATCGCAGCATCTTTTTGAACAATGTAATTTGTATCAGTTACTTTTTCTCCGTTGACTTGAATCGCACCGTTTTGGATGAATTCTCTCGCTTGCCTTTTTGAACTTGCAAGTTCGATTGTCAATAACAGATCTACTAACATTGGCTCGTCATCTATCGATGTATGGGAGAACTCTTTGAAAGCGACTTCAATTTCTTGCAAAGTCAAATCTTTAATTTCTCCGCTGAACAAAGCTTCTGTGATTTTAATCGCTTCTTTGTAAGCTTCTTCTCCATGAACCAAAATGGTCAATTCTTCTGCCAATCGTTTTTGAGCTAATCTTAAGTGTGGTTCATTTTGGAAAGATGCCTCAATTTCCTCAATTTCCTTTCGTGAAAGGAAAGTAAATTGTTTAAGTCTCATTAAAACATCGTCGTCTGCTGTATTAATCCAAAATTGATAAAATTCATATACGCTTGTTTTTTCGGGATCAAGCCACACAGAACCGTCTTCGGACTTTCCAAACTTGGTGCCATCTGATTTTGTAACGAGCGGGAATGTGAACCCATATGCTTTACTTTCTGCACCATGGATCTTACGAATCAATTCAAGTCCTGAAGTAATGTTTCCCCATTGGTCCTGACCGCCGATTTGCATGTTGCATCCTCTGGTTTTAAACAGATGTTCAAAGTCCCATGCCTGAATGATTTGATATGAAAACTCTGTAAAAGAGATTCCATTGTCGATTCTTGATTTAACAGAATCCTTGCTCATCATATAAGATACGTTAAAGTGCTTTCCGATATCCCGTAAAAATTCAATCGCATTCAGCGATGAAATCCATTCATAATTATTAACAATCAATGCGTTTGGCAATAAGTGCTTCACTTGTTTGATAATGCCCTCAGCATTTTTTAATGAAGTCTCAATCGTCAAAAGTTGTCTTTCATTGCTCTTGAAGCTGGGATCTCCAATCAGTCCTGTTCCACCACCAATAACTAAAATCGGCTTATGGCCATAATCCATCAGTCGTTTGGCAACCATGTATGCGAGCAAATGCCCCACATGAAGGCTGTCTGCCGTTGGATCTGCACCAAGGTAAAATGTGCTTGGCACGTCATTCAAAACGCCTTCTAGCTCAGGATCCGTCATTCCATAGACGAGTCCACGCCATTTTAAATCTTCATATAATTTCATCATATTCCTCCTATAAAAGAAAAATCGCCCTTAAAAGTAAAGGACGATTAATTTAACCGCGGTACCACCTTTGTTCACAAAGTGCGCTTGAAAAGATAACGGATTTACCGTCTGCAAAGCAGAAACTCATAAGTGTAATTCAAACTCAAACGACTTCTGGTTTTCACCCACCACCAGATCTCTGGAACAATCCTTTTGAATTTTACTTTTCTTAATCAACGTCTATTTAGTTGTATTTCTTTCAATGATGCTGTGAGGCAATACATTGAACTTCATTTCGACGGGTTCTCCGTCAATTTCACGTTTCAAGAGAGCCATTGCTTTCGCTCCAATGTCGATAATTGGAACGTCTACGCAAGACAGTTTTGGTCTTGAAAGCGATGCATATTTGGTGTTTTGGAATCCATAGACACTGATGTCTTTGGGAATTTCTCTTCCATCTTTGATCATTGCATTAATGAAAGAGACAGCAATGGAGTCACGAACTGCGATTACGCCGTCGATGAGTGTTCCTGCATCTTTAAACAATTCTTTGAAATGAACTGTATTGACGGAAATATCTCCACTAGTACGGACGATATTTTGATTGAGGCCCGCTTCTTTGACCGCTTTGAGATATCCTTCTTCTTTTAAATCATTAACCATGTATTTTCTTGCAGTTGTGAGCAGATAAATATTCTTTCTGCCATCGGCAATCAACCTAGTTGTTAGTTCGTACGCTGCCTTAAAATAGTCAATACATACTGTAACAAGTTTGTTGTCATATGGATACAATGTATTTGCAAGTACAATAGGAACTTTGTATTCGTCTTGAATGATGTTCAACATTTTGTATTGTTCTTCATTGATTTCATCATTTAAGTAAAGAATACCGTCGACTTGACTCGCAACGACTTCTTTCAACATTTCAGATTCTTCTGTTTTATCGCTTTTTAAAACGTATAACAGTAATGAATAATCATATTTTCTTGCCTCTACGGCAATTCCGTTCAACATTTCTGCAACAGAAGCTCTAGACATATCAGGCACAATGACAGCGACGGTGGTGCTTTTCTTGCTGGCAAGTCCCTTTGCGAAAGCATTGGGTTTGTATCCTAATTCTTTGATGATGCGAAGTACTCGCTCTCTCGTTTCCGGTTTAACCTTTTGAGGATTGTTCAAGGTTCTTGAAACCGTTGCCAGGGAGACATTCGCCGCGTAAGCGACATTATAGATAGTGGCCTTATTCATTCTATCCCAACCCCTTCTTTATTGCTAATCATTATTTTATCATTTACAGCAACCTGTTTCAATGGTTTTGACTGATTTTATGAAAATTTTTACATTTCAAGAAAAAAGCCAGCATTTCTGCTGACTCTTGAATGAAACTATCTTCTTTCTTTGATACGTGATGCTTTTGCAGACAATCCTCTTAAATATCCCAAATGAGCTCTGCGAACTTTACCGAAACGAATGACTTCGATCTTATCGACAACTGGAGAATGTACTGGGAACGTTCTTTCAACACCAACTCCATAAGAAATCTTTCTTACAGTGAATGTTTCTGAAACGCCGCCTCCTTGTCTTTTGATGACTAATCCTTCGAAATGCTGGATACGTTCACGATCCCCTTCCTTGATTTTTACACTGACTTTTACAGTGTCTCCGGAACGGAAGCTCGGGATGTCACTTTTCAGGAATTCCTGAGTGACTTGATTGATGATTTGCTGTGACATTGTGGTCAACTCCTTTTTTAATGCTTTTGTTCATAGTCTAGCGGAACAAAAGGGTTCTAGATATTCTTAACAGCGAAAGGTATTATATCATAGATTTTTTTCAAAATCAATCTTTTTTGTCTGATTTCACGAGAAGATCAGGTCTTCTTTCCATTGTTCTTTTTTCAGCTTGTTCTTTGCGCCATTTTTCAATTTCTTGATGGTTACCGCTCAGCAAAACGTCTGGAACTTTATATCCCATGAACTCTTGAGGCCGGGTATATTGAGGATATTCAAGTGCGCCTTCATAAAAAGAGTCATTTTCAAAAGATTCTTTTTTTCCTAAGGCGTCTGGAAGCAACCGAACAACAGAGTCAACAATGGCCATTGCAGCAATTTCACCACCGGTCAGCACATAATCGCCTATCGAAATCTCTTCGTCGATGAAATATCTAATTCGATCATCGAAGCCTTCATAATGTCCACAAATCAGAATGATGTGTTCCTTGTTTGCATATTGTTTTGCTGTATTTTGATTGAAAGGTATTCCTTGCGGTGTTAGAAGCACTTTCCATGCGGAATCAAATCCTTCGATACTCTCAAGGGCTTTGACAATAGGCTCAACCGAGAGAAGCATTCCCGGTCCGCCTCCAAATGCATAATCGTCTACATGTCTGTGTTTGTCTGTAGAAAAATCACGAAAATTAACAACATCAACCTTTAAAATATCTTTTTGAATGGCACGCTTTAAAATCGATTCGGTGAAAATTCCATTAAACATTTCAGGGAATAAACTCAAAATGGTTACCCTCATAATAATCCCTCAATATCTGAAACATAGATTTTTTTACCGATCAAATCTACTTTTTCGATAAATTCATCACGAAAAGGAATGAGTTTGGAGGTATTCTGGGTTGTCTCAATGACTAGGTAGTCTCCCTGAGGAAAAGTAGAGATACTCTTGACTCTGCCTTTTAATACATTATTTTGAATGACGTCTAAATTAAGTAAGTCATTGACATGAAATTCATTGCTATCAAGGCAGTTATCAACAGGAAAATCCTCTGAAAATAGCTCGCATTTGAGATATTTTTGAACGAGGTTGATGTCTTCAAGTCCCTCGAAAGTCAAAAGATCAAATCCTTTGTGGATTCGATATCTTTTCACTTTCATCGGTTGAAAGCCTTCAATGGTTTTTACATAAACCGTATTTTTAGAATCATATCGTTCTTCTTTAAAATCCGTGGATGCCAAAACCTTGACTTCGCCTTTCAATCCATGAGTATTGACAATCGTGCCGATTTGGATGTATTTCATTTTTTCACTCATCTCAATTTTTTATTTGGATTGGTGAAACACTTTTTTGGAGTACGATCAACATTAAAAATACCCCAATGTTTCTCGGGTTCAATTGGATTGGTTGAACCCTTCCAAGGTTCATCAAACGCTTCAAATATAAACATGGTTATTTGATTTTTTTCAGACCATTTATCTACCATGTTTAAATACTTCTCTTGGTTTTCTTCGTTTGTCTGTGTCGAATCCATTTGCTCGTTCGACATTGTTGCCCATCCAAACTCAGTAAAAATGATGTTTTTATTAGGATAAGTCCTTAAATTGTCTTCAAAGTCTTTGATATTCATCTGTACAGCATTTTCTAAGCTGACTCGTTGCCAAAGCGGATAAGAATGGATGGAAATGAAATCGACTTCTGCTGCAATAGGTTTGCCTTTTGTCATCCAGTAGTAAGCACCTTCGCAGAAGGTTACAGGATGGGTGATTAATGATTTCAAGTATTTGACATGACTTGCGACTGTAAGAGGATCCATCAGTCCTGAGTGCCAGTCTGATGTGCACTCATTTCCTACAGAAACGGCCAAAACTTCATCTTTATATTGATTAGCAAGAGCTGCGATATTATCAAGTTGTTTGAAGTTGTTGATTTTATTAAACTTAATTTCTTCTTCTGAATGAAGTCCTCCCCAAGGGCAGTTGGGGTTTGAGATTTCTCCTCCGGGTTCGACCCCGAGCATCACTTTCAATTTCAAATGATGATCTCTGATGACTTTTAAAACTGTTTGAGCATGTTGAGATCCGTCATATAGTCGGATATAGTCAAAATACTCATTTAATATCTTTAAATCTTCTGAAATTTCCTCGTAAGATGGATACATCTTATGTATCGGACTTTGTCCTTCACGATATCCAGAGTAACAAACTGCTTTTCCATATTCAAACATATTAACGCCTCCCAATCAGTCAAATTGTATCATAATTCGAGATTGATTTCAATGAAAAAAGAAGTTGGAATTCCAACCTCTTCTATTTATGCAGTCACTGAAATTTCTTGAGCTTTTTTCAAAGTAATCTTTGTGACAATCGGACCTATCAATTCATAGATCAGAACCGTAGCAAGAATCACGACTCTAATCTTGGCACCCAATTCACTTTCAGTTCCAAACATGGAAGCCGCAGCGATACTAAGTCCAATCGAAACGCCTTCTTGAGGAATGAGAGTAAATCCAAGATATTTGGCGACCTTTTTGTCGGCATGACTGATTTTTGCGCCAAACCACGCACCAAATACTTTTCCAACCACTCGAAACAAGGCATAGATTAATCCGATCATTCCAATGCTTAAGATAATGTCTAATTGCAACTCCGCTCCACTTAACACAAAGAACATAATAAAGATGGGTGGCGTCACAAAATAAATGAGCCCATTGACTTCTTCATATTTATCCGAAGTATTAGCGAATACTGCTCCAACAACCATGCAGGCAAGTAGTGAAGAACCTCCTGCCCAGTTCGCAATGTAGATTGTCAAAAAGATTGTCGCAATCACTAAACTAATGCGATTGCCTCTTCCGGTAAACCACTTGCTTCCGAAAGTAATCATCAATCCAAATAGTCCACCAATGCCAAGAGAGATTCCAATTTCAAGTACCGGAGCAATAATTTGATGAAATAAAGATACATGAAGTGCAGCTGGGTCCAAGGCATTCGCAATGGCTACTAAAATTCCAAACAACATGATAGCTACAGAGTCATCAATTGCGACGACACTTAACAATGTATTTGTCAGTGGACCTTGCGCTTTGTATTGCCTGACGACGAGTAAGGTCGATGCCGGTGCAGTTGCTGCAGCGATTGCTGATAAAACAAGCGAGAATCTTAGGTTCTCAATTGTGAGATTGTGTGTAAAGAAAAAGAATAGCAATAATACAATTAATACAGCAAGGACTCCGAATAGCGCTTCGAAAATGGCTATCACGATGGAACTTGTTCCTGCTTTTTTAAAGTATGAGAGTTTAAATTCGTTTCCAATTGAAAAAGCGATGAATCCCAAAGCAATCGTTGAAATGATTTCAAGTCCTGAAAAGTAGTTTTCATCCAGAATTCCCAAAAGACTCGGGCCCACAATCAGTCCGCCAATCAAATATCCCGTTACATTCGGTAATTTTACATATTTTGCGAGTTTGCCAAACAGCAATCCCGTTACAATCATAAGCCCTGCATAAAATAGTGGTTCTATAGTCAAAATAGTCGCTCCTTATTTCTTAAACCCTTCGATAAAGTCGATTGGGACAGTAAATACAATTCCTGAATTTGGCAATGAAAGATCTGGCGCGACCAGGTGAATAGCTTCAAGAGCGAGCGGTACTTGCTCGTTTTCAAGAGCCATTAGAATCACTTTTGATTCCACTCTTGGATTATCAAAAAGTTTTTTTAAAGAGCCGATAAATTCCATGTCATCATTTTCAATCAATTTCCGAGCCATTCCAGTTCCATTTAAAATCGTGGCTCCTTTGATGTTTCGTTCTTTCAAAAAATGGAGAAAATCATCCAATTTTAAAGTGTTGTTCATCACGTATACGACGAGTTTCATAATCCCATCTCCTTCTATTCCTCATATGATTATACTCTTATAAAAATCTATGTCAAGCAATAAAAACGTTTACTTTTTACTTTTGTAAGCCCACTTGATAAATGTGTAAAAACGATCTTGCCAAAAGAGTTCTGTATGGGTTGCTCCTTTTTGTTCCTGATATAGAATTTGATTTTGATTGTTCGATTTAGACTTTAGAATATGATTGACTTTGCGGTTCCAAATAATATATCCTAGCCCCTCTTTTTTCCCGATGTCCTGGTAGATTTTCATATTCTCAGGGAAGTGAAATTTCTCAAGCATAGGTAACAATGTATCATGCACCATCCAGATGGCGTTTGAGAAAGCACCAACCACTTCGAATACCTCGGGATAATCAATCGCAAAGTAAAGAGAAATATTCCCTCCGCATGAAGAACCTGCTATTCCGTTGTTTTCAGGAAGAGTTCTATAATTTTTATCGATGAATGGTTTAACTGTATTGATAACAAACTCTTCAAACAACTTTCCTTGAGGAGCCACTTCCTTGCCTAAGTCTTTTAATAAGTACTCTGCTGATTTTTGATCAATAGATTGGGAGTATTCAAGGATTCGATACAGGTTATCGGAATCGATTCCAACAATAATTATACCTTCAATCTCCCCTGCTTTTTGTAGCGCGTCTACGTAGGTAATACATTCCAAGAGTAACCGCTGAATTTTGCTGGTAACATTAAATTCTGCCCATCCATCATATATAAAACCTGATAAGATTTGTCTGAAATTTCATAATCATAGGGCAAAAAAACCCGAACTGTTTTTTTTCTGTTTTCTAAATTCACGGCGACAATCTCGTGAATGATTTCTCTTTTCTTGTCCATGAGATCTCCTATATAAAAAAGAGGATGCTTGATGCAATTCCGATTTGAGCTAAGTAGTAAAGAGATAAATTAATGGCTTTTAGTAAGTTCGTTTCCTTATCTCCAAAATAGATTTGAGATAGGACGATATCAGATAGACCGAACAAGATCGCTGAAACCATAATCACAATCGCAAAGGGCTGTCTGTCAAAATCGTTGAATCCGAAAATAGTCATTCCCACCATCAAAAAGAGTAAAGAAGAGTAGATAATACTAGGAATGAGGAGTTTTTTAAAATTGAGTTTCATCACGAAAATACCGATAATGAATATCAAACTTGTTGCAATTACAGAAAAGACGATGGCCCACCAAGAAAAATCCATTAGCTTCAAAAGTCCAAACAAATAAAACACATGACCAATCGCAAACGCGATGGTTCCAGCAAAAATAATTTGCGTATGTTTTTCTTTGTCAAAAAATGGTCTGAGTGCCAAAATCAAGTCCCCAGCAAATCCACAAATCAGTCCAAGCAAGAACAGATATGCTAACCCCACATGTTCCGTGCTCATGTAACCTAGCCAGTTACTATTGACCCAGTTTCCGTAAATCAAAGTAGAAACTAGTATCAAGATGAACGAAAAACTAGCAAGCGTTTTAAAGAAGAAAGCTACTAAAAACTGACGTTTTAATTCGAAGTACAAAAACACCAAAAATGTTAATACTGCAAAAATAATAGCGACTATCATGGCACAATCCCTCTTTTCAACAATTTTTCATACTTTGAAATACAAATATTAATTCATAAAGTGTATAATTAAAACACAAGAGGTGAAACTATGATTAAAAAAATATTAAAGATAATCCTTCTGCTTCTATCCGTTGTCTTGGTTTTTGCAATTGGATTTATTCTTACTTTACAGGTCACTGAGTACAATCCTGAAGAAACCGTTACTTTAAGTGTTGAAAACAACTTAGATGACGCTGACTCATCGTATGTAACATTGGATACAACCATTCGAATCTTAACATTCAATACTGGATATGCCTCCTTAAGCGAAACAGAAGATTTCGTTATGGACGGCGGAGTCAAGGGCAGAATGGACAGTTTAGAAGAAGTCCAGGCAAACATCGATGGAATTACAGGAATCCTTGAAAGCAAAAGTGCTGATATCTATCTTCTCCAAGAAGTGGATCAAATCAGCGACAGATCGTACGACACTGATCAATATTCAGCTTATGAAGACGCATTACAAATGCCGATTACAATTGGATATAATTACCGTGTTCTATTTGTTCCTTTCCCATTTGAAATTGGACAAATGATGGGAAATGTCAATTCAGGAATCGTCACGATGGCAAACTATCATGTCGATTCCGCAACTAGAATTCAGCTTCCGGGAAGTTTCTCGTGGCCGCTTAGACTTGCAAATCTAAAAAGATGCATCGTGGTCAGTCGTTTTTCCATTCAAGGTAGCGACAAGGAATTCATCGTCATCAATGCACATCTATCCGCCTATGATGATGGAACGATGAGACTTCAAGAAATGGAGGCTGTGAAATCGATTTTATCTGAAGAAACCGATAAAGGAAATTACGTGCTACTTGGAGGAGATTTCAATCAAACATTTCCAGACGCAGTAGAAATTACCGGTTCAGGGGATTCTCAGTCCTTAAACTACCATTATGCATTAAAAGATTCTTCCTACTGGCAAGCATTTCCAATGGAAGAAGATTGGTTCATTAATAATGGTTTTCAATTTGGGGTAGATATTAACACACCTACTTGCAGGTTGCTAAATCAGCCTTTGGATCTTGTGAACGAAGAGAACAATCAGTACTATGTTATAGATGGTTTCATCGTCTCAAGCAATATCTCAATTGAACTCGTTCAAACGCAGAATGAAGGGTTCAAATACAGTGACCATAATCCAGTGTTGATAGAAATCAGGCTTATTCCTTAATCATATCGAAAAATTCACTTCGGAGTAGAGGTGAAGAGTTTTTTCTCTTTGCAAGAGTCCATAACAAGGTTCGAATGCTTACGTGTTGCTTTGGCACATCTTCAAAATTGTCGAGGTAGTTTAAAAATTGGACTTTTTCATCGAGTTTTGCGACACTTTGGACCATTTCAAAAATGATGTAATAAGATCTAATGATCTGGATGCGATCGTTTTTGATAGCCAAAGCTTGTTTCAAAAACTTTTTGAAGAGTTCTTCATCTTCGAATCTTGGATTTTTAAGTAAATTTGTGATTGTTGTATACTGTTCTTCCGATTTCATCAAAACTGAAAATTTCTTTTTTGCCCAGAGTTGTTTCATTTCTAATTTTAGATTTTGTGCCACGATATCACCTTAAATTCATTATATCAAAACAAGTGCACTTTTGTATAGGTGCACTTGTTTTTGTGTTTAATCAATTAATTGATGGATAATGAAATCCGCTTGTTTCTCGATGTCTTCAACTTCAATGTAATTGATATCTCCATTTAGTGATTCATCTCTTAAATAGTTACTCACAAGCTTTAAATACTGTATTAATTCAATCATTTGTTGATGAGAGTAATGTTTGTACCAGCGATTCTCAATAGAACCTTCATATTTTGCCAACTCTGCAACTTTTTCTTCTACTTCTACATCTGCATAACCAAGATACAAAAACTTGAGTTTTCCTTTAAAATCTTGATTCAACTTCTTTGCAAAATTTGGGTTAAAATGTACCCCTTCAAACAAATAAGTCTTATTGTTTTCAACCATTGAATGAATCATTTCATAAAGATAAGGTTCAAGTTGGTCTGCGACCTCTGCGTCGTCCGCATCTGGGTCAATTCCGAGTTCAGGATTTGCCCTTGCAAGCGACATCATCAGGTAATCCGTTGAAAAAGAACTGATGGAATATTCTTTCAGTAGTTTTTCAGCAATATAAGATTTTCCTGATTTCGCAACGCCAGACAAAATATAAATCATTACTTACATCTCCGCTTCTGGATCCAGTGCAGCTCGTTTTAAAATGTCTTTTGTGATATTTTCATAATACTCTTCACTTATGATGAATTTCTTATTTAGAATTAAAAATGCAAAATAAATCAAAATGATAGGAAGAATCGTAATTGCAAGCCTCAGGATGATTCTCATTGAAGGCGTCGCCTGGTCCATAAAAGCACTGTCGGCAGCTTGGTTGATAACCATTTCTTGAATACCGTCAACATTTGAATCCGTAAAGGTAACCAAAGCCAGAGCATCGTATACAGCACTCTTTTCAGTATCACTCATGTCGACATTGTCTAGAATGGTAGTTCTTGAAACAATGTTCGCCTTATAGGTAATTTGTTCTGAAGCAGTTAACTGATCATATACATTCTTCTGATTTTCAAGTTGAGATATATTTTGACTCAACAGATAAATTCCTGAAATAATTAAAACCAAAGTCACGACACCTTGTTGAAGCGCGCTTGAGAATTTGGCGACAAACGGTCTTAATGAAAAAATAACGGCTTCATTTCTAACCCCAGTACGGTACTCATTGTATTCAATGGTATTTGTCATATTAACAATGATTACCATATAGAAAATGGCTTGTCCGCTAAAGACAAGTGCTCCGAATGCGCATGCTGTAATAATATGGACTGGGAAGAATGGAATGTATCCCATCGATAATAACAACAGATAGCCGACGACCATAACGATAAAACTGATAAACAGTAGTTTCTTTCTTGAGAAACGTTTTGCAAGAGAAGCATAAAAACTTTGAATCAAGATATTCGACACACCGAAAGTTGCAACGAAGATCAAGACCAAAGTACCATTATATCCAAGTTCAAGATAAAAGAAATTGTAACCAAGTGCGACTAATAATCCAGACCCAACACTATAGAACATTAATGCCAGTGCACTCCATAACAACTGATCATTGTTTTTAATTACGATAAACATCTGCTTAATCGATATTTTATCTGGAAGAACTGCCTTTTCGATTTTCGGTTCCTTGACCCCAAGTACAGTCAAAAGAGTACAAGCAATAAAGAAAATCGCAAAAGTATAAGAGATAATGCTATACCCTTTTACAGCATTACCAACGGTCGTGAAACTGATAATGGCGTTTCCTAAAAATGCGCCTACTCCAGCAAACACGACAACCATCGTTGCAATCTGGTCTCTGTCTTTTTTTTCTCTTGCCAAGTTTGGAAGCATCGACCAATATGGAATGTCATTCAAAGTAAATGACAATTCCCAAACCAAGTAAATGACACCAAAGAATACGACGAAGCCCCAGCCCGAAGGTCTGAAGTTAAACATGAAAACTACGACAATGGCGGTCATTACTGCCCCAAGCAAAATCCAAGGTTTGAATTTCCCCCATCTGGATCTTGTGTTTTCAACAATGGAACCCATAATCGGATCATTTACTGCGTCCCATACCCGTCCAATTACAAGCATTACTCCAATCGTCGCAAACTGAGATGCGCTTAATCCAAGTCCTGAAAACTGGATATAAGTAATAAAAAATGTGGCAACCAACTGATAAATCATGTCCCGACCGATTCCACCGGCACTGTACGTCCATTTGTTCCTCGTTAATAATCTCTTCTCAACATCCAAAACATTAGAACTCATAGTATCTCCCTTTTAACTGATGACATAGCAATATTAAAACCATTATAGCAATTTTTTTTTGTTTTAGATAGACACAATAAAAAATTGAACAATTTCAAGCAAAATTAGAATCATAATGCAGTAAATGTGATACTATTTAGCCGGGTGATTTGAATGAATTTAATTAAAGATTATAAAGAATTTCAACAATTGATTGAACATAGTCTTGTCTGCGTACTTGCGACGACACATACTTGTAGAGTATGCCAACCGATCGAAATCAAATTGCTTGAAGTTATGGAAGCCTATCCTTCCGTTCCAGTATACAAAGTATTTTTGGAAGATGTTCAAGAATTTCAAGGACAGCAACTAATTTTTACAGTACCAACCATTGTCTTCTACAGTGAGTTAAAAGAAATACTGAGAGAATCAAGATTCATTGACTTCGAAAAAATTGAGCGATTGCTTGATAATTTTCAATAAAAAAAAGCTACTTAGGATTCCTAAATAGCTTTTTTTATTAGTCAGTAATTAATTTTCGATTTTTGCGTGAGTAAAGTCAACTGAACCAAGAACGCTTCTGTCCCAATCTACTAGATAGGATTTAGCCATCATGATATCAGAATAGTAATATACTGGAATGATTGGCATATCAGTCATCAATATATCAAGAGCAGCATACAATTTTTCGAAATGAACTGCGATGTCTGTTGTTTCTTGAGCTTCTGTTAACAAAGCGTCAAAAGCAGGATTGTCATATTTTGGATCATTGTAAGCATTTCCGTCTGTAAAGATTGCAAGCATACCAGCTGGGTCCATAAAGTCTGTTAACCATCCACCGCGAGCGATGTCATAGTTGCCTTCTTGGCGAGTATCTTGGAAAACTGCCCATTCTTGATTTTGAAGAGTTACTTGAACTCCAAGAATGTTGTTCCATGATTCTTGAACCATTTCAGCGACTAATTGATGTCCTTCACTCGTGTTGTAAAGAATAACTTGTCCATTTAAGTAAGTTTGAAGTTCAGCTACGGTCATTTCCATTTCACCAGCAGCTTGTTCAAACAAATCAACAGCGTGTGCTTCGTTATCTTCTTGAGTTCCATAGCCATAAGCTCCAGCTACAGTCGAGAAGTCGTCTCCATTGTTGTCAGCAAATCCTACTGGAACGAATCCAGTTGCAGGAATTTGTCCACCACTTAGAGCTTCAACGATTGCTTGACGGTCAATTGCAAATGATAAAGCTTGGCGCAATTTAACGTTTTCGAATTCTGCTACTTGCATATTGAAGTTATAGTAATAAGTTCCAAGTAATGCAAATTGATAGAATTCTGGGCTTTCAGCTACCAATGAAGGAATCATAACTGAAGGAACAGCAGGGATAAAGTCTAATTCGCCATTGTTATATTTAACAAAAGCGGTTGTTTCTGTGTCAATGAAGAAACCATTGATTTGAGACAAATAGACATGATCTGCATCCCAATAATTTTCGTTTTTGACTAAAGTCAATCCCGAGCCAGATGTGTAAGAAGTTAATTTGAATGGTCCATTAGAAACGACTAAGTCTGGATTTTTTGCCCATAATCCATCTTCTCCACCAACAGCTTCAACAGCTGATTGTTTTACTGGTAAGAAATGATAGAAAGCCATTAAGGATACAAAATAAGGAGTTGGATTTTTCAATTCAACAACTAATGTGTGAGCGTCTGAAGCAGAAATACCAACGTCATCTAAAGATCCGCCGTCATAAACAGCTTCTAAAGATCCAACGATGTTAGTGTATTCCCAAATCCAAGCGTACTCGCTTGCTGTTGCAGGGTCCATTCCTCTTAACCATGAGTAGACGAAATCGTCTGCTGTTAAGTCAGATCCGTCGCTCCATTTTGAATCTCTCAAATGGAACGTTACTGTCAGACCATCAGCTGAAGTTTCCCAAGTCTCTGCGATACCAGGAAGAATAACTCCACTTACTTCACGTACTAACCCTTCAAAAGTTTGGTTAATAACGTCTCCACCATCACTTGCGCCGTTTAAAGTCGGGTCAATTGTTTGTGGGTCTGCACCGATATTCCAGTTTAAAACCATGTCTCCTGATTGGGTAGGATTACATGCCGATAAACCAAATACCACTGCAAAAACTACTAGCACTGATAATAATTTTTTCATTTATTTCTCTCCTCCGTACTATATTTTATTTAATCACCTGTGGTGTTTAAATACTTCAAAGTGTTTCGGCATTGTGGCAAGCCACAAAATGCCCTGGTTCTAATTCCCGTAATTCCGGCGTTTCGGTTAAGCACCTCTCTGTTGCATATTGGCAACGAGGCGAGAATCGACATCCCGGTTTCACGTTGATTGGACTTCCAACGTCTCCTTTTAGGATAATTCGTTTACTGCGAATCGAGTTCTTTGGATCTGGAACTGGAATCGCTGATAATAATGAAATCGTATAAGGATGCATAGGATGTTCATATAAATTGTCGGCAGTTGTGATTTCCATCATTTTACCCAAATACATGACTCCGATGCGATCACTGATGTGGCGAACCATTGATAAGTCATGGGCGATGAACAAATACGTCAAACCGAATTCATCTTGTAAATCTTCAAGCATGTTAACTACTTGTGCTTGAATAGAAACGTCAAGGGCAGAGATGGGTTCATCACAGATAATTATGTCTGGATTTACAGCCAATGCTCTTGCAATGCCTATTCTTTGACGCTGTCCTCCTGAAAATTCATGAGGATAACGACTTGCATGTTCTCTTTTTAATCCCACTTTTTCCAGTAATTCGTAGATGCGTTCTTGTCTTGCTTCTCCAACAAGAAGTTTGTGAGTATCAATACCTTCAGCAATGATATCCGTAACCGTCATTCTCGAGTTTAGAGACGCATAAGGGTCTTGGAAAATCATTTGCATTTTTTTTCGGTAAGGTCTCAATTCCTTCTCACTCATGTGTGCAATGTTAATGCCGTCGATGACGACTTCACCAGCAGTTGGATTATATAATCGGCAAATGGTTCTTCCGGTTGTGGTTTTACCACATCCAGATTCACCAACCAAACCAAAGGTTTCTCCTTTGAAAATAGTAAAACTAATTCCATCAACAGCTGCAAGAATCTTTCTGTTTTTTAATGATCCTGAGATAAAGTATTTTTTTAAGCCTTTAACTTCCAGTAAAGGAATTCGTTCTTCACTCATTTTCATCACCCGCCACTTTCACAAATCCTTCTACGATTGGTGCATCTTTGTGATGCAACCAACAAGATGCAACATGGTCATCGCTGATTTTAAAGAGCGGAGCTGCCTCTTTCAAACAAATTTCCATCGCATGAGGACATCTTGGTGAGAATGGACATCCTGGTGGAGGACTCAATAGATCAGGTGGAGATCCCTCAATCGGAATAAGCCTATTCTTTTTGCCTGTTACGTTTTTAGGAACAGATTGTAATAACCCTTTGGTATATGGATGTTGTGGATTATCATATAAACTTATGATATCCGATCTCTCCATAATCATTCCACCGTACATAACGATGACTTTATTACAAATTTCTGCAATAACACCTAAGTCGTGTGTAATTAGAATAATCGAAGAATTGATTTTGTCTTTCAAATCGCTCATCAATTCCAATATTTGAGCTTGAATCGTAACATCCAAAGCCGTTGTTGGCTCATCAGCAATCAACAGTTTTGGGTTGCAGGAGATTGCCATAGCAATCATCGCTCTTTGACGCATACCACCTGAAAATTGATGAGGATAATTTTTTAATCTGACTTCAGGTTCAGGAATTCCTACCATTGTCAATAATTCAATCGCTCTTTGTTTTGCTTCTACCTTTGTCATTTTCGTATGACGAAGAATGACTTCCATCAGTTGATTTCCAATCGAGTAAACTGGATTGATTGAGGTCATTGGATCTTGGAAAATCATTGAAATGTCATTCCCGCGATACTCTGCGAGTTGTTCATTCGTTAATTTTGTGAGATCTACACCCTCAAATTCGATAGTCCCTTCGGTAATGCGACCAGGATCGTCAACAAGTCCCATGATGGATAGAGAAGTAACACTCTTTCCACTACCAGACTCCCCAACGATTCCGAGGATATCTCCTTCTTCGAGGACAAAATCAATACCTCTTACTGCTTGAACTTCTCCTAAATGAGTAAAAAATGATGTATGCAAATTTTTAACTTCAAGTAATGTTTTCATAAATTACCCCTTCCTCAATCTTGGATCCAACGCACTTCTCAAGCCGTCACCAAGAAAGTTAAATGATAACATCGTCAGCGCAATCGCTAGAGATGGAACCATTAATTGGTAAGGATAAACCGAAAGTGCACCGAGCGCATCATTGGCGAGTGTTCCCCAAGAAGCCTGGGGTGCAGAAATACCTAAACCGATAAAACTTAAGAATGATTCAGTAAATACAGCGGTTGGAATCATCATGGTCATAGAAACCAAGATAGGTCCCATCGCATTTGGAATTAAATGTCTAGAAATGATTTTTCCTCTTTTGACTCCGATGGTCCTTGCGGCAAGTACATACTCTTGTTCCTTAAGTCCAAGAACCTGGCCACGGACAAGCCGTGCCATGCCGACCCAGTAGACGGACCCGAGTGTAATAACAATCGTCCATAATCCACGGTCGTCTATCAAAACCATTAGAAGAATTACATAAAGTAGTAATGGAATAGAGTTTATAATATCAACGATTCTCATCATAATATTATCTACTTTTCCACCCTCCAACCCGGAGAATGCCCCATAAGTAACACCAATCAATAGATTGACTACTGTCGCGACAAGTGCAACTGTTAATGAAATTCTAGCACCATACATGACTCTAGTCAATACGTCTCGGCCTAAATTATCCGATCCAAGTAAGAAAGTACGATTCCATACTTTATCAAATCGTTCGGTGGTGCTGACACCTTTGTAAGTCAACATAAAGTCAATATCAGCATCAGGATCCAAACGAGCGGAGTAATCCAAATATACTGGTTCACCGTGATTGTCATAAGTGTAAATTCTGTTTGCTATATCTGAACCCGTTTGAGACAATCTTTCAACAATCTCTCCACCTTCAGTAACAATAAACAGTCGATACTGTGCAGAAAGGAAGACATAAGTTCCTTCTTCGATTTCATAAATCTCCATCCGAGGAGGAGTATTAGAAAAATCGGTAATTTGATCTGAATAATTGTAAGATGATAACATTGGGCCGAAAATGGCGATTGATACAATCAAAATGACGCCTATCATGCCGGCCATTGCCATTTTATTTTTCTTTAGTCTTCTCCAAGCATCTTTCCAATAAGTCAGACTAGGACGAATTTGTTCCTTGTTAAGTTTTTTTGAGCTTTCAACATAGTTAAAATCGTTCTTATTCACATTAATCACCCATTTTCTTTCCAAGTCTAATTCGTGGGTCGATAAATGCGTATGCGACATCAACCAGTAAGACCATTACGATATAAATAGCAGCGTAGAAGATTGTCATTCCGATAATCACAGTGTAATCTCGATTACTGACACTTTCAACGAAATAGCGTCCAATACCAGGGATAACAAAGATTTTTTCAACAACGAATGATCCAGTCAAAATGGCAGCTGCCATTGGTCCTACGTATGTTACGACTGGAATCAATGCGTTTTTCAAAGCATGTTTGAAAATGACTCTTCGTTCGGATAATCCATTCGCACGTGCGGTCCTAATATAGTCTTGTCTCAAAACCTCAAGCATACTTGAACGCGTCAATCTTGATACGAATGATAAAGAATATCCAGAAAGTGCTACTACTGGGCCGACATATCGAAATATGGCATCCCCAACCGTCTGTGGATTATTCACCCACGATATCGGTATGAACTTGATATTTGCGGCGACCAAAGTAATGAATAACGTTGCAATAACGAAAGATGGAATCGTCACCCCCAATGTCGCTAGGAACATCGCAGCGTGGTCTATAAATTTATTCTGTTTTAATGCGGATATAATTCCGAGAGGGACTCCAATCACTATAATCATAATGACCGACATCAGTCCCACATTCATACTGCTTGGGAATCCGTCACGAATTAAGTCATTTACAGTTAATCCCAATTCTTTAAACGAAGGACCTAAATCAAATGTCACGACACCACCGAGGTAGTCAATGTACTGTTTGAATAGAGGATCATCCAAATGATACTTTTCGTTTAAGATTGCTTCAATTTCGGGTGGTAAATGCTTCTCTCTGGTGAATGGGCCTCCAGGGATTGCATGCATCATGAAAAACGTGATTGTAGTCACAATGAATAAGGTAAATATCGCGTAAAGAACTCGTTGCACATAGTAATTCTTCAATTTGGAACCCCCGTTAAATTTTCGAAAATTATACATCAAGTGCGCTAAATATACAAGCGTATATATGAAAAAAAACAAAAAAGAACGCTTTCATGACAAAGGTTTTATTTATTAAAACCTGTCAGCTTCTACCTCATTTGTTTTCACACGCGGATTTCAATTTTCGCTAATTGATACTTATGTATACTATTTAAATAGCCAAAAGTCAAGGCAATTTTGTAAAATTTGGCGTTTGTTAGCGATTTTCATGAAAAAAAACACTCAAAAATGAGATGTGAAAACCATAAGTATATTTTAATGAATAATAAGAATAAACCTACATAAATAGAGATTATTATAACGTTGAACAGTAGTTAAAATTCAGTGATTATGGATAGATATACTATTGCTGAAATGAAAATTCATAAATATTTTTATCGGTTCGTGTTTTATTATTGTGTGCTATTTTATTAAGAATTTTTCGCTACAAACCCTCTTTTTCCCTTGACAATACTTATAAAACAAACTACAATCTAACATAGGGAATGAGGTTCTCCCCAAGATTACACTTAAACCGCGAAAGCTGATGACTTCTACAACATTTTTTTGTTGTAGATTTTTTTTTGGAGGAACATATGTTATTAAGTATTGGATCAATTATCCTAGTTAGTTTGGCATTGACAAGCCTGTTTCAAAAAATCAAGATTCCCGGAATCATTGCAATGATTTTAACGGGCATTTTGCTCGGGCCATTTGTTTTGAATTTAATTGACCCTCAAATCCTTAATCTATCTCCTGATTTAAGACAAATTGCACTGATTATCATACTAATTAGAGCTGGACTCAGCGTTGACATCAAAGATTTAAAAAAAGTAGGAAGACCAGCCATTCTTTTAAGTTTTATACCTTCAACAATTGAAATCATTATTGTAGCGTTGTTAAGTCATTTATTATTTCAACTTGATTTAGTTGAAAGTCTTATTTTAGGTAGTATTGTGGCAGCAATTAGCCCAGCTGCCATTGTGCCTCGAATGATCCAATTAATTCAATCAAAACGAGGCACTAAAAAAGCGATTCCACAGATGATTCTAGCCGCTTCTTCTTTAGAAGATATCTATGTCATCACTCTATTTGCAGTGTTTATCCAAATTTATCAATCTAATCAAAGCCCAATCTCAGTTCTTGTTCAACTTCCATTGTCAATCATTTCAGGTGCTCTGATGGGCATTTTGGTAGGTTACATATTAGTTTACTTGTTCAAGGTAATTCATATGAGAGATACTATAAAAGTATTTGGTTTATTCGGCGTCTCGTTTTTGATGGTGTACTTGGAAACAATCTTAAAATCTGTTTTTCCATTTTCAGGGTTATTGTCCGTCATGGTTTTAGGAGGTACGATTCTCAAGCTATATCCAGATTTATCTTCAAGGCTTACACTGAAATTTTCAAAAATTTGGATAGGGGCAGAGATTATGCTTTTTGTGCTCGTTGGAGCAATCATGGATATTACGGTTCTCAAAAATGTAGGAATCTATGCTTTAATTCTTCTTGTCGTAGCGATGTCATTACGTATATTTAGCGCTTATCTTATCACAATTAACACAGAGTTGACTATCAAGGAAAGGTTATTTATTGGTTTTTCATCACTCCCAAAAGCAACTGTTCAGGCGGCGATTGGATCAATTCCTTTAGCGCTTGGAATACCTGGAGGAGAAATCATGCTTTCCGTTGCAGTCCTCGCAATTCTCATTACAACGCCAATCGGTACTATCCTCATAGATTCACTGGCAGAAAAGGTTCTTGAACTTGATTCCATAATGTAAATAAAACGCCCATTTCTGGGCGTTTTAATTTTTTGCATCCGTTAAATAAACGATACTTCTAATTTCATCTCTGCGACTTTGGCAATCGTATTGTGGATAGAACAAAATCTCGTTCCGAGTTCTGCGCTTTTTGTAAGTAGTACCTCGTTCGACGGGTTTGAAATAACAACTTTAATTTCTACCCATTCAAGCAGTTGAACCTCTCCGGTTCTCTTTTGCCCACTGACTTCAATCTTCACGTTATCAAAAGTTAATCTTTTTTTCGTTGCAATTGCTAAGAAAGTGGAATAAAAACAGGATCCTAATGCCCCGAAAAGCAGATGGTACGGTTGTAAACCGTTTGGTTGATCTCCTATTAATACAGTTCCAGTTGGAGAAATCATTTTTCCCACAAAGTCGTTTGAAAATTCAAGCATAATATTGTCTAATGCCATTAAATATCACCTCAGTATTATTATACAATATTTTTGTAAAAATATCATTTATATGAATTCTCTTTCATCATTTACTATGATACAGTGTGACAAATTTGCCAATTCATGCCAATAGGGTGTTTCATTGTAAGCGCTTTAATGTTATAATTTTGTATAGAAGATTGCATTCTTTTTTTTACATAAAAAAGAACCTCAATCTATTCACAGGAGGAACACGATGAGTCAATCATTTGTAGGAAGAAGTTTTATTACTCTTTTGGATTTTACCAAAGAGGAAATTACAACACTACTCTCAATTTCAAAAAAATTGAAGGAAGAAAAAAAACTTGGAGTTAAAAACCGTCCGTTTGAAGGAAAGAACGTTGTTTTACTATTTGAAAAGGATTCTACTAGAACCAGATGCGCTTTTGAAGTCGGAGCGTATGATTTAGGTATGCAAGTAACGTACTTGGGGCCCACCGGATCTCAAATGGGCAAGAAAGAAAGCATCAAAGATACTGCCAGAGTTCTTGGGAGAATGTATGATGGTATCGAATATAGAGGCTTTAAACAAGAAACCGTTGAAATTTTGAAAGACTATTCAAACGTTCCGGTATGGAACGGATTAACAGATAAATACCATCCAACACAGATTTTGGCTGACTTTATGACGATAGAGGAACATTTAGGTCATCTAAAAGGAATCAAATTTAGTTATTTCGGTGACGCTAGAAATAACATGGGGAACTCTCTTATGATTGGCTCTGCCATCATGGGTCTTCATTTCACCGCTTGTGCCCCCAAATCATTGTGGCCAGAACAAGAATTGATTGAACGTTGTATTGAACTCGCATCCATTTCAGGAGGAAGCATCACTTTAACTGAAGACCCCTACATGGGAAGCAAAAACGCTGATGTCATTTATACCGACGTCTGGGTATCAATGGGTGAACCTGAAGAAGTATGGAGCGAAAGAATCAAACTTCTTCTCCCATACCAAGTGAATGCAAATGTTATGAAAAACACTTCTAGCAAATCGATTTTCATGCACTGTCTCCCAGCATTTCATAGCACAGAAACAAGTATGGGAAAATCGATTTATGAGAAATATCAACTTGAAGGACTTGAAGTAACGGAAGATGTTTTTGAATCTTCAAAATCGGTTGTATTTGATGAAGCTGAAAACAGACTTCATACGATAAAAGCTGTGATGTATGCAACGTTAGGTGGGAAGATATGAAAACAATCGTAGTCGCACTCGGGGGAAACGCCCTGGGTAACAATCCAACAGAACAAATTGAAAAAGTAGCACATGCGGTCAAACCGATTGCTGATTTAATCGAAGATGGGCATCAAGTGATTTTAGCCCACGGTAATGGGCCTCAAGTTGGAATGATCAATTTGGCTTTTGAAGTCGCAACGAATCATAGTGACGTCACACCTGCAATGCCTTTTCCGGAATGCGGGGCGATGAGCCAAGGCTATATCGGATATCATTTGCAGAATGCACTACAAGAAGAATTGAGAAATAGAAATATTGAAAAGCATGTCGCAACCATCATTACTCAAGTCGAAGTGGATCCGAAGGATTCCGCTTTTCAGCATCCTTCAAAACCGATTGGAAGTTTTTACTCCAAAGAAGACGCGGTTAAATTGGCTGCTTTAAGAGGATATGTAATGATTGAAGATGCTTCAAGAGGATATCGTAGAGTCGTTCCATCCCCAATTCCAAAGAAAATTGTTGAACTTGACATTATTCATTCACTAATCAAAGAAGGCCATGTCGTCATTACAGTTGGAGGCGGAGGAATCCCAGTTATAAGAGAAAATAAAAAGTTCATCGGAGTTGCAGCCGTCATAGATAAAGACTTTGCAAGTGCAACGCTTGCGGATCAAATTGATGCGGATTCATTAGTTATTTTAACCGCTGTAGATCAAATCAAGTTAAATTATAAAACTCCACAAGAAATTAGCATTAGCGACATTTCCGTTCAAGATTTGAACGTACATATCAAAGAGGGACATTTCTTAAAAGGAAGTATGCTTCCAAAAGTTCAAGCTGCGATTTCCTTTGTTGAAAAAAAATCAGGCAGAACTGCTATCATTGCATCTTTGGAAGAAGCTAAAGCTGCAATTGAAGGGCATGCCGGAACTTTGATTCATCAATAGGAGGAAAATATGAGAAACGAAAAAATTAGAGTTGCTATTTGGGGTTTTGGAGCTATGGGTTCCGGAATGGCTCGCATGATTCTAAACAAAGAAGGGTTTGAAATTGTCGGCGTCTGTGACCAATATGAAAAAATAGTTGGTAAAAGTATTTTCGAACTATTGCACGTGAAAGCAACACAGCCAGAAGTAACAATTACAAGTGATATCGATGGTCTTTTGGAACAAGAAAAGCCTGAATTGGTTCTTCTTGCGACCGATTCATTTACGGCTGCTGCATTTCCAAAAATCAAACGATTGATTGAGCATCGCTGTAATGTCATATCAACCGCAGAGGAGATGGCATTTCCTTATGCCAGCGAACCAGAATTGTCAAAAGAAATGAACCGTTTAGCGAAAGAGTTTGGTGTAACGGTCCTCGGAACCGGGGTCAATCCTGGAATGATGATGGATTTACTAGCCATCAATTTGACTGGAATTATGAGCGATGTTCAAGCGTTTCAGATTTCAAGAGTCAATAGCCTTTCTCCTTTCGGAAAAACGGTTATGGAAGAACAAGGTGTCGGCTTCACCGTATCTGATTTTAAAGAAAAAATGGATAAACATGAAATTGCTGGTCATGTTGGCTTTAAAGAGTCTACACACATGATTGCTACCGCCCTCGGTTCTAACATCGTCTCATTTGAACAGACCATGTCCCCGATAATTACTGAAGTGGACAGAAAATCTCCTTATGGATTTGCCCAAAAAGGAGATGTCTGTGGCGTCGATATGAGATGTGAGGCTAAAATGGGAAACACTATTCCAATTTATATGCATCATCCTCAACAAATCGAACCTAGTTTAGCTGGAGTTTCGACGAAAGACGAAATCATTATCAAAGGAACACCTTCCGTTCACATGACAATTACTCCCGAAATTGATGGAGGCATCGGAACCATTGCAATCTGTGTTAATATGATTCCTCATGTCATCAACTCCAGACCGGGATTGAAAACAATGATCGATTTACCAGTGCCTCGAGCCATTATGGGAGACGTAAGACAGTATTTGGAAGAGGAGTGATTTAATTTGACACAAAAAGGAACTTGGGTTTTAGTAAAAAGAGTCGTTCTTCAACCTGAAGAACGTCCTTTGACTTTACCCAAAGACACTCTAAATACACCGCTTTTAATGTGGGTCAAAGGTCACCTTCTCAAGGATTCGGAGATTGGAGATCAAGTTCAAATAAGAACCTTGACCGGTCGGCTTGAGCAAGGTGAATTAATTGAAGTCAATCCAACATATCATCATGATTTTGGTGACTATGTTCCTGAACTTCAAGTCATCGACACCCTAGTCAAGTTTGAATTGTTTGGTGGTGACTCCGATGAGTAACTCCTCAAACTATCAAGATTTACTCGCAAGAAAAAATGAAATCATGAAAAAATCGATTGGAATTGACTATTCACTTTTTGAATTATCCCCAATCGCCTTTGACTATGAAAAAATGATGAAAGAAACGGGATATTCTCTTTCTGAAATGAGACAAATTCAATTAGAACATGGCGTTGGAAAAACGCCGTTGAAGGAATTGAAAAATATCACTTCTTTAGCAAGAAAAGTTGCGAAGCCGGGTTACGGCGCAAGAATATTCATGAAAGATGAAGCCTTGAATGATTCTGGAAGTTTCAAAGCAAGAAGAGCATCCATTGCCTGTTATCATGCCAAAAAACTTGGATACAAGGGTGTCATCGCTGCGACGTCTGGAAACTACGGCGCTGCTGTGGCATCTCAAGCCGCTAAATATGGATTAAGATGCATTATCGTTCAGGAATGTTACGACTCTAAAGGAATCGGTCAACCTGAAATTGTCGAAAAAGCAAGAGCTTGTGAAGCTTATGGAGCAGAAGTCATTCAATTGTCAGTTGGTCCAGAACTATTCTATGTCTTTTTAAAACTTTTGGAAGAAACAGGCTATTTTAATGCTTCTCTTTATACTTCTTTTGGTGTTAGTGGCATAGAGACGCTTGGAGTCGAATTGATTGAAGACAGCCTCCGATTGACAGGAAAAGTTCCTGATATGGTCGTCATTACAAATGCAGGTGGTGGCAATTTAACCGGTACGGCAAGAGGAATTCTTCAAGCAACCAACTACCCAGTTCAAATTGTTGGCGCAAGCGTAAATCTCAAAGGATTACACATGGCAAGTGACACCGATTTCAACAGAAAATCATTTACAACTGGTCATACGGGATTCGGAATCCCATTCATCACAAATCCTGATAGAAGCGACGTTCCAAGATCTGGCGCAAGACCGTTAAGATATATCGACCGATACGTTACCGTCAACCAAGGCGAAGTTTTCTTTATGACTGAAACCTTGTCCGTTTTAGAAGGAATCGAAAGAGGTCCTGCAGGCAATACATCTCTCGCAGCTGCTTTTTCTCTTGCACAAGAATTGAAACAAGATCAGATCATCATCGTTCAAGAGACGGAATACACCGGCGCAGGAAAGCATCATCAAGCACAACTTTCCTTTGCTAGAAGAAATGGAATCGAAATATTCTTTGGTAATCCTGAAGAAGAGATACCTGGAAAAAACATTATTCTTCCAAGTTCTCTAGACTGTATCAAAGCCAGAGACTTGAATTTAATCGAAATTAAAGAGTCTTATCTGAGTAACGCTTTGAAAACTGCTACTGTTGTGAGCGAACTCGATTTGCATTATCTCAGCAATGAAATCAATGAACCAATTGAATTCATATCGAATTATCTACAGAGCAAAAAAATAAAGTTGGAGGGCAAAAATGGCAACCAAATTCACAAGGCAAGATGATTATGAAACCAGAAGAAACCACCTGAAAAACCTTTCCGACGAGGAACTGAAGAATTATTTTTGGAAATTGGCAGACCAAACGGTCTCGCCTTTATTGAGTCTCGCAAAGAACAATACTTCTCCTTCGATTGAAAGAAGTGTCTTAATGAGAATGGGGTTTTCAAGCATGGAAGCGAAAGCCATTGTCGATAAAGTCATTGCGAATCGACTAATAGGCAAAGGCTGTGGACATGTGGTATATCGATACTCCACACTCAAGGGCATCTCAATTAGGGACGCCGGTTTAAAACTATCGAATGACATTGGGTTTGATGAAGTCAAAAAATCATTTGAGGTGAGCCTATGAAACCCACTGACCAAATGAACCTTCATAAAATTCTTGAAAATCTCGAATCCTATGTACCCAGAAGAAATGGATGGACTTGGCGAGTTCCAGAAAAGGACATCAAAATAGGTAACTACGAGTATAGCGACCTTTCAACGCCCTTAAAAAACAGTATAGGATTACCTGCATCCAAATCGTTCCATAACATCGACCCTCAACCGATTCAAGTCATCACGACTGAAATCGCTTCAGGAAGATTCGAAGACGATATTAGAAGAATGAGAATGGCAGCCTGGCACGGAGCGGATCATATTATGGTCATCCGTACCGCGGGGCAATCCCATTTTGATGGTTTAATCGAAGGAACTCCACAAGGAGTTGGTGGCGTTCCAATCTCTAGAAAACAAATCAGAGCTCAGAGAAAAGCGCTCGATATGATTGAAGATGAAGTGGGAAGACCGATTAATTATCATTCATACGTTTCAGGCGTTGCAGGACCAGAAATTGCGGTCATGTTTGCAGAAGAAGGTGTCAACGGAGCTCATCAAGATCCTCAATATAATGTACTGTACCGAAACATCAATATGATTCGGTCTTTTGTGGATGCCGCAGAATCGAAACTGATTATGAAACACGTAGGAATTCTCCAAATAGATGGTGCTCATAATGCAAATGCAACAGCGATGGAAGCCTCGAAAGTTATGCCTGAACTCTTGGTTCAGCATGCCATTAATTCGATGTTCTCCGTTAAAGTTGGAATGGATAAAAACCTCATTGCCCTTTCCACAGTTCCACCGATAGCCTCTCCGGCTCCAGACTTGAAAGTCAACCTTCCTTACGCAGTCGCTTTACGTGATTTCTTTGAAGGATTCAAGATGAGAGCGCAAATGAATACAAAGTATATGGAGTCCTCGACGAGAGAAGCCACGGTGACCCATGTGATGAATATGTTTATCTCAAAGCTGACAAGTGCCGACATTCAATCGACGATTACCCCAGACGAAGGAAGAAACGTTCCTTGGCACATGTATAATGTTGAGGCTTGCGATACCGCAAAACAGACATTGGTTGGCTTAGATGGGTTATTGGACATCGTTGAAGTCAAAAAAGACGGATACATGAAAGACAAAGTCCGAGAAATCAAAGAAAGAGCCGTATTGTTCTTTGAGGAACTGCTTGAGACAGGTGGGTATTTTGAAGCTGTCGAAAAAGGGTTTTTCATCGACTCTGGAAACTATCCGGAAAGAAATGGCGATGGAATGAAGAGACTGATTCATGGTGGTATTGGAAATGATTCAATCTTTGAAAGAGACCTAGACTACTTCGCTCCAGTTCCGGCTCATTATGGGTACAACAATGTTGCACAATATGGATTAAAAGATACTGACAATCCTTCAATCGTTATGAATGGTTCCACATTTGAAGATCATAGTAAAATCCAATATATCGATGAACTTGATGAAAATGATAATGTGAATGTTAGAATGGCTGAGTCCGAAAAATATCGGATGACTTCCCTCATCAAGCCTGAAGTTGAATGGCTTTCAGATGGAGTAATCGTTCTAGATATGACACTCCCTATTTCAGTGAAGTACGCTGAGGCGGCTGCGCTTGAAATCGGAAAAAGATTCAACTTGCAAGACGCCGTTGTCATCCACAAAGAGATTCTTCACCCTGCTGAAGCTACAAGAATTCAGTTAAAGGGGAAGGTCAATTTTGACATTGATTTATCAAAATTAACACTTCGAGAAGAACCCGTTCTTCTCACTGATGAAGAGATCAGATCTTATGTTGAAAATCATCCTTTTAAAATCGTCGCTGGTACCATTGGTGAAGATGAGCATTCCGTTGGTTTGCGAGAGATCATTGATATTAAACATGGCGGAATCGAAAAATATGGAATTGAATGCGAGTATTTGGGAACTTCTGTACCAATTTCCAAATTGGTTGACGCAGCCATTGAACTTAACGCAAAAGCCATTTTATTGTCTACCATCATCTCGCATGACGACATCCATTACAAAAACATGAAGAAAACGCATGAATATGCGATTGAAAAAGGCGTCAGAGATTCATTGATTATCATCGCAGGAGGAACTCAAGTTTCTCCGGAACTCGCAAAAAAACAAGGAATGGACGAGGGATTTTCAAGAGGGACGAAAGGACACCATGTAGCATCCTTCCTCATATCCAAATTAAAGGAGCTTGACAATGCAAATTGATGCATTGGTATTTGAAATCGGGTCCACGACCACGGTCGTCAATGCCTTTGATTACTTAAATACACCGAATCCGGTGTTTTTAGGCAGTGGTGAAGCTCCAACATCCGTAACCGAAGGCGATGTCAACAAAGGCATATTACAAGCCCTAGAGACCCTCAAACGGAATCTGAACACAAATGAATTGAATGCACTTGAAACGTTTGCGACTTCTTCTGCTGCGGGTGGTTTGAAAATGAGTGTTCACGGACTTGTATATGACATGACCGTTAAAGCCGCAAAGGAAGCGGCACTCGGCGCTGGCGCAAATATCAAAATGATTACTTCAGGGATACTTGACGATTTTGATATCGATCAAATAAAAAAATCAAAACTGAATATCATCATGATTTCAGGTGGCGTCGACTATGGTGAAACTCAAACCGCTTTAAAGAACGCTGAAATCATCGCTTCACTTCAACTATCTATTCCAATCATCTATGCAGGGAATATCCAAAATCAAGAAAGAGTCAAATCTTTGTTTCATAAGTTTAATCAAGCGTCTTATCTTTTCATTTCGGAAAACGTCTATCCCAAGATAGATGTTTTGAAGGTAACCGAGGCGAGAAAAATCATCCAGTCGGTCTTTGAAAAGCATATCATTCACGCCCCAGGCATGGAAAAAGTGAGAGAAACGATTTCTTCAGAAATCATGCCTACCCCTGGCGCAGTCATGAGAGCCACTGAACTTTTGCAAAAAGAACTCGGAGATGTCTGTACATTTGACGTCGGTGGCGCTACCACGGATGTTCACTCGGTAGCTTCCGTTTCAAAAGAAGTCGAAAAAATACTCATTTCACCTGAACCTTTTGCGAAAAGAACCGTTGAAGGAGATCTTGGTGTTTATGTCAATAAAGACAACCTTATTGATTTAGTGACCATTCCAACTTTGCTAAAAGATTTTAAGATTGAAAGGTCTACGCTGGATGAATTAATCCAAAAGTATCAACCGATACCAGACAAATGCCAAATTCCATTGGTAAAACGCCTGACAGAGGAAGCTTTGAAAAAAGCTTTGATGAGACATGTTGGCAGATTCATTCAACTCTATGGAAGTTCCGGAAGAACTACGGTCGCGGAAGGAAAAGATCTCACGAATGTCCGTCATATCATTGGAACCGGAGGGGCTCTTTCCAAAATCCCCGGCGGAAAAGAATTAATATCAAAAGTCGTTTCAGAAATCGATGATTCTCTTCTGAAACCTCGTAAAGATTCAGAAGTCCTGATTGACAATGACTATATCATGGCGTCTTGTGGCGTCTTATCCTTAAAATATCAAGACAGTGCGCTCAAATTGTTGAAAGACAGTCTATATAAGGAGTCAACATGTATCCAAGATTAATCATCGATTCAAAGAAAATCAAAGAAAATATACACAAACTAAAAGAAATGTGTTTGAGTAACCGCATTCCTTTTTTGACGATTGTCGTCAAAGCCTTTGCGGGTAATATCGAGATCATTAAAGAAATCGCGAAAGAAGATTTTTTATATCTTGGAGATTCAAGAATCCAAAATTTAAAGAAGATGACACGTCTTCCACAAAAGAAAATGTTGTTGCGGATTCCACACGATAAAGAACTTGCTCAGGTAATAAAATATAGCGATTGCTCTCTGCAATCGGAAATCGATACCATCGTTAAACTCAACTCAGTAGCTAAGTCGCAAGATAAATTACATCAAATTCTTTTGATGTTTGATCTTGGTGATTTAAGAGAAGGTATTTTCTTCTGTGAAGACTATTTAAAAGACATTGAACCCATTGTTCGATTATCAAACATTGAGTTGGTTGGAATTGGAACCAATCTAACTTGTTACGGTGGCGTTCTTCCTTCAAAAGAGAACTTATCAAAATTGGTTGAGATTGCGGACGAAATCGAACACAAATTCAATATCAAGCTTTCATTGATTTCTGGAGGAAACTCTTCAAGTATTGCACTCTTCAATCAACATTTGATTCCTCAAAGAATCAATCATTTAAGGATTGGAGAAGGCTTTTTATTCGGTCGTGAGACTTCATATGGCAAGGATATTGAGGGAATGCAAAAAGATGCATTCATTCTTGAAACAAAAATCATTGAGTGCAAATCGAAACCTTCTTATCCAATTGGAGAAATCGGTATGAATTCCTTTGGTGAAATTCCTATAATTGAAGATTTAGGACGAATGAAACGTGCAATCGTCGGAATTGGAAAACAAGATGTAATCTTGGAAAATTTATTTCCTATCGACTCCAATGTTAAAGTCATCGGGGGATCGAGCGATCACTTAATTCTTGATATTACAAACACCGCCTACAAATTAAATGACGTTGTCCGTTTCAGAGTGAATTATCCCGGTCTTGTTCATCTTATGAACTCAGACTACGTTGAAAAGAGAGTAAAAAAATAAGCCACACAAGGTGGCTTGAATTATTTGATTCTGTTTCGTATATGAATGACAGTATTGATTTTCTTGATTTCAAATTCGGACATCTTTTCAAAAAACTGCAGAGGACGCGTATTCTCGCCATAGTTTCTGGGATGGAATCCTGGAAACTTCCTTAGAATTAATTGAGCTACCAAACTCCAATAAGCCCAGCCATCATCTTCGGCGTTTTGATCGATGATGTTGGTGAGTTCGATTTTGACTTTATTGAGAGGCGTAATTGAACTTTCTAATTTTGGCGAAGTACTTTTTACAGTTTTCTTCTTTCCGGCATCTGCAACATCTTCCTTTTTGACTTCTACGAGGAGGGCAGGCTTCTCCGGCGTCATCATCTTGTCTAGATAGGCAAAAGTTTCACATGAATTGACTAATGAAATTGGCGTTTTGCTT
This sequence comes from uncultured Candidatus Izemoplasmatales bacterium, assembly GCA_964574705.1. Classification (GTDB taxonomy): domain Bacteria; phylum Bacillota_I; class Bacilli_A; order Izemoplasmatales; family Hujiaoplasmataceae; genus JAHIVB01. The sequence continues at coordinate 96,988 of CAZNOO010000003.1, forward strand.
TCGCCCATTCCAAAGACAAACATATTATCTTCTCTAAGTCTCGTAACCAATTTGGTAAAATCGCTGTCACTGGAAACGATGCAAAAAGAATTAACCTTTTCAGTATATAAAATATCCATCGCATCAATGATCAACGTAAAGTCAGAAGCGTTTTTTCCTGACGTATAAGCATATTGTTGGACGGGTGTTAGCCCGAATTCACTCACTCTTTGTTTCCAAGGATTAAGCTGTGGCGTTGTCCAATCGCCATACACTCGACGATAATTGATTTTCCCGTATTTATTTGCTTCGTCTATGATGATTTCAATATATTTTGGAGAAATATTCTCCGCATCAATTAATAAGGCGATACTCTTATTTTCTATGTCCATAAAAACACCTCTTTTGTTCTATTATATCAAAGAAACAACGTGAATAGAACAGTTAATTGAGAATTCATCCATATCATTGATTTACGAAGGAGACAAAATGAACGCAAAACAAAGATTATCGAACTGGATTCACACAACTGCTGAGCTTTGCCAACCAGAAAGAATCGTCTACTGGCACGGAACCTTTCAAGAATACCACGATCTTCTCGAGGAAATGGTAAAAGAGAGAAAGGCAATTCGACTGAACCAAGAAAAGCGTCCCGGATGTTTCCTCTTCCGTAGCGATCCAAGCGATGTAGCCAGAGTTGAAAACCGAACTTTTATTTCAACAAGTCTTCAAAAAGACGCAGGTCCAACAAACAATTGGATTTCACCAAAAGTGCTGAAGCCAATAATGCAAAACCTTTTTAAAGGTTCAATGAGGGGTAGAACCATGTATGTCATCCCTTACTCGATGGGACCTATTGGCTCAAAATTCTCTAAAATCGGTGTTGAATTGACGGATAGTCCTTACGTTACTGTCCATATGCACATCATGACCAGAACGGGTGATCGGGTCTATGACATCATCAATCAAGGAAAAGATTATGTCAAGTGTCTTCATTCTGTTGGATATCCTTTAGAGAAAAATCAACAAGATGTATCTTGGCCTTCCGCTCCGATTGAAGAAAAGTATATTGCCCAATTCCCTGAAGAAAATTTGATTTGGTCTTATGGCTCCGGTTACGGAGGTAATGCACTATTAGGCAAAAAATGTTTTGCACTTCGAATTGCTTCTTATCAGGCAAGAAATGAAGGTTGGTTGGCAGAGCACATGCTCATTTTAAAACTTACTTCTCCTGAAAATAAAGTCAGATATATCACGGGTGCTTTCCCAAGTGCTTGCGGAAAAACGAATCTAGCAATGATTAATCCCTCCCTTCCAGGATGGAAAGCTGAAACGCTTGGAGATGATATCGCATGGCTTCGATTCTCAAATGATGGGTATTTAAGAGCGATTAATCCAGAGAACGGTTTCTTTGGCGTCGCACCAGGAACTTCTTTCGAAAGTAATCCAAATGCAATGAAAACCATCTCACACGATACACTCTTCACGAACGTAGCACTGACCGATGATGGGGATGTCTGGTGGGATGATATGACACCTGAACCGCCTTCACATCTTATTGATTGGCTTGGAAATGATTGGATTCCAGGAAACCCTGAACCCCCAGCTCACCCAAACTCTAGATTTACTTCACCAATCACAAACAATCCAATTACTGCGGAAGAATTTGAAGACCCCGACGGTGTTCCGATTAGTGCAATCCTGTTTGGCGGCAGAAGACCAAACACCATCCCTTTGATTCATCAAAGTTTCTCTTTCCAACACGGTGTTTTTCTAGGTTCGATCATGGGATCCGAAATCACAAAAGCTGTGATTTCAACCGAATATGGAAGAGTGAGAAGAGACCCCTTTGCAATGCTTCCATTTATTGGATACAACATTAGCGATTATGTTAAACATTGGTTAGAAATTGGCAAAATGGGTGACCCAGAGAAATTGCCGAAGATTTTTTACATCAACTGGTTTAAAAAAGTAAATGGAAAATATCTATGGCCGGGATTTGGTGAAAACAGCAGAGTCCTGAAGTGGATTCTGGACCGATGCGATAACCTCGTTGACGCAACTGTTTCTCCAATTGGATATATTCCTAAGTTGGAAGATTTAGACAGAACCAATTTAAAAGTGTCTGAACAAGATTTCAATCAACTATTTTTAATTGATCGGACATTATGGGCAAGAGAAATCGAATCCATTGAAGAACATTACAAGATTTACGGCGATACACTTCCAAAAGAAATGAGAGCCGAATTAGACGGATTAGAAAAGCGCTTATCAGTTGAATAAGCGCTTTTTTCTATCGATATACAATATAATCTGGTTCTTTACCTTCTAAATATTTTCTTAAATTATGAACAACTAACTCTTTGAGTCTTTTTTGCATGAATGGGCTCGATGACGCATTATGAGGCGTAATGAATACATTCTCCATTTTCCAAAGTGGGTGTCCTTTAGGAAGCGGTTCTGGTGTTGTAACATCTAGTCCCGCTGCTCGAATTCTTTTTTCTTGGAGCACCTCAACTAATGCTTCTTGATCAATGACGGGGCCTCTCGCTACATTGATCAGAACAGCGGTACTTTTCATCCATCCCAAACGCTCTTTGTTGAGCAAATTTCTGGTTTCATCCGTCAAAGGAACAGCAACGATGACATAATCACTTCGTTTCAACATACTTTCCAGTCCTGCTTCTCCTGTTAAAATCTCGTCAAAATATTCCACTTTTGTCTTTGTTCTTTTATATCCGAGTACTTTGCAGTCAAACGCTTTTAATCGCTTTGCTGCCTCTTTTCCAATTGAACCTGCTCCGATGATTCCAACTGTTGAATTTGTAAGTTCAGGCTCTTTTCGAATCGGGTCCCAAGACTCTATCTTCATTGAATCCAAATAATACTTAACATTTCGGTTAATTACAAATATCTTTGTGAACACGTCCTCTGCAAGAGAAATCGAAAAGATATCAACGGCGTTGGATACAAGGATTCCTCTGTCTTTGAAAGGACTGAAGTCGAAATTGTCATATCCAGCCATCAACAACTGAACCCATTTTAATTGATGAAATGTTTCAATTGAGTAATCCACAAAATAGTTTGGCATAATGACACAGACTTCAGCTTGATCTGCCATGGTGTCTTCGGTGATGAATTGTACTGTTGGAAATTCTGACTTTAGACTCTCAAAATTTGCGGTTCCAATCGATTTGGGATTCATGTATACTAGCATATGTATCTCCCCTTTCAGATAAACTAATTATATCACAACCGGGAGAGATGATTCTTAAAAAAGTACGAACTTCGCTAAACAAAAAAATACAAAATGAATTTACTTGACATCGGAAGATACTTCAGTTAAAATACTATACTTGTGAGACTTCATTAACGAAAAGACAATCCTTTTGATTGGGAAATGAGAAGTGACATCTCTAAAAAAATATCTTCTATTCAACGACTCTCTCCTCCTTGAAAGAAGATTTTTTTATTTTTAAAATTCAATACTTTGTTCAGGTGTTTTTTTTTAATATTATGATATAATATTGAAAAGACACTATGGAGGTTCTTCATGAAAAAAATATATACTACTCTCCTGCTTTTTTTTGCTTTAATATCTCTTTTGGCTTGTGACTTCCTTCCAACTTCTACAGAATCGACGACGACAACATTTTTGACAAGCGAAAGAACCACTACTACTACAATTTCCTCATCAACAGACACAACGACAATGACAACAACCGAGACGACATCGACGACGAATTCAATTACTTCAGAACTTACAACCGCCTCTTCTGCTGTTCCATTTAAACTTGAAACGTATAATACACTCCAAGACGAATTAGATGTTATTGGACTTCCATCCCTTGGTGATGTAAAGGTCCTTGTTTTTGCAGTTGATTTCCCTGATTACACTAGTTTGTCGAGTCCAGTATCGATTAACGAAATTGACACTGCATTCAATGGAAGCTCAAGCGAATTGACTTACGAGAGCCTTCAAAGTTATTATTTAAAGTCCTCCTATGATCAACTTGAAATCACAGCAGATGTCTATGGTTTTTATAGAGCGAGCCATAATGCATCTTATTATGAAAACGAATACGAAAAACTTTATGCAACTGATCCTTATACCGGTGACTGGCTTTATGGTGATGATGAAGTTACCTATCCTGATTCAGATATCATTTTTGAAGTAATGGAGTATTATGATGATGTTATAGATTATTCGGACTACGACAGCAATGGCGATGGATACATCGATGGAATCTATATTATTTACAATCATCCAGTCAGTTACACATCAGGGTCGGATCTTTGGTGGGCATACGAAGACGTATATATCTATGAAGATACTTTGTTTGACAATGTTGAACCCTATTACTTTGTATGGAGTGGAGCTGAGTTCTTCGTTGAAGGTGACGACAATTTGAATGCAAGAACAGTCATTCACGAAACCGGCCACTTGTTGGGACTTGAAGATTACTACGATTACGACGATTCTGACAACTTAAACAGTGGGGGTCTTGGTGGCGCAGACATGATGGACAATGCTTATGGAGACCACAACGCCTTTTCAAAATTACTGTTAGGATGGATTCATCCCTGGGTCGTGACCGAGTCGATGACTGTCGATATTTCCTCATTTGCTGAAAGTGGAGATGTCATATTGTTCACAAAGCAATGGAACGGAACGATTTTCGACGAGTATTTGCTCTTGAGTTTCTATACCCCGACAGGGCTCAATGAAGAAGACCAAAACTGGCTCTTCACAACATCGGGTGTCATCATTTATCACATCAGTGCACGATTAGGAAACAATCCCGCTCAAGACTATTATGTTTCTGTATTCTATAATAACAATACTGAGACCACTCGAAAATTAATTAAGATTATCGAAGCCGATATGGACCGCGACATTGACAACTACAGCCTAGCCGAAAATACAGATTTGTTCCAAGAAGGAGATTCTTTGGGAGGTACCGTCTATTCTACTTATCGATGGTATGATAACTCCGCCTTGAATGCTGTCATTTCAATTACGGATTTCACTTCAAATTCAGTAACAATACAATTTGTTTTGGGTAATTAAAAGGAGACTAATTAGTCCCCTTTTTTTTCGTAGCATGCTCGAATGGTTATATCTATGCTTTTTGAAACATCAAAAGATTCGGTGTATCCCAATTCCTTAAAGTGTAATGTTTCCTGATAAGCTTTATCTTTGAGTTTGAACTTTCTATTTTGGATTTGCATCATCAGCCAAAAATGATTTAACCCACTTTGTCTACCTTCTGCTTTATATTTTAAATCGATTCGATGGGCAAAAATAGCTGCAAGCAAAGGCGGGACTAAAATAATTTTCTTGTTCGAACCTTTGGATTTAAGCATAATCTTGAGCATATCTTTAAATAAGATAAACTCATCGCCAATCGGGATCAAGTCTCCACTATTTCCATAATAGGAAGCTGCAACTATCGCTCTACCAACATTTTGAACATCTACGGCGGAAGTGCCTCCTCCCCAAGGAAAAAAAACATAACGCATCTTATCAAAATGATCGAGGAAAAACTCCTTCCATAGGGGCTTTCTTCCAGGAAGAACACCAAAAATATATGGAAGTTCCAAAAACAAGATATCAAAGGTCATTTCACTTGCGAGTTCAAGGAGCTCTGTTTCTTGTTTCCTTCTTGCTAGAATATAAGGGTGTCTTTTTGACAATTTTCCATTATAAAGTCTATCGAAATAAGAAAAATACGAGTTCAATATAATCGCTCTACTGATTTTTGCCTTTTTCGCTGCTTCAAGTAATCGTTTGGGAAAGACAACAAGAAATTGATTAAAAAACGTTTCCGAATTCCCCTTAGGGACGACTCGATCATCTGGGCCCAGGGCATATACGAGTGTATCAATTCCTTTATTTTCAAAGAGTTCCACTAAAGCGTCATCACTCATTTCAAATAAATTACCAAAATCAAGATGAATCTCTGATGGAACAACAGATAAATCTTCCATTTCGCCCGGTAATGCAATAGCGGAGACCAGGATCCCCTTTTCAATAAATGCTTTGGCTGCATAGGTTCCAATAAATCCTGTGCCACCTGCAATGAAGACATGTTTCGGTTTGTTCATCTCGTTCACTCCCATTATGTGAGTTTACTTTCAAATCTATCTTATTTGAAATACGATGTAATGTAAATGGCTCATGATAAATATCGTTGATTTTTTAGGGAATTTCACATATAATAGTGACAGTGTTTTGAAGTTCAAACAATTGTAAGAAGAAAGGTTCTTGAAATGAAGCATAAAAAACTGTGGGTGACTCTCCTCACGATTCTACTTGTTTATCTTGTTATTGTATTTTTTCCAAAACCTCAAAGTGTTTCCGGGTTAAATCCATTAGTGATTTCAAATAATGATTTACCCTTGTTGATAGCGCACGGTGGTGGCAACAAAGAGTTTCCTGACAATACACTTGAAGCCTTTTACAACGCCTACAGCATAGACCCCAACTGCATGTTGGAGACAGACGTCTCTTTGACAAAAGATGGCGTCGTTATCCTTAGCCATGATACGACACTAGACAGAAAGACGAACTTGGTAAATGCCGATATTATTGATATCAACTATTCCGATTTAATTACTGATCAAGTGGATTTCGGATATCAGAACAGTGTGTCTCCCAGCTCTAATGGATATAACGTCTCAATGGAATTCACGCCTTATACAAACTACTTAGGTGAAAGTGTCACCCCTCTAGATGTTGAATATCCTGAAGGCATCTCACCAAGAAATGACATTGTATTTCTCGCAACGACACTTGAAGATTTGATTACTGCTTTTCCTAATAATTTTATCAATGTCGAAATCAAACAAACAGGTGATACTGGACTTGCTGCACTCGCCAAAGTCATTGAGTTGATGGTATCCCTTGATGAAGAATACCACACATTTTCAAGAATTGTAATCGCCTCATTCCATGAAGAAGTGTATAAAGAAATGATCCGGATACAAAAAGAAGATCATCCAAGTCTGCTATACTCTCCCGAAACGAATGGAGTGATAAAATATTTCGTTCTTCATACACTGATGCTGGATGTTTTTTATTTTGATAAGGTCGCAGTGCTTCAAGTTCCGATGGACGAATATGGATTTGATCTTTCAACAAAGGCGTTTATCAATACGGCACATGACCATAATATCGCAGTCCATTACTGGACCGTTGATGATCCTGAAGATATGAGACTACTGATAGAAAATAGCGCTGACGGAATTATGACAAATATACCTTCACTTTTAAAGTCAGTATACGACGAATATAATACATAAAAAAACAGGGGCTGAAAGCAGTCCCTGTTATATTTATTCATTTAAAAATTTAAGTATTTTAGGTAAATTCAAATTAGTAAAATTAGTTGTGTTCAATACAATGGAGTTTTGACTGAAATGATATTCGTCTAGTTTTATGAGTGAATCAAAAAACTTCTGGCGGTCAACTAAACCTACACTTTGATGAACGATATGTCTTTCTGGATTTCTAGAAACATATCTTGTGTACAGAACTTCAGGATCGCCTGTTAGTACAATCATATATACTTCAAAGCTCAACTCCACACTCAGTGCATTCAGTTCTTTGATTTCATAAGGCCTGAAATTACTTTCTAGCACAATACTACTAGCCGTGGAGGGAAATTGCCTTACTACATATTTCATGATATCAAATGTAGCTTGACTAAGTTTTAGATTTTCATCACGATTGTGAAATCCGATTCGATCTCCAAGCAATTCCTTAATATCATCTTTAACTAAGCATAAGGAATTTAGTTTATTTGCAATAACTCGAGCAAGTGTAGACTTTCCAGAAGCCAAATCGCCAAGAATAATTATCAGTTTTTTCAATAGGATCACTCTCTCTTTCAAACAAATGATATCACATCCTTAATCTAAAATACAATCGTATTTCTACAAGTCTTCTTTCTTAATAGAATATTGCTAGTGCAAAGGTGTTGTGATATAATCTCTTTAATATTTTGAAAGGGCCTTTTAAAATGACCGTACAACTATGGATAGCCTTTATAACTTACATTGTAGCAACTGCTTATACACCTGGTCCCAATAATATCATTGCATTAAATACGACCACGAAATACGGGTTTCGAAAATCGAATAGTCTTCGATTTGGAATCGGGGTTGGGTTAGCTGTCATTATGGTTCTAACAAATGCTTTGGCCTTCACTATTGGTTCGTACATTCCAGAAATTATCAATTACCTAAAATATTTAGGAGCGGCATATATTTTATATCTTGCTTACAAACTCCTTCTCTCGAAACCCTTCACTTCAGATGAAACTAAAATTCCAAAGTTTTGGACAGGATTTTTCCTTCAATTCATGAATGTCAAAGTGATTTTATACGGTATTACTGCTGTGTCGAGTTTTTTTCTTCCAAGTTATTCCAGCATTCAAGACTTGCTTTGGTTTTGCGCCATCTTAATTGTTAATTCATGGATTGCCATTTGGATTTGGGGTGTCTTGGGATATTCATTTAGAAACTTTATTAACAAATATTATAAAGTCTTTAATATCATCATGGGACTTGTTTTGGTAGAAAGTGCGATAAGTATCATCTTCTTATAGAAAAAGCCATTTCGAATGGCTTTTATTTTTGAATGAGATCTAAGTAGAAATTGGGTTTGTATATCTTCATCACATACAATACCCTAAGCGTGTTCCATCGACTTGGAACTCCGTTCTTTTCCATAATGAAATGAACCTTGTTTGGCCTTGCAGTTTCCATTTTCCATAAGTCATCAATTGTTCTTTTGTTTTGAAGATAATCAATGCCTTCTTCCATTCTTGGATCGTAAGGAAACTGAATCGTAGCAAGATAAAACAGAGCTCGAAGAACATCGTATTGCCACCTTGTTGGGAAACTCATCTTTAACATTTTAGAGTCAATGATTTCATGGGTTCGAACGGACCTAAACAAATTCTTTTTCAATAGAAATTCAATTGCTTTTGGCGTGGCAATCTTGATTTCATTCATTCGATAAGAATATCCACATTGAAGGTAGTCTCTAAAGGCTTCGAGAACACAAATGGTCGTGTGCAGTGAAGAGTGAATTGCCCCTCTTTGCCAAGCACAGTTCCATCCACCGTCTTCAAACTGATGAGCCAATATATAATCTATCATCTCATTGAGTTTATTTGACTCTAGTAATCCCTTGCATGAGAGTTGTAAAATCATTGCGGATACGCACATGTCTTGATATCTATTCCGTCTGACTTCTCCTTTGTTTTGCCACATTACATCGAGCAACAATTCAATACTATCTTGAATTAACGGAAGGGACATATCGCATCCTATATTTAGAAGTTCAAGCAAAGAGTAATGAGTAGAAACCCATTTTGGAGAATAGATTCCATTTCCCCACATCCGCGATGCAGAATCTCGAAACGACAAAAGTCTTTTTCCAAAGCCCTCTACAGCAATTCTGCTTTTCAATTCGGAAAGTTCGGGACGGGATAATTCAGTCAAATACAAACCAACTTGATATTGGATTGAAACGTCACCTTGATTCAAAAAAGTAAGTATCTTAGAGTTTGTCATATTCATATCTCCCCCGATGGTTATAGATGTTTGAAATATGTCTATATTTGGCGTCTTCCCGACTCATTCAATATCCAATGCTTTTACAATTTTCGGAAAGATTCCTTCGCGGTCATATAGGACGGAATATCCGTCCACCAATACTGCTCTAGTCCCTTTGTCAAGTGGAACGTTGAACCAAGAATGATTCACAAAACCAAATTCAACTTCCAGTCCATTGGAATAGAATACTCTAATTGAGGTACATTCTCCGTAGTATTCTATCTTCTTCTTCATTACTTTCCCGAACTCAGCGTAAAACGATGTGTTATCTAGTAACTCTTTTTTCTGATTGGTTACAATCATTAAGTCAATATCGGATGTCGGTTTATAGTCTCCCCGCGCAAACGAGCCGACTAATAAAACAAGTGATACATTATCGTTGTGCATCACTTTGTTAGTCAGATTTTGAATGAATTCAATCGGGTTCATATTCGACCTCTCTATTCAGACAGTTTTTCTTTTAAGTAGATAAATCTTTCCTTCATCACTTTCTTTACAATTTCTGTTTTGGAAAACAAGTCCGCACCATGGAAGGAGCCCTTGATTACTTTAAGTGTAACGTCAACACCACTTTTTCCCATATTCTTTGCATACTCAATCGCTTCATCTCTTAGACAATCAAACTCGTGCGCTTCAACATAGGCTGGAGGTAGACCCTCATCATCCAATTCGAGAAGTCGTGTATACTTGTCCAAAGTTACTGGGTTTTTAAAGTAGATTTCGCACATTTGACGATTCAGTCTGGAGTTCCATCCAGGAGTGTCGTCAAATTGTTCCATCGACTTCGTTTTTGAAGTCGAATCAATGACAGGATAAATCATCATTTGAGCCTTTATTTTAGGTCCGTTTCGATCTTTTGATAATTGAGAGAGTGCAGCTGCGATAAATCCTCCAGCACTGTCACCGACCACCGCAATTCTTTTCGGGTCAATTTTAAGCATTTTGGAAGATTCGCTGACCCACTTCAATGACAGATAAGCATCTTCTATAGCATAGGGGTATGGGTATTTAAATGCCAAATGATAATCGACGAAAAAGACAGTTGCGCAAACTTCTCTGGCGTACATCCGTGCAAAGTTTCGACTATGCCCAAATCCGTTCAACATAAATGCTCCACCATGAAAAAAAAGAATAGCTGGAGTGATTTTGCCAGAATCTTTGGGAGCGTATGAGATAATGTCCAAAGGTGTGTTCTGATAACCTTTGATTTCATATCTTTTTCGTGTTATATCTGTGTCTTTATGAAATTTAATGAAAGTTGATTTTCCTAAAAAGTTTGCCAGTCGAACCACTCTAGGAGTTAATTTGACTTTCCCGAGACGAGTCAATTTCACATATTTTTGAAGTTCGGGATCGTAATCGTGTATCGATTGCATAAGTTTCTCCTTTGAAGCTTACTTTTTTTGGTATCTATCAACACAAGCAGACATCTATGACTTTAAAAGAATTCCATTCTTCCTAGCTATGACAATCTCTCTGATAAAATCAATAGGAAGTTCCTCATCATGCTGAAACTGGATTGCACCTTTTGAATGTTTGAATTGACGAAGTCTATCTTTAAAAAGAACAATCGGTCCAGTTGTGGGATAAAGCCCAATATGGTTCTTAAACAATGCAAAATGGATGATGTTTTCTCCTTGCCAAAACGTAGGCATCTGATAAGAAATCTTTTCTTTTGCAAAAGGCAGTTCTTCTTTTAAAATTTGATAGACGCTATGAAGTCGATCTCGAAATTCAATCGGACAACTTTCAATATATTCTTCAATTACGGTCATAGTAATACCCCTATTAGATTTTGTGTGTGTTTTTCCCGCTGATGTGATCAATTTCAATTTCAATTAACTGAGTCTCTTTAAAATCAGCTTCAATAACCTGTTGTCCTTTTTCTTGAAAATCCGGAGAAAACTTGTCAATGAATGCCTGCAAAATATCTCTAGAAGCATTGATTAGTCTCGCTCTTCCAAAACAGATAATGCTTGTATAATGTGTCGTAAAGTTTTGAGGTATGAGTTGAACCTTTTCAGCGGTTGCAAAAGAGACGTGTTCGTTATTTCTAATACAATCTAATTTGTGTCCTTCTTGTGCGCAATGAATGTATATTTTACTATTTATAACTACATAATTAACAAAAACGGTATAAGGATATCCATTTTCAGAAATCATTCCCAACACGCCGTGATTGGAGCGATTCAATAGTTTTATAGACTCTTCTGAAGTCATTGCATACTTATTTCTCTTTAATTCCGGAAACATGGTTTTCCCTCTTTCGTTAGTGGTTATTTCTATTTGATTATACTATGAAAACGCTCTGAGGTAAAGGAAACATAGAAAGAAAATGGCCATGTATAAAATATCAAATGGCCATTTTGAAAGATAGGTTCAATTTCATTGGTTTGTCTTGCTCGAGACATCTGAAAGAAATTATTTTCTTCGTATGAAGTACCCCTTATTTAAAACGATAGATTAGGACTTCAATTCCGAGCCAAAATACTGTATAGATATTCGAGTTGAATTACATTATACAGGCTTTCAGTCATTCTAGTGCCAGAACTATTTCTTTCTAAAATGGTTGTTCCTCGTGTATGAATTCCCCAAACATAACCGTTTGAGTCATAGATTGGGGAACCACTCTCGCCTTTTGCGGTATCCATGCTGTATTTAATTCTAGTCGTCAAAGAAGCTGTAACTTCGCCTTTTGCGCTCCAAACTTCGCCATATGGCTTTTCAGATGGGTATCCTGAAATCGCTACTTCTTTCCCATTAAGACTTCCTGGACTCCACCCTTTTCCAAACCAACCAGTTTCAAGTCCTATTCGGCTGTCTAACTTCACAACCGCCCAGTCCTCGTCTGCAGATTCTTTAAAATAGAAATCTTGTGACAAATAAACATTCAAGGCGTATGCGGGAGGAAATGTATCTTGTCTGCCATTCTGAGCGGGAAGATATACAAGCCCCACAATCCATCCTCCATTTTTGGAGTTAAACACACAATGACCGGCAGTGACCATGATATCCGGTCCTTCCATGAAACCACTACAATATTCATATCCGTCTACAATACCATCTAGGTCTGTATCCCATGAAGAAATAATATGTCCAATGAAAGAGTAAGGTGGGTTCGTTGAGTCAGTGATATGAACTTGTTCATATAATGGTTGAAAAGGATCTATAAAATTCCAATCCTGATTTAAGTCAACTCCAGGAAAATAAAGTGGAGAAACAAGTTCGGCATGCAGTTCCTGCTCCGCTTGTGTAAAAGCATTCGTATAATAGTTATAATACACTTTATTTCCAATTTCTTTGGTTTGAATATCCTTTGATATAATTGAGAACGACTTGAGTTGATCTAAGGATTGACTTTGAATATCTCCTTGAATGGAAGGGAAAAACACACATACAAAAATCAACGAAATAAGGATGAATCTTCGTATTTTTTGATTATGGATATATTTTTCTGTTATCACGATTTTCACCTTCAATTCTATCGTTTGATAAACTCATTATATCACTATACAACAAGAGTTCCATTGGTTCGACAAAAATTGAAAAGAGATTTTTCGCAAAATAAAAGAAAAGAACCCACCAATAGCGGATTCTCTTTGAGTTATATAAAGTACTTCAAGGTATTGTTAAATCATCTTCTTCTTCTAAAGATTCCCATGCCACCACTGGACCCACCGCCTCCTCGATTTCCAAGGACAGCACTACTTCCTCCATATAATACCAACAATGCAAAGGGTAATATGGTGAATAGTTTATCCCAAAAAGTAGAATAAGGCGAAAGCAAATATAAGAAAACGCTCATCGAAGACGTCGTTGAGTCCGCGACAGGTACATAATCCATCAAATATTCGAAAAAGACATCCATGTCGTAGTCAAAAGAGTCATATTCGTATACGTTGACATACAGCTCTGTCAAAAGTTCATATAACATTTTGGTTACAGACATATCGAACAGCCAATTCCATTCTTCGTTGTAAATAGTGTCATCGACAATGATTCCAAGTTTGGATGGGGTTAGATACTGTTCCATCCTGTACCCTGTTTCAACCTGAGTTTCCACTAATTCAAGCGAATCTGTTTCGTCAAGCATAAAGAAAAACAAGACAAGAACACCCATGTCATCGTCGCCTATTTTCCAAGCTCTATAAATATCGGTCTTATCATAATTTGCAATATCGCTTAAAGTCTCTACTTCAAAAGTAGCGATAACGATTTGTGATCCTCCATCGATTTCATCTTGAGACAGTTCATAAAGCCTTTCTCCTTCTTCTCGAATCGTTTCACGAGTTGCCTGCATTAAAACCCCTGCAAAGTCATTGATATAGAAGGCTTCAGTGGGGCGAGGATAGTCTGATTTATTCGAAAAGTAAGAAATAACGAAAAAGATGGCAATCAGGATTAGAAAAGGAATTCTGGCTGCCTTGAACATATTATTCTGTAAATACTACTTCTGGAACTTCATCGGCTCCATCATTCATTTTCCAATAGGGCAGGTCTTTTTCAAAACCAAAAATACCCGCATAAAGAACTCTTGGAAATTTCCTTACCGAAGCATTATAATCTTGTACAGCATTATTATAGTCTCTTCTCGCAATTGCCAAAGCAGATTCCATCGAAGAAATCTCATCAATCAATTGATAATACCCTACCGAAGCGGTAATCAAAGGATTATCCTCCACAACCGCAAGAAGATTTGTTAAAGCAATGGCTTCCTGTGCGTCTGCTTCTATTATAGCTGCCATGTCAGTGCCTGTAATCGCATTTGCGTATGCTTCTCTTGCACTTGTGATTGCATCATAAATGGCTTCAGCATGTTCTTGAAGCCCTTGAACTGCACTGACGATTTGTCCAATTTTATCATGTCTTTCTTGTAATCGGACTTCGATTTGTGCATATTTGGAATTGATATCTTCGTCTAGATCTACAAGATTGTTATAACCTACAATCAACCCAATTCCGAAACTAACTACGATGACGACAAGTGCAGTCAAAATTGACAGTAATAGTGTCTTATTCATGTCAAAACGATTCCTTTCTTATTGCATACATTTTGTAGTATTATAGCATAGAGAAATCAGTTTGTCAGTAGAGTATTGATTATTCTAAATGCGATTTATATATAATAATTTCTCACACAACGTTCTTTCTTTTTCGAAAAAATAACAACACAATTAAGTCACAAAATGTAGTGGTGAAATCAGAAAAGATTGATTCATAAACATCTCTATTGACAACAGCATTCACTAGATGTAGAATATCTCATTAGAGTCAACAGAACTTATGGTTTCAACGTGTATTTGTTGCGGAAAGAAGATTCATAATGTCAAAATTAAAACCGAAGTTATTTTCGGTTATGAAGCACTATACAAAAGAACAATTTATCAAAGATGTTATTTCAGGAATCATTGTAGCCGTCATTGCTTTACCGCTTTCTGTTGCACTCGCTATTGCTTCAGGAGCATCTCCTGAAGCGGGGTTATACACCGCAATTATAGGTGGATTCATCGTCTCATTGCTCGGTGGTAGCCGAGTTCAGATTGCGGGCCCTACAGGAGCTTTCATGGTTATCGTGTTTGGCGTCATTGCTAAATACGGTCTTGATGGATTATTCATTGCGACGGTCATGGGTGGATTGATTATGATTATCCTTGGCGTGACTCGGCTTGGAAGCATGATCAAGTTTGTCCCCTATCCTATTATAACAGGATTCACAAGCGGGATCGCGCTTGTCATATTCTCTTCTCAAATCAATGATTTCTTTGGGATGAACATCTCAAATGTTCCAGCAGAATTCTTTGGAAAGTGGTCTTCATATTTCCAAAATATAGGAAATATCAATTTAGCATCTTTGGGTATCGGTCTTCTTTCGCTTTTAATCATTATATTTTGGCCCAAAGTAAGCAAAAAAATCCCTGGAGCATTAATTGCAATCATCATCTCCGCACTACTTGTCAGCCTATTTCATTTAGACGTTGCAACCGTTGGCAGCAAGTTTGGTGAACTGTCTACTTCTTTTCCTAAACCGCACATTCCAGAAATTACACTAGATAGAATTAAAGAGTTATTGCCATCCGCTTTCGTCATTGCATTCTTAGGGTCGGTTGAGTCCTTACTTTCCGCGGTTGTATCAGATGGAATGATTGGTAGTCGACATCGCTCAGACATGGAATTGATTGCACAAGGTACTGCCAATATCGGTTCTGTACTATTTGGTGGAATACCAGTTACGGGCGCGATTGCAAGAACCGTTGCAAATATTAAAAATGGTGGACGCACTCCAATCGCGGGAATCGTTCATTCAATTACGCTACTGATTATGCTCGTGTCTTTGATGCCTCTTGTTCAACTCGTTCCTCTTTCTGCACTCGCAGCAATTCTGTTTGTGGTCGCTTATAATATGAGCGGATGGAGAGAATTTGTTCATCTATTCAAGTCTCCAGTAAGTGATATCTTGGTATTGGTTACCACATTTGTTTTAACCTTCTCAGTGGACTTGGTTGTAGCAATCGAAGTTGGATTGTTCTTGTCGATATTCCTGTTTATGAAAAGAATGTCGGATGTCTCCACAGTTTCAATTAAGAATCTAGACTTTACCGAAACAGAAGATAATCAAAATTTTGACTTTGAAAAAGAAAACAAGAAGTATCCTAAAGAGGATGAAATCATTATGTATCAGATTAATGGTCCCTTCTTCTTTGGTGCTGCACATAAATACATTGAAATCATCAATAACCTCGCTCCAAAAACAAAATACATTATTATTGGAATGAAGCATGTTCCTGCAATGGATGCGACAGCGATGCATTCATTCATTTCCTCGCTCCAAATTTGTCAAAAGAAGAATATCGTTGTGCTCGTCACAGGGCTGAGAAGACAACCTCTTGAAGCAATGAAAAAGGCCAACATTCTCTCTATGATTGGCGAAGAAAGAATGTTTGAAACCATCGAAGCAGCTCACCAATATGCAAAATTACATTTAAGTTCATTGGCGACAGAATAAAAAAAGGTGCTTATGCACCCTTAAATACGATTATTTTTTATGACACTCTGTATCGTTAAGTAGTACTTGAGCATTCGTACCATAGTAGATGTCCGGACGTCCGGAAACGATTTTGCATAGGTATTCCATTCTATCCCAATTATCGTCAATATCAAATTCATAACTATGTCCCCAGATATACAAAATCTGGGGATCTTTATTTTTTGATTCCAGGAATTCATTGACCAAATCCCAAAGCAGGGGATCATTGTGATGGCTTGTGGGGCGAAACTTTAATAAATTCTCTTGTAATGCAAATGAATGATTGTCCTCTACGGTTCTTCCGTAGTGAAGTTTTTCTTTCTTTAGCATTTCAACAATTTCTTGATTATAAACGCCATATGGGTATGCCATCCCTAGAACTTTTTCTTCAAAGGTTTTCTCTATATTTAACTTGTCTTGATGTAATTCATATTCTGCCTCTGCAAGAGGTAACCTTGTCAAAAATGGATGAGTCAAAGAATGCAGTGCCACTTCATGTCCCTTATATACTTCTTTCAATTCGTATAAACTTAGACGTGATATTTTCAAATCATCAATATCAAAAGAACCATTTTGTGGCCCAAGTCCAGAATTAATATTAAATGTGCATTTGAGATGATATTGATTTAGCAATTCTACAAGTCGAATATCTTGTAGAACACCATCGTCATAACTGAATGTAACTGCCTTATTATACTTCTCAGTCCAATTCATAAAAGAAACCCTTTCCGACATGCCTTATATTACAAAATTGTATTATTATCTTCGTTCATGCAAAAAACTTTTTCATTTTGTATCAAGTCAGCAGGTTCAATTGTCAAGGTTTTTACTTTAGCTCTTATGAGCGATTTCATGTATTGAATCAGAAATTCAATTTTGAGTTGTGCCCCTTGAAACTCCGCTTCAACACTTCCGTCGTCTCTATTCATTACCCATCCAGTAAGACCCAGTTTAGTGGCAAGTAGAAACACTTCCATTCTAAAGCCGATATTTTGGACCCTACCTGAAAAAACAACATGTTCTCTAATGTTTTTGCTTGAATCAAATTGAGGAATCACAATCTGATTCACTTGTCGTGTTACATATTTATTTCTTAATTTAATTAGATGGTCAATTAGTTTCATAGGTCACCTGCCCTCATTATGATAATATAATAACAAATTAGCCACTAATAAGCAAAAAGAATTGACCATGAATTCTCAAGTCAATTCTTCAATCTACTGTTAAGTTGCACAATCATTTGCTTGATACAACGTTATTAATCATCAATAAGTGTCGAAATAATTATTTCTTTCCGAATGTTTTTTGAGCTGGTTTTACTTCTGGTTTTGCTGCTGGTTTTGCTACTGGTTTTGCTACTGGTTTTACTTCTGGTTTTGCTACCGGTTTCTTGTTTTCCATAAACGTTCCTCCTTTCAAGATATATTAATGACTTATAAAAATCCATGTGGATATCGGACTTTTTCATTCGACAAAACGAATGAAAATATACTCTCTACACTATATTATACTACTCCAAATTGGATATGCAATAGCCACTATAAGGCAACTTGATTGTTTTATTCAAATTATCAAATTTGCTTGAAATTTGGATGAAGAAATACAAGAATATTCATGATAAAATGACCTGCAGTATGATTAATTTAAAGAAAGTGAAATGTAAAATAAAGCGATATTATGGTAAAGTCAAATTAAAAGTTTTTTACTTCAATGATTTGCATTTAGTCGGTAAATTTGTTAACATATAGTATGTTATCAAATCGATACTTAACCCAAGAATAGGCGGCGCCTTCAATGGACCAACAAGAACATAAAAGAAGGATTAGATATAAAGGAACTCACCCTAAGACTTATGATGAAAAATACAAAGAGCTTCAACCAGATAAATACCAAGAAACCATCGCTAAAGTCATAGAAAAGGGAAATACTCCTGCTGGAATGCATCGTCCAATATGCGTGAATG
Organism: uncultured Candidatus Izemoplasmatales bacterium; assembly: GCA_964574705.1. Taxonomy (GTDB): domain Bacteria; phylum Bacillota_I; class Bacilli_A; order Izemoplasmatales; family Hujiaoplasmataceae; genus JAHIVB01. Next base: position 115,581 of record CAZNOO010000003.1, read on the forward strand.
AGATTTTAGAATTCTTGCAAATTCAACCTGGTCAAATCGGATTGGACGCGACACTAGGTTATGGTGGGCACACAACTGAAATGTTGAAGTGTTTAAACCAAAAAGGACATCTGTATGCGATTGATGCAGATCCGATTGAACTGCCTAAAACAAAAGAAAGATTAGGAAATTTAGGGTTTGGATCTGAAATTTTGACAGTAACAAACATGAATTTTTCAGATGTTGATCAAATCATCTCTAATTCTGGTTTGTTTGATTTTGTAATTGCAGACCTTGGGGTTTCCTCCATGCAAATTGATAATCCAGAACGAGGGTTTTCCTTTAAGACGGATGGCCCACTCGATTTAAGAATGGACCCCCGTAGAGGAATTTCTGCAGAACAAAGATTAAAGAGTATGACTCAAGACGAACTCGAAGGGATGTTAAAAGAAAATTCAGATGAACCCTATGCAAAAGAAATAGCGCAAGGAATTATCGCAGAATTCAAAAAAGGGAATCGTATTTCTACAACTTCTCATCTTCGCAAAGTAATAGAAGATTCTTTGAGTTTCATCCCTAAAAATGATCCCGATGATGAAATAAAGAAATCATGCCAAAGGTCGTTTCAAGCATTAAGAATTGATGTCAACCAAGAACTAGAAGCTTTATATCTATTCTTGGAAAAACTTCCACATATACTTGCAAAAGGTGGGCGCGTTGCGATACTGTCATTTCATTCAGGTGAAGACAGACTTGTTAAGAAATCGTTCCAATATTATTTTAGAGAAAAAGTCTATCAAGAAGTTGCACGGGACCCGATTCGTCCAACATCTGAGGAACAAAATTCGAATCCTCGTTCAAGGTCCGCAAAACTAAGATGGGCAATTAAATCATAAATTCAAGAATCTATTAAAAAAGCATAGTCACCGAGGCGTGATTATGCTTTTTTTTATATGTGCAACTTAATCGATAGTACATATACCTTATTATTGGGTTCTAACTTCGAATCTTCATACATCTCATACTCAATATGCTCTTCTTTTAATCCAACTTCAAGATGACACAGAGCAATACCCATATCTAAAGCTTGTATATCAAAATCTAACTTTCCACCATAATTTGGTGTTCTGTCTAAATATAGATGAAGAATTTTATCTTTGATCAAAATACGCCAAGGTTGTTTGTTGGATGCCGAGGGTGCAACTCTCACAAGATCTAATACTTTTGATAAGTGGTGATTTTCATGGACTGGATGCGTCCAGTCTTCTTCAAAAAAAAGTTGATTGAACGGCTTTCTTGAATCTGCATGAATCGCAGTTCTAATGAGACGTTCTTTGAGATACTTTTTGCTTGATTCATAGCCAATCGCTGTAATAGCAGGAATGATTTGGTTCATCTTGATCTTATCAGATAGTAATTCACGTTGAAAAGTTCCACCTAACCAAACGGTCGCAATCTCTCTCTTCGTTAGTTTAAGAATGAGATACTCTAATAGATAACCATAATCCACAATCGACTTGAAATCCTTTAAAGATGCGCCACCAATAAATGCATGAGCGTTTCTTACAAAACCATATGTTCCAATCTTTCTAGATTCGTTAGGATTTCCTTCTTTATTTTCAATATAGAAAAAATCAAATTTATGTTGAAATGGTCCAGTCAATTCGTTCAAGTTCTTAATTTCTTTTTTTATGAACTGATAATCTTGGTTGGTGAATACATCTTCTGCAAAACTGCGAACCGATTTTCTTTGATAGATTGCATTAATCATAAATGACCTCCTTAAAAATCATTGTGAATAGATGGCGTTCATAAGAGCTTATTTCAATTCAAGCAATGTGACGCTTTCAACATGATTCGTTTGTGGGAACAGATCAATCGGATGTACTTGAACCAGTGAATAATCTTCTCTTGTTAAATTCTGCACGTCTCTAGCGAGCGTTTCAGGGTTACATGAAATATAGACGAATTTCTTCGGTTTCATTCTTAGGAGAAGTTTAATAAATTCAGCGTTGAGTCCTTCACGAGGTGGATCTACAAGCAAGATGTCGATTTTGACTTTTTCATCAATCACTTTTATCATATAATCCAAAGCATCGCTTTGATAAAACCTTGCATTGTCTGCGTGATTGATTCTGCTGTTAATAATGGCATTTTTAACAGAGTCTTTATTTATTTCGACCCCAATCACTTTTTTAACATAATCAGAAAAGATGATACCGATGGTTCCAACGCCACAATACAGATCGAGCATGGTTTCATCCTTTTTCGGCTTAGCAAGTTCTAGTGCTTTTTTATATAAGGTTTCAGTTTGTCTCGAATTGACTTGATAGAATGTTTTAGTAGAAATTAAGAATGTTTTTCCTAAGAGTTGATCCTTAATGCTGCCGCTACCGTAAAGAATCCTCTCAAAATCTCCTAAGATGACGGAAGTTGTTCTTGAATTGATGTTTTGAACGATTGAGGTGATTTCAGGATGTGCTTCTCTTAACGCCTTAACAAAGTTGTTTCTTCCTGGAAACATTTCTTCTTTTGCGACGATTACCACAAGAACTTCACCCGTAGATTCGGATGTCCTAATCAACACATGTCGAATCAGTCCTGTCTTTTTATCTTCATCATAAGGCTCGATATGCTGTTGTTGGAAAAGAGTTCTCATTGTTTTTATGATTTGGTTCGCTCGGTCATCTTGAATGACGCATTCATCGACATTAATGATATTATGAGTGAATTCTTCATAGAATCCGGACATCACTTTCTTGCCTTTAAGTGAAATGATCATTTGGTTTTTATTTCGATAATGGTACGGCGATTTTGCGGGAATGATTGGTAAAAATGTTTTGACAACGACTCCATATTTTTCAAATGCATCTTTAACCGAAGACATCTTCAGTTCTAATTGCTTTTCATAGGAAAAATGTTGAAGTTGGCATCCGCCGCATTCAAAATAGCGTGGGCATTTCGGCTTTAATCTCTCGTTTGAAAGCGAAACGTATTCACGAACTTTTCCTGTTCCGTTGTTAAATAGTTCAACTTTGGCAATCTCTCCGGGAAGAAGATTTGGAATTTTATAGATTTTGTATCCTTGTACAAATTCACCATACCCATAGTTGTCTATAGACTTGCATTCTACATTTGTAATCATCATATCACCTATCATCATTATACTTTAATTTTCCGTAAAAAAAGCAAAAAGCTATGCTTTCCGCTTATTTTCCGTACATTACATACAAAATCCAATTCTCAAATCGCTTCGGCAGTAATCGTTTTAAAAAGACGAATAATTTATATTCAAATCCAACTGTGACCTTGACTGGCATTGACTTTCTTTTGATTAGTTTGTCAACAACCTTGACAACCGTCATAGGGGATTTACCATTTTGCTCGTCTTTTTCCATACGAGCAATCGAACGTTTGATTCTGTCTTTGTAGATATCATTTTCCATTACATTCGGCTGTTCTCTGTTTTGTGTAAATCCAGTTTTTGTATCTCCTGGCAAAACACATGAGACATCAATTTTAAAGGGTCTGAGTTCCATTCTTAAAGCTTCTGAGAATGCATGAACACTCGCTTTTGTCATTGAATAGAATGCTTGGAATGGAATCATCAAATCACCTGCAACTGAGCCGATATTGATGATTTTGGCTTGGTCTGATTTTCTTAAAAGCGGCAAAGCTGCTTTGGAAAATAGAAAGACACCATAGACATTCACTTCAAAAATCCGTTTTACTTCTTCAAAAGTTGTATATTCAATCGCACCACTGACACCCATTCCAGCGCAATTGATTAAGATGTCAATTTTCGATTCGGCTTTTTCGATTTCAGAAATCGCAGATTGAATCATTTCTTCTTTTGTTACGTCACAAGCAATGTAGTGATAAGGTAGTGTTCCGTTTGGAATACTTCTGGACACACCATAGACATTGAATCCCTTATCGTGGAAATATTGTGCAATTTCCTTACCGATTCCACTTGAAGCACCGGTAACGACTAATACTTTACTCATGATGAGAGTGTAAAAACGCCATTAATTCTTCTTCCTTTTCGGGAAGTGTGTGCAGCACGTCAGAAATGATTGAAACAGCTTCATCCATTAATTCTCTTGTATGGGTTGAAGTGTAGGATGTTCTAATTAGGCATTCTCCTTCAGGTGTAGCAGGTGGCAACACTGGGTTGACGTAAACGCCACGGTCATAAAGAATCTTGCAGGCAACCAATGTTCTTAACATGGTGTATGTATAGATTGGAATGATAGGAGCGATTGAATGGTCAACAATTGGAAGACCTTTTTTGATAAGTTCTTGACGAACATATTTTGCAATATCAAGCAATGCTTTTGGACGCTCTGGTTCTGCCTTCAAAATTCTGAGTGCTTCAAGTGCGGTGGCTGCATTTGCAGGCGTTATTGCTGCGCAGAAAATGAAAGGTCTGGATTTGTGTTTTACAAATTCGACGACTTGACTGTCCGCAACCATGTATCCACCCAAACTTGCTAGCGATTTAGAAAATGTACCCATGATGATATCGACGTCATCTTCCAATCCAAAATACTCAGCTGTTCCACGTCCTGTTTTTCCTAAAACACCAAAACCATGGGCATCGTCAACCATGACTCTTGCGCCATAAATTTTTGCTAGTCTTACGATATCAGGCAGTTTACAAATGTCTCCACTCATTGAAAAGACACCATCAGTGACAATTAGTTTTCCTTTTTCAGGATCGGCCTTTTTTAATTGTTTTTCAAGGTCCGCCATATCATTATGTTTGAATCTGACAAGTTCGGCATAAGATAATTTAGCACCGTCATAGATACTTGCATGGTTTTCCCTATCGCAGAAAATCAAATCATTTCTTCCTGCAATTGCGGAAATAATACCAAGGTTTGTTTGGAACCCTGTAGAAAAGGTTACGCAAGCTTCTTTATGTAGAAATTCAGCAAGTTCGCTTTCCAAAGTGATGTGTGTAGTCAAAGTTCCGTTTAAAAAACGAGAACCTGAAACTCCTGATCCGAAATCTTCAAATGCCTTAATTCCAGCCCTGATGACTCTCTCGTCGCCAGTTAGTCCAAGATAATTGTTCGATCCGATCATAATTTTTCTATGACCTTCCATTATTACTTCGATGTCTTGTTTCGTCTCTAAAGCATGAAAATAAGGGTAAACCCCCAATGCTTTATATTCGTCAACCGTTGTAAATTCTTCGCACTTTTTAAATAGATCCATATTTTCCCCCACCCTTAATTATTCTTCACTAATTATATTTCCGTGATAAACGGTAATTTCATCATCCAATTCAACTTGTTCCAAATGGCTGTTAAAGAAGTCGCTGTGAACCGCTGAAAGAAGTTCAAATGCAAAGTCATTGATAACGATTGGATCGAGTTCTCCCGCTCCTGCAATTTCAGATAACTGCGATGCAGTGTTGTTAAAGTCGATTCCATAATCAAATTCATCTTCTTCGTGATGGTGGTCGTGTCCACAAGAACACTCTTCATCATCATCGCCACATTCACAAACATGTTCTTCCTCTTCGAGTTCTTCCTTAACAAAGGAAGCAATTCCTATTCCAATATCCATCCTTGGAAATTCGTTTTGAGCCAAAGCGTCGTTGTAGTCGCCAATCATCGTATTGATGATGACTGCATCTTCAAAAACAGACATTAAAACTTCGCCGTCAGGTGTAAAAGAGGTAGCTTTTACATAAAATTCTCCTGACTCAACTACAATATTTTCTGGGTTTTTCTTAAGTAAAATCATTGTTTCTAGAAGGAAAGATTCCAGCAATTCTGCAGCTTTTTGATCTGAACTAACTCCATAGAATTCGTCTATATTTCTTACTAATATGTAAATGTCGCTATAAAATTCATCAAATTCTAATTCTTCATAGGATTCAACCATCTCGTCTTCTGAAGCAACCAGAGGTTGTTCATAGGATTCTGAGGATAGAATTTGATTGATTTTTTCAATAATATCTTTCACATAGTTCTCCTTAATTCATAATGAGAATATTATAACACACAAGAGTTTCTTTGTATATATGAATGTATACTCGTAAATTCTTTGAATTTAGATAAAAAAAGTCAACCGCGAAGGTTGACTTTATGCTATTCAGTTCTAAGTGCAACAACAGGATCTTTGTTCGAAGCGATTCGAGCCGGAATCAATCCTGCAATAAACGCGAGTGTAATACTGATTGCGACTAAGGCTATTGCGTGAAGCACTGCCAAGTTCGCAACATTTGGCATATCTGCCAATTTGTAGATAATGAAGTTGATTGGAATTAGCAGCAGTAAGCTGACGCCAATACCAACAATTCCTGAAACAAACCCAATAATGATATTTTCGGTGTTGAAGACTCTGGAAATATCTTTTTTTCTAGCTCCTAAAGCTCTCAATACACCAATTTCTTTGATTCTCTCAAGGACGGAAATATAAGTGATAATGGCAATCATGATTGATGAAACCACTAATGAGATAGCCGCAAAAGCGATAAGTACGATTGAAATGGTATCAATGACGCCACCAACCATTGAAGTAAATGTCGCTGCTTGATCAACGTATTCAATTCTGGTTGGATCGTCTGAAGCTAGTCCATCGTTATATGCGTCCAAGTAAACTTTCAAAGCATCTTTATCATCAAAATTTTTCGGATAAAGGTAGATGGAAGAAATCGGGCCAACTTCATCAGGATAATTCGTTTCAATGTCATTTACAAGGTCTGAAGTATATCCAAGACCGTTATAGAGAAGCGAGACATTGGATCCATCTTTCAGCCTAATGATTCCTGAAATGGTGATGTCTAGCCCTGTCGACCCGTCACTGGTTAAAGGATTATATTCACCAACGAACAATTTGAATGATTTTCCAACGATATCAGAGAATTGAAATTCGGTTTGTGTTTCCGGATCAAATCCTAGTGCCTGTAATGTTGAAGTATAAATTCGGTTGTATTCATCGATGACAAGAACAACTTCATAGGAACCATCTGTTGAATTAACAGTTGGATAGGTTCCATAAAGAATATCGTAGTTATCTGAAAATACATTTCCGTCTGGAAGCAAGGTAAAGAAGGATGACATAGCCGCAAATGGAGATGAAGGTGAACTATCAGATTCAATGGTTTCACTGTAAAGCGGAACGTAGCCGGTATATAAGTCTGTCGTAACATAACTTAACAAGGCTAGGTTCATCGCGTGAACGTATTTCGTTCCATCAATGGTCTCTGGAGCGATGTTGGTTACATAGTCATTGACGTAACTCACATATTCGTCAGTAATCGTGTTTTCAGTAAAGAAAGACGCTAACTGATGTTGATCATAGGCGGTAGCGTAGGTGTCCGCAGGATAGGGAGCCATATCTTCGACTCCAGCTTGACGTAATTTTTCCAAATCTAGTCTTGAAGAAGAAATCATGATTGGATATCCACCCAAGGTATCCTGTTCAAAGTTTGAAATTTGTTTGTCCATTCCATTCGAAAGTGCAAGAATCAAGGCGATGCCGATAATTCCGATACTTCCTGCAAAAGCTGTCAGCAAAGTTCGTCCGATTTTCGTACGAATATTATTAAGAGATGAAATGAAAGCAGTCTTGTATGACATTGAAGTTTTCTTTAATGAGAATGTCGTTTTCATTTCTTTGATTTCTTTGACTGGATTAGTATCATCTATCATTTCTCCGTCTTTGAGACGGATGATTCTTGAGGAGTACTCTTCTGCAAGTTCGCCGTTATGCGTGACCATGATGACTAGTTTGTTTTTAGCTATTTTTTTGATGAGTTCAAGGATTTGAACGCTTGTAACAGAATCTAATGAACCCGTTGGTTCGTCTGCTAAAATGACATCAGGATCATTTGCAAGAGCTCTCGCAACTGCGACTCTTTGAGACTGCCCTCCTGATAATTGATTTGGATGCTTATGAATATGCTCAACCAAACCAACCTCCGTCAGAACCTCAATCGCGCGTTTCCTCGTTTCGGATGAGGAAATTCCGCTTAAGGTCATACCCATCTCTACGTTTTGAAGAACGCTAAGATGTGGAATTAAGTTATGAGACTGGAAGATGAATCCAATCGAGTTGTTGCGATACATGTCCCATTCTTCTTCTGAAAAGTTTTTGGTGGATTTTCCGCTGATAATAAGATCGCCTTCATCATAATGATCGAGTCCTCCAATGATGTTTAAGAGGGTTGTTTTTCCACAACCGGAAGGTCCAAGAATCGTTACGAATTCATTTTGTCTAAATTCGAGCGACACTTTATTTAATGCAACTTGTTTAAAGTCACCGACCTCATAGGTCTTTTTTATATCTACTAATTTTAGCATTTGCTTTCCTGCTTTCTTTGATACCCCTGTTGGAGAATTTTTAAATATTCTTTTAGTCTAGTACGAGATTCGTCTATCGACTGGTTTTGAATGAATGCTGATACGAGAACGGATTGAAGAACTGAAAACACAATATCGACAGTCGCTCTAATGTCTTCATCACTTTGAAATGCGAACTGGTCTTTATTTAAATACGGAATGATTCTAAACAAGCCATGCTTAAGTGGTTGCTTTCCCGCAAATGGAGAAAAAGGATTTTCAGATTCTGATTGAATGAACATCATGACGTGTTTGATAAAATCTTGATTTTCTTTTGCTTCATAAGTTTCATAAAAATAATCAAAAAGTCCAAGTATGGTTTCGGTCAAATCTCCACCTGAGCGAGCTATATTTTCGTTTAGGCTTTCCTTGACTCCTTGAATGAGTTTTGAAAGAACAACAGTAAGCAAGTCCTTCTTGTCTTCAAAGTACATGTAAAAACTTCCCCTTGAAATCCCCGCATCTTTGATGATTTGATTGATGGATGACTTAGAAAATTCAACTCTGGAGAACTCTAATTTCGCTGCAGACAAGATTGCTTTTTGCTTTTCCGATGGTAAATTTAAAAATGTTTGAGACGGCATTATTTCACCTCTATTGTTCTTCCATTCTATTCTATATGACAGGGTGTCATATGTCAAGCGTAATGACTCTGTATTTCAACACTTCACAAAAACCTCAAAAAAAAAAGATGGCTAACCTCGAAGTCACTGAAAAAGTAGGGTATATAAAAAGAGA
>CAZNOO010000004.1:0-43761 GCA_964574705.1 uncultured Candidatus Izemoplasmatales bacterium
ATCATTCCTAATCCTTGTCCGATATACGGAGAGTTGACTGTCCATAAAAAATTGACGGCTAGGTTGAGCGTCAGAAAAAAGATGGCGTATAAACCGAGCACGACAATGAATGAAAATAATGATTTTTTAAGACCCCTTAGGAATCCAAATAGCATCCCTAATCCAATCATTCCTAAAAAGGCAATATTGAAATAGAGTGCAAAATCCATATTAGCAGGTAGTTGCATAACGTCCCCCTTATGTATTGATGCGGTAATTTTAGGATTATTATTATGAGTATATTATACCTTATTTACTCTAGCTTTCCTAGTGAGGTTATAAAAAAATACCCTTTTTGTGCACTTTTCAGGCATTTTTCCAATAATTTGATATATAATATACGTATACCTGTAGAGGGAGGTGTCTGAATGAAAAAATTGCTTGTATCACTGCTTACGATTCTGTCAGGAATCTTTTTAAGTGGTTGTTCTCTTTTTACAATTACTTTTGGTTTAACAACCGCTTCTACCCTTTCGACAACACTTCCTACAACAATTAATGGGACCATTAGTTTGGGAGACCAGGAATACTCAGACTTTTCGCTCTATCATTCTTCAACGTACGACATTGAAGACGTTAATCAATATAATGATGTTCTTCTCTCGACAAGAGATTTGATTCGTAGAAGCAATATTTATATCGTTACGAGTGTGTATGAATACACCAAACCTTACCCATGGTCGACAACGACTGTTCTTTCGATTGTTGGTTCTTCCCAAGGAAGTGGCGTGATATTCAAAGAAGACGATGAATATTATTATGCACTAACGAATTACCATGTTGTAGATGGTGAGGGAGATGAATTTTCTTTTGAAATCGAAGCTTTTGGGGATGAAGCCTCTCACGAAGCAGAACTCGTTGCATTTGATGCGGCGATGGATTTAGCAGTTCTAAAGTTTGCGAAGGAATCTAGAACCGACATTCATATTATCGACTATACTACAAGACTTTTTACCATGTTTAGTCCAGGTGAACTTGTCCTTGCGGTCGGTAATCCGCTTTCGTTACCTAATAATGTTACTTTCGGTGAATTTAAGTCGATGGAATCGATATCAAACGCTGATTTTAAAGTCATCTATCATGATGCACCGATTCATGAAGGATCCAGCGGAGGAGCACTCGTCGATATCGATGGAAATCTTTTGGGTCTAAATACGTGGGGATTAACGTCATCTGATGAATATTCATTTGCAATCCCGAATTATGTTATATACATGTTTTTGGTCAATTACGGAATTATCTAAAAAAATAGGAGCCTAAGCTGGCTCCTTTTCTTTTACAGTACTTCAATGTTAATGGTTATTTCATTTAATCCTGGAGAAGTGATTTTGACTTTCGCTTTTCCTTTTTTGGTTGTCTTCAGATAAAAGCCTGTAGTTCCAGCTGTTAAGGTAACATCTTTTGGACCGATGACTTCAAGTTCTTTAGAAGTCTCGATATGAATCACATTATCTGCGTAGTGATAGACGTTTGAATATTCATCAACGAGGCTGACAACGAGTCTCGTCACGTCATATGTTTGATCGTGGGCTAATACGTTTGTAAGATTTTCAGCTTTCAATTCATATTTTTTGGTTTGGCCTTTTGTGACTGAAATCACAGCTTCGTCATTGAGATACCCCTCAAACCGATAAGCGCTTCTTTCGGATCCCCAATGGCCGAGATATTTGCCATAAAGTCTCAATGCTTCTTCCATTTTAAACTTGTGGAACGCGATTAAATTGAAGACTTTTAGTTTGTCTTTGAAAGGCAAATCAATGCCATGTTTGTTATAGGAGAGAAGGACTTTTTTGATTCTTCTTGCGACACCTTTACGGTAAGGCTCATGATTTTCAATCATCGAACCGATAAAGTCATCGATGAGAACCGGGGCGTGTGGAATAAGCGGAAAGTGTTGCCACTCGGAATAATATTGTCCGATAAGTTCTTCGTTATGATAAATTTTGACATAATCGCAATTAGTCATGATGACGACTTCTTCAATAACACTTCTCTCATAATCTCCAGGATTCATGTTTGAAAGAACATGTAACACCGGAGATTTGTCTTTTTGAGAAGCATAAGCGTAGGCTGCATATTTAGGAATTCTAAACATATCGCAAACACCGTGATAACAAACTCGATCTCCAGAGCCAAAGTCTTTGTGGGTGTTGTAATCGGCGAAAGACCAGCCGATTGCTCCACTGATGCCATCATATTTATAAGCACTTTCCATGACGTTCAGATGACGAATTGCCTGTTCAATTTGAACGTTATGATCGTCTGTTTTCTTCGTTGGAAACATATGTCCGTTGTGTTCGGTTACGAGATAGGGCACAAATGGATGCATGACTTTTCTGGGGTTTTGAAGACCTGGATTTTTACCGGTATGAGAGAAGTCATTATAAGTATAAACGTCTTCAAGAAGCTCAGAATTGGGGAAGTTTCTAACGCCGCCTATTTGTCTCGAATCGTCAAGTTCATAAGCTAATTCACTTAGGTTCGTATAAAAATCATGGTCATCAGGAGATTCATTGATTCTCGTACCCCATAAGACAATCGATGGATGATTTTTATGAGCGGAAATCATTTCTTTCAAATTTTGTAGCGACAATTCTTTGAAGTGTTCATTCCCGATGTATTGCCATCCAGGAATCTCTTCAAATACCAAAAGGCCGATTTCATCGCAACGATTGATGAAATGCGTACTTTGCATATAATGAGACGTTCTGACAATGTTACAACCAAGTTCATATTTTAGGATGTCTGCATCAAGTTCTTGCATACGCTTGGGCATTGCATAACCAACATAGGGATAACTCTGATGGCGGTTGAGACCAATCAATTTGACTTTGCGATTGTTGATGGCAAAACCTTCAAACGAAAATTTGACATCTCGATAACCAAAACGAACTGATAATTGATCAATTACCGTTCCATCGACTAAAAGTGTGGACTCCAATACGTATAGTTTTGGGTTGTCAATATCCCAGCGTTCCACTTTTTCATGATTCTCTTGTCGTTGAAATTTGTCAAGGGATTTATCGGTATATACGTGATTGTAGAAAATCTTATCTCGATCAAGAATCTTCATTTCAAGGGTGAATTCACCCTCAATCACTTGATTGAAATTCACTTGGAAAGCGATCATCATCTCTGTTGGTGTAAGCGACAAAGCTTCATGTGTTTTCACAATCAAATCAGAAATGTGAATTTCCGGAAGGATTTCGATCCATACTTCTCTATAAATACCGCCGAATCCAAGGTAGTCAACGACGTTTCCAAACGGCGGAATATCTTTGATTTCAGAAGAGTCAACTTTGATGAATAGAACGTTCTCTTCAACTCTTTTTACCTTGTCGGTAATGTCAAAGGAAAAAGGGGTATATCCACCTTCATGAATTCCAATAAGCTCTTGGTTAAGATAAACGGTAGCGACATTCATGATGGCTCCGAAATGAAGAATGATTCTTTCTTTTTCGCCAGTTTCGCTGATGGAAAACCTTTTTAAATAACTTGAGATAAACTGATAATCGAGTTCGTTAAAATGATGTAGAGGGAGTTCTTTTACTGTATGCGGGAGATTCACGGTTTGCATTCCCTTTGGCAATTGATTGTTTTTCAGATAGGAGTCTTTAAATTCGGCTAAAAAATCCCAATCGAAATTCAGGCTGATTTTACGACGCATGTTCTTCCTCCATTTCGTTTTTTAAAAAATATATTCTTGAGCCATAGTCCCCCATTAGACGAACGGACTCATTGTATCCACTTCCAATAAAATTCTGTAAGAGATTCATACCGTGAGCTTCAATCGCTCTTCCAGACATTGTAAAGTCTACATCTTCAGCTTTCATTAAGTATCGGTTTTTGAGTAGATGAAACAAGGTTCCGTTCGCATTCAGACGAATCGGTAAAGCATGTTTGACGAGATGTCCGAATTGGTCTAAATTAAAGTACTGAGTTCGGTTCTTGATGTGATAGTCAAGACTCGGATTAAGGTTCAGAACTCTAAACCGTTCAAGGTGAGAATTGGGCTCTTGTTTCATTTTATAGATTCCAAGAATCGCACTTTTTTGATCTTCTGAGGTGACGCTCCACTCACACTCGTCGGTTTGAAAGGGACTTTTGTTGCGAGTGAGTTTGCCAAATTGTAACAAATTTCGATGCTCTTTATAGAAAGTGATTTGTTTTTTGATCACTTTTTTTTCAAAAGGTGTGCATTTTGTCAAGTCAAGTTCATATCCTAACAATCCAAATGCTGCGGTATTAAATCTCGTTTCTAATGGAACATTGCGAATCGTCTGCTGATGAGGCACGGCACTGACGTGAGCACCCATCGTTGATTGAGGATAAACAAGGCTAGTTCCATACTGTATCTTTAGTCTTGATACGCCATCTGTATTGTCAGAAACCCAGGTTTGAGGCATGTAACAAAGCATTCCAAGGTCGTAACGGTTTCCACCGCTGGCACAAGATTCAAATAAGATATTTGGAAACCTTTGAGTGAGTTTATCTAAAAGTTCATAAAGCCCTTTCATGTATAAATGTGACAACGCTCCCTGATATTCTTGAGACAGATAGTCTGAATAAGTATCTGAAATATTGCGATTCATATCCCACTTCACATACGTTATTTTTGCACTTGAAAACAAATCTGATAGCGTAACAAACAAATAATCCCGAACTTCGGGATTGCATAAATCGAGGATTAATTGATTTCTTCCTAAAGAAGGAACGTATTTTGGATGTTTGATTGCCCAGTTAGGATGCATTCTGTAAAGGTCACTGTTTTCATTGACCATTTCAGGTTCAACCCAGATTCCAAATTCAAGGCCGATTTTATTGATTTTATCTGCTAAGCCCTTAATTCCAGAAGGAAGTTTCTTTCGGTTGACAAACCAGTCTCCCAATGAAGACGTATCATCGTTTCGTTTTCCGAACCAACCATCATCAAGAACGAACAGTTCTATTCCAAGTTTTTTTGCTTCTTTGGCTAATTTCAGTAGTTTAGGCTCATTAAAATCAAAGAAAGTCGCTTCCCAGTTGTTGATTAGGATGGGTCTTTCTTTATTTTGCCAAGCGAGTGGAATGATGTTTTTTTTTACAAATTCATGAAAATTCTGACTAAGTTTTGAAATCCCTGTAGAAGAGAATGTCAATGCTACTTCAGGAGTGACGAAATGTTCATTCTTTTTTAAAGGAAAATGAAAGTCAAAAGATTGAATTCCAAATAATACCCGAAGAAGTTGATGCGGTGATACTTCAAGTGTAGCTTCAAAGTTTCCGCTGTATATCAAGCTAAAACCATAACAAGGTCCAAATTCTTCACTTGTGTCTTTCCCTTTGATGGCAATGAAAGGGTTATGGTCGTTACTAGAGTTTCCTTTTTTGGAATCGATTTTCAGTATTCCGTATTCTAGATGATGTTCGGTAATGTTTCTTTCTCTAATCCAAGCTCCGTCGAGGGATAGAAAAGAATAGTCTTGATTGAGCATGTCCAAATTCATACTCAATCCTTTTTCGATGGTAATATTTTGTAAGGATCCGTTTCGAATCACAATTCGGCGCGTTATGACGTCTGATTGAAGGAACAATCCATAGTATAAGTCAATTTCAATATCCTGAGCATCGTCCCTTACAGTAATCATAAGTGTTTCCGCTTCTTCTTTTGAATGAGCTTTCGCTTCGGGCAATTCAGGAAAGGACGGTTTTTCAGGCAGCACTTTGAAATCTTTGAACAGAAAGTCAGTAATTCTTGACCCGTCTTCTAGCCTGAAGTGAAGCATTGGATCTCTAAAGTCACCTTTGCCATAAGTTGATAGTTCTAACATCGCAAGATTAAGGTTAAACGTTCTGTCATCAGACCGATACAAGACTTGATTTCCAACTTCGATGTCAAACTTTGTGATTAAAGTTGAACTTTGAGTCAAAAGATCAAGTTTTTGGCCAAAGTAAAGGTGTCCCAGATGGCCGGTGGGGAAGATTTGCATGATATAAGATACTTGATTGGTTTGTAAGTGAATTGTTCTTTCTGTTTCATTGTATTTGATCAATTATAAGACTCCTTCCAAGCATATAAATGGGTTATTCTTTCGCTTTTTTCGGTTCAAGCATATAAGCTTTAAGGAAAGGCAATATCACCCAAATAACTAGAACGCAAATATAAATAATCTGAAGAAATAAAGCAATTAAAATCATTGTCAATCCTGAATACATGACACCCGCCATCACATTACCTAAGAGAATTCCAGAAAGATAAGCTGGTGAAATAATCATTACGTATTGAAATGACAACGGAATCAATCCGTTTTCATAGAGAATTGGAGTGATTGAAAAAATAACGATATAGGCTAAGTAGCTCATTGAAAGGATGTTATTGCTTTTTGACAGAATGGATAAGGTCAATCCGACGATGATGTGCATTAATGCACCAAGTAGATAAGTGCCTATAAATGCAAGATAATTGATTTCATATCCTGTTCCAAATCGAAAAACAAGTGTATATAAGATTACAGGAATCAGCTGAAGTGATAATGCGGCAAGAACTTTTGAAAGCAGAACTTCGTAACTCTTGCAGCAAGTTGAAAGCATCGGCAAGATGGTTCCTTCTTCTTTTTCGATATACATCGATATTGAAAATAGTATGACGGGCAGCACAAAGACACTGACATAGATGAAATTGCTTGGATTGAGTTCAGGAAACAGTGCCATGGCGAATGTAAAGATGAATACTATAGTCACAAATACATGAAATATACGGTATTCGAAAAACCTCTCCAAGTCATTGATAAAGAGTTTTTTAAAATTCTTCATTAGATTGTTCTCCTATCTCTATTTTGAGGATATCCTCATAAGATTGTTGTATCATTTTCATTTCTATTAATTTTGCTTTTGAAAATTCCTTTTGAAACGGGGAAGTATTTACTTCGGACAAAGGGATTGTTTTAATGTACTCAAGCCCTCCGACGGCATATCGAATAATCACTTGTGTTGGAGTATATTTCTTCTTTAAATCTGAAGTATATTCAATCTTTTTGATAGACCCTTGGTCTATAAAAGCAATACGATCGGCGAAATCAATTAAATAATCCAATTTTGAATCTATTAAAACTATTGTACTTCCTTTTGCCTTGCACTTCAATAACTTCCGAGAAATTAAGCCCAGATGGTACGCATTAAGCGAATTTAACGCATAACTTACAATGACGATTTTTGGATTCTGCCAAATTGCTTTTGAAATCATTAGGAGCGTTTGAAGTTCACTGCTAATATCTCGAAATAAAATGTCTCCCATACCTTCAAGTCCTAGCTCTTCCATCTCCTTCAAAACATCAATATCAAGAGCATAAGCTTTTTTCATGGATTCAATGTTTTGAAACACTGTTTTTCTGAGATGAAATACGGGTTTGTCAGATGTCAGCAAAATACCCGGAACATCAACTCGATTGACTGATTCTGAGTCTACAAAAGAAATAGACCCCTCATATTTTTTAAGTTGACCTGCAAGTAATCGTGTAATAGTAGATTTTCCTGAAAAATCATCCCCAACAAAAGCGAAAATCTCTCCACTATAAAGTTGAAAAGTCATCTGATGGATAGAATTATTACTAAGTTGAAATGTATAATTAAGGTTCTTGACATCAAGAATGCAGTATTTATCTTCAAATTGTATTGATTTAGTTGCTGAATGATCTCGAAATAGAATAAAATCAACGTAATCTTCAAGGTTAAAATTAGAATTCAATGCGTAGTCTACAAATACGCTATAAAAATGGAGAATAGACTCTTTCAATAAGTTCAAATCAAGGAAGAAATTAGATTTAGTTAAATCAATTGCAGAAAATAGTCTTTCAATTGGAGAATAAACACAATTTTCTTTGATTTGATCAAGAAGGTTCTTATCTTCGTGATATAGAAGTTTATTGAAGAATAAGTATCTAGAGTCAAGTTTATTCAGATTTAAAAGACTTTGAAATAGAATGAGCAATTGCTCCTTAAGCGTTAATTTAGAAACCAAACCATATAAGATGCTATTAACATAAGATATTTGCTGAGTAAACATGTCGTCCACAAGCGCAAAATACAACTCTTGTTTATCTGAAAAGCGGTAATAGAAACTGCCCTTGTTAGAATTACTTCTCTTAATGATTTCGTTTAAAGAAGCAAGTTCAAAAGGCCTTGAGGAAAATTCCCCCAAGGTGGCATCGAATAACTGATGATTGCTTTTCAAAAAGTACGTTTTGTCGTTAATCATTGGATTCGTCCCATCGCGTTTTAAACTATGAAGTCTAGACTATATGGTTTAATAATAAAACAAGTTTTGAAATTTGTCAATATAGATAACGGTTTTTATAAAAAAAAACAGCCAGTTGGCTGTTTTTAGAGCTTTGTCTTTCCTTTTAAGTTTCTCATAAATTGAATTAAGGTGTCACAATCATCTTTTGACTTAAAACCACTCATTGACACAATGTATGTCTTTCGATCCTTTGAATGTAGTAAAATGAACTGCTTTGTAACCTTCATTTTCTGAATGGAACTGTATTCAGCCTTCTCTCCATAAGACATCAAAATCTCGTCTTCTGTAAATAAATATTCTTGAACAAAAGGATTCTCAACAATCGGATTGTTTTTTAAATTTCTTTTGGTCGAATAGATTTGCATGAGGTAGATTAAAATGAAGTATGCGACTAGAATGCCAATCAATGTAATTGCGTAGTTTGTTTGATTCAGTATGAATAGATAGATTGAGAATCCAAGAACAACCGCCCCCATAAAGGAGTACCTTGTAATTAAGAAGTTTGTAAAGTAATATTTATTGTATTGAATAATTAATGCCTTGTCATACAACGTTCGATTATAGATTTTCACAAAACCATCTCCTAAATATTCGTGCTCTTGAATAGGAGAGGATAAACACCTATTCCAACAAAGACCATTGAGAAATATCTAACAAAATCGAAAATAACCGCCACTGTGCTTGAAATCAGTGCTCCTTCACTCAATTCTTCAGGATTGACGATGAGTGAGAATACTTCCTTCAAAGCAATTCGAATTAACATGACAATAGCAACCCCTACGACAAACCGTATGATGTTTTTCCATACGACTTTATGATTTGTAAATTGCACTTTCTTTTTTTCAAACGTAACTCCGAAAATGAATCCGACGATTGTCCCAAGCATTTTGGAGATGCCTTCGAGGTTGTTATACATTACAGCTGCGTTGGTGCTGGTTCCATCAGCTTTGGCCGTAAAAAGAAAATATACATAACTGACTAAAAAGATTCCAAGCGCGATATACAATAACTTTGTATAGAATTTTTGATCAAATGTTGCCTTCTTAAAATAAAGAAAGAACCCAATGCTTATTGCTATTCCAAGTACTGCGCCTACGACAACATCTGAAAAATAGTGAACGCCTAAATACATCCTGCTAATGGCGACCATAATAATGATGATGATTGTCGCAATCGTAATCCACTGTTTTTTCATCCATAAAGCAAAACTCGTAAATACGGTCGCTGCCCCCTGTGTATGCCCTGAAGGGAATGAATATCCTCCTGATGTTTGAGGGCGAACATTCACAATCGTATCATCAGCCAAGAAAGGTCGAGGTCTTGCGACTAGGACTTTAATTACGGAATTGATCACAAATGAGATGAAAACAGCAATTCCAACTTTTTCACCAATTTTCTTATCATAGCACCAGTACAAAAATCCCATGATTCCGATGATGATTAATTCTTCACCGAATAGAGTCCAAAATTGAAAAAACAAGTCCATAAAGGTACTTCTAAACGTTTGTAGCCAATGAATTAGATCTAATTCAAATGCCATATTATCACCTATCCTTTTCTAGTACATAGTAATTTATGATTTCAGCTACGCCGTCAAAATCGTTTGACAGGGTAATCAATTTTGCATTTTCTTTCACGAGTGGTTTCGCATTTCCCATTGCAACGCCAAATCCAACAGACTTCAACATGGAAATGTCATTTTCTTCGTCTCCGAAGGCCATAACTTCTTCAGGAATCATATTTAAACGTTGAATAAGTCTTTCAAGTGCATCACCTTTGGATCCTTCAATACTGACAAACTCTAGCAACTGATTATGTGATTTGAATACATGGGCTTTTTCAAGTAATTTTGGAGGAACTTCAGTTTTGATTTGATCCAGTTTATGAATTTCATCAAAGACTAAGATTTTATAGATTGACTCTTCGATTTTAAATTGATTTAAATCAATTCTAATTGAATTGTTTTCTCTTTCGCTTTCATCTTTTAAGGTGTATTCAATGTCATGTGACACATAGATATGTCCAGGTGTGAATACATGAATCTTGAAATGATTTTTAATCAAAAAGTCAATGATTAAGTGCGCAGTCTCAGAATCCAAGAATTTTTCTTCAATCACTTGATATGGCATTGTTTTGGCAGTCACAACACCATTGTACGATATTATGTATCCTTCAGAATAATCTTCCATACTAAGTTGTTTTGCCATTTTCAGAATTTCAGAAGAGGTTCTTCCTGAAGCGATGACGATTGGAATCTTTAATTCCTTAAGACGTTCAATGACGTCTAAGGTATTCTTTGAAAGTTTCCCTTGAGAATTGAGAAGTGTCCCGTCTAAATCCGTTGCGATAAGTTTTATCATCGGTACACCTCATTTCTTCGTTGTAAAATTAGTTTTGTGGAATTCTAATTTTATAATCATCTAACTTCTCATTTACGACAGTTCTCACTTTTTCCGCTATGGTTTGTGAATCCATTTCTTTGTATTCTTCATACGGAATCAGAGGAAGAATGTGAATATAAATTTTGTGTCGTTTCAATATGTTTTTTCTAAAAATCCCGTGCATATTGTATAAACAAACCGGAGAAATGTCTGCGTTGGCTTTCATCGCAAGTTTGAATGCACCAGGCTTAAATTCAATCAAATCATTCGAATAAGTTCTTTTTCCTTCAGGAAATATCCCCATTGGTTGACCGGATTTCACATTTTTAATGCTTTCTATGATTGACTTCATTGCACTTCGATCTGCATCTTTGGTGATTGAAATGCATCCAATGGATCTTAATAAGTTCTTGACGAGTAATGTTTTGAATAAAGGTTCCTTTGCAACATAGGATAATGGAAATTTCTTGTACACTATTTTTACGTAGATCGGGTCTGTATACTCGATGTGATTCATATAGACGACAAAGTTATTGTCCTTTGGAAGATTTTCTTTTCCAGTGACAATCATCTTAACGCCCATAGCGTTTATGAAAATATACTCGCCAAAAGTATTAATCAAAAAATGTTTGATTTTGTTGGTCGTGCTGGCGTGTTCAGTTGTGAAGATAAAAATGACGTACAGAATTAACATGACAATAAATATAGCGATGAAAATGATTAAAAACACGCCGACAAATATCAAAGCGCCAATTAAAGAATGCTCAAGATTGGTTGTAATCGCGTAAATGAAGGTTAGAATCGCGGTAATCCAAAGTTGAAAAATGAGTAACATCTAATTCACCCTTTCATATATGGCGAAGATTAGGTTTTCGTGTTCTTCGTATTGAATGGTTTTATAATGGGATAAATCAAACTTTTTTAAGTAGACATCTCCCTGATGCTCTTTTTTGATATGTGTGATGTAAAGGCGATCTGCGTAAGGAAAAGAGAGTTCATAGATTGTCTTTCCTCCGATGATGAATATTTCTTCTGATTTCGGAGATTTCAAATATGCGAACAGATCTGAAATCACTTCAACACCTTCATACTCGAATGGTTCTAGAGACGCAACGACGCTTTTTCGATTGGGAAGAGGTTTCCCAAGTCTCGAAAAAATTGATTTGAAGGTCTCCAGTCCCATTAACACTGTTTTGCCTTTAGTCGTTTTTTGGAAGTATTTTAAATCTTCTTTGTAATCCCAGGGAAGATCGTTTCCTTTTCCAATTAAAAAGTTCGGGTCTACTGCAAAAATCATGCTAATCATTTACACTGCCACCTTTCCCTTAATGGCTGGATATGGATCATACCCTTCCAATACAAAGTCTTCATACTGAAAGGATTCAATATCTTTATGCGTGCCCTTGATGGTCATGGTAGGCAATTTTTTTGGGGTTCTGGATAATTGTAGATTAACTTGATCAAGGTGATTTGAATAGATGTGTGCATCTCCAACTGTTTGAATAAGTTCTCCTAGTCCTAGGTTACATACATTCGCAACCATCATCAGTAACAATGCATAACTTGCAATGTTGAACGGAACTCCCAAGAATGCATCTGCACTTCTTTGATAGAACTGAAGAGACAGTTTTCCATCATTAACATAAAATTGATACATCATATGGCAGGGAGGTAAAGCCATGTCTTTTAACAGTGGCGGATTCCATGCATTGACAATCAGTCGCCGGCTTCCAGGATTGTTTTTGATTTGATCGATGACTTCTTTGAGTTGATCGATAGATACGGATTTCCCTTCAAACGATCTCCATTGCTTTCCATAGACCGGTCCAAGATCCCCGTGACTAGTAGCGAAACTTTCATCTTCTTTGATTTTATCAACGAATTCCGACATTGTCTCTCCATGATAATCAGGAGAACTTTTAAATTTTTCATAAGGCCATTCATTCCAAATCCTGACATCATTATGGACGAGGTATCGGATGTTCGTATCGCCTTTTACAAACCAAAGTAGCTCATGGATTACGCTTTTCAAATGGACTTTTTTGGTTGTTAAAAGAGGGAATCCATCTTCCATGTCAAAACGCATTTGATAGCCAAACGTAGAGATAGTTCCGGTATGTGTGCGGTCGTCTTTGGGTCTTCCCTTTTGAAGGATGTGTTGTAAAAAATCGAGATATGTTTTCATGCCATCACCTTTAGTAAGATTATATCATATTTTCTTTTCAAAAAAAGAAAAAGATGCAAAATGCATCCTATTCTTTGTTCTTCGATATAAACGATATTTTTTCAGCGATTACTTCTGGATATGAAAAGACTTTTTTGCCATCTACAATGTAATCTTTTTGTTGAAGTCTCGCCTTTACACCAACCACTGAGCCCTTCTTACAGTAATCTACTGTCGCTTCTGCAATCCCTTGCCATAAGGTACAACTGATGAAGTCTGTCTCATATTCATTTGTTTTTCCGCTTTTGAACGGCCTTTGAATGGCAAGACGAATGGTAGTTACGGTTTTGTCGTCATCGAGCGTTCTGAGTTCTGGATCACTTGTGAGTCTACCGACTAATACAACTTGGTTTAACATAATGTTCTCCTTTTTGAATCAAGTATATCCAAATGCATCTATGATTCAAAATGGCAATCATTCATAACCAAGACTCTATTTTTTGTTCAATTTCTAAAATAGGACGCAAAAAAAAGACATTGGTATCACCAAATGTCTCTATTTTTGATATTGTTGAAAAAATTGGGGTGTGTTTTGAAATCTTTAGAATTTGAATTCTACGTCTTCGCGTTTTTTCTCTTCAGCTTCAAAATAAGCTTTCTTTTCCATATGAATTGCATTCGCAACGATGGATTGTGGGAAAGTAACGATGACAGTGTTGATTCTAGTGACATTCGCATTGTAAAGACGTCTAGCTGCTTGAAGGTGTTCTTCGGTATTCGCTACTGCGGATTGTAATCCTAAGAATACGGTGTTTGCCTTTAAGTCTGGATATTGCTCAACAACGACGTTGATTCCAGAAGCAACTTGATTCATTTGCGATAAGAATTCTTCTTTGTCTTTTACAGTTGCATTCTGAGGAATTCCTGAACGCCATTTGACGACTTTTTCAAGTGTTTCGGCTTCGTGTTTTGCATAGCCTTTTGTTGTTTCCAACATTTTTGTAAGCATGTCAAAACGTTTTGTTAAAGCAACATCGATTCCGGATTCAGCTTCATGAACTTTCAACTCGAGTTGACGAAGTTTGTTCATTGTACCGATGTACCATAAAACGATTAAAACAACTAATACTCCTACAATGATTAAAATGGTACTTGTGGTAGATAAAAACATTTGCATTTCCTCCTATTTTTTGAATAAATTATTGTTTAGTTTCAAAGCTGTTATAACATCTTTGATGACCAGTAAGTCCTGTTTAAATTCTTCAACGACAGAATCATCGATTTTCCGGAACATTTTGAGTTCGAATGTATCGACATTGTTATTAATAGCGATATAGAGCGTATCTCCTGTAAATGCTAGTCCGATTCTTCCCGGATTGCGTTGTTCCAGTTTCATGATGGCTTCCATGATGTCCGGTGTAAGGACGTAGAAAGCTGAGAGTTCAGTCGTAGCGAATGTTTTGAATTTTTTGTTGAAGTCAATCGATTCTAACTCGACTTTTTTGAACGGGCGATTGGATCTGGGAGACCCTGATTCCAAGACTTGGAGATGTCCTTCAAATTCTTTGTTGAAACTGAATTTGAATACACGTCCTAAAAAGTAAGTGACGTAATAGACTCTTGTACCATTTTTGGTTTGTTGAACATGACGTTCCTCAAGGCGGACATCGGAAGAGATGAAGTTCACATCTTCTAATTTTCCTGAAATAAAATCCTCTGTGTGGAATCTGTCTGCTCTTTTAAGAAATTCGGTATTGTAGACATCTTGCATCGAAAGCCCTTGGTTTGGTAAGTATTCGATTCCAGGAATCAGTTCTTTAAAAACGCCTGACAATACTTCAACTTTGAATCTACCAGACAATTTCTTGAAGTCCATCGCGCCTTTGGCAGCAAAAACAATCCCGACGACGCCAACAATGAAACCTACGATCATCAGACCTTGACTTTGGTAGTTTGCCTGAGAAATCAAGAACAAAATGACTGCAACCACGATGACTGCAAATCCTATGATGCTTGTTTTTTCTGCTGTCTTCTTTTTCGAGTTAAACTCACTAAATTTATCTTGCACTTCATTCACCTCGTATTATATATATTATACACTATTTTTTATCAATTTATAGTCTCATTTGAATAACATACATGCTTTTACTGCTTTTTTCCAACCTTCGTAAAGGTTTTTGCGACAAGTTTCGTCCATATTTGGTTTATAGATTCTGTCAATTCCCCAAAGTTGCTTAATTTCATCCATCTTCCAGTAGCCGACTCCAAGCCCTGCAAGAAAAGCAGCTCCGAGAGCAGTGGTCTCGCTGGATTGTGGTTTGTCGATATAGGTGTTTAAAATATCGCTTTGAAATTGCATTAAGAATTGATTTTGTGACGCACCCCCATCGACTCTTAAACGATTCACTTTAATTTTTGATACGGATTCCATGACGGAAAGTACGTCTTTTGTCTGATAGGCAATGGATTCTAACGCAGCTCTTGCAATGTGTTCTCTTTTGGTACCTCTTGTGATTCCAAAAATAGCGCCACGGGCGTCTTTATCCCAATAAGGAGTTCCAAGTCCAACAAAGGCAGGAACGAAGTAGATTCCCAGATTCGATTCACACTTTATTGCCAAGGATTCCGATTCTGAGGACTCTTCAATCAATTGGAGGCCATCGCGAATCCATTGAATTGCGGATCCCGCAACAAAGATACTTCCTTCTAAGGCATAGGTGGTTTCTCCGTTGATATGCCAAGCGATTGTCGTCAAGAGTCCTTTTTCAGGTAGAGATGGTTTTTTACCAATATTCATTAAAAGGAAACAACCTGTTCCGTATGTGTTCTTCACATCTCCAATGTTGAAACAAGTTTGCCCGAAGAGCGCTGCTTGTTGGTCACCAGCGATGCCGGAGATTGGAACTTCTTGATTAAAGAAGACCGACTTCGCCGTAACACCGTATTGATGTGAAGAAGCTTCAACCTTGGGAAGCATCGACATTGGAACTGTGAGAATGTCACAAAGTTCTTCATCCCATTCTTCTTCAAAAATATTGAACATCAACGTTCTTGAAGCATTTGAATGATCTGTGACATGTACTTTTCCATTGGTAAGATTCCATACAATCCAGGTGTCAATGGTTCCAAACAGAAGTTCACCTTTATTTGCTAAAGAGCGGGTCCCTTTGACATTGTCTAGAATCCATTTAACTTTGGTTCCTGAAAAGTATGGATCGATTAATAGCCCTGTTCTTTTTTTAAAGAGTTCTTCATATCCAGAAACTTTCAAATCTTCACAAATTTCTGAAGTTTGTTTGCTTTGCCACACGATTGCTTTATATACTGGTTTACCTGTTTTTTTATTCCAGACAACTGTCGTTTCTCTTTGATTGGTAATTCCGATTGAGGCGATTTGCCCAACTGAACATTTTGCTTTCATCATAGCTTCACCAATGCACAAAATGACAGACTCCCAAATTTCAACGGGATCATGAAGGACCATTCCAGGTTCCGGGAAATATTGTGTGAACTCGTGTTGGGCTTGAGCGACGATTTTCCCTTGCTTATTGAAGATTAATGCCCTCGACGAAGTCGTACCCTGATCGATGGATAAAATGTATCTTTCCAATTGCCTCACCTCTGTCAACAATTATATCAAATCTTATTTTAAAATATAACCCTAAATGGTATAATTAATTTATCATTATGAAAAAAGGATGTGTTCTAATGAAAAAGGTAGTATTGAAAGACTCTGCTCAAAACCAAATCCATATTTATTTATATGAACCAGAGATCAAAACAAAAGGAATCATACATATCATTCATGGCGCTAGTGAGCATTTTGCAAGGTATGGCGTCTTCGCTGAATACCTCAATTCAAAAGGCTACGCTGTGATTGGTTGCGATATTCTTGGCCATGGTCTTTCTACGGATACAAACGATTATGTACATTACGCTGACAAGGATGGAGACAAATTAGCTTATGAGTCCATCTTGCTCGTTAAAGATTATATCAGTGAAAATTTCAAGAACGCACCTGTTTATGTTCTCGGACACTCTATGGGATCTTTTTTAGCGAGGAAGTTAATCATCGAGTACCCTGATTTCTATAAGAAAGCAGTCATTTCAGGAACCACTTACGTTCCGGGGATTGTAACGACGTTTGGAATCTTGCTTACTGGAATGTTTTCACTTTTCAAAGGTCCTAAGTATGTTTCACCTTTTGTTCAAAACATGGCAATCGATGCCAACCCAAAAAAGATGAAAAAAGATGGAATCATCGGAGATTTTAAAGAAGCATGGCTGACAAAGGATGAAACCATTCAACAATACTATCATCATTCAAAAATGTGCGGTCAACCCTTTACAGTGAAAGCAAATCAAGATTTATTCCGTTGGCTCTCGTTCATTAACAAGAAATCGAATATCAACAAAGGAAATAAGAATCAACCGATTTTGTTAATGTCAGGCGCAAAAGACCCTCTGAGCAATTATGGAGAAACAGTTCTTCAACTCGGAGAAATGATGAAAAAAATGGGATATCTGAATGTCTCTGTCAAACTCTATGAAAATGATCGACATGAAACGCTCAATGAACTCGATCATGAACAGGTTTTTGAAGACGTTCTCAACTTCATACAAGCCAAATAAAAAAACACCGCTGGTGTTTTTTTTTATCTTCTGTGGATGTAATCCATCACTGATTGAAATCCCTTTTTTCCAATAACGACATGATCAGCACACTTTATCTGAAGCATGTTTCCAGCTTCGATGAAACGCTTTGTAACCTCAATATCTTGAGTTGAAGGTTCAGGGTCTCCTGAAGGATGGTTATGCACCAAAATGATTTGAAACGCTGAATACTTGACAGCGTATTTGAACACTTCTCGAGGATGTACCAAAGACTGATTTAAACTTCCGACAAACACTTCTTTTTTAGTGATTAGGTTACTCTTTAAATCAAGAAACAAAACATAGAGGACTTCTTGTTTTAAGGATGACATATCATCCTTTAATAAGTTGTATACGTCCTTTGGAGATGTGATTCGAATAGATTCATTTTGTGGATTCAATACTCTTTTCCCAAGTTCAATCGATGCAAGAATCGTCATAGCTTTTGCTGGCCCCATCCCCTCAACACTTGAAAGTTCCTGAAGTGTTCGGTTTCTTAATTCTCCAAGGTCAGGAATATCGTGGATAATCGCTCGTGCAACTTCAATCGCTGAGGTCTTTGCACATCCAGTGCGAATCAAGATAGCGATGAGTTCGGCATTGCTTAAGCTTTCAGGTCCATACTTCTGAAGTCGTTCTCTTGGCCTTTCCATGGAAGGCATTTCTTTGATTGTGTACATGCTATACCTCTTTTTAAAAAAATATTACGCTTATAATTAGAATTCTCTTTATTTAAGCAAAAAGAAAAGCCGAAAATTATCGGCTTTTAAAAGTATATTGTTTGAATTAGTCCGCTACTTTGTTTTGAACTGAACCGCCCGAAGTCATGCGATCTCCAGAGATAACCCAATAACTAGTGGTACAATCGTAGTACTCCATTGCGGGACAAGTTTCTTCAACAAGATCAATGTGACTTCCGCTTTGTACCCAGTGTCCAGTATACGAAGGAGCTGTTTCGTCAAAGGCAGTATCATATTCTACAAATGTTCCATCATCATAGAATATATACGTGCATCTTTCTTCATACCCTTCTAATTTCCATGTGCCAACTGGGGACGCCGCAAACAGATTTCCTGTAATCAAAGAGATGAACAAGATGATGAAGACGATGATGACAATTCCACCACCTACCGCGACGAATGGCTGTTGCTTCTTTGGAACTTTCTCCATCCATTTACTGAGTTTCGCAACCCATGGACTCATGGGTGCGGTCTGCGTTGTGACTGAAGGAGAGAAATTGGTATTTTCAACTGACGCAGATGGAGTGTTCGTTCCAGTTGGAGATGAACTCTCGATTCCACCTTGTGAAACCGAAGTTTGGGGACGCGTGGAAGGTGTGTTTCCAATCTTTTTGAGTCTAAAGAACCCAGAGATGATGAAGGCAATGGTAAGCCCAGCAACAAGGATGCCCTGTGTTGTATTTGCTCCTCCATTCGCAAAGAAAATGATTAATACGAAAAGCATCAAAATCATTACAACGATGGTGACAATCTTAGAAGTTTGATTCGCTTTTTTTTGATCTTTCATGGACTTTCTCTTTTCAGTCAATCGATGATTAATTCTTCGATGTGCAACTCGATTATAGCACCAATATAGACACTTTACAATACAACATTATTGAGATTTGAAAACTATTTTTTAGTTGCTTTTTAAATGAAAAATCATAGAAAAACGGAAATAGATTTTGAAGTCATTTCCGTTTTTTTTTGATTGAATTAATACAAATTTATTTCTCTACGACGAACAATTTTCGAGCTTCTGAAATGAAATAAAGAGAACCCGTAATGAGGAGAATTTCGTCTTTATTCAAATCGGACAATGAATCAATGGCTTCTTTGAAGTCTTCATGAATATATTTCCTTGGATGATGGCTTTCCTCATATAAAGTCAAAGCGTCTGCTCTTCTTGGATACTCAATTTGAGTAAAGTGGAATTCATCGACAATCTGATCAAGTTCATGGATAACTTTCTCATGTTCTTTGTCTTTCATCATGCAAAGCAAGCACTTGATTTTCTTTCCCGGGTACATCATTTTAACCGTTTCTTCCAGAGAAGCAAATCCACCGGTATTGTGTGCGCCGTCTAGGATAATGTTGTGATTAAAAATCTCGAATCTTCCTGGCCAAAATGTATTGAAAAGTCCTTGTTTGACTGCTTCTTCGGATACTTCTTTTTTTAAGAACGGTTTTAGATAATCGATGACTTCAACAGCAAGTGCCCCGTTTTTTACTTGATGAATTCCTGGAAGTTTTACAGTATAGGAGATTCCTTTGTAGTTAAATTTAGTAATTTCACCGACTTCGATGTCCTTGATCTTTGCGTAATCGACTCTTGTTAGGGAAGCATTCTTGGATTTTGTATAATCTTCAAACAATTGGAACAAGCATTCGTTTTGGTCGCTAGTGACTAGCGCTCCATTTTGTTTAACGATTCCAAGTTTATTTAGAGCGATGCTTTCCAAGGTGTCCCCGAGCTGTTTCATATGATCATACGAAATGTTGGTAATAACGGAGACCAGTGGTGTGATGACATTGGTTGCGTCTAAGATTCCACCGAGTCCGACTTCGATTACACCAATTTCGATTTGCTTTTCCTTGAAATATAGAAAAGCCATGAGTGTCAAAATTTCAAAGAATGTAATCGCTTCTTGGTATTGTTCATAAACAAAATCCCAAAGTTCTTTGATTCTGTTTGCATAGAGAATGATGTCTTCATCTGAGATGTAGTCTTGGTTTATCGTAATTCGTTCGTTGAATTTGACAACATAAGGGGAAATGTAAAGTCCAACCTTGTAGCCAGCTTCAACTAAGATGTTTTTGATGTAAGATGCGGTAGAGCCTTTGCCATTGGTCCCTGCAACGTGAATTGTAGGATAGGCTCTTTGGGGATGTCCAAGAATTTCACAGGCAATCTCCATTCTTTTTAAATCGAGTTTATCACCGAAACGGTGAGAATTCTCAATCCAGTCTTTGGCTTCTGTGAGTGTATTAAACATGTTAGCTCTTGAGTTCCTCCAACCTTTTTAATGTTTCTTCATGTGCTTGAAGATATTGATTGTATTTGCTCGTTTCTTCATCGATTTTCGACTGTGGTGCTTTTGAAAGGAAACTAGGGTTTTCAAGCATTTTTTTCGATCTCAAAAGTTCGTTTTCAAGTGCAGAACGTTCTCTTTCTAGTTTCTTTATTTCTTCTTCGATATCAACCAATTTTCCAAGCGGAATAAATAC
The DNA here is from genome assembly GCA_964574705.1 of uncultured Candidatus Izemoplasmatales bacterium. Taxonomy (GTDB): domain Bacteria; phylum Bacillota_I; class Bacilli_A; order Izemoplasmatales; family Hujiaoplasmataceae; genus JAHIVB01. The sequence continues at coordinate 20,740 of CAZNOO010000004.1, forward strand.
CGTCATCTCTGGTAAAATGACTGATAGGGCATCGCCATCAAACATGGCATCTTCTGATATTTCAAACAATCCTGGATTTAAGAATTTGTTGATATAGTGAATGTTCTCCAAGATGAATTGAATCACTTCAGGATTACTTGCCTTGACATAGAGGTCAATTGGTTTTGTATAGGATACGTTATAATCATTGCGAATCGTACGAATGCTCTTGATGAGCTCAAAGAAATATTCTTTTGCTTTTGCAACTTCATAGACCTTTTCCGTTGGAACAGGCCACTTGGAAATCATGATGGATACTTCTTTATGTGGTAATAATAAATAAAGTTCTTCCGTAACGAAAGGCATGATTGGGTGAAGAAGTTTGATGATTGATTTCAGTACCGTTAAAAGTACGGATTTCGTTTTGGTTGTTGTTTGAGATAGTTTTGCCATCTCGATATACCATGAAGCAAAATCGTTCCAGGTGAAGTTATAGATGACTTTGGCTGCTTCGGTGAAATCGAATGATTCATAGAACTTATCGCTTTCGATAATCGTTTCATTGAGTTTATTTAAAATCCATTGATCTGCAAAGTCGAGTTCTGAATCATTAATCTGAATCTCTTCCGTCTGAACATCTTCGGTATTCATCAAAACGTATCTGGAAATGTTCCAAAGTTTGTTGATGAAGTTCCAACTGGATTCTACTTTTTCAACTTCATATCTTAAATCAAGTCCCGGAGCGGAATTCGTAGTAATGAAATAGCGTAGTGCATCTGCGCCGTACTCGCCGATGACTTCAATTGGGTCTACGCCGTTACCTAGAGATTTAGACATTTTTCTTCCATCGGTCGCCCGAATTAATCCGTGGATTACGCATTTTTCAAATGGAGACGCTCCGGTGAATTCCAATCCTTGGAAAATCATTCTCGCTACCCAAAAAAAGATGATGTCATATCCCGTAACCATGACGGAATTTGGATAATATCGTTCAAAATCGTCAGTATGTTGTGGCCATCCGAGTGTCGAGAAAGGCCATAATGCCGATGAAAACCAAGTATCGAGAACATCTTCGTCTTGAACGAATCCAGGCTCAGTAGGCGGTGTTTTCCCGCAATAGATTTCATCGCCACGATACCATACCGGAATTCGGTGTCCCCACCATAGTTGTCTGGAAATGCACCAGTCTTCAATGCCTTCCATCCAATGGGAGAATATCTTTTCAAAACGATCTGGGACAAACTCTACTTTGCTCATTGAAAGTGCATTATCCGCAAGTTCTTTCATTCTGACAAACCATTGTTTGGATAGTCTGGGTTCAACAATGACGCCGGTCCGTTCGGAATGTCCTACATTATGAAGAATGGGATCGATTTTGACGAGTAATCCTAATTTTTTTAAATCTTCTACGACTTGTTTTCGGCAATCGAATCTTGGGAGTCCCTGATATTTGTGGGCTCTTTCATTCATCGTACCGTCTTCGTTCATACATAAAGGCATTTCAAGTTGGTGTCTTTTCCCAACTTGGAAGTCGTTAGGGTCATGCGCAGGCGTGACTTTGACAACACCCGTTCCAAATTCTCTATCGACATATTCATCGGCGATGACTTCAATTACGGTATCGGTCGTGGGAATATAGACCTTCTTGCCAATAAAGGATTGAAAACGCTCATCACGAGGATGAACCATCAATGCAGAATCTCCAAACATGGTTTCAGGCCTTGTGGACGCAACGGTGAGTCCACCGTCTCCGTCCACAAAAGGATAAGTATAGTAATAGAGCGCACCTTTGACTTCTTGGTGCTCGATTTCAATATTGGAAAGGGCTGTTTTGGCTTCAATGTCCCAGTTGATGATTCGCTCACCCTGATAAATATAACCTTTTTCGTACAAATCAACGAAAACGGTTTTTACAGCTTCGCTTAATCCTTCATCCAGCGTGAACCTCTCTTTGGAATAATCGAGAGATAATCCCATTGATTTCCATTGCTCGCGAATGAATTTGGCATATTCTTCTTTCCATGCCCATGCAACTTCGAGGTATTTTTCTCTACCAAGTTCATAACGATTGATTCCTTCAGAACGCAGTTTTTGATCTACTTTTGCCTGCGTGGCAATTCCTGCATGGTCCATTCCAGGTAAATATAGAGCATCAAAGCCCTGCATTCTTTTTCTTCGGATGATGATGTCCTGAATGGTGTTGTCCCAAGTATGTCCGAGATGAAGTTTTCCGGTGACGTTGGGTGGTGGAATCACGATCGTAAATGGTTTTTTAGATAGATCTCCACTTGAGAACAATTTATTCTCGAGCCAAAAGTCATATTTCCCGGTTTCAACTTTTTTAAAGTCGTATTTTGGTTCCATCGTTTTATTCATAGGTTTTACCCTCCACTAAATGATTTTTGTTTTGAAAGAAAGCGTGTATTGCGTCAATATTGTCTTGTGTATGGATATGAGGCAATTTGTCTGAATCGAAATATCTAAATTCTAAAGACTCTTCGTCATTGACTCTAAGGTCTCCACCGATGACTTCGGCTGCGAATGAAAATGCAAACACTTTGGCTTTATCAGTAACTCTCCATGTCATGCACGGATTGACGAATATTCCTAGAAATCTTGTCAGACGAACATCGAGGTTGGTTTCTTCTTTGACTTCTCTGATGGCACCTTCTTCGATAGACTCTTCGAGTTCAAGCAACCCTCCAGGGAGCCCCCAAAGATGATTGTCGCTCCTTTTTTGAAGCAAGACTTGATTCAACTCATTCACAATGACGACGGACGTCGCATTGAGGATGATGAAGGTATCTCCGACCAATTGTCTGATTGTTTTGATATAGCTTTCCATAGTTGCCTCCTCTAAATAAATAAAAAAAAATCACCCTCAAAAGGACGACTTTGCGCGTTACCACCTTAATTCCAGATTGCTCTGGCACTCCATTCCTTAACGCGGAGAACGAACGGGGTTACTTCAGTTCACCCAGTCTACTCGATGGCGACATTCCACAAAACCCTAGGTAAACTTTCACCAACCGTTTACTCGCTTTTTACCGGGTGCCGTGTACTCTTCCACTTCGTTGTATTTGATTTGTATTTTACCAAATTATCTTCGTATTGTAAAGCATATTCATGATAATTTTCGATGACGATGATTCCACAAGTCTCACTGACTTGTAGGAAAGACATCGAGAGATGATTTTTGATTCTCGAAACAAGTTGATTATATACATGATAATGATGGTCATGGTCCCATGTTTCCATTCGGTCCTCATAGGCGTGTTTCTTAGAAATATCATCAAGGAATATGACATCAGCAAGGATTATCTTGCCAAAGGGTGACAAGTACCTTAAGTAATAATGGATTAATTCGATTAAGGCATCCACGTTTAGATGGCGGATGGTATAAGTTGAAACGATAAAATCAAATTGTTTTTCCTCAAGACTATCTGGCAATCCTTTCAGAAAATCATATTCGTAAAGGTTGCTTTCGGGTATTTTTAGTTTTGCGATTTCAAGCATCGATTTAGAAAAATCAATTCCGGAAAGTTCCATTCTTTCTGGCATGATATTCATGTATAACTCTGCGGTACCTATTCCAAGGTCAAGTATTTTCATGGATTCGCTCTTCGAGTGTTCTTCCATGTAATTTGCGACAACGGATAACAAATTTGAATATCCGTCATACGGAAAAATCGAAAGTTTGTCCATTTCGCTGACTTCTTGATCATATCGGGAAGCTATTTTGTCATAATATTTCTCGAGCACGGTATCACCTTCTAGTTACTGGGTAATAATCTATCGATTTCGGTAAGGATTTCTTCTTGATTTTCTTTGGTTACGGAAGAAAACAAAAACAACTTGTCCATCTCATTCCACTGGAGTTTGGCTTTGATTTCTTTGACACTCTTTGCTCTTTGGTTCGAGGAAAGTTTGTCCGCTTTTGTCATGATAAATAAGATTGGAATTCCCTTCTGACGAAAGTAATTGATCATAATCAAATCGTCTGAAGTCGGAAGATGTCTGATATCAAGGAGCTGGATTGCTCTGGTGAGCGATTTTGAATTTTCTAAATAGTTTTCAATCGTGTACTGAAACGATTCCTTCATATCTTTTGATACTTTAGCATAACCATATCCTGGGATATCGACGAAATAAAATCGATCATTGATTAAAAAGAAATTGACAAGCCTTGTTTTACCGGGTGTTGAAGAGACTTTTGCAATCTTTTTTCGGTTCAGAATCGCATTGATGAAAGAAGATTTTCCGACGTTGCTTCTTCCGGCAAGGACGATTTGAGGAAGTCCGTCAGTCGGATATTGACTGGTTTCAACTGCGGATCTAATAAATTCAACTTTTTGAATATTCAATCAAATCATTCCTTTCTAGATACTAAAATACACGTAAAACGGCAAGTTTGAGATATAAGGTTTCTTCAGAACCAAGTAGGGTCGGGTGATCGCTTCCTTGGATCCGGAAGTCAATCATCTGCGCCACCCTTCCACTGTCGAGTTTGGCTTCTTCTAACATTTCAAAAAACAGCGAAGGGGTTAAGTAGTGAGAACAAGATGCCGTTATCAGTATTCCACCCTTGCGAAGGAGTTTCATTGCCTGTAGATTGATTTCTTTATATCCTGAATAAGCTTCTTTCAGCTTGGCCAAGGTTTTTGTGAAAGCGGGAGGGTCGAGAATAATCAAGTCAAACTGTTTCCCAATTTTCTGATAATCTCGTAATAAATCAAATACATTGGCTTGGGTTACCAAGATGTCGAGATGATTGAGTAACGCATTGCGTTCAATTTGATTGCAAGCATGTTTTGACAAATCAACGGCTTCAACACTTTTAGCTCCAGCCATTTTTGCATGAAGTGCAAATTGGCCGATATGAGAGAAACAGTCAAGAACGTCTTTGTCTTTTGCATATTTTTTTACAAGCAGATGATTGGCTCCTTGATCAAGAAACGCACCGGTTTTCTGCCCGTTGATGATATCAATGTTTAATTTGAGGCCTTCTTCATTAATAATAACTTCCTCAGGAATGCTTCCGTAGACACATCCTTTGAATAGCTCTAGTCCCTCTTTTTTTCGTACTTCAAGGTCACTTCTTTCATAGATGCCCGTCGGATGAAAAATCCGAACCAAGATTCGAATGAACATCTCTTTTAGTTTATCAACACCTAAAGATAAGACTTGGATGGATAAAATGTCTCCGTATTTGTCTACTATCAACCCTGGGACGAAATCCGCTTCACCAAATAATGCACGATAATGACTAGTGTATCCCAAATCTATTCTTCTTTGATTAGCTTGATTGATTGCCTCAAAGAAATAGTCTTCGTCAATTGTAACATCTTCTCTTGAGATGATTCGAACAAAGATCTTCGAAAGAGTATTTAAAAATCCTTTACCAAGAAAACGGCCTTCATTAGAATAGACACTGACGATGTCTCCTGAAACGATTTCACCTTCAAGACGTTTCACTTCATTGTTAAAAACCCAGGAATGACCCTGGAGAATACGGACGTCTTCAGTTGGGTTTAAAAATACTTTCGTCATATTTGCCTCTCGGTTTCATTATAATCGATTCTAGGCATTCTTTCAAGAACGTAGATTAAGAATGGTAGATGACTTCGACAATTTTTTCTGGACTGATGAGTTCAACGATTGGAATTAAATCTTCGATTCGGAAGGATTCAATCGAAGAGATTAATTCATCGATTCTCGTGTCTTTCAGGGCATATTCACTGACGAGTGCACTGGCATTTGATGTTGAGTTGAAGATTTGGACGAACTGACCGATGATTTTTCTCTTTTGAATTACAAATCGATCGTTATCCAGTAAAGATGCTTTCATCTCTAACAGCATCGATTTAATCATTGATGCGGTTTTTTCGGGAGCGGACGTTTCCGCAAACAACAATACATGCGCAAAGGTATCTTCTACGGTCACTGAGAAATCAAAGTTGTTATTAATGGCTTTTTGTTTTTGTAATTTTTTATAAAACTCGCTTGATTTTGAAAAGAAATTATCCATGAATAGCAAGAGTTTCATTTCTTCCAAAGCAAGTTCTGAAAGTTTCATTTTCGGAAGATCGAGTCGAATTCCGATCATCACAAATGAATTCATCATGTCTTTTTTAAGAGAGAGAAGGAGGGGGTCTATTTTGCCCGTTTCCGGTTCAATCAATGGAGCGACGATTTGATGGGGTCCAAACCGAAAGGTATCCATTTTCGCGTTCACGACGTTTCTGATGAAATTGATGTCGATATCACCACTAATGACAAGAAGTGCGTTCTCGGGGTGATAGAAGACGTCAAAAGCGGATTGTAAGTAGTCTGCGTCAATCAAAGAGATTGAATCGGTTGTTCCAGCAATATCACTTGATATTGGATGATGATTATACATTAGTTTCATCGTGTCATAGTAAAGAGACTGTTCAAGGTCATCTTGATACATTTGAATTTCGGATGAGATGATCTTTCGTTCTTTTTCGATTTGTTCTGCGTCAAATTCAGGATGAAATACGGTATCAAGCAATAACGTTAATGGTTCTTCAACCGGGCTTGCGGTTGTAAAATAATAAAGGGTCCTGTTATAAGTTGTATAGGCATTGACGGACGCGCCAAGTTCTGTAAAGGTTTTTGAGATGTCTTTGTCCGTATTTTCAAAAATCATATGTTCAAGAAAATGAGCTATACCGTCAGGATAGCGATATTCACCGGTGGAATTTTTGACGGTGACGTCAATCGATCCAAAAGCGATTTGCAAGGAAACACTGGTCTTGACGAATCCTTTTTTTGGTAGGATACGAACATTCAGTCCATTGCTTGCGACAAATTCAACGATGGTTTCGTGAAGAGGTTCAAGATGAATTGTTTTCAACGTTGTTCCTCCTGATTCTGATAGACGTGAATCGTATCTAATGTAAGGGTGTTTGCGACACGGAAAATGTCTTCTAGATTCACTTTCATGATTTTTTCTATTTTTTCAGTTTCATCATAAGGGGACCCAAACAGTTTCATGTTCATGGCGTGTCTTCCGATGATTGCGGAAAGCGAGTCGGAACTTCTCTTGATTCTGTTCACAAGGGTTTCTTTGGCAAGAGATAATGCTTCTTCATTTAAGGTTTTCGCTTGGATTTGTTGGAGGCTAGTTTGGATCAACTGAATCGTTTGGTCTTCATCGCCTTTGGCGACGCCTGCAAAAATGACTAAAACGCCTTTGTTTCCGATATAGTTTGAAGAAATGTAATATCCGAGGTGATGCTCTTCTCTGATCGTTTGAAATAGAACAGACTGGTCGGATTCTCCAAAAAGAATGTTAAAAAGAGCCATGGCTTCCGAATCTTCATGGTTTGAAAGTATGGGGGAGCGATATCCGATTGTAATTCTCGACTGAGAAAGATCACCATGTTCAGAAATCGTCTGGGGGTTTTTGGCTTCCACAAATTCATCATCAATCCAATTTGTTTGAAGGGAGGAAGGTGCAAAGTCAAATGTCTCTTTAATGATATCGATGATTTTGTCGGCATCAATATCACCAATGACGTAGATTTCTTTTTCGTTATTCATCATCATGTCCTTGTAGGCTGTCATCAAAGTATCTGAATTGACAGCATTCAGTGAATCAAGTTCTCCTCTTGGGTTGAACTTGAACATTTCGTTTTCAAACATTTTATTTTTGAATAAGTAAAATGCATATTCTGTCTTGTCATGATAGGAAGCTTCTAAATCTTCTTTCAACAAACGGATTTCTTCTTCTACTAAATGTTTTAAAAAGGTGGCTTTTCTCAATTTTGGTCTATTAATGATCTCAGAGAGCAATTCAAATCCCTCAAAAATCAGATGTTCTGATTCATGGACATATTTAGGATTGACCATCAGCATGTCAAAAGAAACGACGCTTTGCAACCCGACTTTTTGAGTCGAGGTTTGAAGTTCGGTCGAATAAAGGTAGTCGAGTTCCCGATTGAGCAATTGTTTGTTGGGATATTTTTTGGATGCCCCAAGTAAAACTGAGCCGAGTAATGCACGCTCGTTCAAGTTTTGTTCTGCAAACGCTCCGATCATTCTTAACGAAATCCCGACGGTCTTAAATTTTTCCATCGAAACACAGGTCACACTGAGTCCCGGAAGAGAAATAGTTCTTATATTCATGCAAATCCTCCGAAAAAAGAGGATGTGGTCCACATCCTGATTTTTATTCTGCCAACTCGAGTGCGATTTTCATCATGTTTGTAAATGCGGATTGTCTTTCTTCTGCGGAAGTCACTTCGTGCGTGACCAAGGAATCGGATATGGTCAAGAGACAAGCTGCTTGTTTTCCTAGGACATTCGCATTGTGGAACAAAGCGAATGATTCCATTTCAACGGCAAGACAACCGTGTTTCTGATAGATTTCCACATGGGAGTCTTTGGCAAATCTATAAAAGACATCACTAGAGTGGATTCTTCCTTTTATGATTGGAATCGACAACTTTTTAGCGATTTTAATTATTTCATTGTCCAGTTCTTTGGAAGATTTTAAAATATGGCTTCGCTCTCCATTTTGAGCAAAGGCAAAATTGGATTCGCTCCATGCTTCTTTGACAAGCAAAGTATCGTAAAGTTTCAATTCCGGCGCATAGGCTCCGGCTGAACCGATACGGATAATTCTGTCTACGTTGTAAAAATTATATAGTTCAAACGAATAGATTCCAATTGAAGGCATACCCATTCCGGAGCCCATGACGGAAATCTTTTTTCCTTTATAGGTTCCAGTGTAACCGAACATGTTTCTAACATCGTTGAATTCAACGACGTTTTCTAAAAATGTGTCGGCAATGTATTTTGCGCGAAGTGGATCTCCTGGCATTAAAACGGTTCTTGCGATATCTCCTGGTAGGGCGTTATTGTGTGGTGTCGGCATTTATATCTTGTCCTTTCTGAAATGAAATATATTGTGAGAGCTTTTCAACGAGCTCTGGCATATCGATGGTATAGAAATGGTATTCGGTGTTCATTAGCATTCCTTTATATCTGATCAGTTGTTCATCGGGTAACATCAAAACTTCTGTCACAACGAAATCTTTTCCATAAGGAACGGAGATCGAATCACTTGGTTTAGATGAAAAGAATGTCGTACGAAAAGCTTCTAAGTAGAGTTTGTCATGTTGAATGAAAAGAGCGGAAGATTTAATGAAATTCTTCTTTCCAACTTTTTCAAGAACGGGGATGAACAAGGAGGTATCTTTGTTTTTGTTCAATAGGAATTTATTTTGGTTGATTAACATTTTTTTGGCCCGGTTGATAATCATTAGTTCCTTCAAAAAAGTATAGAAGAAAGAGATGAAAACAATCATGGAAATGCTGATCCAATTGATGATAATCTGGGCAATCCAAAATACAACAAGTGCCAAAGGAATGAAGATGACACTGTTGATGATGACTCTCGAGATTTGAAAGAGGTGCGCTTTTTTCACTGAGGCTTTTACGATGTTATATTGGATATCATTCATTCATTATGACTTCCTGACTTGCCTAAAATGAGTAAGGCACCGTTTTCGGTGCTGATCCGGGAGGCGCCGGATTCGATGAATTTGTTGAAATCTTCTAGCGAATCGCCACTATACCATGAAGCAACTAATTTATCGCCAGCATGGTCTAGAATCAGTTTCACAGTTTCAGCAGTCGTATCTGTTGACCCCAGTCTTGTTGAAGTCTTGATGAATGTTGCTTCTGATTTTGAGATGGTTTCGCTCACTTTGATGATTTCTTCAACCGACAGGTACCCTGATTCAATGATGACTTTAAAAACATGGCCTTGGCAGGCTTTTGCGATTTGATTGACTTCATCAAGGATATAGTTATAATTCCCTGATAAGACTTCGGAGATGTTTAGAACCATGTCAATTTCGTCGGCTCCGTTTAAGATGGCATTGAGGGTTTCAAACACTTTGGTTTCAACGGTGTTCCCACCATATGGAAAACCGACGACAGTACAAACAAGTACATCGGAATCACTAAGTTGCTCTTTTGCGAACTTCACGAAACAAGGATGGACGCTCACGGATTTGAAATGATATTTTTTTGCTTCTTCAAGAAGCGTGATGATTTCTTTTGTTGTGCCAACTGGCTTTAAATAAGTATGGTCAATCCATTGATTGATTTGCACGTTACGGTTCTCCTTCTAATACAGTCAGTTTGACTGAATTATCTGCATTATATATCCTAATTTAGGTGAAGTACAAATTTGAGAAAGCAAAGATATTATACTTTAAATTCACTTAGAAGTCAATTTAATCAGTGTTAAAAAGCCGACTGAAAATCAACCGGCTTTTTTTGTTTATTTCTTTAAAATATTGGCACATCTTGGGCAGAGTCCGTCTTCATCAAGCTTTGGAACCACTTGCCAGCACCTAGCACAAGTCTCACCTTCGGCAGGGAAAACGTCGACGGAGAGGTCTTCGGTCTTGAAAGCACCGAATCCAATTTCCTTCGTCACAAATTCAGAGACGATGAAAATTTGTGCAAAATTGCAGTTGAGGCTTTGAAGTAAGCTTAACGCTTTTTCTTTTGGGTAGATAACAACTTTGGCATTTAAACTTTTTCCGATGATTTTACTTTCACGTGCATTTTCAAGAGCTTTCAAAACCACTTCTCTATATTCCATGAACAAATCATATCTTTCTTCGAGTTCAGGATGAAATGGGAGTACACTTGGCATGTCTAGAAGATAAACATCATCTAATTCATGACCAAGAATATACTGATAGGCTTCCGAAGTCGTATGAGGAATGATTGGAGTCAAGAGTTTTAATAGTCTGTCAAGGACGATTGAAATGACGGTTTGAACTTTTCTTCGCTCTGGATCATTCGGCTTTTCGATATAAAGAATATCCTTTGCGAAATCCAAATAGAATGAAGAAACAAAGTTCACGAAATTGCTGACCTTACGGAACACGTCATCAAAACGGAAGTCTTCGTAGGCTTCAAGAGATTCCTTCACCAGTCGGTTCGTCTTTTCAAGAATATATTGATCAATCTCATTCAAACTCTCATATGGCAAGCCATTTTCTTTTTCGGTGAAATCAAAGAGGTTTCCAAGCATGAATTTAAACGTGTTTCTAATTTTTCTGTAGGATTCAGCGACTTGTTTGATTAAATCATCTGAGATTCTGACGTCTGCCTGATAATCGACACTGGCAACCCAAAGACGGAAAATATCGGCACCCAAAGTGTTAGCAATCTTGTTTGGATCAACGACGTTACCAAGGGACTTAGACATTTTTCTTCCTTCTCCATCTAGGACAAACCCATGGGAGACAAGTGTTTTATAGGGGCTTTTTCCCATAGTGGCAACACCGGTAATCAAGCTTGAATTAAACCATCCACGGTATTGGTCTGATCCCTCTAAATACAAATCGGCGGGGTAAGGCAGACCGCGTTCAATCATTGCGCCGTGATGTGAAGATCCTGAATCAAACCAAACATCCATGATGTCGGTTTCTTTGACGAAAATTCCATTCGGTGAATCTGGATGCGTAAATCCTTTCGGAAGTAATTCGGTTGCGGACAATGTAAACCAGGCATTGGTTCCTTCTTCTGCAAATATCTGAGCAACATGATCGATGACGGCTTTGTCGAGAACGGCAGTTCCTGCTTCTGTATAGAATGCAGGGATTGGAACTCCCCAAGTTCTTTGACGGGAAATGCACCAGGAGCCTCTGTCTTTAATCATATTTGACAGACGGACATCACCCCAGGAAGGATACCATTTGACTTCGCCAATGGCTTTTAAAATGTCTTGTTTTAGAATGTCAATCGACGCAAACCATTGAGGCGTCGCACGGAAAATAACTGGTTTTTTGGTTCTCCAGTCATGCGGATAACTATGAACAATGTGAAGTGTCTTCAACAAATAGCCCATTTCTGATAAGGCTTTGATGATTTCGTCATTACAATCATCAACGAATAATCCTTCAAAGCGTTCTCCAGCTTCTTTCATCATGATTCCTTTGGAATCGACGGGGCAGAAAACGTCTAGATTGTATTTTTGTCCTACGATAAAGTCATCTTCACCATGACCCGGAGCGGTATGAACAAGTCCAGTTCCGTCTTCCGTTGTAACATGATCGCCTAAAATAATAGGTGAGACTCTGTCGTACAATGGATGAACATAAGTCATTCCTTCCATTTCCCATCCGAAGACGGTTTGAACGATGTCGAATTTTTCAAATCCAAGAAGTTCTTTTAATTCATCGACTCTTGATTTGGCGACGACGTATAATTTTTGGTTTTCAGTTTTACAAAGTGAATATTCAATTTCAGGGCCAACCGCAATTGCCAAGTTGGCAGGAATTGTCCAAGGCGTGGTCGTCCAAATCATGAATTCAGTATTTTTTGGAAAGATATTATTGGTCGATTTCGCCGGCATCGATACATAAATGGAGGGGCTGGTAACGTCTGCATATTCGATTTCAGCTTCTGCTAAAGCAGACTCGCTTGAAGGTGACCAGTACACAGGTTTCAATCCTTTGTAGATTAACCCTTTCTCAACCATCTCACCGAAGAGTCTTACTTGCGCTGCTTCATATTTGCGGTCGAGTGTGATGTATGGATTGTCCCATTCTCCTAAGACACCCATTCGTTTGAACTGTTTTCTTTGGATACTGAGTTGTTCAAGCGCATACTCTTTACAAAGCTCACGAAAAGCGGGGATGTCAAGTTCTTTCCGATTGACTTTTTTGTCCTTTGAAAGGGCATTTTCAATCGGGAGTCCATGGGTATCCCACCCAGGAATATACGGTGCTTTGAATCCGGACATGTTTTTGTATCGAAGTACAAAATCTTTCAAGACTTTGTTGAGACCTGTTCCGGAGTGAATCGATCCATTGGCATAAGGAGGCCCGTCATGTAATACATACATCAGTCTTCCTTCGTTTTTTTCCATAATTTTGTCATAGAGATGAAGTTCTTCCCATCTCGCTTGTACAAGGATTTCGTTTTGGCCCAGGTTTCCTCTCATTGGAAAATCTGTTTGTGGCATCTGTAACGTGTCTTTGTAGTTTTTGTTTTGTTCCATATTGCATTCCTCCTAAAATAAAAAAAATCATCCTAGTCAAGGACGATTTTAACCGCGGTACCACCTTTGTTCCAGACTCATCTGGCACTTGATGCCCTTAACGCGGGACAAACGGAATGATTTACTCTTTTCAATCATTCTCTCCTAGGGGATAAACAAGAGTGTTCCGTCCAAGTTTTCACCATTCACTTGGTCTCTGCAACGGAAAACAGACTGGTTCGTGTCCTAATCGTCGATTCTATTGAATACATTATACCTAATTTCTGCCGTTTTATCAAGCAAAACAAGTGATTTATTTCTAAAGCAGTCTTTGCATGAAGGTAAGCAGCAAATAATAAAGAAAAATCCCAAGCGTAGGCGTCAAATCAAAATGGCTGATAATGATGTACCCACGGAAGATATTCAAAAATGGATCTGTGATTTTTTCAATAAATTTGTAAAACTTCGTATGGATGAGCGGCGTCCAAGTTAGTAAAATGGCTATAATCAATATGACAAAATAGACATAGAGCAGGTTGTATACGATAACGAGCAGATAATGTGCGATATCAGTCATGCTATTTTTTCTGATACTCCGCAACAAATCTCTTCAGTGTTGGACCAGCTAAATCAGTCTTTTGAGCCATGAGGTAAATCTTATCTTGAATCTTGACGACTTCTCCGTCACAAGCATACAAAACGCCCGTCAAAAATAATAAGACTTCATTTGCTTCTGAAATCAGGCAATTGTCAAAATTCAACACGATTGGTACTCTGTGCATGATGACTTCTGCATAGTCATAGATTGCAGTACTGTCTTGTACTCGGTAGAATTTTACGTCTTCTAAATCGACGTCGGTCGATTCAACAACCGGATTTTTTTTGAATAAGCTCATCTGGATTCCTCTTTCCTGAATAGAATGGTTCCCAACCGAAGGTGGGTCGCTCCTGCCAAAATGGCGATTTTATAATCTTGAGACATTCCCATCGATAAATACTCCATGGGTGCATACGCTAACTTCAAGGCTTTGATTTTCTCTTGAAGATTCCTCAAAGACTCAAATTCTTGGTAGGTTTCTTCAAGGTCCGCCCCAAGGCGTGCCATGCCCATTAACCCTACGATACGTATTTTATCATATTTTGAACAATTTTGAATAAAAGAAGTTACTTCTTCTGGAAACATCCCAGTTTTTGAAGGTTCACCCGAAATATTGACTTCAACAAAGCAATCAAGAACACTCACTCTCTCTTTTTGGATAGCCTCTGCAAGAGAGTCCCTGTCGAGTGAATGAAGAAAGTGAATCAAGTTAATGATTTTCCTCACTTTATTTGTCTGAAGATGACCGATAAAGTGCCACGTGATTTGCTCGTCCTTCAAAAGTTCGTGCTTGTCGAAAAAGTCTTGTGCCCTGTTTTCTCCGAAGTCATGAATGCCACAGGCAAGCAGTTCTCTCATTTCATCTACACCGACGTACTTCGTCGCAGCGACAATGATTTGAGCGTGAAGTTCAGACTTGATTTGTAAGACGTTGTCCTTAATCATGAAATCACTCCTTTTTCTTCGCAAGCTTATGTAGTTGATACGAAAAGATGCTAGTGACAACAACGAGATAGAAACTGAAAAGCATTTTCAAAGAGGTATTTTCAAATACAAATAGCAACAGCAAAACAACCGTGATTACATTAACGGCGTACACTGCGATATTCAACCATACTCTCAATTTATTGCTCAAAAGTCTCGACCTTCTTTTTTAATTCAAGTAACCCTTTTTCAGTTTGATTGGCATATTTTAGCGGCGTAATAGAAATCAGTCCATGATGCATTGCATAGAGGTCTGTTCCTTCAATAAACTCGTAAGGAAGAAACCGACGTCTTCCTGAATATTTCGATCCACTTTTTTTAAGATAGTAATGTTCCGTGGGGCGAAACCCTAAGTCGGTAATGACAATTCCCTTGGATTCATAAAAGTCTTTAGTGACGAAGTTGACGTTGAGTAGATATTCATTGGAAAGCAAGTCTCTGTCGAGAATGAATTTCATGACTTTATCAAATTCGCGTTCCGCAGCTTCAAAATATTTGAAATCTGCAGAAAAAGCAATGGCTTTCTTCTTCGCTTTCAAAGCTTCCATGCAAGCTCCTACAGTACCGGAGTAGACGGTATCTCCACCTACGTTGAGTCCGTCATTAATGCCGGAAACAACCAAATCTGGATCAAACTCCAGAGCATGAAGTGCAAATGCAACAGCATCAGCCGGTGTTCCTTCAACTGAAAATTGACGATCTCCGTGTTTGTGGACGATGGCTTCATCCCAAAAAATGCGAGAGACTGACGCTCCGCTTTTATGATGATGTGGTGCGACTAAAAGAACTTCTCCGTAAGGTTGAAGCAGGCGATAGAGCGTCTGGATACCTGTGGCTGAATAGCCATCATCATTCGTAAGAAGTATTTTCATTGTGGCAACTTGATTTTCTGCTCTAATCTTGGGTTTTCCTTGTAAAGGAGAATTGTTTTTCCGATAGAACCGGCAACTTCAATTCCTTCTTGAGCAAATAATTCACCAAGTTCTGATTTCGTAACTGGGCAGGTATCAAGTACAGATAATTTGATGATTTCGTTTTTGAGCAGATACTCTAACACACTTCTTAAAAGTTCAGAAGTGTATCCCGTTTTTCCAACTTGAAACACGGGTTTCAAGGACTGTCCTAGTCCTCTTAAAAAACTTTTTTGTTTTCCTGTAAGCATTGTTTATAATTTCCCTTCTATAGATATAGCGGTAGCAGGATTGCGAGTGCAATCGAGTAATAAATTGATAATGTCGTAATGTCAGAAACTGTCGAGATGAACGGACCACTCGCAACTGCGGGGTCAATTTTGAACCTTACCATCAACAACGGTACAACTGCACCAAGCGTCGTGGAAAGGATTAAAGCAATCAGAATCGAACCGCTGGTGACAAATGCTGTCATCAAAGTTAAGTGGTCAATGGTTAAGGAAACAGTAATCATGTGCGTTACCAAAATCATTCCAAATACTAAGGAACCGATGACAACTCCTTGGAAGATGCCGGTTCCGATTTCTCTTCCCAAATATTTAGTAACACCTTTGAAAGACAATTCCTTCTTGTTTGTTGATAAATATCGAATCATGACGGCGAGAGATTGTGTTCCGGTATTTCCCGACATTCCTAAAATCATCGGAAGATAAATCGCGAGTCTCGCAGCCAAGATACTGGCTCCAGCACTTCCAGTCAAGCTGTCGCCAAAAAACGACAAGATGATGGAAGTTGTTAAACTTAAAAACAGATTGATAACGAGCCATGGAATTCTTTTTTTGACTCGAACCGGAAGGGTGTCTGTCTGGATGTCGACGTCGTCCCCGGCAAGTGCGGCGAATCTGGTGTAATCTTCTGATTTTTCTTCTGAGATGATATCCATCAAATCATCGTAAGTGACAATACCGACCATGTGCATCATTTCGTCGACAATTGGCATTGACGACTCGCCATAGTCTTGCATTTTCAGGGCAACGTCTTCTTTATCGTCATGAGGATGAGCAAAGATCAAATGTGTCTCCATGATATCCTCGATGGTCTCTGTTGCTCTAGCGACGATTAGTTGTTTTAGTTTTAAGTATCCTATCAAAACGTGTTTGGAAACCACGTAAAGGATTGAGATGTATTCTGTGTCCGCTGCGGTTGTGGTTACTTTTTTCATTGCATCCTTAACCGTCATTGATTTTGTCAATTCGATAAAACTATTGGACATTCTAGAACCGATTTCGTCTTCGGAATAATCCCATAATTTTTTCAGTTCAATTCTTTTCTTTGGACTCAATAAACTAACAATGTCTAAATCTTCTTCTTCACTTTCAAGATATTGAAGTAAGTCAACTGCATCATCGGTGTCCATATGGTCGATGATTTTAACTGCCAGTTGCAATGGAAGTTCTTTGATGTATTCGATGGCTTCATCCGTTTCAAGATGTTCGAAAACACCAGAAGATAAATCAATATCAATTTGACTGAATAAACTGATTCTTTCGAGCGGTTCAATTTCAACGATGGCATTTGAGATGTCATAGGAATGATATTCTTCTAATAATTCTGGGAAAGTTTCCAGTTGGAGAGAGGAGTGGATTAAATCGATGATCTCCTGTCTAAAATCACGGTCTTCATCAAACTGACGTAGTTGTTTTTCCATAGTCTCACCTCCTAAAGTAGGCTCGCAAGTAAGATACTTGCAAGTCCAAAATAGATTACTAAGGTGGTGATATCACTAATTGTGGTGATAAAAGGTCCTGAAGCAACTGCGGGGTCAATTTTAAGCCATTTCATAATCAACGGAACCAAAGCCCCGGCAAGGGTAGATACGGTCAATGCAACGGAAATTGCGAGTGCAATCACGCTTGCAAATGGCAATACTTCTTTGAAAGTTTGGTGATCCAACATCTTCATGATGATGACCATGACAAACAAGAAGGATGCGATAATGATTCCATTAACCAACCCAGTCAAAAACTCTTTCAATAGATGTTTGAATACAGAGGTTTTTGTCTCTAATTGACTCTTTGCGAAAAGACGGATGATGACGCCTAAAGATTGTGTTCCTGAGTTTCCTGCCATATTCGAAAGCAGTGGCATAAACAGCGCCAACATCGGAATCGCGGTTAGAACCCCAGAATATCCTCTGACTATCGAGGATGTAATCAAATTGATGAACAAGAGGACAAAAAGCCATGGCATTCTTTTTTTGACAGTCGAAAAAATCGTTTCATGTTCTTCGACATGAATATCGGTGACACCGGCAAGTCTTGAATAATCGGCATCTGATTCTTCATTCAAGGCTTCAACCATGTCATCGAATGACACAATTCCGAGCATCTTGAAGTTTTTATCCACGATTGGAAGCAGTAGGAAGTCATAGTTCTTCATCAGTTCAATGGCTTCTTCGTTCTTTGTTTCAGGTGTCGAAGCAATAATGTTCGTCGCCATGATTTCTTCGATTTTCATCTCAGGATGGTTTCCGGAAGAAATCAGTTCCTTTAAGGAGATAGCCCCTTCCAAATAACCAAGGTCCGTAACGTAAATATTTGAGATAAATTCAACATCAGGCGCTTGATCGACGACTTTGCGAATGGCTTGCTTAATCGTGTATGTTTTTTTGATTTCAACATAGCTCGTATTCATAATCGAGCCAACGACAGTTTCGTCAAAATTAATTAATTGTTTGATGTTGGGACGAGTGTGAGGATTGATTAAAGACAAATAGGTGGTTTGATCCTCTTTGTCCATTTCTTTGATGATATCGACGAGGTCGTCTGACTGCATTTCATTAAACACTTTAGACACTCGTGAAATTTCCATGTCCTTGATGATGGGAATGACTTCTTCTTCATCCAGTTGGGAGAGAATGCTTGCGATGCTTGAAGCATCGAATAAAAGAAAGAATTGGTTACGCTCTTCTGGCGTGAGTTCCAGTAGACAAAGACTGAGTTCAAAGTCATGAAAAGCGTCCAGTTTCTCTTTCTTTTCCTCTAAGGAAAGGTCGCTTTTGAACAGGTTGATGATTTCTAAAGTCAAGGTTTCTAAATCTTCGAATTCTTTGCTCATAGCTATCCCTCCTTTTACAAGAAATTGTACCATTTATGAACCGAATATTCAATCCATTTATGAAATAAAAGAGCTCGCTCCCATACACTTCAGGAAACAAGCTCTCATGATTCTTTTTATATTGATTTTCCTTCAGAAAGAACAGCAAAGTTCATTCTTTATTTTTTGAATCTTTCTTTAAGCCAAGAAGGAATTTGAATATCTTCTTTTTCTTCTGGTTCTTGCTTAATTGGAATATCAATTTCTTTTTGTTTCTTGTTTTTTTTCTTTTCTTCCTTTTTAGAAAGAGGCTTTTTAGGTTCGAAAACTTGTTCGATTTTTGGTTCTTCAACCTTACGCTCTGTTGCACGATTGAGCGTTACATCTTTGAAAATGGGATCTTCGCTGAATCCAGTTGCGATGACGGTAACAATGATTTCATCTTGCAAATCGGAATTGATTGCCGATCCATAGATGACATTGATATCGGTTGTAGAAGATTTTTGGATTTCTTCGATGATTTCATTGATTTCATAAAGAGAAGCGTTGTATCCTGAAGTGATGTTTACAATCGCATCGGTTGCGCCATTGATGGATGTTTCCAAAAGCGGGCTTCTGATAGCGTTTCTAGCAGCTTCAATACCACGGTTTTCGCCTTCTGCGATACCGATGCCCATGAGAGCAGTTCCTTTGTCTTTCATGACGGTTTTAACGTCAGCGAAGTCAACATTGACAACGCCTGGCACAGCGATGATTTCAGTGATGCCTTGAACACCTTGTCTCAAAATGTTATCAACTTCACGGAATGCATCTAAATATGGTGTATTCTTGTCGACGATGTATAAAAGCTTGTCATTTGGAATGACAATCAATGTATCAACATAAGGTTTCAGTTCTTCAAGACCTTGAAGTGCAACACTTGCGCGTTTTCTTCCTTCAAATCCAAAAGGCTTCGTTACGATACCAATGGTCAGACATCCCATTTCTCGAGCGACTCTAGCAATGACTGGAGCTGCACCGGTTCCGGTACCTCCACCCATTCCAGCAGTGATGAATACCATATCGGTATCTGCGAGAAGGTCTCTGATTTCGTCTTCGGATTCAAGTGCTGCTTTTCTTCCGACGTCGGGGTCTGCACCTGCGCCAAGTCCTCTTGTCAGCATTTTACCAAGCTGCAAGCGAACATCCGCTTTGGATAGTTTCAAAACTTGGGCATCGGTGTTCATAGCCACAAATTCGACACCTTGGACATCGTTTTCAATCATCCTGTTGATTGCGGAACCTCCTCCGCCTCCAACTCCAATGACTTTGATGCTTGGCTTTTGATTAAACTTATCATTAATGTCAAACATTGTTTTCCTCCCAAGTGTAGATGGTTGCCTAAAAAAGTCTTTTAGACTTCTTTTCATTAATTATACGGAATAATGATAGATAATTCAATATGATTTGCATATTTATCTCGATAATTCGAGAGAATGGCTCTATTTTAACGAAGTTTGAGGACTATTGCAATTTTCCATAGTACTCTTCGAAAAAAGTTTTCTTAAAATCCAAGAGTCGATCGGACTTGATTGCTTCTCTAATGTTCTTCATTAAGTTCTTCAAGAAATAGAGATTATGGTATGTTACAAGCCGTAAACCAAGAATTTCCTGAGCCTTAAAGAGGTGACGAAGATAGCTTTTTGTATAAGTCTTGCAGATGGGACAGTCGCAGTTCGGATCGAGTGGCGACATGTCACTTTCGTACGTTTTGTTTTTAATCACTATTTTTCCAAGAGACGTCATCGCAGTTCCATGTCTCGCGATTCTTGTTGGAAGAACACAGTCAAACATGTCGATTCCGTGAATCGCTCCATTGACTAGGTCGTCGGGTGAACCGACACCCATCAGATAACGGGGTTTGTCAAAAGGCATCAAAGGATTTAAGAATGCTAGCATTTCTAGCATTTCTTCTTTGGTTTCTCCGACGGAGAGACCTCCGATTGAATAGCCAGGAAAGTCGATTTTTACCAACTCTTCTATGGAATGCTTCCGCAAATCTTTAAAGGGTCCGCCTTGAACAATTCCAAATAAGGCTTGATCCTCCGGGAATTGATGAACATCTTTTCCTCTTTTTGCCCAGCGGATGGTTCTATCAACAGATTCTTTCATATACTCGTAATCAGAATAAAATGGGGGGCATTCGTCAAAACTCATGATGATGTCTGCGCCAAGATTATTTTGAATTCGAATTGAATCTTCAGGTGTAAGGTGAAGCAGTTCACCAGAAAGATGATGTCGAAATTCAACGCCTTCTTCTTTGATCTTTCGTATCTTAGAAAGAGAGAAGACTTGAAATCCGCCTGAATCTGTCAAGAGGGCTTTGTCCCATTTCATAAACCCACGGATTCCTCCGTGTTGTTTGATGATGTCATCCCCAGGCTGAAGCCAGAGGTGATACGTATTTCCTAGAATGAGTCCATCACTGACTTCATTTATTTCAGAAACGTCGAGGGTTTTAACGGTTGCCTGCGTTCCCACAGGCATGAAGATAGGCGTTTCATAGTCTCCGTGAGGTGTATGTAAAACACCACATCTGGCACCTGATTGCTTACAGATATGGGTTAGTTCAAATCCAAAAGGCATCGTTATAAAATCGTTCCGTATACTTCTCCGCCTACGGCAGCGGCATTTCCTTCGTCAGTATCAATGTGCATTGCTGTTGCGAAGTCTCCTCTTACACGGATGACGACATCTCCAAAAATGGTTGAACGTTCTGGAGTGACGATTTTCACTTCAACGATTTGTTTGTCCTTAACGCTATATTTTTCAGCATCTTCAGGCGTCAAATGAATATGGCGTTTTGCGATGATGAGACCTTCTTTCAGTTCGATTTCGCCCATCGGACCTACGATTTTGCAAGGAGCGCTTCCTACAGTGTCTCCCGATTCGCGAATTGGAGCACTGAGTCCGATGCTTCTAGCGTCGGTTAAAGATATTTCAACTTGTGTCGCCTTTCGAACGGGACCAAGGATTGAAACACCAGAGAGTTCTTTTTTGGGTCCAACGACGGTAACGCGCTCATTGGAAGCGTATTGTCCTGGTTGAGACAATGCTTTTTTGAATGTTAACTGTGCACCTTTTCCAAATAGTGTCTCTAAATCATTTTGAGACAAGTGGACGTGGCGTGCGGATACTTCCACCAATACTTTTCTTTCCATGTAAAATCCTCCAAAGAATGTTGAAATGTCACCGTTATTTTACATCTTTTTGTTCTTTTTTACAATTCAAATCGTGTTTTAATTGTTTTTTGACTTCAGTTTGATATAATAGTATCGCAATCGCAGTTCGTAACCATCCTGCGTAATCAAAACTAGGAGGCTTTCATTTATGAGTAACGAGTTACTGTGGCTAATTTTCGCCATAACTAATTTTGTCTTGATGATTGGCATGTATAAACTGTTCGGAAGAGTTGGAATCTTCGTCTGGATCGGAATTGCAACCATCATCGCCAATATTCAAGTCATTAAGAGCATCGAACTATTTGGAATGAGTGCTACGCTTGGAAACATTATGTATGGAACCATCTTTTTAGGAACCGATGCTTTAAATGAAATCTACGGCAAGAAACAAGCTAAAAGAGCTGTATTTATGGGCTTTTATGTATTAATCGCAACTTTGATTTTAATGCAATTAATGCTGCTCTTCATCCCTGGGCCCTCTGATTTTGGACAAGAACCTTTGTCGATCATATTTGGCTTTTGGGTAAGACTTATTATTGGATCGCTCGCGGCCTTCCTTGTATCTCAGTTATTGGACGTTACTCTATTTCAATGGATTAAATCGAAATTACCAGCAAACAAATGGCTTTGGGTTCGAAACAACGGATCTACGATTTTGTCTCAAGCGATTGATACGTTAATTTTCGTTCCAATTGCTTTTTTGGGGACAATGCCTTTTGAGACTGTTGTTGAAATCGCGATATCGACCTATATCATCAAGATTATGGTTGCGGTTTTGGATACCCCTTTCCTCTATGCAATGAAACGAATCAAACCTTTAGAATTATTTAGTGACTTAGGCTGAGAAATCAGCCTTTTTTTATACAATAAAAGAGGTTCATAAACACATTTCTCCCTTTGTGCTTATGAACCTCTTTTCAATTGACTTCGAAACAAATAAACTCAAAAGAACAAGTTCCTTTCAGTGGGTTTGATTCATTGGGTAAAAACTAATGTTGTTTATTTTGTTGCGACTGTAAAGCAGTAATGGCTGCAACCGCTACGATGTCTTTGTAGGAGCAACCTCTTGATAAATCATTGACGGGTCTAGCAAGGCCTTGTGTGATTGGGCCGTATGCATCCGCATGAGCCAGTCTTTCGACAAGCTTATATCCGATATTGCCTGCTTGTAAATCAGGAAAAATCAGAACATTGGCA
>CAZNOO010000004.1:43861-108689 GCA_964574705.1 uncultured Candidatus Izemoplasmatales bacterium
ACTAACGCCTGTGGCGTTTGGAATATCCATGAGAAAGAATGAGGAAACAAGCTTCACGTTGGGAGCTGTTCTCAATATTTGTAGTGCAGGCCTTAAAACATCACTGGTCGAAGTCATGGACCCAGCGACCATTCCATCTGCGTCAAGATTTTTGATCATCAATACACCAAAATAAATCGTGTTCAAGACCAGTTTGTCTGCTTCTTCTTGAGTCATTCCTTTGGATTTGCGCAACTCAAAAAGGATTGAGGAATAGGTACTCAACTTAGTTGATTGTTCAACAACGATGACTTTGATGCCATCTCGTTGCAACTTCGTAACTTCATCGTTTATGTCTCTTTCATTGATTAAAACGATGATGTTCGCGATTTTTTGAAGATGAATTTCTCTCGCAGCGTCAATCACTCGTACGTCTTTTCCTTCAGCGAGGACAATGGTTTGAACGTTTTCTTTTGCTTGATTCAAGATTCGATCTAGTAGTTTCAAATTCATCACCGCTTCCGTTAGCTTAACATTTCGTAATGTCCATCAGTTTGAATCGAATCAACGATTCCTGCAATACATAGCTCAATCGGTGCATATTGACTTTTGGCTTTCGTAATCATTCTGGCAGATCCGCCTTCATTTAAAATGATTACAATATCGCCTACACCAGCGCCAACGCCATCCACTGCCAACATTTCATTCCCAAAAGGAACGAGTAATTCGTCAAGTGGTTGAACAAATAACAGTTTTTTTCCTCGAAGCATTTCGTTTTTATGTGTTGAAACCAAGGTTCCAACGACTTTAGCAAGTTGCATAATACTCACCTCTTATTTGATGATTCATTAAATGCAGTGGATACTATCAATGATTCCGGCAATTCCGGCATCTGCGCATGCGGTAGGAATGGGGAGATTCATTGCCCCTTCTTTGCTCGTTGAATAAAATACGTACTCACCGACGCCTGCTCCAAAACGATCTGCGGCAACAATCGGTGTTCCTAGTGATTCATATTTTGTATTGACTGGTTGAATCACTAGGAGCGTTATACCTTTTAAGTCTGGAACTTTTACCGTAGAAGTAACCATACCAATAACTCTAGCTATTTGCATAATATCACTCCTTTGAAATGACTAATCGTTTTTCGATGTCTAAAATGCTCTTGATTCTTTTTAGGTTTCTTTCGCCTTCAAATTTGGTTGTTAAAAAGACTTTGACGATTTCTTTGACAACGCCTTCTCCTACGACAAAACTTCCTAAAGTCAAGACGTTTGCGCCATTGTGTTCTCTACTATTGTGTGCGGTATAAATTTCATTTGCACACGCTGCCAGTACGCCAGGTACTTTGTTTGCCATCATTGCGGAGCCGATTCCGGCACCGTCAACCATGATTCCAAAATCACACTTGTTGGACGCCACTGCGCGCGCAACTAAGAAAGCATAATCTGGATAATCACACCTGTTTGTATTAAAGGTACCAAAATCTTCATACTCGATTTTCAAGTCTTCCGAAAGGTACTTTTTGATTTTTTCTTTTAATGCAAATCCTCCATGGTCACTACCAATCGCAACTTTCATTATTTTGACTCCTCTTTGTTTTTACTGAAGACGTTTTTGCCTTCAATGTCAACGTAGTCAATAATCGCCATGATGGTAGAATCCACTGGTTTGTTTTTAGTCAACTCTGTTAATCTTCCGGAACTTCCACTAACTACTAATACAAGTTCTGAGTATCCGGCTCCAACAGCGTCAATCGCTACTGCAGGCTTGCCTTCGTCTTGAAATGTGACGATGTTGACGGGTTGAACAACCTGCATCTTTAAACTGTTCATACTTGGATCCTTTTGTGTACACACAACGGTTCCAATTATTCTAGCTGCATACATATGATTTCCTCTTTTCTAGACATTAATAAGTGCCTGTCGTCGGTTTTGTACCTTTGACAATATTAATTCCTGAACTTGTTCCAATTCTGTTCGCACCTGCAGCAATCATAGCTCTTGCTGTCTCAGTGTCGCGAATTCCACCAGAAGCTTTCACACCCATTTTCGGACCAACGACTTCGCGCATCAGTTTGATGTCAGCGACCGTTGCTCCACCGGTGTTAAATCCAGTAGATGTTTTTACAAAATCTGCTCCTGCCATTTTAGCAATGGTACAAGCTTTGATTTTTTCTTCGTCGTTTAACAAAGAAGTTTCCAAAATAACTTTGACTATTGCACGACCTCTGCACGCAGAAGTGACGCCTTCGATGTCTTTTTTAACGGTGTTCCAATCGCCAGATTTTAATGCACCGATATTGATAACCATATCGATTTCATGGGCGCCATTCTTTAATGCATCGTAAGTTTCATCAATTTTCGCTCTTGTCGAAGATGCCCCTAACGGGAAACCTACAACACAGCAAGTGAGAACACCGCTGCCAGCTAAAAGACGAGAAACAAGCGTTACATAATGGGTATTGATGCAAACGGATTTGAATTTGTATTCAATCGCTTCTGCACATACCTTTCTGATGTCTTGTTCGGTTGCTTCGGGTTTTAGCAAGGTGTGATCGATGAGGGAAGCGATGTCATTATTGTTAAAAGCGGCAACTGTGGTAGCTCCGTTATTTTCTGTTGCAATCTTACGATATATTTCTTCAGCAATCTTATCGATAAGTTTATCTAATTCCATAGTTTCAACTCTTTTCAATTTTTAATTTTATTACATTAATCCTTTGATGAGTTCTTCAACATCGTCATGGGGACTTGGGATGACATGGGAAGATACAAGTTCACCAACGCGGCGAGCTGCTTCAGATCCTGCTTCAACGGCTGCTTTCACTGCGCCTACGTCTCCGCGGACCATCATAGCGACCAAGCCTGAACCTGATTTTTCTTTTCCAATCAATCTTACATTGGCTGCTTTTACCATGGCATCAGCGGCCTCGATTGCGGCTACAAATCCTCTTGTTTCAATCAATCCTAATGCTTCTTTCATTTTATTGCCTCCTGTATCATTGAATTTTCAATGTTTGGTTTATTTTGAATCCTTTAATGATTTTAGTAATTCTTCTACATCGTCATGTGGTCTTGGAATGACATGTGATGAAACCAATTCGCCAACTCTACGAGCGGCTTCTGATCCAGCTTCAACTGCGGCTTTCACTGCGCCTACATCTCCGCGAACCATAACTGCGACCAAGCCTGAACCTGATTTTTCTTTGCCAATCAATCTTACGTTAGCTGCTTTGACCATTGCGTCTGCGGCTTCAATTGCGCCTACAAATCCTCTTGTTTCAATTAATCCAAGTGCTTCTTTCATTTTCTTTCCTCCATTGAGTGTTTTATTTTTTTGATCCAATTTCCGTTATTTTGTTTCTTTGGTTGCTTTTACTAATTCTTTTGCGGGTTGTTTCAATAGTTCTTCTACGTCGTCGTGAGGGCTAGGGATTACATGTGATGAAACCAATTCTCCAACTCTACGAGCGGCTTCTGATCCTGCTTCAACTGCGGCTTTGACTGCGCCTACATCTCCGCGAACCATAACTGTAACTAAACCTGAACCAGATTTTTCTTTGCCAATCAATCTTACATTGGCTGCTTTGACCATTGCGTCAGCGGCTTCGATTGCGCCAACGAATCCTCTTGTTTCAATTAATCCTAATGCTTCTTTCATTTTAATGTTCTCCTTTCTTTCTTATTTTATAAAAGTGTTTGTAACATTTCTTTGCTAATTCTTGGAATGACTGCTGTATGTGCTAGTAATCCGTCATCTTGGCTAGCGTCGATGGCTGCATCAACAGCTGCCTGAACGCTACTAACGTCTCCTGTCAAGATGGTGAATGCTTTTCCACCGAGTCCTCGTCCTAATCTAATCTCTAAAAGTTCAACATCGGCAGCTTTGACTGCAGCGTCCGATATTAAGACGGCGGTTGCAAGGGAGTACGTTTCAATAATACCCACAGCGCCTTTTGGAATAATCTCAGTCGTGCAACTGAGAGCGGAAAATACTTGTTCGTGGATATTGGCAATGACGATGTCTTTTACGAGTGACTTTCCAGCGACTTTCGCGCCAACTTCGATGGCGCTTTTGACAGCGGATACGGCCCCGCGTACCATAACGACATATTTCCCAGGACAAGATGCATAAGCGGCGATTAATTTTACTTCTGCGGTTTTAATGATTGCATCTCCTGCTTCGATACCTCTTGCAATACTGTTCAGTTCAATCATACCTAATGCTTCCATATCGCTACCTCCTTATGCATGGATTTCTATAGAATCGTTTGTGACATTTGTGACTTTCCCATTTATGCTCGCATGAATGTTCGCACCGAGTAAATCTCCACAACTTGCAATTAGTGTTCCTTTGGCGACGGTGTCCCCTACTTTTACTAAAGAGGATGCCACTGCGCCTATATGTTGTTTCAATAAGATTTTTACAGAGTTGGTTTGATAGATAGAGTGGTCTAGAGGAGCTGGGACGTCATAGTCCGAAAGCTCAAGTCTTGCGATGAGCCTTTTGGTCGGTACGAGTTTGCTTTCTCTTAATGGGTCTACTTCATAAGGAACAATCTTTTCGGTTTTAGCGCCTTTTTTGAGCAAACTTTGTTTGACCATGTTGGTGATTTTCCCTGGATCTAAATCCATGGGGCAAGCATACAGGCTACAAAGTTGACAATCGCAACAGGATACAACCGATGAAATTGCGCCTAAGGCGCTTGGGTCTTCGTTTGCAAGTCCTCTCATGACTTTATGCGGTTCGGTATTGTTTCCGATAATGTATCTGGGACACATTTCGGTACAATAACTGCACTGGCAACAGATGGCTTTTGTCAGTTGCAAGTCCGTTTGTGTTTTACGAGTTTTTTTTGCAATAAGATAATGGTCGTTTGGTAAGATGATGATTGCACTTGTGAGTTTCGTTACTGGGGCGTCCCAGTCCTCTTCGACGTGTCCCATCATGGGTCCACCGACGATGATACTGTAATTTTGGATGTCCGTAGGTCCTTTACAAGCGATAATCAATTCTCTAAAAGAGGTTCCTATCGGTACAATCAAGGTTTGAGGTAATGCGACTGCACCAGTGACGGTGATGA
Source organism: uncultured Candidatus Izemoplasmatales bacterium (assembly GCA_964574705.1). Classification (GTDB taxonomy): domain Bacteria; phylum Bacillota_I; class Bacilli_A; order Izemoplasmatales; family Hujiaoplasmataceae; genus JAHIVB01. The sequence continues at coordinate 48,927 of CAZNOO010000004.1, forward strand.
CTCTTTCAGTCACCGGAACGTTTCTTGCAATGTTGATTGCAGTCAATACATTGATGACTACGGCACCAACATCAAGCGGAATGCCCATTAGAGGAACGACTCTTCTTGTGACTTCATAGACGAGTTGCTGTTCATCTCCTGCTGGATAATAGTCTTTGATGATTTTTACTTCGATTTGATCGTCGTTTTTGACGAGATTCTTTAAATTTTGAATCGCGGACTTATGTTTTCCTTTGAGACAAATGACCCCTTTTTTCGCTCCAGTTTGAGCAAGGGCAATCTTTAAGCCTGAAACGACGTCTTCCCCATAAAATTCCATTAATTGTTGATCCACTCTTAAAAGCGGCTCACATTCAGCCCCATTGATGATGACGATTTCAGGGTGACTGTTCAGTTTCACATGAGTAGGGAATCCAGCTCCGCCGGCTCCAACAATTCCTGCTTCTTTGATTCTTTCAATAATGCTTTGAGCCATGTCATTCACTCCTCACTTTAACGGATTTATACAATTCTGAATGCACCTGATAATGTACATCTTCTGATTCTAGAAAAACTTCTTGCGGAGGTTAATCCTTCGCCAGTTGGGGTTGCGATGGTTAAGGTTGTAAAGCCTTCTCCTTCAATACCTAATGCTGCAAACGAAGGGGCGTTTTTAACAAAGATGGATGTGTCTAGAGCACGAGCCGCTTTGGTTAAATTCGATACGCTCTCTGAATGCATCATTGCAGAATGACGGTTTCCGTTTTCTGCGATGACGGCCTTTTCAATGGCTTCATCGATGGAGTAGACCCGAACGATTCCAAGAACCGGCATCAACATTTCAACGGTCACAAAGGGATGATTTTCTGTGACTTCAGCAATGATTAGTCGAATGTCTTGTGGCGCGGAAATCTTACATGCTTTCAGAATCTCTGTTGCAGGTTTTCCAACATACTTTCGGTTGACGACGGTCTTTCCCTCTGGGCTTGTTTGAAATACTTCTTTTGTGACGATATCGATTTCATGGCGTTTGAGTTCATAAGAGCCATTTTTAATGATTTCATTTCTGAATTCTGTGAATACGCTGTTTAAGACAAAAGCCTCTTTTTCGGCGATGCAGATGATGTTGTTATCAAAGGATGCACCGCGGAATACGTCATTGGCTGCTTTCTTGATGTTTGCAGATTCATCGACGATGACAGGCGGGTTTCCAGGCCCTGCAGCGATGACTTTTTTACCACTTTTCATCGCGACGGACACGACTCCTTCTCCGCCGGTAACAACCAAGATTCGAATGTCTTTATGCGTCATGATGACTTTTCCAGTTTCTATGGTTGGATTGAGTGGGGCCGTCAATAGTTCTTTAGGTCCTCCTGCATTATGAATCGCATTATTTAAAAGAGAGATTGATTCAGATGTTACTCTTTTTGCACTTGGATGAGGATTGAATACAACTCCGTTTCCGGCAGCAACCATTGATATGCTATTGTTAATGATGGTCGAGCTTGGATTGGTGGATGGTGTAATAGATCCGATGACACCATAAGGTGCCATCTCAACTAAGGTCATTCCATCGTCTCCTGTATAAGTCACTGCATGCAAGTCTTCGGTTCCTGGTGTTTTTTCTGCGGCTAAGACATTTTTGATGATTTTGTCTTCTACTCTTCCCATTCCGGTTTCTTCATAAGCCATAATCGCTAATTTTTCAGCGTTTTCAAGGCTTACTTTACGCATGGCAGCAATAATCTCATTTCGCTTTTTCATTGAAAGTTTCATCAATTGCTTTTGAGATTCTTTTGCGGCTTGGATCGCGTCTTCGACGCTTTCATAGACGCCAAGATACTTTGAATTCGTTGCTTTGACCGGAGTTGGAGATGGTGTAGGTTCATATGTTGACGTTGATTTTGGATTGTTTCCGTATTTTTGTTCCATTTCAGCCGTCAGTTTTTTGATGAGATCGTTTGTGCTCATTTTTTTGCCTCCTCAATAAATACAACTTTAATCTTGTATTCGCTTAATTTATCTTTTGCAAGCGGGGTCACCACTTGTCTTCTGTCAAGTTCGAGTGTTTTAATTCCTTTTTGTTTTAGTCCAATCACATAATTTTCCGTAATCAATTCAGTTTTATCAATTTTTGAGTAAGGTGTATCTTGAATGTTTGTGACTGTAATGCCCATATTTTGGATTGAAGTCACAATAGTTGAGATTTTATTAAATACGACTGGATTGGAGTTTAGGACGAAAATGATTTTTTTATTTGTCATCAGTGCATTCAGTAGAATGTGATTGACTTCTTCTGAATCATCGGTTTCAACGATGGCTTTCATTTGAGAGACTTTTGCTCCTATAAGAAGGATGGTTTCAACAGATTCCAGTGTGAGCATGAACTCTTTGCTTTTTAAGTCGCTTGTTATACAGTGGATGTATCCGTTGTCGTCAAGATGGTGTAATTTAGAGAACTCTTCGCTTGAACTCAAATACAATTTATAGTCTTTGTAATGTTTCAAGATGAATTCATAATAGTCTTTAAAACCTAAAGTACTATGGGGGATCAATATGAGACATGATTTACTTAATTTGTTCGATGTCGCTACTGTGCTGTTAGAAGATGATGGCTTTAATTCTAATTTGCCTAGCAAGTTTTCTGTCACAACTTTTGCGAGTTTATCGAGATTATTGATTTCCATGTTTCACACTCCTTCCATAGTTAGATTCTATGATTCATTATTTTCCGTTTAGAATATCATTGATTTCAATAAAGGTTTGAGGATTCAAGCTGGCTCCTCCGATTAAGAACCCTGAGACACATTGTGCAAGAGCCAAATCTTTTACATTGGTGGAAGTGACACTTCCACCGTATAGCAAGGGAATGTTTTTGCCAATATCGTATCCATATTCATCTATCAAGTAGTTTCTTAAAAACATATGTACTTCTTCCACTTGGGATGGGGAAGCCGTTTCTCCGGTTCCAATCGCCCAAATCGGTTCATAGGCGATAATGACTTTAGATCTTTCAGAATCGGCAAGAAGAGATAATCCTTCTTTGATTTGATCTTTTAAAAATTGTTTGTAATCTTCTTTGTTTCTTTGTTCAAGTTTTTCACCGATGCATAAAATCGGTTTGATTTGATTTTGAATGCATGCTAGAACTTTCTTAGATGAAAATTCATTGCATTCGTAGAAGATATTTCTTCTTTCGGAGTGACCGACAAGAGCGTATTTACAGCCAAAGTCTCGCGCCATGGAAATTGATACTTCTCCGGTAAAAGCCCCACTATCTTTTGGATAGAAATTTTGAACGCCATAAAGAATTTTGCTGTAACGAAGTTTATTCTCAAATAAGTAAAGGTAGGGGCTTGGAGGGATAATGACAACTGTGTTTTTTTGTCCAAAATCATGGTTGACGGTCTCATCTAGAAAAGTAGTCACTTCTTGTTTTGTTTTATTCATTTTCCAGTTACCGACTACAAGAAAGTCTTGGGTTTGAAGAACGCTATTGATGATTTCTTGTCTTACGATCTGTTCAATATCCGTTTTATTCATGATTGAACACTCCTTATTTTAAAATCTTTTTTTCTGAGCCTCTTAACACAAGTTCTGTTTCAAGCAGCACTTCTTTGATTGATTTGCTTTTGACTTGTTTTCTGTCTATTAGGTCAAATAACATTTCAGCCGCAACTTCTCCCATCAGATCCGTGGGTCTAGATACGGTTGAGATATGAAGATTCATAATCTCGAACATATCAACATCATCAAAACTAATAAATGCCATATCTTTTGGAATCGATAGATTATTTTCGATTAATGCTTTTACGCAACCGAGAGCCATCATGTTATTTGCTGCAAAAATTGCGGTAGGTCTTTTTTCGAGTTTTAATATTTTTTTAGTGATTTCATATCCGCTTTCTAATTTGAAATCACCATAGAATACGTAGTCTGGATTGACTTTCATATTATTGCTTCGCAATGCGTTTTCATATCCATAAAAACGTTCACGGCCAGGTTTTGAGGACATGGGACCTGAAATAATAGCGATATCGGTGTGACCTTCATTGATAAAGGCGTTGACTGCATCGAAAGCTCCTGATAGGTTGTTCACAAAAACGGAGTTGAAATGTGAGATGTTGATTCCTCGGTCTAATAAAACAACGGGAACGCCTAAATCTTCAAGCTGATATAAATACTTTGAATTATAACCAACTTGGTCTGTTTTTGGGGTAATGATGAGGCCTACGATATTGTTTGTTTTAAATAGATAAAGATATTTTAACTCCTTTTCGAGTTGTTCTTCAGTGTTGCATACAAGCAAACTTGCAGAATATTTATCAGCGACTCTTGAGATTCCTTTGATGACCTCACCAAAAAAAGGGTTTGATATATCTGGAATAACAATGCCAATGATATTAGCTTTTTGAGTGGAAATCGATTGACCTAATAGTTTGTCGTCCGTTGCGAGTTCACCATAAGCTTGTAAAACGAGATCTTTTGTTTCTTCTTTAACGTAACCACTTTGATTCATAACCCTGGAAACAGTAGCTACTGATACGCCAGCTTTGACTGCAATGTCTTTATTTTTAACCATTTATTACACCTCGTCAATACAATAGGAAATTTTCTTTCATATATATAGGCCATTTTCTTTGATTATAAACGCTTTCATTTGCATTGTCAATCAAAAATATGAAATTATTTCAATAATGTGTAATTTAATTACATATCAACGATTTTTATTACATCTTTTGAGAAACGGAATTAAACGAATTCACTTTTAATTAAAAAAACTGGAATTTCAACATTCCAGTTTCGATTAATATTCTTTATTATAAACAATATGAACTAATTAATTTGATATTCTTATACTGATAGAGCCATTAAAATATCAGCATCGAATCTCCAAATGAAAAGAAACGATATTTTTCTTTGATAGCTTCTTCATAGGCATGCATAATGATATCTTTGGATGCAAATGCACTGACAAGCATCATTAAGGTCGATTTTGGAAGATGGAAATTCGTGATTAAAGCGTCGATGGCTTTGAATGTGTATCCGGGATAAATGAAGATATCGGTAAAACCGGAATCACTTTGAAACGATCCAAACTTCTTAAAAATAGTCTCAAGGGTCCTAGTAGTGGTTGTGCCAACTGAAATGATTCTTCTGTTTTCTGTTTTTGCTAGGTTTAATTTTTGAGCAACTTCAGAAGACAAAGAATAAAATTCGCTATGCATTTTATGCTTGGTGACGTCTTCAACGCTAACAGGACGAAAAGTTCCTAGTCCGACGTGTAGCGTCAAGTAGTAGATTTCAATTCCCTTTGCCTCTAACTCATTTAAAAGGTCTTTTGTGAAGTGCAGACCGGCAGTTGGCGCGGCTGCGCTTCCCAACACTTTTGAATATACAGTTTGGTAACGGTCTTTTTCAATTAATTTTTCGTGAATATAAGGGGGAAGAGGCATTTCTCCTAATTGATCAAGAATTTCAATGAATATTCCTTCGTAAATCATTTCGAAATGACGGATTCCTTCTTCACCTAGTTTTACACACTTTGCCTTTAGTAATCCATCACCAAAAGAAATGATATCGCCTAAGTGTACGCGTCTAGCGGGTTTTACAAGAGTTTCCCACATATTTTTACCAAGTTCAGTAAGCAATAGAACTTCAATGGATGCTTGGGTCGATTGTTTTTCACCGATTAATCTCGCTGGCAGAACTTTTGTATCGTTTAGAACGAGTACGTCACCTGGATGAAGATAATTACTGAGATGATGGAATTCATCATGACGAACTTCAAAATCAGTTCTATGACAAATTAACAATCTGGAAGACGCACGATCATCGAGCGGCGTTTGTGCAATTAACTCCTCGGGTAAACGATAGTCAAAATCATCTGTTTTCATCATTGAAATAACGTTCCTTGAAATCCTTTTTTTAAATGCTTATATGCTTTTTCAGTAACAACACGTCCTCGAGGCGTCCGATTGATGAATCCTTTTTGTATTAAGAAAGGTTCATAGACGTCTTCAAGTGTGAGTGGGTCTTCGCTGATGGATGTGGCAATGGTTTCGAGCCCAACTGGCCCACCATGGTATTTTTCAATAATCGAAAGAAGATATTCTCTGTCTTTACGGTCAAGTCCAAGTTCGTCGATTTTTAATTTAGAGAGCGCAAGTTTCGTAATTTCAAGCGTAATCGTACCGTCTCCTAGAATATCGGCATAGTCGCGGACTCTTCTGAAAAGGCGGTTGACAATACGCGGTGTACCTCTACTTCTTTTTGCAAGTTCAATGACAGCCTCATTTTCACTTGGACATTCATAAATGTCAGAGGTTCTTTTACAGATGATTTCAAGTTCTTGGTCTGTATAAAATTCAAGCTTATGAACAATTCCAAATCGGTCTCTTAATGGTCCTGTCAAATCTCCAAACCTAGTGGTAGCTCCAATCAAGGTAAACGGCGGTAAATCGACGCGTATCGACTTTGCGCCAGAGTCTTTACCAACAACGATATCAATTACGAAATCCTCCATGGATGAATATAGGATTTCTTCTACAATTTTAGGGAGTCTGTGAATTTCATCGATGAACAAAACATCTCCTGGTTCCAAAGAAGTTAATATCGCCGCTAAGTCTCCTGTTCGTTCAACTGTTGGCCCAGATACGACTTTGATGTTGACGCCAAGTTCATTTGCGATAACTTGAGCCAAGGTAGTTTTGCCCAATCCTGGCGGTCCATACAAAAGAACATGATCCAAGGATTCATTCCTTTTTTTGGCTGCTTCAACAGCAACTTGAATCATTTCCTTAACACTGGTTTGGCCGATATATTCCTGGAAAAACCTTGGCCGTAAGGTGGCCTCCATTTCATCGTCAATTAATAGATTGTTTGCGATAATCCGTTTGTCCATATCCATAACACCTCTCGTCTATTATACCAAATTTTCATTGAAAATCATCTGATTTATTTTTGTTCTTGAGTTGAATAAAACACCCATCTATATTATAATGAATTCATAGGTTATTTGAGGAGGTGGAAAAGTGGCAAAACAAGGCGATATCATATCAAAAACAATTGAGTCTTTCGAACCCAAGAAAACAAGTCATGAACTTTCATCTGTCCACCTTGAGGAAGAACTCTACAACGAATTGCAACAGAAAGAAAACGCCCTTCATGAAATTGAGTTGAAGTATCAACAGATTGAAGAAGAAAAAGTCGAACATTTCCTCGCCCTTGAAGACGGTTATGACGCAGTACTTGAAAACATCAGAAGACAATATATTGATGTTTTCGAAACACTTGAAGTCGACGAAAAAAATCTGAAGTTAGAAATTCAATCTGCGACGTCCTCAGAAGATCAAACTTTCGACAAAGTTATCAACAGCATCTTCGACCTAAAGAACGAAGCCTACCAACAATTCCTTCAAATGGTTAAAGAGTCCAATGACGCCATTGATGATGAGATGCGCGTTCATACTGAGTTTATCACTTCCGAGACGGAAAAACATAATGAAATACAGAAAAAATATCAGAGAATCCAGACAGAACAGTCAAACAAACTGCTTTGGACGATTGAACAGTCCAGAAACGCATTGTCTGATCTTTCGAATGAATTAAGTGAAAAATCTAAAAATGAAACTGGATTTGTCAACGAATCGATTCTTTCTACTCTGAACAATCTTCGTTCGACGAAGAACAAGATGTCTGATTTGTTTAAAAACGCGACTGAAATGTACACGAAACAACGCGAACGAATTCACGCACTCAGTAGCCAGCGCCAAAAACCGCATTCCATTATTAATCAAACGATTATTCATCAATTTGTAAAACAAATCAAAGAAGTCAATCAGAAAAAGGTCAACTTTGAACGATTGATTTTAAGCGAACTTAAAACCTCAAAAGATATCATTGGAAAGAAAATCGTCGAAAGCGATCAAGCAGGCGACATTGCTTCTACCGAGAAGTACATCCTTCAATATGAAATCATCCAGAAAAAGGCAGACTACCTTTTAAAAAGAAATCAATCAATGGCTGATCTTCTAATTTCAAAATATCAAAATGAAATCAAGAAAATCAAGATTGATTCTTTTAAACGCGTCGAAGAAATCAAACTCGCCTATTTGATGCCAGCAATGTTTTTTCAAAACAGCATTACGCTATATTCTAATTTTGCATTCTACGTAAATGAGTCTTTTGATGAACTTGATAACTTGCTCTCCGATTTGATTGTATTTAACTCGAAATTTGCAGAAGCAAAAGTTGACTACATTACGAAAGACGCAAAAACCATGGAAGACTATCGAATCAATTTAATGGTTCGTGTCAGCAATGTCTGTTCGAACTTAACAGAATTGATCTCCCAAATTGATCATTTCAGCAAAGAAATCGTTACCCTTGAATCTCAAAATCATCTCGAAATCGCTGAAGTAAGAAAACAGATGGAAAACGCTGAAATTCAAGGCGATTACGACAAATACATCCGTTCGATTGAAGACGATCATTTCTTTGCAATCTCTCAACATGAATCCAATCGCGAGAAAATTACAAGTCAATATGAAAAGAACTTTGGCTTTATCAGAATTCAGCGTGAAGTCGGTATGCTTCGTCAAAATTATGACTTTTTCCTCGCCAAAGCAGGTTACCTAAAAGAAATATCTAAACTCGAACAGGATATCCATCAGATCTCTTTTGAAAAGAATCTTGCCATTGCGAAAGCGAAATTTGATTACGATCTTCAATTGAATGACACGAAATACATGATGACGCTCGAAGCAATGAAATCCGAATCAAATCGACTGACCTATCTTTACGCAACAAGATATTTAGAAGAAGAATCTGTCTTCAATGACAAAAAAGAATCTGGCAGCAAGGAAGTCATCGATTTCGTTCATCACTCTCAAAAACTGATTGACTATAACCGTGTTCAAACAGAACAAATCGTTAGCGAAGTACAATCCACTACTTCTTCACGTACTTATGCATATTATCTGGAATACATGCGTTCTCAAATCATTCGTGCATATGATGACCAACTTAAGAATAAAATTAAGTTAAACGAACAAGCAACGCACCTGATTCATCATCCATTCTACATCGCAAAGACAAGGATTGAAGGGATTTTAGAGCCCATCTCTCTTTTGTTTAAACAACGCCTAGTTCTTCTTGACATCTCTAACGTTGATGTCCTAAAAGAGTATTTTGAGAGTAACGATCTATTTGGATACAGTTTGATGAAAAACTATGAACAAATTGAAAATGAAATTGAAGAGCTGCTCGTCGGATTTAATCAAGTTGAGTTGATATCCGACTTCAAACAATTCCTTGACACAGCTTTTGAAAAGTCCGTCATCAACATTCATCGCACCAAAACCAGACTCCAAATTAAAAAATTCAAATCCTATCTCAAGGCTTTGAACGCATTCTTAATCGAGCAAATCTTAATCTTGAAAGAAGTTCAAACTTTGATTTTCAGAAGAATGGATGATATTGAAAAAGAATTGCTACAAAATGATGTCATCTTTATTCAAAAATCGACTGAAAAAGCGGATAAAGCAAAACACATTATTAATCAAGAATATGACCGCCTCATCTACTTCGCTGTCAAATCGGACAAGAATCGAACCCGCCAAAAGAAAGAATTGTCAAAGGAAGCTTTCAACATTGAGACAACCTTTAAAGATGAAGTCAAGCACATCAATAAGGTTTACGTTTCTTCTCTTGAAAAAGAAACCGACCAATTAGCTTATGTCAGAAAACAAATCGCTAAATTGATTGTTGCTTCAGAATCGAAATTGAAGAAAGACATTCGTATTCTTGAAAAGGCATATCATAATGAGCAGCACGCCCTTCAACTCAAGTCAAGACAGTATGACCGCGCTTATCAAGACATCCAAAACATATTGTCTCTCAATTTAAATGAGGAATTCTTAATGATATCCAAAATGGAGGATCAGCAAAAAGAACACCTTCAAATTTCTCTATCTGTACTTGATAAAGAACTTGAAGCCATTCCACAAAGATTTGAAGAAAAGCTTCGTCTTCTTGATCAAAACAAAAATGCACTCGTCGTTGAGAAGAAATCTCAATTGTTAGCGGACTATACTAAAATTGAGCAGAAGAAATTCTCTACCAGACCTGAATTGCTTTCCAAAATTGATGATATCAAAAAAAGATTACCAACTGATTATCTCGAAATGTATCAAAACATTTCAAAAGCGGAAGAAAAATTTCTTACTCAGTATTTGAATATCACTACCGATTATACTGGTGATTTCGAGGAATTCCTCAGCCGTCAAAAAGAATCGAGAACATTGCTACAAAACCAGGATTTTCTATATCAACCACTCCAGAGTTTCATTACTTTGGAAGATTCTTTGATTCTTAAAAACAATGAGGCATACCTTGATACCATCTCTAAAGCAAGGTCAACGAAAGATCTTCTTCTGACTGAAGAAGCGAAAGCGAAAGATAAACAAGACAGAATCATAAACGATTAGAAGGAGGAAACGATGGCAAAGTCCGAAAAATCTCTTCAAAAAGATCCAGAAAATCTAACAAATTACCGTAAATCCGTTGATGAAGCTTATCATGAAGAACTTAAACTTTATGAAGATTTTTACACGAAAATTACCCATCGTGCCACCACTCATCGCCAGATTACGTTAAACAACTTAACCGAAATTGAAGAAAAACTCGAAAAGTTGAAAACCGATGCCAAACAAATCAAGCATAGCCTCTTCTTTCATGAAGAGTACGACATCGTTGATCGTCAGGAAATTATTTCAAATACGGAGTCTAAAGTCCATGATCAGAATGAATCCTTCCTTGAATACCATTTCCAGGATAAAACTGAGATACTAAACTCACTCGACTATTTGAATAAAGCTTTGATTCAAACAAGAACCTCGTTCTTTGACCAATTTCAAAGAACGTATCTTGAAAACATCTTCGAGAATGAGGCTCTCTTCAGTTATTTCCTAGACTCATCCAGTCAATTCAATCAAATTTTAGATCGCCATCAAAGTGAAATTCTTGATTTGTTCTTAAGATTGGACGAAGAAATCAAAAACATGGATGACTCCATTTCTCAAATTATCAAAAGGAAAAATCGCACGGTCTCAAAATCCAATCACTTCTATGAAGGCGAAATGAAGTATTTTATCGACAATCAGCTCCTATTCAGTGCTGAATCGGATCCTACAAGTGTCGATATTCAAGCTTTGATATCAGATAAAATTCGCCAATTCGAGGTATTTAAAACTCATATCATTTCAGAAGACGATAAAATTACTCGTTTACTCAATAAGGAATATTGCAATTTGTTCAATCAAGTTCTTACAAGACAATTGAATCAAAAGTCTAACGTCATCAGCGATTCGCTTCGCTTTTTTGAAAATCCAGAAAAAGCAATGGAACAGTTAAAATTAGAAGTATTGAGTGCACAGGAACAAAAAGACAAGGTTAAATTAAAAGAAGCTGTGGCCCATTATCAGAAGGCTCAAAAATATCTAGAAATTAAGAAGCAAAGTGAAAAAAGAACGGAATCGATGCTTAAGAAATTTGAAAAAGAAAAGAAGAGCATCCTTCTGGAATACCGAATCAACTCCAATCGGATTGTTACTGAACTGGAGCGTTATTTGACACTTTATGAAGAACTGATGGAGAAAGACACATTCTTAGCCCAGGCCATTGGAGATTCTTCTTCCAAAATCATTAAAGAGGAACTCAATCGTTTATCTATCTTGCAACTAAATAAAGAATTAAAGACCAATATCAACTACGATATTGAATCTTTAAAAATCAAATCAAAGATTAATGAGATTGAAATGGAAATGACCTATATGGTCAAGAAACAAATGCATCTTCAAGAAATTGAACTCCTTGAAACGGTTAATAAAGTTCAACTCTTTTTGCTGAATCACAAAGCCTCATATGTCCATGCCAAAATGGATATTCAAAAAGAATCTCTTAATATCGGAAAGCTTGAGAAAGCGCTCAATATTCATCTTGCTTATTTACATGAAACTTCGGATGTATCAAGAAAAATACAGTCGGAGTTCTATGAAAAGGTCATTCGCCAGATACGAAGCGAAGAGACCCATCATATCCACGTTCAAGCTGCTTCTTCTAAATTGAAGCTCGCCTTGAAGGAATACGACATTAAGGCAATCCATTTCAAGACAATGATGGAGAATGAACTTGCCTATGTTGTTATGCAAGCATCCAGAGTCAGTGAAGAAAACCAGATTCACCATGAATTCATCTTGACGACTTATGAAAACCAAATGCGCTTTTCCAAAGAACAAATTGAACTTGCTGAAAGCGAGTATCGTTTAAGAGTTGAAGCTCTTCATAGAACGACAAATGAAGAAAAGACTTATTTTGAAGACTTGATTCGTAATACGATGCAAAAATACGAGAAAAACAGAAAACAAGTTGAAAACGAATACGAATCGAAATTATATCAAAACCGCCATCTTCTTTCTGAAACCTCTGATCCTAAAATTCACAAGATTTTAGAAAAAGAAGTCAAAGAGTTGAGGAAATCTCATGAAGAATTCCTTACAAAATGGACGAAGGAAATGATGAAGGATCCTTTGGTAGACTCCGCTAAGAACAGAATCCAGGAACTTGAAGAAGATTTTCAAGATGCCCTTGAGGATGCAAAAAATCTTAGAGATGAGACATTACTACAAATGTCTGACATCTATGTAGACGCGAAAAACCATTACGAAGTCTTGAAGCCTTTCCTTGACAATAAAGTGAACATTTTGGAACCTGAATTCTACCGCACGCTCGAAAGAATCAATGAACGATACAGATATAAATTGAAACTCGCGGAAGCTATTCTTGATCAAGACACCAAAGAATTACTAGAAGCTTATGTCAAAGTCTATTTTGAACCAGAGATTTTAGGCGATGATGACGTTTATACACCTCTTCTAACTCAACTCTCTTCTTCCCGTGATGAAGCGTATCAAAAATATGAGCTGAAACTCAGACAAATGGAAGGTGACTTTCAAACTGAAGCCAGCCTTTTGGAACAAGAGGAACTTCGTTTCGACGACGCTTTGAATACCGCAAAGCTTACTCAAAAAAATAAATTTGAAACTTCAAAGAAGTTGCTTGAAGCCGAGGTTGATCAACTTTCACTCGAGTATGACGCTGCAAAAACGCTTCATTCAGCGAAAAAAACTTCTTTGGTACATAATTTGACCAAAGAATATGAATCCGCTCTCGTCAACAATCAAAAATACATCAATTCTCTATCTTTGGACTTCAATAAAATTTTAAAAAGTTATCAGCCTTACATTAAGGTTCAAAAAAAGGACAAAGAAATTAGAACCATTCTTTCTTCGAATAAGAGAATATTTAAAACACAGCTTAAAAAGACACAAAAGGATTTACGAAAAAGAACCAAAGCGTTCCAATTCACTAAAAAACATTTAAACCCACTACCTGAAGAAATCAAATAAAAAACCCAGTTCGGTTTGAACTGGGTTTTCTTTATCGGAGTAGGGAAAGATAAGACTTACCAAAAGGCGTTTGACTAACGTTAAAGTTTTCGGCAACCGTTGCGCCAATGTTTGCGAAAGTATCGCCTACGGGCAAATAACTACCGTTTAAATCATGATTATAGATGAAAAGCGGAATGTATTCTCTAGTATGATCCGTTCCTTTGAACGTTGGATCATTTCCGTGGTCTGCCGTAATCATTAACAGGTCATCGCTTTTCAGCATTGAAATCATTTCAGTCAAGTCCTTGTCGAACTCTTCCATTGCATTCTTGTATCCGAGAGAATCCCTGCGATGTCCATATAGGGCGTCAAAGTCGACAAGATTTGTGAAAGCAAGACCTGTAAAGTCTTTTTCGACAAGTTCCATGGTTTTAACCATTCCGTCATGATTCGATACAATCGAATGATGCTCCGTAATTCCGCTTCCATTAAAGATATCTCTAATTTTACCGACCGAAATCACATCGAACTGTGATTCCTCTAGATAGTTGAGCACAGTTGGGCTAGATGGAGAGAGTGCATAGTCATGACGATTCGGGGTTCTTCTGAATCCATCTTCTTTGTTACCGAGGTAAGGCCTAGCGATAATTCTTCCGACCTTCCAATCGTCTTTCATGCAAAGTTCTCTTGCGATGTGGCAAATATGATAGAGTTCATCGAGTGGAATGATTTCTTCGTGCGCTGCGATTTGAAGTACGGAATCCGCGCTCGTGTAGACGATTAAATCGCCAGTCTTCATTTGGTATTCACCGAGTTCTTCTAAGATGACGGTTCCGGAGGCTGCTTTGTTTCCAACAACTTTTCTGCCGCTTCTTTTTTCAAGTTCATCAATCAGTTCTTTTGGAAACCCCGTTTCGGTGAAAGTTTGAAACGGTGTTTCTGTTTTAATGCCCATGATTTCCCAGTGTCCGGTCATGGTGTCCTTTCCGTTGGAAAGTTCTGCTAGTTTAGTTGTATTGGCAATCGGAGAATCTGTTGGGTTGACGCCTAAAATCGACGTCAAGTTTCCGTAGCCAAACTTTTCAAGGGTTGGGAGATGGACTCCACCCGTTGCTTTTGCGAGATTTCCGATGGTATTGGCTCCGGCATCGCCAAATTTCTTTGCGTCAGGCATTTCTCCAACACCGACGGAATCGATAACGATCAAAAAGATCCTTTTAAATTTCATGTTATTCCTCTTTTCTTAATGCTCTAGGATGAGCTTTTGTATAGACGTCCTGTAAGTGACGTTTACTGATGTGGGTGTAGTTTTCTGTTGTCAAGATGTCCTCGTGTCCGAGGAGTTCCTGAACCGCTCTAAGATCCGCGCCATTCTCAAGCATATGTGTTGCGAAGGAGTGTCTTAAAGTATGTGGAGAGATTTTCTTTTCAAGCCCAGCTGATTGTGCCAGCGTTTGAATGATTTTGTAAAATCCGATTCTAGAAATTCGCTCTCCGGACTTGTTTAGAAACAAGACTTCTCTTTCAATTGGATGAAGGAATGGTCTTCCTTCCACGATGTATTTGCGAATGGCTTTGATGCTTTTGTCTCCGAGAGGAACGATTCTCTCTT
This sequence comes from uncultured Candidatus Izemoplasmatales bacterium, assembly GCA_964574705.1. GTDB lineage: Bacteria > Bacillota_I > Bacilli_A > Izemoplasmatales > Hujiaoplasmataceae > JAHIVB01. The sequence continues at coordinate 63,969 of CAZNOO010000004.1, forward strand.
TGTTTCCCTTTCCCGTAATATTAACCAAAGACATGTTTAAGTGAATGTCTGAAATGTTTAGATTTGTTAATTCACTGACCCGCAAACCTGCACCGTATGCAAGTTCAATCATCGCATTGTTTCTAAGTCCAAGAGGCGTCGTCACTTTTGAACTGGTATCAAGGAGACGAAGGGTTTCTTCTAGATTGAGGACCGTAGGAAGCGGTTTTTGGGTTTTTGGCTTGGGTATTTTCATTACGACATTCTCATCGATGATTTTTTCGCCCATGAGGTAGTTGTGGAAACTTCGGATTGAGGATAATTTCCTTGAAATGCTTCTTGGAACCATTTCAAGACGTTTGAGACGTCCAATATAATTAACGACATGTTCCTTTTTGACTTGATCCATTCGCTTAAAATGATAATTTGTTTCAAGAAACTGAAGATAATCCTTCAAGTCGTTTTGATAGGATGATATTGTGTTTTTTGAAAGATTTTTTGTAATTTTCAAATAATATACGTATTCTTTTAATAGGGGTTCTAACAAAGTATCACCTTCTAAAATAAATCTATCAATACTTGATTGGATAGTAAAAAGCCTTTTTCTGTCAAATGTATGCGATCGTCTGAATCGACTAGGAGTCCGTTATGAAGATGCTTTTTAAGTCCCGGGTAGGCATCATAAACAGACTTATTAAACTTGGAAGTAAAATCAGTCTTTGAGACGCCTTCCGCTTTTCTCAATCCGAGAAGCAGGGTCTCTTGAATCTCGTCAAAGGGAAGAATCTCTTTAACCCCAGATGAAGTATTTTTAACATTGTCTATATATTTTCGAATTGTTTCATAATTGACGAATCGTTGGTAATGGTATTGGGATGCAGCGCCTAAGCCGATTCCAATGTATTCATCTAAGTTCCAATATAATAGATTATGTTTTGAAAAGAAACCAGGTAGCCCATAATTTGAGATTTCATAATGGTTAAATGGCGATTGACTCAAACGCTTTTCAATCCACTCTGCCATGTTTTCTTCTTCCTCTTCGGAAGGTAGCGAGATTTTCTTGGATTCAACCAAGTGATGAAGTTCGGTCTTTTCTTCCAAAATTAACGAGTAGATGGACAAGTGCTGAATTTCTAAACGGAGTGCAATTTCCAAATCGAATTTTAAATCTTCAAGCGTTTCGCCTGGAAGTGCATAGATGAGATCAATCGAAAGATTGGAAAATCCTGCATCTTTCAGTTTCTGAATGGCGGTGATTGCATCTTTTGATGAATGTGTTCTTCCAATTGCCTTTAGCAAGGCATCACTGAAGGACTGTACACCAAGTGATACTCGGTTTACTCCAAATTCCTTAAGCAAGGAAATCCATTCATCGGTGACGTCCGTCGGATTCGCTTCGATTGTAAATTCAGCGAGTCCAGGTAAATCGATGATTTCCTGAAGTGCAAGTAAAAAAGGTCTCATCAAAGGAAGTGAGAGACTTGAAGGCGTTCCACCACCAAGATAGACACTTTGAATGTTTACAAGGTCTTGAGCATGAAATTGCAGTTCCGTTTTGAGGGCATTCATGTATTCTTCCTGCAAAGAAAGCCCTGCGACAAGCTTTGGAAAGTCGCAATAGACACATATTTTCTTACAGAAAGGGATGTGAACATAGAGTCCTTTTATCATTTTCTCACCAGTATTATGTTAACATAATCATTATAAAATGTATAGCGATATACACCATTTCGACCTTTAGGATAGAAAAAGTCGTCCCTTCGGGCGACTTCACTATTCATCATCAAGGGACAAGACCGACATGAAAGCGGATTGCGGAATCTCAACGGATCCGACCGATTTCATTCTCTTCTTGCCTTTTTTCTGTTTTTCAAGCAGTTTTTTCTTTCTTGAAATGTCTCCGCCGTAACATTTGGCAAGGACATCTTTCCGCATTGCTTTGATATTGGTTCGAGCGATGACTTTGGTTCCAATCGCTGCCTGAACCGGAATTTCAAAAAGCTGACGTGGAATTAATTCTTTCAGTTTAACGCAAATCTTGTTGGATCTGTTATAGGCGAAATCCTGATGCACAATCATTGCGAGGGCATCGACGGGTTCTCCGTTTAAAAGAATGTCTACTTTGAGCAGTTTTGACTCTCTATATCCAATCAATTCATAATCAAGTGAAGCGTATCCTTTAGAAGAGGATTTCAGTTTGTTGAAGAAATCGAAAATGATTTCAGAAAGTGGCATCTCATAGATAATTTCGACTCGAATGTCGTTTAGATATTTCATATCTTTGAAAATCCCACGTTTAAACTGACAGATTTCCATGATGTTTCCAACGAATTCTGAAGGGGTGATAATCATTGCTTTAACATACGGCTCTTCAATCGATTTGATTCGTTGAACCGTAGGCATCATTGCTGGATTATCGACTTCAACTTGAGAACCGTCTGTAAGATTGACTTTATAGTTGACGGAAGGTGCAGTTGCGATGACGTTTTGGTCAAACTCGCGTTCAATCCGTTCTTGGAAAATTTCCATATGAAGCATTCCCAAAAATCCGATTCTAAATCCAAATCCCAAAGCTTGAGAAGATTCAGGTTCGTAGATGAGTGAGGCATCACTAAGTTTCAGTTTTTCAAGGGAATCTTTCAAGTCCACATAGTCATCTGCGTCAACGGGATAAATACCGGAATAGACCATCGGTGTCATTTTTCGATAACCCGGAAGCATTTCAACTGCAGGGTTATTTTGGTTTGTAACCGTGTCACCGACATGAACTTTTTCGATGTTTTTGATTGTCGCACTGAACCAGCCAACATCACCGGTTGATAGAAATTCTCTTGACTCTTCTTTCGGTGTGTAAACACCGACTTCATTGACTTCGAAAACAGCGTTCGTCGCCATGAATCTAACTTTGTCTCCGACTTTCAAAATTCCATTTACGACTCGTATGAGAGGAATAACACCTCTGTATGTATCATAAAAAGAGTCGAAAATAAGAGCTTGCAAAGGACGCTCAATTTCTCCAGGAGGCGGCGGAACACTTTTTACAATTTCTTCCAAGATCTCTTCAATTCCGATGCCTTCTTTTGCAGATGCGAGAATGGCATTGGAAGTGTCCAGACCAATCGTTTCTTCTATTTCTTTTTTCACGGCTTCCGGATTCGCGGAGGGAAGATCGATTTTATTGATAACGGGGATGATTTCCAAATCGTGATCAAGCGCCAAATAGACGTTTGCGAGCGTCTGGGCTTCAATTCCCTGAGAGGCGTCTACGACGAGTATCGCCCCTTCGCAAGCGGCGAGGGAACGAGAGACTTCATAAGTGAAGTCAACATGTCCTGGCGTATCAATCAGATGAAAGATATACTCTTGATTGTTTTTTGCAAGGTATTTCAGTTCGACCGAATTCAGTTTGATCGTAATTCCGCGTTCGCGTTCCAAATCCATTGAATCGAGGATTTGGTTTTTCATGTCTCTGGTAGCGACGCTGCCAGTTCGTTCGAGGATTCGATCGGCCAAGGTGGATTTACCGTGGTCGATATGCGCGATAATCGAAAAATTGCGAATGTGTTTCTGTCTCAGTTTTAGTTCTTCAATCGTAGCCATCGTCCCACCTGCCTTTCTTAAGCCCTCATTATAATACACTAAAACGCATCTTCTTTCAAGATGGTTTTGCCAGTTAAGAAAAAAAGCATATGTTTTCAATATGCTTTTAAATAACCCTGTTCTGTAAGCCATGTTCTGTACACTTGCGTGCGGTAATCATCTATCTACAATGATGTCGGAATTGCAATTCAATTCTCGCTTTTCCGTTCCCCTACCTGAATTTGGGTTTCTAGCTTGTGGGGTTTACCAACGTTTCATTCATATATATTTTATATGACTCGTCTCTGTGGCACTTTATGGATACTTTGACCTTTTACATTCATTTCTCCGCCGTCACCTTTTGGGTGCCTAAACTTATTTTTTCGTTTAGCACAATCACTACAAGCATCTCAGCTTGTGCTAGCATGGACTTTCCTAACACTTACGTGCTCGATTACCCGAACTGGATTATTCTGTTTTATTTTGTTGTTTGATGTCTTCCAAAACGGCTTTTCTGGAAAGGTCAACGCGACCTTTATCGTCTACGCCAATGACTTTGACGGTGATGACGTCGCCAAGTTTGACAACATCTTCCGTTTTTTCGACTCTTTCTTTGGCAAGTTTCGAAATATGGCACAAACCTTCTTGCCCTGGCCATAATTCTACGAAGCAACCGAATTTTTCAACTCTGGTGACTTTACCTGCATAAACTTCTCCAATTTCGACGGAGCGAATGATATCTTCAATCATCTTGAGTGCTTTATCGATAAAGTAAGAGTCTAGATGCATCACGGTAATTCTTCCGTCGTCTTCGATGTCGATTTTAACATTGCCGCAAGCTTCGATGATCGAGTTGATGGTTTTTCCACCGCCACCGATGACTTCGCGAATCTTGTCGACAGGAACAATCATCATCTTGACTTTTGGTGCATATTTAGAAAGTTCTCCTCTTGCAGAAGCAATCGTTTTGTTCATCGTTTGAAGGATTTCTAAACGTGCTTTCTTCGCTTGAGATAAAGCTTCTTTGAAGATTTCTCTTGTGATTCCGGAAATCTTGATATCCATTTGCAAAGCGGTGATTCCGTTTTCGGTACCAGCGACTTTGAAATCCATGTCTCCGAAATGATCTTCTAACCCTTGAATGTCTGTAAGAATGGTGTATTTATCACCATTTTTTACAAGTCCCATTGCGATTCCAGCAACTTGGGATTTGATAGGAACGCCGGCTGCCATCAATGCCATTGATCCTGCACAGATGGTTGCTTGAGAAGAGGAACCGTTCGATTCCAAAATCTCGGATACGACGCGGATGGTATATGGGAATTCTTCTTCTGTAGGAATCACTTGAAGTAAAGCTCTTTCGCCAAGGGCTCCATGTCCGACTTCACGACGTCCTGGAGATCCATAACGTCCTGTAGAACCGACACTGTATTGTGGGAAGTTGTAATGAAGCATGAAACGCTTGTCATCTTCGATGGATACACCTTCGATGATTTGAGCTTCTCTTAAGGCTCCAAGTGTCACGGTAGCGAGTGCTTGGGTTTGTCCTCTTTGGAATAGAGCAGATCCATGGGTACGTTCGAATAAATCGATTTCAGTTTCCAAGTCTCGGATTTCGTCGACCTTTCTGCCGTCTGGACGAATTTTGTCTACAGTAATCAAACGTCTAACTTCATCGACTTGGATTTCTTCCAAGACCATGTTGACGAATTTCAGTTGTTCTTTTCTATCGTCTTTGTCTAAGCCTTGAGCTTTGAATTTTGCTTCGTAAAAGTCTCTGATTTCGTGTTCGACGACGCCAACTTTTTCGATTCGTTCCAATTTGTCTTTTGTAGAAATGGCTTTAACGATTCTGCCATTTTCCATTGCATAGACTTCTTTTCTGATATCTTTAGGTACGGATACGAGTGGAATTTCCATTTTCGGTTTTCCGCATTCTTTGATAATTTCTTCTTGGAAGGCAACCAATTCCTTGATTTTCTCATGTGCAAACATGATTGCATCAAGCATGGTGTCTTCATCGATTTCTCTCGCGCCGGCTTCGACCATGTTAATGGCGTCTTTGGTTCCAGCGACGGTTAAATCGAGTGGTGATAATGCAAGTTGCTCCGCACCAGGATTGACGACGAACTTTCCGTCTACCATTCCTATGATTACGCCTGCAACAGGTCCATTGAATGGAACTCCTCCAAGTCCAAGAGACAAAGAAGATCCTAACAACGCGGACATTTCAGGAGAAAAATCGGGGTTGACGGACATGACAGTATTGATGATTTGAACTTCATTTCTGAAATCGTCGTCAAACAAAGGTCTGATGGGTCTATCAATCGCTCTTGATGCTAATGTTTCATGTTCGGAAGGGCGACCTTCTCTACGGAAAAATCCTCCTGGGATTTTACCGACGGAATACATTTTTTCCTGGTATAACACCATTAATGGAAAATAATCTAAAGAACTAGGTTCGTCCCCAGCGACGCTGACGGATAAGACTGCTGTGTCTTCATAACGAACCAATGCCGCTCCGGTAGCTTGCTTTGCCAGTTGCCCTACTTCAACGATTATGGGGTGCCCAGCAAAGTCTAATGTAAAAATTCTTTTTTCACTCATTTATAATTTCCTCTTTTCGTGGTTCATGAAAGTACTCAATGGTATTATATCATAAACCTTAGTGTAAATGCATCATTTTCGGACAAGAAATAAGCACCCAAAACTTGGGTGCTTTCGTCTTTACCTACGTAGTCCGAGCTTTTGAATCACGATTTGATAGCGCTCTGCAGAAACAGATTGCAGGTAGCTAAGCATGCTGCGACGCTTACCAACTTTGATCAAAAGGCCTCTTTTTGAATGGAAATCATGCTTGTGCAGTTTCAAGTGCTCATTTAGAAGAATAATTTCTTCTGTAAGAAGCGCAATTTGGATTTCGGGAGAACCAGTGTCCCCTTCTTTAAATCCGTATTCCTTGACGATTTCCTTGGTTCTTTCTTTGGATAAAGCCATTCTTATTTCCTCCTTTGAATTCATACTTACCTAAGTCCGGAAAAAGCGTTGGAGTGTCGCTAATTTCAGAGGAAGGCGCGAGAGATATTATATCATAGTTTATTTGAAGTTGCAAGTGAAAACTTTACAGGTGTTTTTTGATTTCGTCAAGAATAAAGACCATCGACAATGTATCCTGTTTACAATAGTCTTTGAGCGCTTGAATGGCAAGTTTCTGATCTGATTTTTCAAGTTTTGGAATCAAAAGATATTTTTGATAGGCCATCACCCCGTTTTGGACAATCAATTGCTCATAGTTGTCTTGTCCGAGGGCCTTTAGAACCTTTTTAATCGAATAAGAACCTGATTGCATTGGGTGGTAGAAATTATATGCTTTTGCTTCTTCTTCTGGATAGCCCAGTTCAAGGAAGTAATGAAGATCTGTTTTCAATAGTTTGAGAAGATCAAATAGCCTGTCCTCAATGTTTTTCAAATGAATTCTATGCTCCGGAAAGAGTTTTTGAAACTCTTGAAGCCGGAGTTGCTCGAATGTCATGTTATAGACAATGATTGACGATTTTCCAATCGGAATCGATTGTAGAAGATGTTCAACGAGCTCTTTACGGTGGTCTTCGTGATCACTTGCAAGATACTCGATATGATCTAATCTCTTACTCGAATTATCGGTTCTTATGTGTAAAGAGTATTGAAAAACACTTTGAGAATAAGGAGATTCACCAACGTATCTTGGGTATGGGCAAGGATACGATTCAAAATCCAAAAAATAAAGAGGATAGACAAGTTGCTTCAAATAATCTTTCATCTTCTTTGTATTCAGAAAGGTATATTCATTTTCAACACAATATCTTTGCATTAAATTCTTTTGTCGTTGAAGCCAAGAAATCGGTACGTCGAGCATGTCGACGATTCCTTCGTTGATAAGGTCGTATGTCTCATGATGAATGTCAGATTTATGTGGACCTTCTTTGAAGCCAAGGTGACTTGAAAAATAGTCGAGTACCGAGTTCTCTTTCGGCATATGAGAAAAACAGAAATCGGTGTATTCACACTCAAATGGATGTTTTAAAAGACATTCGTCTATCACAAGGTTACATCTAGAGTCATCATTCAATTCGATCAGGTTTGCCATTCTGTATAAATCTGCTTGAATTTTGCTTTGAAGTGAGATGACGAGATTGGTAAAGTCAAAGAGGACAAAAAGGTTTTTTTCAAGAGCGTCGTCTTCTGTTTTTATATAGTCGGGATTCAATAGAACACAGAGGTATCTTCTTTGATCAAAAGGACTGCTTAGGGAAATGACAAATTCTGCAAAACCTAAATCGTAGACCAGCCTGCCGGTATCGTAATGTCTGGAAAGGCATCGTTTAAGTTTATCAAAATAATTCGTATGATCGCCTTCAACAACACGTTGAAGTTTGGGATAATATATTCCATCTGAATCTTTCTCAAAAAGATTGAACTTATGTTTATCAAAAGAGTACTTCATTTTTAAGAAATGGGAAGCAGAAGACGGATTAACTTTGATATAAGTCGTTTCCTCGGGAGTGTAACTTAAGTAGTCAATCTGAGTCTCGAGCGTGAAGTCGGAATTGAAAGGAGCTTGATAAACGACATCGGGGATTAAACGAGGAAACAAGGAATCGTAATGTTTGATGAAAAGAGACCGAATCAAAGACTTGCTTTCGGTAAATTGACTCTGATATTCTGAAGATTCTTCATCTGAAAGAAGTTCTTCAATGTCTTCGTTCAATCCGAGAATCAGTTCTTCATCTTTTGAATGATGAATTGATTTCGCATGCAAAGCGCCGTATCTACGGCATCTAAGATGGTTTAACAATTCGATTGTTTTTACAATCATAACGCTACCCCTTGAATGGTGGATTCTCTCAATTCGATTATACCATATTTGAAGAGATAATTTTGTGTTAAATTAGTGTATTTTTGTGAAATGTAATTCTTAAAAAAACAAAAAAAACCATCTATGAAAGATGGTTCTACAATTTATAAACTATTGAAAAAGCCGATGAATTCACGTTCCATAATATTCGATCCATAGATGTTTGTACTCTCATATGAATCGAGCAAGTCAAGGACATCGTTCTTATCCTTCCACAGATATTGTATGTCACCATAGGTTTTTTCTTCTGCCGTAAGAGTTGGTGATATCCGTGGCGTCTTTTCATCGAGGGTGCATACAAAATAGGTGTTTTGCCACGTCGAATCAAGAAAATACTCTGTGACGGTCACTTTTTGATCAAACGTAGAAATCGAATATCCAGTTTCTTCCAAGACTTCTCTTTTCAAACACGCTACGAGTGATTCATCATTTTCTATCCCTCCACCAGGAAAAAGGTAGATGTCTAACGCCGGATAATATAATAACAATACTTGATCGTGTGAAACGATGATTCCTCTTGCCGCCTGCCTTGGCGTATGACGTTTACGGTCTCGTTTGTCAAGGCCGTCGGAAAATAGTTCAATGTTCATCAGCAAATTTGTCCAGTCCTTTCTGAATTGGTTTTTTGAAGATATCAACAAAGAATCCAATCGATAATCCAAAAATCAAAGTTGTAGGTCCAATGTAGAACCACTCTGCTTGGTGCTGAAACAAGAATCCTGTTATGATTGCCAAAACAATTGCGATGACTTCTCCAACCAGCTTTCCTTTTCCGAAAGTCGTTTTCAATTTTTTAGAAATCGCAAGACACAGTTGATCAAGTGCTGGCAATGGATAGTTACAATAGAGAATGAAGTTGAGTCCAACGGCACAAATCACGAGTGCCATCAGCAAATAACCTAGGTTCCATAAAAGCCCAAGTTCAACGACAGAAGGCAAAAACAAAAGCAATGTGTCGATGACGAGCCCGATGAAGAAACTGATGACGAGCGGAAAAAGCATCCACAAGTCCGGTTTTTTCTTTTCAAGCAGGTATGCAAGACTCACAAGAACCACTGCGACTGCTGGGTTCAAGAACTTATATTCAAGTGGAATGCCTTCGTACATATTCCGGTTAAATGCGTCCCACGCTGCCATCCCGAGATTGGTCTGCTGAATCAAAGAAACACAAATCCCGAGCATTGTAAGTCCGATGAGATAGTATACGTTTTTTCTGAGTGTAAATTGCATTGAGTGTGTTGTAAATTCTTTACGCAATAGATTATCATAACCCATGACGTAAAAAATCAATTCTCCTTGTTCACAAGATCACCTCAGAAAGAATTTCTGGAAGGTGTCAATGACCCTAAAAAGAGTTTCTTCGCCTCTCTATTTTGGGCCCTTTCAAATTCAATGCGTCTATTATATCAAAACTTTTGAAATGAATACGGTTTTCGAGAAAATAACTCTAGTAAAAACGTTTTCTATTCCATTTCCTTGTCAAGGAAAGCAAATAAGTCTGTTAACATCTCATTTGTCACCTGATGACCCACGGGATATTCTTTCATTTCAAGGTGACAAGGTTTCTTTGATTTTAGTTTTTGGTAAAATGGTCTAACATATTGAATCTCAACGGTTGAATCTAAACTACCATTGTAAATTCCAATGATAGGGTCAAGATAAGGTTCTATATCACTGATTCGTAACTGATTGACCAATGCTCTTACCAAACTGATTTTTTCACCAAGAAACTGATTTTTTGTTTCGTAGTAATGACTTTGAATGTCGGGCGTGCCAATGATGGGGAAAATGGCATCGACTGCAGGGTAGTGAGCCGGGATTTGGAAAGCGATGTGTCCGCCCATTGAAGTGCCGCAAACAATCAGTGTCCTGCTGATTTTCGAATACACGGCTTCAAAGAGATCAATGATGTCTTGAGTCGTATGGCTGACGACTTCTGGCATCGCAAGGGTCATTTCCAGATAGGAGTTTGTTAGATAAGGTTCTTCAATCCGTTCCCCATGTTTATAGGCGTCCACCGATACAACAAAATACCCTCTTTTCATGAATCCGAGCGGAAGGGATTGAAGGCCGATGAATTCTTTGTTTCCAGTATGACCATGAATCAAGAAAACAATTCCTTTATAGTTTATCAGCGATTCGTCATAGTATTCAAGCAAAGGAACGTTCAACACTTTTTTCTTTTGAATCATTGTTATCACCTAGTACAAGTATACCGCAAAGAAAGAAAAAACGCCATCCTTTTCAGGATGACGCTATTATGAAATCAGTGCAATTTCCAATACTTCGTCGATGACTTCGGCGTAGCGTATCGTCAAAGCGTCGCGAACTTCTTTTGGAATGTCGTCAACGTCTTTTTCATTACCTTTTGGAATCACGATGGTCGTAAGTCCACTTCTCGCTGCGGCGATGGATTTTTCTTTGAGGCCTCCAATTGGAAGAACTCTACCCTTTAATGTAATTTCACCAGTCATACCGACAAAACGACTTACTTTTTTACCAGATAAGACACTCACGAGCGCAGTTGTCAATGTGACACCTGCAGAAGGTCCGTCTTTTGGAATGGCGCCTTCAGGGACGTGAATATGGATGTCTGCTTTTTCGAAGATGGATTGATCAATGCCTAATTTGTCTGCGTTGGTTCTGACATAGGAGAGCGCAGCCATTGCGGACTCTTTCATGACATTTCCAAGGTTTCCTGTCAGGACGAGTTGATTCTTGCCTTCGTAGTATGTCGCTTCTACATCAAGTGTGTCGCCTCCAGCCATTGTGAATGCGAGACCAGTGACAACCCCAACCATATCTTCTTTCTGAATCTTATTGTTATGAAAAATGGGTTTTCCAAGATAATTGTGTAAGTTTTCAGGGGTGATTTCAACTTTTTCAAGTTTGTTCACCAAAATCTCCTTGATGGCTTTTCTGACGATGGATCCAAACATGCGTTCCAGTTGTCTCACGCCGGCTTCTCTCGTATACTCTTTAATCATCATCCGAATGGCATCATCTGTGACAACCAATCTGTCTTCTTCAAGGCCATGGCTCTTGACTTGTTTCGAAATCAGGAATTTCTTCGCAATGTGGAATTTTTCAATTTCAGTATATGAACTGAGTTCGATGATTTCCATTCTATCACGAAGCGGTGCTGCAACGTTCTCTAGGTAGTTTGCAGTTGCGATGAAGATGACTTTGGACAAATCGTAGTCTTCTTCCACATAGTGGTCGCTGAAGAATTGGTTTTGTTCAGGGTCCAAAACTTCCAGCAATGATGCGGATGGATCATTACGATCATTCATGACAAGTTTGTCTATTTCATCAATCAAGAACACTGGATTCGAAACTTTTGCCTTAATCATTCCATTAATGATTCTACCTGGGAGTGCACCAACATAGGTTCTGCGGTGACCTCTAATTTCTGCTTCATCATGGACACCACCTAAACTCGTTTTCACGAATTCTCGGTTTAGGGCGTTTGCGATTGATCTCGCTAGAGATGTTTTTCCTACCCCTGGAGGACCAGATAAACAAAGAATCGTTTGAGGATTCTTTCCTGTAAGCATTTTGACCGACAAGTACTCGATGATTCTCTCTTTGACCTTTTCAAGTCCATAGTGACTGTCTTCGAGTTTTTGAATTGCGACGTTGATGTCTTTTTCATCTTCGGTCTGTTTTTGCCAAGGAATAGAAATCAGGGTTTCAAGATAAGTCCTGACAACGTTCGATTCGCTCGAGTTCGCTGAGAGGTACTCATATCTTTTGAGTTCTTTCATTGCTTTGACTCTGATGTGATCGGGCATGTCTGACTCTTCAATCTGTTGAAGCAATTTCGACGCGTCGTCTTGTTTGGAGTCTCCAAGTTCTTCTTGGATAGCTCTCATTTTTTCACGCAAATAATATTCTTTTTGGTTTTGGTCTGCAGATTTGCGGACGGATTCATTGATTTTAGACTCAATGGACTGAAGATTTTTCTCTTTTTGGATATCTTCTAAAATCATTTGAAGACGGGTATTGATTGAGATGGTTCTCAAGTATTTGATTCGTTCAATCTCGGAAATTCTCATGTCGGAGGCAATGAGGTCACACAGTTTGTCACTGGTGATGCCTTGTTGCATCGCGTCAAGAATTTTCTTTGAGTCGCGGAACAAAAACGATGCGTTTTCTATCGCTTCTTTAGAGACCATTTTGAGCAGAACTTGTTCCTCTTCTAGGTTTTCAGGAAGAAGGACCATCGATGTGAAATCGATGAGGTAGTAAGGCTCTTTTGTAATCAGGTCATTGAGGTGAACGCGCATCAGTGGCTCAAATTTTATTTTGTAATTGCCGTTGGGCAATTTGATTTTAACTGAAATCCGAGCTAAAAGACCGACTTCGACTAAATCTTCGAATTCGGGATCTTGGATGTCTGGATTCTCCTGAAAAACAAGTAGGACGTGTCCGTCGCGATGATTTTCAGCTTCATAAATAGCGTTTTTGGAGAAGTCTCTTCCAACTTCGACTCTGACATCGGATCCTGGAAGGAATATGACTCCCCTGACGGGAACGACTGGCAGAGAATCGGAGAACACTCTATTAATATCGTACATAATCTTCACCTCTTTATCTTTGTAATGCAAGTTTGTTTGATACATCATTATGATATTATATTTTATCACATGTGCTCTTAAACTACAAAGCAATTGAATGTTTATAACAAAAGAAAAAAACCCCGATGATCGGTTGAAAAACGAATTTCAAATCAAGATCAGGGTTTTTGTGTTTTAAAGAATAACGGCTTTTTCAACCAGCAAGTCGATGGCTTTCTTGTAGATGATTTCATCTTTGATTGCGTTCACTGGAATTGCGGCTTTGGCTTGTTCCAAAGACACGTTCTGTGATTTGTATTGTTCCACAACTTCAAGATATTTCGCTTCTACTTCTTCATCAGTCACTTCGATGGCTTCTTTTTTTCCGATGGCTTCAACAACTAATTGTTGGCGAAGGTTTCTTTCGGCTTCCGTTTTCAACTCTTCATTGTAAACTTCTTTGGTTTTTCCCATGTATTGAAGGTAGGAATCAAAATCAAGTCCGTATTGTTTGATTTGACGTTCAGCATTTTCATGCATGCGTGCAGTTTCGTCTTGAACCATTTCTTCCGGTAAATCGAAAGAAGCGTTTTCTGTTGCTTTTTCAATGACGGTCTTCAATACGTGATTTTTATTTTGAGTTTCCTTTTGAGTTTCCAAGTCTGCTTTAATGTGAGCCTTGTATTCTTCTATCGTTCCAACGTTTTCAACATTCAAGTCTTTGACGAACTCTTCTGTCAAAACCGGAACTTCTCTGACTTTGATTTCATGTAATTTAACTGCAAATACCGCTTCTTTTCCAGCTAAAGTTTTTTCTTGGTAATCTTCTGGGAAAGTAACGACAACGTCTTTTGATTCTTCTGCTTTCAGACCAATCATTTGAACTTCAAATCCTGGGATGAATTGGTTTGATCCAATCACAAGTTCATAGTTTTCTGCAGTGCCACCGTCAAATAAGACACCGTCAACTGTGCCTGAAAAATCGAATACCGCTGTATCTCCATCTGCAAGAGCGCCTTCTTCTTTTAAAACCATTTCAGCGTTCTTGTCGAGTTCTTTTTGAATTTCAGCATCGACTTCTAAGTCGGAAACTTCATTGCCTAAAACGACAACTTCAATTCCTAAGTAATCGCCTAACGTAATTTCTGGTTTGACAGCAACGGTAACAGAGTAAGAAAATTCTTCTCCTCTTTTTACTTTTTGAACGTCCAAGTCAATTTTCGGTTGAGCGACAACTTCAATGTTGTGGTTGGTTACTGCTTCATAATATGTATCTTGCAATGCATGATTGATTGCTTCTTCATATAATGATTCAACGCCGTATTTTGCTTCATAGACGTTTCTTGGTGCTTTGCCTTTGCGGAAACCTTTGATTTCCACTGTTTTGTTTACTTCTTCAAAAGCGTGGTCAAGTGCATGTTCGAAAAGATCAACAGAAACTGTTACATCAAAACGAACTCTTGAGCCACTGATTTTATCAATAATCATTTTTTTCCTCCATGTTCAATAATCACTTTCATTATTATAGCAAACGAACTTCAATAATGCAAACTTTTTGCGTGTTTAAAAGACTTTTTCAAAGATGGTTTTAAGCCGGCTTGGAAGTTTCTTCATAGATTCTGCAAGCATACTCGGTAAAAGAACAATTGCCTCTGCAAAAGCCATCTTTCGGATGTCGCTTTTTGAAGTTCCTTTTAAATTCATAAATAGGTAATTACGGCAAATAATTCCAACTCTTAAAGAAAGAAGTGCATTTCCGACGCCCTGCGCAAGAGAACCTGTAATCAATTTCAAGAAAGGAACCTCAGATAGTACATTGATACTCTTAGATGGAAACAGTTCATTGAAATCGATGTTTTCAAGGCTTTCTGCGATAACGGCAGAGGTCATGACGTTAAAAGACAGTCTTCCAAGTGCAGGATAACTAGGTCTAAATCCGCATTTCAATACTAATTCTTTGATGAGTTTCAAGTTGATGGTAAAGACTGCAAGAGCATCGAGTCTTCCATTTTGAGAGATTGCGGTTGATAAAAATACGGTTTCCGCATGTTTGACGATGATTTTGTTGATCTCTTTTTTGATGGTTTTATCAAAAACGATTGATAATGTCTGTTTGAGTTCCATTGGAGATTCAAGAGAGTCATTGATGGAAGCTTTTTCGTCTTCTGACAAATAGGATTCTGTCATGATGTTTTTAGCAACTTTTTTATACATTAAGTAATTCTTCTTGGCGTTGGTTTCCTCGTCGAACAAGAGATCCATCGAAAATGTCGGTGAAAAAGTGACCTGTAGAATGGGTCTAACAATCAAGAGGATAAAGAGGATTGCAGCGACGACATAGAAGGCATAACTGACATAAGGATGAATGAGAGCGAGCCTTTCACCCAGCTGCAGAACACTAGAGAGAATCATTAATATTGCGAAGATCAGTGAACCGATACCTAACGTGATCCAAAATCCTTTTCCTAATTTTTTCATATAATTTTCCTTTCATTGAAATAGTTTCTTGAAACCATTTCATCTTCTTTCATTTTTTCAATCAAATCTTCTACTGTATTGAATTTGATTTCTTCACGAATGAAGTGAAGAAAGGATAATTCAATGGTATGACCATAGAGGTGGCCATCAAAATCCATGACATATACTTCAATGCTCTCGGTAATGTCTCCGAAGGTGGGATTCTTTCCAACGTTCGCAATTCCTTTGTAGCGACGTTTTCCGATTTTGACAGTTGAGATATAGACTCCTTGTTTGGGTGTGAGATAGCCTGTGTTTTTAATGTTTGCGGTAGGAAATCCCATTGCCTTTCCTCTGTTCTTTCCAGGAATGACTTTTCCCTTAATGGTGTAGGGTTTTCCCATTAAGGCAGCTACTTCTTCCATGTTTCCGCCTTTGGTACATTGTCTGATTCTTGTGGTTCCAATTTTTTCATCTTCAAAATCCATCTCATCGATGACGATGGTCTCGAAGTCTGTTTGTTGTTTTAATAGCGTTGCATTTCCAATTCCTTTGTTTCCAAAGGTAAAGTCGAACCCGACAATCACAAGGGCTTGATTTTTCAGAAAGTGATCGATGAATTGGGAGGGTTCCATTTGGACTAGTCCTTCTGATACATCGAGGACGTAGAAAAAATCAAATCCTAGTTTTCTGGCTGCTGAAATCTTGTCTTTTAAAGAAGTGATAAACGAAAAGGGCTCTTTCTTCAAAAAAGAAAGAATGTGGTCGGAAAACGTCAGCATCGCGGTTTTCAAGCCGCGTTTTTTTCCTTCTTCAATGGTTTTGTTCATCAGTGTTTGATGTGCAATGTGAAGTCCATCAAAGAATCCTAGACAGATTGCGAGTTCGGATTGCTTTGCGATTCCACTCGCTTTGTAATGAATGGTTTTCAATTGAGCATCACCGACATTCTCATCACATCTTTATTTTCGTCATAAGTATAAATGGCAATCGGAATCAATAACTCGTTATATAAAATGGTATCACTTTTAGAGGTAAATAAATCGGTTGATAGAAATCTTCCGAATTCTACCGACTTAGCAGTTTCATCACTGACTACCAGTTTATCCAAGTTTAAATGATCAATGGGGTCTTGAAAGGTATAATCTAGTGTATGGAGACATTCTAAGCAATAGGCATCCGAAATATTGAATTCTCCTACGCTCGTTCTTCTTAAGTTTGAAAGACACCCTAAAGTGCCGAGAGCCATTCCCAAGTCTCGTGCAAATGCACGAATATAAGTTCCTTTGGATACATGAAGAATGACCGAAAAACGAATGAGGTCTTCTTCGATTCTAAAGTCCGTTGGACTGGAACAGTTATATATTTCAATGTCTCTTGGGTCAATTTCGGGGATTTCTTTGTTTTTCCGTGCGAGGTCTACAAGTTTTTTTCCGTCTTTTTTGATGGCGGAATAAATCGGCGGAATTTGTTTTTGTTTTCCAATGAAGGTCTTTAAGACCTCTGTAATTTTATCAACAGTGATTCCTTCGACGCTTTTTCTTGAAGCGATGACTCCCGTGATATCAAGAGAATCGGTTTCAATCCCAAGCGTAATTTCTGCCTCATAAGTCTTGTCGTGCTCAACAAAATATTTCGACAGTTTCGTCGATTTGTCAATGAGCATGACCATCAGTCCTGTTGCAAATGGATCAAGGGTTCCCGTATGGCCAATTCTTCGGATTTTTAAATGCCTTCTCAGGTCGTTGACAACGTCATGGCTGGTAAGGCCTTTGGCTTTGTCGATCAGTAAAATCTGATACATTTGGGTCCTCCTTTCCATTCACTCATTCCTATTATAATACAGAATCCAAAAATTCCTTGAATTCTTCAACATTCATTGATTCACTTTTACGTGCAACTTCGATTCCGTCCTTCAAAACGATGACGGAAGGTATTCCTTTGACATTAAATAAATCTGTCAGGCTTTTTTCATGTTCGGTATCAATTTTGATGAAAACTGCGTCATATTGAGGCTCAAGAGCCGCAAATGATTTAGAGACTTGTCTACAGGTTCCGCACCATCTGGCGAAAAATTCCAGAACATATGTGCCTTTGGAAAAATCTGTATTGGGGTCTGTAATTATCTTTTCCACTCTTTTCCTCCTTTGGTTATTTAAAATAAATGACTGTGACTCCGGACCCGCCTTCATTCATTCCACCGGGCCTAAAACTTTTGACAGTATGGTTTGTTTTCAAGTAACTTTGAACGCCTTTACGAAGTGCTCCTGTCCCATATCCGTGGATAATGTAAGCAAATTCCAAGTGATTCATCAAGCACATGTCGATGTATTTATCGACCTCTTCCATCGCTTCTTCGAAACGCATTCCTCTCAAGTCGAGTTCAGCTTTGACTTGGGAGACGGTTGAAACTTTCACACTGCTCTTGAGTTCCGTCTGCTCTTCTCTTGAGACAAACTCCAAATCACTTTCTTTAAAGACCGCTGAGAGTGTTCCCATTTGAACAAGATATTCACCTGTTGAACGTTCTTTGATGATAACACCGTTCCGTTGATAAGGGACAACATTGACGGTGTCTCCAATTTGTATTTCTTTTAAATTGGTTTTTTGAAACTGAGACTCTTTCAATCCTAAGTTTTTGACTTGATGTTTCAATGTTGCTAGTTCATGTTCTTTAAACGACGCGGACTTTTTGAGTTCATTCAGTTCGTCAATCAACTTTTCAGCTTCTTTTTTCGCTTTTTCGACTTCTTGTTTCTTTTCTATTTGTGTCGATTCAATCAGTTTGTTGATTTTTTGTTTTCCAGAAATCATTTGATGTTCTAATTCTGATTTCATTTGTTCCAATTGTTGGTTTTTCTTATCGACTTCGTCAATTTCATCTTGTAGAAGCAAGGATTGCTTTTCTAGTTTTTTCATTAGAATCACGGTGTCGTTGTCAAAAGACATCGAAACCGTTCGAGCGTGATCGATGATTTCATTCATCAAGCCCAGACGTTGTGCAATATCGAGCGCATTGGAAGTTCCGGGCACTCCAATTTTCAAACGGTAGGTTGGTCTTAGAGATTCGATGTCGAATTCAACTGATGCATTGACGGTGTCTTCTAAATCGTAAGCATAGACTTTAAGTTCAGGATAATGGGTCGTAACCATCGAATATACTTTTTGAGTACGAATGTAGTCTAGAATACTGATGGCAAGACTTGCTCCCTCTTTGGGGTCTGTTCCGCTTCCGAGTTCATCGAGTAAAATTAAAGAATTCGGTTCTAAATGGCGTAAAATATAGATAATCTTTGTGATATGTGATGAAAAAGTCGATAGTGATTGTTCAATCGATTGTTCATCGCCAATATCGGCATAGATATTTTTAAAAATGATTGTTTTTGATAACGGAGCGACGGGTATTAACAATCCCGACTGAACCATGATTGAGAGTAACCCAAGCGTTTTTAAGGCAACGGTTTTTCCTCCAGTGTTTGGTCCGGTAATGACAATGGTACGATACTGAAAAAAGGATATCGTATTTGCAACGACGGTTTCTCTTGAAATCAGAGGATGCCTCGATTGCCTTAATTCGATTTCATGTTCTGTGATTTGAGGCGCATGATGGTCATTTTTCAAAGCAAATTTCGCTTTTGCGAATATAATATCAAGTTCTGTAAAGATTCTTAAATTGTTTTGTAGTTCCTTCGCTACTTCGCTAACGAAGAAAGAAAGCTTTTGAAGAATCTTCTCGATTTCATGTAGTTCTTCCACTTGCAAAGTAGAAAGAAGATTGTTGATTTCGATACAACTCATCGGTTCGATGAATACGGTCTCCTTGGACGAAGACTGGTCGTGGATGATTCCTTTGAAAGAATTCTTATATTCAGCTCTTACAGGAAGTACTAAGCGGTTGTTTCTGATCGTGATGATGGAGTCGGTCAGCTTGCTTTGTTCGCTCCTGAGTAAAGAAGCCATTCGTTCTTCAACTCTTTTTTCGGAGACATGAATTTTCTTTCTGATTTGAGATAATTCAGGGGAAGCCTCATCTACAACAGCCCCTTTCTCATCAATGCATTCTTCGATGGCACGTTTGAGTTTTGGGTGATTTGTAATATCATCATAGTAATGACTTAAGGTCTCTGATGGAATTTCTAGTTGTCTGATTTTTTTGATGTAGGCAACGCTTCTCGATGAAGCGTCGACTAAAGAAACGATTCTTAAAAGTTCTTCGACAGAAAGCGTGGATCCGATGGTGCTTCTGATTAAAGCTTCCTTGACATTCAAAACTCCAGAGAGTGGCGTTTCGTCATATCGTTCAATCATCGTTACGGCTTCTTCGACTTCTTTTAACATCCATTCAATCTCTTCTTTGTTGCTTCCGGGACGAATGGATGGAATCGCTTGTTTTGCCAAGTCAGTGACGGCGTCTTTTTTTAGTAGTTCCAATATCTTGTCAAATTCCAACAAGGTAATGTCTGTATTCATGAACTCACCTTCAATCTCTTCTATTTTAACATAATATGTGATAAAATATACCAAGGAGTTGAGACTATGACCTATGTTTTTTCAATTCAAAAAGAGCAACTTGAACAATTTCTAGATTTTTATCAGGATTCTCTAAAAGAACCGAAGGCGCCGCATGTACTCGCGTTCATTTCGGCACCGGATTTGACGATTACCGTCTTTTCCTCGCTCAAAGTCAGTCTTCAAGGCAAGAATGCCTATGAAGATTATTTGATGTGGTCTGCAATCTTTGATTTCGACCCAGTTGAAAAGGAAGTGACTGTGAACTATGAACCTGAAAGAAAATTGATGTTTCTAAATGAGTCTACGATTGGCTCTGACGAAGTTGGAACCGGTGATTTTTATGGTCCCGTTGTCGTATCTGCAGCTTATGTCGAAAGTACCCAAATCGAAGAAATTCGTTCTCTAGGGGTTGCCGATTCGAAAAAGCTCTCAGATGAAGTCATTCAAAAAATCGCACTTCAGTTGGAAAAGATTATTAAATATCATACTTTGGTCCTTCCAAATCCAAAATACAATGAATTGGTGGAACAAGGATTCAATCTAAATAAGATTAAAGCCTATCTTCACAATCATGCGATTTTGAAGTTGAAACAAAGCTTATCCAGTAAAGTCGATCGCGTCATCATTGACGAGTTTTGCTCCAAGAAACTATACTTCGAGTATTTAAGTGAAAGAGATTATTATTCGGATATTACTTTCTTACAAAAAGCCGAAGATCAGTCCATCAGCGTTGCATGTGCTTCGATTCTGGCAAGAAACAGGTTTTTGCAGGAGATGGACAAACTATCAGAAAATCTTGGCATTCTGCTGCCAAAAGGAGCGTCAGCTGCAGTCGATATGATTGGAAAGCGGATTGCATTAGAAAAAGGATTCACGATTTTCAATGAAATTGCCAAAGTTCATTTCAAGAATTATGAGAAGATTAAAGAATTGATGAAGTAGAAACAGCCACGGTTAGCCGTGGCTAACTTTTTAGAGCAAATCATTATTTTTAGCGTATCATAAAGCGTATAATATAGGTGTAACAACAAACTTATTTATAGGAGGAATTCTTTATGAAATTCGCTTTTGAACCTTTAGGATATCCATACGATTCATTGGAACCACACATCGACAAAGAAACGATGATGATTCATCACACAAAACATCATCAAGGTTATGTCAACAATTTGAACGCAGCACTAGAGAAACACCCCGAGATTCAATATGACTCTTTACCCTCTCTAATGCTAGACAATATCAAACTCCCTTTTGATATCAGGACGGCGGTTATTAACAATGGTGGAGGCGTCTTCAACCACAACTTCTTCTTCTCGACTTTGAAACTCAACGAAAATGGTCGTCCCAGCGGAAAATTGCTTGAAGACATCAATTCCACTTTCGGAAGCTTTGAACAATTCAAGGATGCATTCGCAAATGCAGCCAAGACGAGATTCGGATCAGGTTGGGCATGGTTGATTCAAAATCACCAAGGTGGTCTCGAGGTCGTATCGACACCGAACCAGGATCCCGTCCTACCGTTAGGCACTCCACTTCTTGGACTTGATGTTTGGGAACATGCTTATTATTTGAAATATCAAAATAGACGACCAGAATACATTGACAACTTTTTTCATGTCATTGACTGGGATAAAGTCGCATCGCGCTATCAAGCTTAATAGAAATTACTTGAAGTCTTAAATCATTAGATGTTAGTGAACACATTTGAGTGTTCATTAGCATCTTTTTTTATAATATGCTTTCTTTTGTAAAAAAAAACCGGTATGATCTACCGATTTCTCAATTCTTCTATTTTTTTTGTGAAATAATCTGGAAGGGCGGAATCAAATTCCATCCATTCATTTGTTCTAGGATGTGTAAATCCAAGCAATTTCGCATGGAGATACTGACCTGTTGAAGCGGTGTGTCTTGACTTCCCATAAACGGGGTCTCCCAATAAAGGAAAGTTGATATAAGCCATATGTACTCTGATTTGATGTGTTCTTCCAGTTTCGAGACGGCATGATATCAAGGTTTCTTTTTCAAAACGTTCCAAGACTTCAAAATGCGTTTTCGCTTCTTTTCCGTCTTCAACGACCGTCATTTTTTTTCGGTCTGTCTTGCTTCTTCCGATGGGGGCGTTAATCGAACCCATTTGGTTCAAAATCACACCGTCGACAATCGCGACATATTCTCGTTTAGTGGTCTTTTCTTTGAGTTCTGAAGAAAGTGCACGATGTGTAAAATCATTTTTAGCGACCATCAAAAGACCAGAAGTATCCTTATCAATTCGATGAACGATTCCGGGTCTTTGGATTTCACTTCCAGAAGAAAGATGATCAATATGGTATAAAAGTGCATTCACAAGTGTGCCAGTATAGTGTCCGGGGGCGGGATGCACCACCATTCCAGTGGGTTTATTTACTACTAAAAGGTCATCGTCTTCATAGACAATGTCCAATGGGATGTTTTCAGGAAGGGCGTCTTGCATCGTAATCGGAAGTTCTTCGATTTGAATGATGTCTCCGACCTTGACTTGGTAATTTGGTTTCACGCCATGACCATTGCAGATGATGTATTCTTCTGCAATCATCTTTTGAACCATTGTTCTTGAATATTCGTCAAACCCCGAAGCGACAAATTTGTCGATTCGTGTCAGTTCGTCAAAATTCGTGACGCTCCATTCATATTGAAATTCATTCGGTCGCATTTTGTTTCACCCTCTTTGGTTCTAAAAAGAATTGATCGAAAATAAATAGCACGATTCCAACGTTTAGACACATATCTGCAAAATTGAAGACATAGACCCAAATTCCTCTGAAATCGATGAAATCGACCACACTGTGGTCAAATTGAAACAGTCGATCAAGTCCATTACCGAGTGCGCCTGCAATCAGCATTGACAAACTGAGCGTGTACCAAAATCGTTTTTTGTCTGTAAAATCGTTTTTTACGAGCATATATCCAAAGATTCCAGTCGCTAGTATTGCAAAACCGACTCCGATTAGATAGCTAAAGCCTAAATCTCCGCCAAGTCCAAATACGGCTCCGGAATTTCGGACATAGGTGAAATGGAAGAAATTTTGAATGACTGGGAAGGTATCCCCAACATAGTCGAAAGATTGAACGACGATAAATTTAGTCAATTGGTCGACCGCTAATAACAGAATCGTTATCAAGATCCATTTTTTCATATAAGTAGCTCCTTTATACCATTAAGATTGGGATCCACCATAGGAGAAAACAAAGACCTATAATAACAATGATGGAATTGATTAGTATTTGATTGAAAAACAATACTTTTCCGACGGACGGGTCTTTTGCAAGTTCGGCGTTTTTTAAGGATAGAGCTTTCTTTTCAAGATGGCTCGCAACCGCTGAAAAGGCAAGTGCGACAAATATTCCAAGGACGGTTAAAGTATAAACCATATAGATATATACCACCATCATCTCAGTTAAGATAATAACGACAGGCAAAAAGATCATGGTCGCAAACAAGAGACCCCCACATAGCGCGGAAAGTCTTTCTTTCAAAGTAAACAAAGAACGAAACGTTTTGAGGTATTCCAAGTATTTTTTCATCTTAGTCCCCCAATCCGTTCAAATAGGTAATGGCTTCGTCAAAACTCGCGACTGGAATTAACCATCCCGTTGGATCGATTCCAAGTTCTTCGCAACTTCTCAAAGCTTCTACATAATTGTCGTAGTAATAGTTTTCATCAAGATATGGAATAAAGAATACATCCACATGGTTGAGGTATGCAGTTGCGATTTTTTGTTTCACACCACCGATATACCCAACGGTTCCGTCATAGTTGATGGTTCCAGTACCGGCAATCTTGAGTCCATGTGTAATGTCTTCATCACAAAGCATGTTGTAAATTGAGAGCGTCTGAAGTAAGCCACCTGAAGGACCTCCAATGTTGGAATCACCTTCATGATAGATTGGAGAAGTAAGTGCTGAATCAACAACGTAGTACGTTTTTAAAGTGATTCCGAAGAGTCCTGTATCTGGGCTTTTCGTCAAATCGACGTTGTATTCTTCTCCATCTGATTTTTGGAACGTGAATGTATAGGTGTCCGTAAGCGTGGTGTTACTAGCGATAGCATCCGTCGTCATTACATAGGTTGAATTATCCCCCATCATTCCGATGAATACGTCACCAAAATCAATTTCGTCGTAATGAGATAGATAAGTTGCTTTTCCATAGACCATAATCGATTGATTGTATTCGATATGAATGTCCGTATTGTCAAGAGACGCCTTATTATAGGCGACAATGATTGCGGCGTCAACTGATGTGGCTTTGTCAAGATAACTAATTTGGTTTATTTCATTGTTTGTATAGTCGAGATTGGATCCGGCTAAGACTCCAATCGAGGAGTACTTGCTTAGGGTTCCGAAGATGAATTCAAGATAGGTCGGTCGATTGATTGACATAATATAGGTTGAAGAAATGGTCCCTTCAGTGACTTTATCTTGATTGTAGTCAACCGTGATTAAATCTTCGACTTCTGTCAACCCTCCTGGAGTATTCACATAGAAAGCAATCGGCATGAATGCCAGAAACATAAAGGCGAAATAAGGAAGGATTAATACGACAATCCGTTTCCAGTAATGTTCAATCAGTTCATTCATCTTTGGTCACCTTGAGGCGGTATCCCTCGAGTTTACGTGTTTTGATTTTAGCTGCATTAAAGAGTTTCTTTGCAGCTTGATCGATTTCGGTTCCTGCGTATTTGTCAGAGAGATAAATGACCTCTTTGATTCCGGACTGAATGATCAATTTTGCACATTCATTACATGGAAACAAAGTCACATACATTTTCGCTCCTTCTAAATCTACGGTCGAATTTAAGATTGCGTTGGGTTCTGCATGAACGACATAAGCATATTTCGTGTGCAAAAAATCTCCTTCTCTTTCCCAAGGAAATTCATCGTCTTCACAACCGATTGGAAATCCGTTGTATCCGATACCGACGATTCTGTTTTTTAAATTGACGATGCACGCTCCAACTTGTGAAGAATCATCTTTGCTTCTCATGCTGGATAGATCAGCGACGCCCATGAAGTATTCGTCCCAGGACAAGTAATTATTCCGTTTCATATGGAAAATTCTCCTTGAAATATTCTTTTGCAATACAAGCCGCTACTCTAGCATTATTGTACACGAGTTCCATGTTGGCTTTCAAAGACGCGCCTTCTGTGATTTCTGTAATTCTTTTCAAAAGGTAGGGCGTGATTTCTTTTCCAATAATCGAAAGTGCATCGCATTCCACAAGTGCTTGCTCGATGGCGGAGTCAATTGCGAACTTATCGTAACTAAATTCTTTTGGTATCGGGTTCGCAACCAAGACGCCACCTTGAAGAGGGAGTCCCCATTTTGCTTTTAGGAAAGACGCCACTTCTTCAAATGTATTTAAGCTGATTGGAACGTCGAAATCAGATTCTCTCGTATAAAATGCAGGCATTTCAGTGACGCCATATCCAATCACGGGAACACCTAAAGTTTCAAGGTACTCCAGTGTTTTTCCAATGTCGAGAATCGATTTGACACCAGCCGAAACGACACAGACACTCGTGTTTCCGAGTTCTTCAAGATCTGCAGATACATCCATCGTCGTTTCTCCGTGACGGTGTACGCCTCCGATTCCGCCAGTCGCGAAGAATCGTATTCCAGCAAGATTCGAGACTATCATCGTTGCGGCAACCGTAAGGGCGCCGTTTTTCTTTTGGCTTAAGGCCAAAGGAAGGTCTCTTCTCGAAACTTTCATAACGGAAGCACCAGGTAAAGCGATCATTTCGATTTCTTCTCTTGAAAGGCCAACTTTAATTACTCCATCGATGATTGCGATGGTTGCCGGAACGGCTCCGTTTTCACGAATGATTTCTTCGCATCGAAGTGCTGTTTCGACATTTTTGGGATAGGGCATTCCATGTGAAATAATCGTTGATTCTAAAGCAACGACGGGTTTGTTTTCTTCGATGGCTCTTCTGACTTCTAGTGAGATCATTAACATATTATTCACCTGATTTCAATTCTTCAATTTTCGCAAGGGACATGTTCACATGACAATATCCCGAAGGGTTTTTCTCTAGATAGTTTTGATGATAGGTTTCAGCGTCATAAAATGGAGTTGCGGGTTTACAAAAAGTAGTAAGCGGCTTTTTATAATTTGACTTAACACTATCAATATACGCCATAATGGCTTGCTCGTCTTCTTGAGAATAGGTGAAAAATCCGTTGCGATATTGTACGCCAAAATCATGTCCTTGACGGTTTCTTTGAGTCGGATCAGCGATTCTGAAAAAGTGTTCACAAATCTTCTGAATCGAGATGACTTGTTCATCAAATTCGATTTCAACGGCTTCAACGTGGCCAGAATTATCGCAAACTTCAGCGTATGTTGGCCGTTCGGTAGGACCGTCAGTATAGCCTACTCGAGTCTTCAAAACGCCCTTTAACCGCTTATAATAATGTTCAACGCCCCAGAAACATCCTGCGGCGACAATGATTTTTTTCATAATGAACCCTCACCTTTTCTGTAATGATTAAATACGTGTGCTGACATCATTAGTCCAGCAACACTAGGAACAAAAGAAGTCGATCCCAGTTTAACATCGTCTTGTGATGTTTTTGAGGGAATTTCAGTTGAAAAGATGACTTCCCTTTTCAGTAAAAGAGACGCTTGTCTATAAAGATATCTGTATTTTCTAGCCAGTGGACAAACACTTGTTTTGTCGAGAGGAGCAATCTTGATTTTATCAGGTTCGAACTTGTTCGCAAACCCCATTGAGGAAATCATATTGATTCCTCGCAGCTCTACTTCTTTTGCAATTTCAATCTTTGCCGGCAAGTCATCAATCGCCTCAATCACATAATCAACCTTTTCTTTAAAGAAGCGTTGAATATTTTCTGCAGTCACTTTTTCTGTATGAGTAGTAACAGAACACAAGGGATTAATCTTGAAAATCCGTTCTTTCATGACTTCAGTTTTGAATCTGCCCAAGGTATCATCGTTCGCAATAATTTGTCTGTTGATGTTTGTCTCATCAACGACATCATAATCGACGAGGATGATTCTTTGAAAGCCGCTTCTGGCGATGCCTTCAGCCGCAAAAGAGCCAACCCCACCGAGTCCTAAAATCAGAATCGTATGATTGGTGATTTCTTTAAAATCATTCGTGATGGCCTTCAAACGGTCAAATCTCATGGATGTCCTCGCTAACAAATAAGGCTGCATCGGCAGCCATTATTTTTTCTTCATATAATCGAACTTAAAAAATTTACGGCCAAGAAAGATGAGTGCGAACAATAGCACCGCAAAAATGACAACGAGAATGTTCGCAATATAATCGCGATTTCCACCCATGTAGTCATAGAATACGACTACACCCAATATTCCAAAAATCGATATCAATCCTAAGAAAAAGAATTCATTTCTGTAATTCGCTTTCACGACGCGTTTCAAATGATCTTTTCTGACGAGCAAAATCACAGTTCCAATCAATGTGAAGATGAAATTAGTAATAACGCTCCAGAGAATAAACAGATTGATGTCGAGCAAGGAATCAATATCAAAAATATAAGTAAATACAAGGATCAGTGGGAGAAACATTATCATCATTCCGTAGAACAAAATGGTGTTAATTTCATATTGAGAATAGATTGGGGATAACTTTTTGCCTTTCATCAAGTCTTCCCTCCCGGGGAAGGCTCAATCGCTTTTGGTCTTGGTCTGTTCTCTTTATAGAACTGATAGAAGACTCTGATGCTTGCGGCCATCGGAGAAGCAAAGATGACGCCGAGCGTACCGAACAAGCTTCCAAAGAATAAAATCGAGACGATGATGACAATCGGATGCATTTCCAATTGTTGAGACATGATGAGCGGTTGGAATATATTTCCTTCGATGAACTGCAACACCATGTTAATGGCAAGAACAAAGAGGGGATTGATGGTTCCTGATATGAACGCATAGACGAGAGGCGGAATGGCGGCGAGAATACTTCCGAAGTATGGAATAATATTCGTGACTCCGACAATCAGTCCAAAGACTAAGTAGTACTGCATACCAATCAGTTTATACACGATGACGGCGACGACGCCGATAGCGACCATCAAGAAAAGTTGTCCTCTTAAATAAGCCCCAACGGTTCGGTTGAGTCTGTTTCCAAGGTCAGCAACTTTCTTTTCATGTTTTTGCGGAACGATGGAACGTAGTCTGTCTCCAATCAACTCATAGTCAAGTAGATAGTAGATTAATAACATCGGGACAATCGCGATACTCGTGAAGATTGGGACCGCGACGCTTGTCATATATGAAATAGCGGAAGGAACAAGTGTGTTCAAGAAATTCCCAATTAAATCGGTTTCGGTGACGTAATTGTAGATTTGATCATATAAATCGCGTCCCAAAATGAATTCATCACGCAAATCAGTAGTGAAATAATCAATGATTTTTTGAAAATCGTTGTTGAAGAAATTCGTGATTTCAGAAACGACGAATGGTGTCAAAAAATAAAAGATTGCGAAAACGATAGATATCGATATAAGCAAAACGACAGAGAGGGATAGCCAACGAGGTCCAATCCCTTTTCGCTCAAGAATCTTGATAAGCGGAAAGACGATTAAGGCTATTAAATAAGCAATGGCGACTGGAACGATGACACTCTTGATTGCAGAAACAATCCAGGTCCAAAGCGAAGAAAATTGAGTCGCCATGAAAAGGACGGCAAGACCAAGGAGCGCGATCGCCAAAAATTTAATAATTCGATTGAGTTTCGCATCCGTAATCGGAGGTCTCTTCAAAAAAATCACTTCCTATCTATAGAACATTATAGCATATTGTCATTCAATTGAAACAGGTGCCTCTAGATTTATTCACAATCTTCCGCGCAATCCGAGCAGGAACCCGAACAGGAGGAAGCGTTTTGAATTTTATGTACAAGTGTAGGATACAAATCATCAAGAGATACGCTTTCCTGTTCACCTGAAAGAGCGTCTTTGATATTGATTGTTCTGTTCTTGGCTTCTTCTTCTCCAAAAATCAAATAGAATTTCGGATTTTGTCTTTCTGCTTGCTTGAACTGTGCTTTCAGATTTCTGTCGAAAAAGTCATAATCGATGACGAGTCCGCCATGTCTCAGGTTCATGATAATTTCGAGTCCATCTGCCTTCACAGAGTCTCCTAGCATGATGAAAAACGCATGAATGGATTCTTGAGGTCTTTTTCTATTGAGGCTTTCAAGCGCCAAAAGGAGTCTTTCCATTCCAAATGCGAATCCGACGGCACTGAACTCTGGTCCTTCAAGCGTTTTGAATAAGTGGTTATATCTTCCACCTCCACCAAGGGTTGCTTGAGCTCCAAGCGTATCCAAATCAGCTTCAAGTTCAAAAACAGTGTGTGTATAGTAATCCAGTCCGCGGACTAGGTTTTTATCAACAGTGTAATCAATATTCATTCCGTCAAGATAATCCAAAACTTGTTCAAAATGAGCTTTATCAATTTCTGACAAGTAATCAAGCGGTTTTGGAGCGTCCTTGATGGTTTGCGAATCCTTATCTATTTTGCAATCAAGAACACGGTAAGGATTTTCTAAATATCTGCGTTTGCAGTCATCGCAAAGATGCTCGACGTTTTGATTGAGATAGTCGACGAGTTTGACTTTATAGGCTTCTTTAGAGTCTGTGTCTCCTAAAGAATTGATTTTAACAAAGACATTCGATAAATGGAGCGCCTTGAGAAGGGTAAAAGAATAAGCAATCATCTCTGCATCAACAAGTGGAGAATCCGATCCAAGTGCCTCCGCTCCAAATTGATGGAACTGTCTTTGTCTTCCTTTTTGAGGACGTTCATATCGGAACATCGGTCCATAATAATAGTATTTTAATGGCAGATTTGCATCTGCATACAATTTATTTTCAATGACGCTTCTGACGACAGATGCCGTTCCTTCAGGACGCAATGTCAAAGAACGGTCTCCTCTATCAAGAAAATCGTAAGTTTCTTTTTTTACAATATCTGTGGTGTCTCCGACGCCACGATGGAATAATTCACTTGCTTCAAAGATGGGTGTTCTAATTTCCTTGAAATGATATAATTTGGACACTTGATAAATTACATCTTCAAGTTCTTGCCATCTTTCGACTTCTCCGGGGAGAATGTCTTGTGTTCCTTTGATTTTTGAAATCATTTTTTTTAACAGATCTTGGATGGTTTCATCCTAGATCTACTCCTTTCAATAGCCAAAATATATAAAGTGTGCAATTCACTACTCATAAAGAAAAATCCCTGAGGAAATCAATAATTAATTCATTTCACAAGGCTTATTTAAGAAAAAATCGTCCTCTTTAAAAGGACGATATCCTACTGTAAGAGAGGTGGTTCACACAATCTTTTACTCGAAATATTTGTCGCTTACTTTTTCAACGACATAATCTACTAAATCTTGAACATCTTTCATTTTTGTAGCTGCTTCATCAGAAATCGAAACAAGGAATTCGCTTTCGATTTGATTAAATAGTTCAAGAGCGTCAAGTGAGTCGGCTCCGAAATCTTCAGCTAAACCGGCAGCCAATACAACTTTCTCTGGTTTTACGCCCAGTTCTTCAATGATGATTTCTTTGACTTTATCAAAGATTACTTGTGTTTTGTCCATTGTTCCCTCCAAGATTTGATTATTTCTACGAAAATAATTATAGTTTATTTATTGATGTAAGTCAAACAAAAGCAGGAAATTTTATACTCTTTCAAGCAAAATTGTAACAGGTCCGTCATTAATTAATGAAACTTGCATTTCGGCTTGAAAAATGCCAGTCTGAATCTGCTTATTCAAAAGCTTTTCCAGTTCATGATTGAATGCTTGATATAGAGTATTCGCCATGACGGGTTCCATTGACATTGTGAAGGACGGACGGTTGCCATCAGACGTGTCACCATAAAGCGTAAACTGAGAAACACTGAGGACGTCTCCTGCTATATCTAGTATAGATAAGTTCATCTTGCCAGACGAATCCGAAAAGACTCTTAATTTAGCAACTTTCTTTGCAAGATAAGTGACAGTATCCATCGTATCTTCGTGGTGAAACCCAATCAGTAAAAGGTATCCCTTTTTAATTTGAGATATCAATTTACCCTCGACGGAAACGCTCGCCTGTGTGACTCTTTGAACCACAACCTTCATCAGCAAACCCTCTCAATCGAATAGATTCCACGAAGTTTTTGAAGATTGGCGATAACATTGTCAAGTTCAAGTACATTTCCAATTTCAACTTTCAGACGGATGAGACCTTCTTTCACTTTGTTGGTTTGAGCACTCACCTGAGTAATCTTAGCTTTGGATGACGTGGCTGTATTGATGATTTCAGCCAGAATATTGTCTCTGTTCATAACGATTATTTTTAAGTTTGTTTCATATTTTTTTGTCACATTTTGGCCCCAAAATACGTCGAGAAGTCGTTCCTTTTCGAAACTTTCCACATTCTTGCAGACATCTCTGTGAACAACGATTCCTTGGTTTTTGGTTACGTATCCGATAATCTCGTCTCCGAGTACGGGGTTGCAGCAATTTGCTAGTTTGACACTCGGATTCGTCAGCCCTTCGACGATGATGTTGATATCAGAGTGTAATGTTCTTAATTTTTGCTGTTTCCGCTCGTCTGGAACCTTATTGATTTTGTCTATTAATTCTTCTTCTGACAAAGTTTCTTTTCCAGTCAAAAGGTTCAAGGCACCGATAGGGGAGACGATGTTTTTTCCAATTTCATAATAAAAATCTTCAACCGATTTGACCCCTTTGTTTTCAAAGAAGTCCTTGCATAATTTGTCGGTCAGGGTAATTTGAAGTCGTCTGGATAATACTTCCTTTTCGAATTCAGCTTGGCCTTTTTCAATCAAGAAATCACGTCTTTGCTTATTCAAAAAGTTTTTGATTTTACTTCTTGCATTTGACGTTTTGGCGATTTTAAGCCAGTTGTCATTCGGGCCGACGGCGTTTTGTGACGTTTTGATTTCTACGACGTCGCCAGTTTTTAAAGTATAGTCGAGCGGTTGAATTTTTCCATTGACAATCGCGCCGACGGTTTTTTCTCCAACTTTGGTATGAATTCTGAAAGCGAAGTCAAGTGGTGTCGCTCCGGCAGACAAGTCAATAATGTCTCCGTTTGGTGTAAACACATAAACATTCGCATTAAGAATGTCGTCTGTAAAGATGGAAAGAATTTCTTCTTCTGATTCGTTTTCTTCGGTAAACTTGATTAACTCCGAATACCATCTAAGTTTGGATGAAACGATGTCTTCGATGTTCTTTCTTGTCGTTTGACCGGTTTGAGTTTCTTTATATGCCCAATGAGCTGCAACACCTTTTTCAGCAATCTCATCCATTTCTTTGGTTCTAATTTGGATTTCGTAGATTTTTCCTTTGTTGACGACAGTTGTGTGAAGCGACTGATACATATTCGGCTTCGGCATTGCAATATAGTCTTTAAACCTACCCGGAACCGGAATGAATCTGGAATGAACGATACCAATAGCACGGTAACAGTCCGATATCGTGTCGACGATGACACGGAGAGCAAGCAAATCGTTGATTTCTTCAAAATCCAAATGTTTGATTTTCATTTTGCGGTAAACGGAATGAATGTTTTTAATTCGACCGTTGATTTCAAAATGAAGGGTTTCTTTCTTTAGAATCTCTTCTAGTTCTCTTTCCATCATTTGAACATCAGCTTCACGGTTTCCCCGTTTGTCGTTGATCATTCTGGCAATTTCTAGATATTCGTTTGGATAAAGATATTTAAACCCTAAGTCTTCGAGTTCGGCTTTGAGTCGATACATTCCAAGTCGATGGGCGATGGGGGCAAATACGTCTAATGTTTCTCTTGATATTCTAATTTGACGTTCTTCGTCAAGATGATAGAGCGTTCTCATGTTATTCAGGCGATCTGCGAGTTTAACAAAGATGACGCGAATGTCTTTCGCCATTGCAAGAACCATTTTTTGATGGTTTTTGACTTGTTGAGCGGCTTTGGATCCTTCATATGTCAACAAATGCAATTTGGTGAGTCCTTCAACAATGTCGGCGACTTCTTCACCAAATAGATTTCGAACTTCTTCATAATCGGTATCGGTGTCTTCTAAGATGTCATGAAGCAATCCAGCAACGATGGTACTTGGATCGACACGATACTCTGCAAGTGTAATCCCGACTTGCACAGGGTGGGTAATGTATTGATCTCCGGATTTACGAAGTTGACCTTCATGTTTCATATAAGCAAAGTCAAAAGCGCGCCTGATAAAATCGAGGTGCTCTTTTTTTGACAGATAAGTAGATAACTGTTCTTCTAGCGGCTTATACGCTTCGTCTCTGGTCAAACGATAATCCTCCTTCTAGTATTGAATCAATACCTTGATTGGAAAGTTTTTAAGACGGTCTCTTCCTTTGAGTTCAACTAATTCGATTAAAAAACCGAGTCCGACAACTTCTCCTCCGGCGGTTTCAACCAATTTGATCGTCGCTTCCATCGTTCCTCCCGTAGCGAGCAGGTCATCCATAATAACGACTCTGTCTCCCTTGGAAATCGCGTCTTTATGCATACAAAGGGTATTGTGACCATATTCTAAATCATAATCATAAGTTAAGACTTCTCTAGGCAGTTTTCCTGGTTTACGAACCGGAATGAATCCAACTTTCAACATCGTCGAAACAGGCGCTCCAGTAATGAAACCTCGGGCATCTGGCCCAACGACTTTGGTCGCATTCAAAAGTCTTGAGAATTCTGCGAGTTCAGAAATGGCGGCGTGAAAAGCTTCACCATCTCCGATCAATGGTGTGATATCTTTAAACTGAATTCCTTTAATTGGAAAATCAGGTACATTCTTAATATATTTTTCAAAATTCATAATGGGCCTCCGTCCATGCATAAAGCGATGATTTGATTGTAGTGATGCCTGCTTGATAGAGCCAATCAGAGGTCTCTTTCAAATCTTCCAACATTTGATAGGTGGGAGAGGTATGAAGGTCGGACTTGACTGCACCTGCACCTTTCGAAAAACCTTCTTCTGTTTTTTGAATCAAGTTGAGTTCCAAAAAGACTTCGAGTGCTTTTCTGATTGTCCAAACAGGGTATTTCGTTTTCTGTTCCAAATCGAAGAGGGTGATGTCTCCGATTTCGGTGATTGCTTTGTATATTCGAATATAAGTCTCTTTTTCCACGGAGGCATCAATCATGTCTTGATGGTTTCGTGGTAGCAAAACGATGGTTTTAGGTTTTTGTTCAAAAAGAATTTGTTTGAGGTTTCCGTCAAGCAACGTTTCATCGGAAATCGTAAAACTGGATGGTTTCATCCACAAGACACCATCTGGAAAAATGGTTTGATTTCTTAAATCCAAGACTTGGAAATTCTTGCATTGCAAGTCTTTGACCATGATTTGGATGCTCGTGCGTTTCCGCCATTGGTTAATGTTGAGTCCACCGATAACGTCGATGGTGTCTCCAATTTCCAAAACGTAATAATATTCAAGGCTGTTAAAGGAAAGCACATCAATTGAAACGCCTTCAACGTCACAGACGAGTTTGGTATGCTTATCGCTCATTTTCATTTTTTTGGTAACGACAAGTTTTCGAAATAGAAACAGTGCCGTAAAAAAGGAATTGTCTTGCAATTTTTGAATTGTCGAGACTTGTACTTCAGGGAGATGCACTTCCATGTCAAATTTCAAGATTGGAAGATCGTGATTTCCAACGCCTTGAAGCCCAGTTCTAAGCGAATCAATGTTTTCTTGTTTGATTTGAAGACCAGCAGCTTGTGAATGGCCGCCGAATTTTATCAATAAGTCCTTGTTGTGTTCAAGCATTTTAAGGATATTGTCTCCACCGAAGGAACGCATTGACCCTTTTCCAACGCCTTCGTCATCCAAGGTGATGATCACCGTGGATTTTTGATATTTCTCAGCGATTTTTTGAGCACAGATTCCGATGACCCCTTCGTGAAGGAAGGGAGAAGCAATGACGATAACGTCTTCTTCTGGAATCACTAGTTTTTCACATAGTTGAAAAGCTTCTTCTGTCAAATCTTTTCTGTTCGAGTGATACTCTTCAATTTGAAGGATTAAGTCATTGATTTCACGTTCGGAGTCACTAATCAAAAGTTTAACAGCTTCTTTTGCTTTTCCAAGACGACCGGAACTGTTGATTTTCGGTGCAATCTTGAAGGCAATGGCCGTTTCGTTGATCATGTCTAGGTGAGAATACTCAATCAATTTCTTCAGTCCAAGATTTGATGTTTTTTGCATTTGAACGAGTCCAAGATTGACCATGGCCTGGTTTTCATTTTCAAGAGGCATCAAATCCGCAATCGTTCCAATCATGACGAGATCGAACAAATCTTCTAAAATGGAATCAGAGAGTGCAGAAGCAAGTTTGTAGGCAACCATCACTCCGGCGATTTCTTTAAAAGGATAATTGGGAGAGGTTTTCGGATGAATGATTTCATAAGCGTCCGGTAAAACGTCTTTCACTTCATGATGATCGGTGATAATGGTATCGATTCCGTGGGCCTT
Source organism: uncultured Candidatus Izemoplasmatales bacterium (assembly GCA_964574705.1). GTDB lineage: Bacteria > Bacillota_I > Bacilli_A > Izemoplasmatales > Hujiaoplasmataceae > JAHIVB01. The sequence goes on from CAZNOO010000004.1 coordinate 99,493, forward strand.
TAGAAGTGCGACTTCATTCACACACGTAATTCCGTTATCAACAGTAATCACGAGTTCAACTTTTTCTTGAACCATTTTGCTTGCGGCATTCATATTAAGACCATACCCATCGACAAATCGATTTGGAAGGTCATAAAACACATTTGCTTTCATTTTTTTTAAAGTTCTGTAAAGGACGGAAATGGCCGTAATTCCATCACAGTCATAGTCTCCGTAGATGATGATTTTTTCATCTGCTGAGATGGCTTTCAGGATTCGAGCTACCGCTCTGTCCATTCCTTTCAGCAAATAGGGATCGATTAAAACTTCTCGTCCCATGGAGAAAAAATGGTCCGGGTCGTCTATCCCCCTATTTTTTAAGATGACTTCATAAATTTGCTGATCAGGAACCACACCCTCTGCGAGGGGTTTCCACAGATATTTTGCTTTTAACAAGCCAATCACTCATTTCTTAACAATCTATTATACAAAAAAAGACTGTTTTTGCATAGGCAACGCCTAAAAATACACTAGAATTTCAATGAAATGTCTAAAGATTTGTAAGAATGCGTCAATGCGCCGACGCTGATGTAATCCACGCCAGTCTGTGCGACGCCTTTGATTCGGTCGAAGGTCATGTTTCCACTCGCTTCTAGTTTCTTTTTTCCGAGATTGATCTCGACGCAAGTGCGCATATCTTCAAGCGACATGTTGTCCAGCATGATGATGTCACAATCGGACTCCAGGGCTTCTTTGAACATGGTAATGCTTTCAACTTCAACTTCAATCTTAATTCCGGGTTCGATATGTTTTTTGACAGTGTCGACGGCATCTTTGATGGAAGTCGTCGCTTTCAAGTGGTTGTCTTTCAGCATGACCATATCGGATAAACTCATACGGTGGTTTCTGCCAAGTCCGTCTTTGACGGCTTGTTTTTCAAGCATTCTTAAAAGCGGGGTTGTCTTTCTCGTATCAAGAATTTCTGCTTTGGTTCCTTCGGTTTCAAGAACGTATTGACGGGTCATTGTCGCAATTCCAGACATTCTTTGAAGAAAGTTGAGTCCGACTCTTTCCGCTGCCAAAATGGAGACGGTCTTCCCTTGGACCGTGGCGATAATGTCGCCTTTAAGTACTGCGTCTCCGTCATGTTTCATGACTTTGAAATGGACGCTAGGGTCAACGATTTCAAAAGTTCGTTTGCAGACTTTCATCCCACTGATGATTCCATCTTCTTTGGCAATGAAATTCCCAAATGATTCCTGGTCATGAAACAGATAAATACTGGAGATATCCCCAGCTGGGATGTCTTCCTTTAATGCTTCTTCTATAATACTATCGATATCTTTCATCTTTTTCCTCGCTTAATTCAAAATTGAGTTGTTCTTGAATTCTGGGCTTTTTCTCTTTTTTGTAAAGTTTGATCCATTTTGCACTTCTACCTTTTCCAAGGGGGCGGATCTTGTTTTCATCTTGCATCCGTTTCAGCGTTCGATTGATGGTTGAATCGGAGATCAGTGGATGACGATTTCGAATATCGTCTTTTGAAAACACCTCGGGAAGTTTGTCGATGGTGTTTTCAATGTAGTCTGATTTTGAAATCTCAAGATTGTTTTCATATTCGTAGTCTCTTGCCTTCTCGGCAAGTTCTAAATACATCTTATAATAGACATTAAGGATGAACCGAGATAAGGGCATCATTTCTGAAAAACCTTCACTCCATCCGAATCTAGATTTGTCAATCGCCTGTTTGAGTTCTTTCTCGTATAGCAACATCTTTTCAAAGAAAGAAACGTATTTGGAAACAATGAATCCTTCTTGCAAGACCATGATGTAAAAGATTAGGATAGCGACAACGTCGTTTTCTTCGAACTTGAAGATATCCATATTGATGAAGTCGACTGCGAAGTTTAAATACAGGAACAAGGTTTCATATTCTTTTGTCTTCTTGACTTCATCCAGTTTTTTAATCAATTCTTCCAATTTTTCACGTTTCGAAGCGACCTCAGAGGAGATTAGCGTATGTTTTTGACGCTCAATTTTCTTGTACTGGATTTTCTCACTCGGATGGAAATCACTAAAGAGGATTTTCACGAGGTCCGAAATTTCGGTGACATTGAGTTGGAAGGGTTCCGTATCCCGATTATGGATCGTTTGAAAGATTTTGATGATATTTTTATATAAATGTTCCGCTCTGTTTTTTGGAACTGTCGAATCTAGCTGAAGGGTTCTCATTCTGGACTCTACGATTTTGTTCGCAGAAAAAAAACATTTGTAAAAAGAATAGGCTTCTTGAAATGCAATTTGTTTTTCAAGAAAATCTTGATCCTCTTCAAATAATTTTAAATAATAGTCATTTTTACCCATTTGATAATACAAATTTAAAGTACTCATGAAAATATCGCTTGGGATTGGCGTTCTAATTAAATTATTGAGACATTTCATCTTTATCACCTTCGTTTTATTATACCCCATCAAAGGAGAAAATGATATCGATTTATATAGAATTACATTGAAATTTATGTTTAAACATACTCATATGGTTAATTTTGACTTAAAAAAAACGGCTAAGCCGTTCTTTTAAGTTATTCTGGAAGATAGGAAATCAACTGAGTGAAGTCAAATAAGGTATCATCCCAGTTTAGTGTTGTAGAATAGAAACTTTCTTCAGATAACGTTATCAGTGTTACATCTTCAGGAATCGTATTATCAATCTCGGTGTTACAGGTTAGGTAATGATAGAGTCGTTCTTCCGTGAATTCCGTATTTGCGAATCCGACTGCCGTCGAGAGTGACAAATCTTGATTGTCTTCTAAGGTGACATCGATAGATCCAACGGTAACGGAATTTTCAAGCCTTCCATACCATCCTTCTCCAAGAAAACCACCTGCAGTGAGAAAGATTCCGTTGAGGTGAATGGTCGGAGCTGTAAAATTGTTGAGAAGTACGCCGAATTGTGCGTAACCGATTAATCCACCAATCGAAGCCTGTGTTCCATTCGAAGTGACAGTGATGTCCGATACAACTGTATTGTTCGCGACTATGATATCGGTCGTGTCGACAGCTTCTTCATACCCGATCAATACACCACCGTAATGATGACCTACAAGTCCTCCGACGTAGGCTCTGTAGATTTCACACGTGACATTCATCTGGGCAGAGACAAAGTTCTGAGTGATTTCTGAATTGTAAGACTTTCCTGCAAGTCCGCCCACGTATGCAAAATATTCTGATTGAACATCGAGTGTCCCAGAAATAGTGTTCCCTGAAATGTGGTTTGGAATAAATTCAGCAGCGGTCATCGTTGAAGTGACGGGCGCTTGAATCAAACCAGCAAGCAATCCGACATAGCTTGAAGACATCGCATTGACGATGGTGATTTCACCGATGAGAGTTACATTCGTCACATCTCCAGAAAGTTCACCAGCTAGTCCACCTGCATAAGTCAGGAAGGTTGTTGTGTAAGTGATTGAAAAGTCTTGAATCGTAAGATCTTGTACATCTCCTGTAATCGAGGCAAATAGGCCATTAAAATCAGAATTTTTGACTGAAATGGTCATATTGGAAATTACGTGTCCATTTCCATTAAAAGTGCCATTATAGGGCTCTTCGTGACTGCATAAAGGAACCCATACGACGCCTTCTAAATCAATGTCAGCCATCAGTTCTACATCGTCGCTATAGGTAATGCCTTGTAAATCTTCCACGGTCCAAACTTCAATGGGTTCCGTATTGGGGTTTTCGGTAGAAGTGACTGTTGTCGTCGTCGTGGTAAAGAATGAACATCCCCCAAGAAACAGGACGAGAGCAATCACAAGAAATCCGGTTATTTTTTTCATTTTGTGCTCCTTAAATAATGGATAAAGGTATGATACCTTTTGTTCGTGAATATTATGTGATTAGAATAAGGTTTGTTGGACAATATTGGAATCATCGTCTTCTTCGTCTTCCTCTTCTTCTTTCTTGACTTCAAGTTTAGGACGTTTCGCGGGTCTGTCTTGCGCTACGAAGTTTTCTCTGCTTGAAAGAATCTTTTCAAGTTCGAGCATGACATCTTCCGTTTCAACGACTTCTTCGGTCTCTTCATCATCAAAGGACTCAGCGTCTTCTTTAAATAGTTTCATTAAGGATTGGTTGACGAGATAGGGTTGATTTTTGTCCATTTTGAAATCGATGGGACATCCTTCTTTTTCTAGCACCGGAACGCCGTGTTCATATTTATCAGGCTTGAGATCCGTTCCGGATATGATAAATTCACCGTCTTTCAAGATGATTCTGAAGGTAATGTATTCTTTGAGTCTGAATACATTTTCGCTCAGCATTCCGATGAATTGATAGGGGTTCGTCTTCACGCTCTTGAGGTATAGTTTTCCCTTCGCAGGGCGATGACTAAAATCGATGGTAGATGAGAAGCAACGTTTGATAGCACCACGGTTTGTCAGGATTAAGACTTCATCCTTTGAAATCGCGTTTGTGTATCTCGCTCCGACAACATCGTCATCCCGGAGATTGATTCCCTTGACGCCTTTGGCGGAAAGGGATTGAAGCGGAATTTCACTTAAATCATATTTGACGACGTATCCATTTCTGGACGTAATCGTAACCGAAGTGTCGTAGGATTCTTTGATATCCACACTCACAAGGTGATTGATTTTAGAAGCAGGCATGCAATTGTACGTTTTATTGAGTCTAATTTGTTGGAACTCCGATAAAGGTACTTGTTTGATTGCGCCTTGCTGATTCGCAAGAAGAATCGCTTTGTCATCTTCAAAGGAGTCGATTGTCAGCATGTCTAAAACGTCTTCCGAATCTTTTAAAGGCGCAAATACGCCAATGTATTCTCCTAAGTCCCTCCATTTCATGTCAGGGACTTTATAGACTGGGATATTGATATAATTTCCAAGCGTTGTAAAAATCAAGAGTGTGTCTCTGGTATTGACTTCTTGTTGTTTTAAGACAAAGTCATCTTGCTTAAGTCCGGTATTGCCTTGTGTCGCTTGATAGCTCTTGATTGAAGTGCGTTTGATGTATCCGTCTTTTGAAAGAACGACCATGACATTTTCGTTTTGAATTAATTCTTGCTCGTCGATTTCTAGTTTCTTGATTTCGTCCTTTATTTCGCTTCTTCTTGGTTGTGGAAGAGCGAGAGATAGTTCTGTCAATTCCATGACGATGACGTTTTCAAGGACAAGTTCGTTGCTCAAAACTTTCGAGAGTTGGTTGATTTGTTTTTGAAGTTCGAGATTCTCTTTCTTCATCTCTTCGACATCGGTCGAAGACAATCGGTATAATTGCAAGCTGACGATGGCGTCAGCCTGTACTTCTGTAAAACCAAATAGACTCATTAGTTTATCAATAGAGTCTCTTTTGCCAAAGGATGCCCTGATGGCTGTGATGACTTCATCGAGGATGTCGACCATCTTCAAGAATCCGTCGACGATGTGGCTTCTTTTCTCGGCTCTTTGAAGTTCGAAGTTACTGCGGTTTCGAATGACTTCTTTTTGATGAAGGATATACGAATTCAAAAGTTCGTTCAAACTTAATTGCTTTGGACTCTTTTGGTCAATGGCAACCACGTTGTAATTGAACGCAACTGACAAATCAGTGTTCTTAAGCAAATAAGCGAGTACGACTTGAGAAGAGATTTCTTTTTTCAAGTCAACAACGATTCTAAGACCTTCTCGGTCAGATTCATCGCGGACTTCGATAATTCCATCGATTTTCTTTTTTAATCTGATTTCGTCGATTTTACGAACGAGATCTGATTTATTGACTTCATAAGGAATTTCAGTCACAATCAAAGAAGTGTCTTGAACTTCGACCTTGCTTTTGATGATGATTCTTCCTTTTCCTGTTTCGAAGGCTTTACGGATTTCATCCGTTCCTTCGACAATGGCGCCTGTTGGAAAATCAGGTCCTTTGATGATTTTTGCCAAATCTTCAATGGTCGCTTCCGGATGTCTGATTTTATAGATAACGGCATCAATGACTTCATTTAGGTTATGGGGCGGAATGTTGGTCGCATATCCTGTTGCCATACCCATTGAACCATTCACGAGCAAGTTTGGAAATTTGGCTGGTAAGACGACGGGTTCATATTCTTCGTCGTCAAAGTTTGGAATGAAGTTAACCGTTCTTTTGTCGATGTCTCTTAAGAGTTGTTCCGCATAGACAGAAAGTCTCGCTTCCGTATAACGCATCGCTGCAGCTGGGTCGTTGTCAATCGACCCATTGTTTCCGTGCATGTCAATCAAAAGAGTCCCCATCTTCCAGGTTTGGCTCATTCTGACCATGGCGTCATACACAGAAGTGTCACCATGAGGGTGAAATTTACCGATGACTTCTCCGACGATTCTAGCGGACTTCTTATACGGTTTCGTAGAACCCATACCTAATGCATGCATTGCATATAAAATTCTTCTTTGGACCGGTTTTAGGCCATCTCTGACGTCTGGCAGGGCACGGTCTTGAATAATGTATTTTGAGTATTTACCGAAGCGGTCTCCAATGATAGTCTCTAAATTTTCGGGGATGATTTTCTCATCAAGAAAAACGTCAAGTTTCTTTTTGACAGATTTTGCCATTATTCTTCCCCCTTAATCCGATAGTTGTCTTCGCTTTCAAATGAAACGAAAGTGTCAATCCATTCTTTTCTCGGTTCGACTTTGTCGCCCATTAAAACGCTGATTCGTTGATCGGCGTCTGCCATGTCTTCAATATGAACTCGAATGAGAGTCCTCGTCTCAGGATTCATGGTCGTATCCCATAACTGGGTAGCGTTCATTTCACCGAGTCCTTTGTATCTTTGGATATTATACGTTTTATATTTTTTGCAGATTTGTTCACGATCATCTTCATTCCATGCGTAAGTGATGTCCTCACGTTTGGAATTACGAGTTATTTTATAGAGTGGTGGAAGTGCAATATATAATTTGCCAGCTTCGACAAGGGGTCTCATATAGCGGAAAAAGAAAGTGATGAGCAAAACTTGGATGTGGGCACCGTCGGTGTCCGCATCGGTCATGATGATGACTTTGTTGTATTGTGATTTTGATACTTGAAAGTCGCTTCCAAGACCCGCGCCGATGGTTGAGATGATGGTTCCAATCTCTTCGTTTTTCAAAACGTCTTCCATCTTTTGCTTCTCGGAGTTGATGACTTTTCCACGCAAAGGAAGAATCGCTTGGAACCTGCGGTCACGTCCTTGTTTTGCGGAGCCTCCAGCGGAGTCTCCTTCGACTAAAAATAGTTCATTGATTTTTGGATTTTTCGAGGTTGCAGGTGAAAGTTTTCCAGAAAGAATCGTATCTTGTTTTACGACTTTTTTGACAAGCCTTGCATCTTCTCTTGCTTTTCTAGCTGCTTCTCGAGCATTTCTAGCTCCTAGTGACTTATCAATTAATATCGCTGATATTTGAGGGTTTTCAGTTAAATAGATATTTAGTTTTTCGGTAATGACGTTTTCAACAGCGGGTCTTGCCTCAGGGCTACCGAGTTTGTTCTTTGTTTGACCTTCGAACTGAAGAAGGTTTTCCGGAATTCTAATTGAGACGATAACTGTGAGTCCTTCACGGATGTCTGCGCCTTCTAAAGCCAAATCTTTTTCTTTTAAAAGACTCATTCTTCTGGCATAGTCGTTGAACACTTTTGTGAATGCAGACTTAAATCCGGTTTCGTGGGTTCCGCCATCTTTGGTCCTGACGTTGTTCACAAAAGAGATGATATTGTCAGAATAAGCATTGGTATATTGAAATGCGACTTCAACTTCGATGGTCTGGGAAGCCCCTTCGAAATAAACCGTTTCATGAAGCGGTGTTTTTTGTTGATTGATATATTTGACGTATTCAGAAATACCGTCTTCATAAATGTAGACTTCTTTCTGCTTACTTCTTTCGTCTTGTAAAATGACTTTCAAGCCTTTGATTAAAAATGCGCTTTCTCTGAGTCTTTCTTCCAATGTTTGGAAATGAAAAAGTGTCGTTGAAAAGATGGTTTGATCCGGTTTGAACCAGACTTCGGTTCCTTGTTTCTTCGTTTCACCAATGACAATCAATTCATTGACTTTTTTTCCACCGTTTTCAAAACGCATTTTGTACATGAGTCCGTCACGGTGAACTGTGACTTCAAGAAACTCGGAAAGTGCATTGACGACCGAAGCTCCAACCCCATGCAAACCACCGGATACTTTGTATACTCCAGAGTTTCCGAACTTGCCACCAGCATGCAATTTAGAAAAAATGACTTCCACACCGGAGAGTCCAGATGAATGCATATCGACTGGCATTCCTCGCCCGTCGTCCACGACCAAAATCGAGTTGTCTTCTTTGACAACCACCTTGATTGTTTTTCCATAGCCTGCCAAGACTTCGTCGATTGAATTGTCAACGATTTCCCAGACGAGATGGTGAAGCCCTCTGGCGTCGGTGGAACCGACGTACATTCCAGGTCTCTTCCTTACAGCTTCAAGGCCTTCCAAGATTTGGATGGACTGTGCATTGTAGATTTCATTTCCTTTTGCGCTCATGTGCATAACCCCTTTTAGCTCTCCTTTTATTATACCAAACTTTTACATTTTTTTCCTTATCTTTTTCAAGTAATTATGATATAATTTTGTGGTATATCGGAGGTTGCTATATGGTAAATGTATTATTTCTTTTAATCGCATACTTACTGGGTTCCATCCCCTTCTCCTATCTCATCGGCGAAATGTTCAGACATCAAGACTTAAGGAAGCTCGGAAGTGGAAATTTAGGCGCAACCAATGCGTTTCGAGAGTTTGGAAAACCGATTGGAATCGCCGTCAGTTTACTCGATGTCACGAAGAGTGGTCTGCTTGTGTTTTTGATGATTAACACGACTTGGTTTGACAACCTTGATTTGATTAGTCCTTTATATTTCGGACTGGCATCCGTTATTGGGCATGTGTATCCAGTTTGGTTCAAATTCAAAGGCGGAAAAGGAGTCGCTACTTCTTTTGGCTTACTTCTAGCATATGACTATAGAATTGCAATTGTTATGGTCCTCGTATTCTTCCTGACTCAAATTATTACTAGATATGTATCCGTCTCTTCCGTCACGAGTGCAGTTGTAACATTAGTTCTTGTAATTGTCAGGTATTTTACTTTAGAGAGAAGCATTCCTTTAATCATTGTCACGGCATGTGCGGTTGGAATCATTATTATTAGCCATCGTTCCAATTTCATTAGACTTAAAAATGGAAC
>CAZNOO010000005.1:0-25726 GCA_964574705.1 uncultured Candidatus Izemoplasmatales bacterium
AATAAAAGAAAAAAGACCCTATATTTAGACCATATTAAGGAAGTTTCGTTCATGAAAGTGTCATAGCATTTCGAAGTGAACACATTGACAACCGATTTTATTGAATGTATAATGAATTCAATATGTTAACGAATATGGAGGCGCCTATGAAAAAGATTTTTGCAATTTTAATAATTGTAACCCTGACCCTCGTCAGTGCGGCATGTGAGACATCCAGTACCACTTCCACAACGACGCAATCTAATACCTACTCTGTAACAGTCGACCCCTCAATAGAACAACTGAGCATACCAGAAAGCGTAGAAGTTGTAGATAATTTATTTGAATGTCTTCCAGTGAATCATGCCTTTCAGTACCAGCTAGAAGTAGAGACTTCTTCAGGAGAATCCGTTGGTGTTTTTACACTATCCAATCAATTTGATTTGTCATATCTCCTTGACGATGGTAATTACCAAGTTAGGGTCAGGTCAGTGTTACATATAGGGCCAGAATCCTCCATTGTATATTCTTATTATTCTGATCTTCTTCAATTTACAATAACAGATTCCAAAAAGAACGACGAATTGCGAGGCACTTCAATGTCAAACGAAAATTATATTCGATATTTAGGAAGAACAAATTATAATGAAGTATCCTTAGCTACGGACATGTATTATACCGGAAGCGGGTTTGAAATTGGATTTTACGGCACCAGTGTTGATGCAACATTTCTTACCACCAATCCAGGATTGATATCAAAAGAACCCTATTTTGTTGTATTTGTTGATGGTAAACCAATCCGACAAAAGGGACAGAGTTCTTAATGTTTGCTCCTGAAGTCACATTTACCCTGGTGTCAGGATTGGATGAAGGATATCACACGGTTCGGGTTATAAAGAGAAGCGAAGCACTTGATTCGGACTTATCAATCAAATCGATAACCACTGATGGAAGTTTCGCGATTCCTTCAACAGAAAAGTCTTTAAAAATACAATACATTGGGGCATCGACAATGACCGGGTATGGAAACATGGCGACTTCTCCAACCACAAAGAAAACAACAAATAATTCGAATGGATTGCTTGCATACCCCGCTTTAACCTCTTATATGCTCGATGCTGAATATTCCATCGTCGCAGCCAGTGGCTGGGGTGTATCAAGAGGTTGGAATACCGGAGGCGTCGTGGATCCAGTCAGGAACATTCCAAACGCATTCGACTTCTTGGCAATCAATCCTAATGCAACCGTCTTAACTGAAATTCCTTGGAATCAAACTAGTTTTGTTCCAGATATCATTGTCGTTTCACTCGGATCAAATGATTTCAATGGTTCAAATTACAACAGTTTAACTACGATAGAGCAAGAGGCTCTGGTCGCACTTTTCATATCTGACTATACTGCCTTCTTATTAAAACTACACGGATATTTTCCAGAAGCAGTTATCATTTGCACATACGGTATTTTGGGAACCAATCTTGTATTGGAAAATTCGACGGATGAAGTAGTTTCTCAAGTTCAAGAAACATTCGATCAAATCTATACAATCAAATTAACAAGCGGTGGAACACAAGACATTCCGTTTGGTTCTGATTATCATCCAAGTGTTGGAACCCATTTGATAGCAGCGGATGAATTAGTCCAGTTCATAACTGAAATTACAGATTATGAACAGGTGCACGATTCCGTCATATTGGATTAGCTTCTTTGAATAAATAAAAAATCCCATTTTTGTGGGATTTTTTGGTTTTAGGAAGAAAAACCATATTGGAGAAATCCTTTCTTGAATCACTAGCATTCTTGGAGTATAATAGAATGAGTGGAAACTTCCGGATAGAAATTGAGAGTTTATTATATTGTCTGGGTCGTTTCGTTGAGGAGTGAACCTTTTGCAAATAGATCATGTTATTATAGGAATATTAATATTTATCATCGCCTATGTGGCGATTGTATCAGAAAAAATACATCGAATGATTGTAGCTGTATTCGGTGCAGGACTGATGATTATTTTTCATGTTTTGTCGCAAGAAGAAGCACTTTCTAAAATTGACTTTAATACTTTGGGCCTATTGATTGGAATGATGATTATTGTAAACATCATTAGGGAGACGGGATTGTTCCAGTATCTCGCAATCAAATCTGCGAAGATTGCAAAAGGCAGTCCAACCAAAATCCTTGTCTACTTTTCAGTCATTACCGCAGTCGCCTCCGGGTTACTCGATAACGTTACAACAGTTTTACTGATTGTTCCAGTGACTCTGGTTATATCTGACACCCTAAAAGTCAATCCAGTTCCGTTCGTGGTTGCCGAAATCATGAGTGCGAATATTGGCGGAGCAGCGACGCTCATTGGTGACCCACCCAATATCATGATTGGTGGGGCAACAGGACTTGGATTTATAGACTTCATTGTGAATTTGCTTCCCTTAATGGTCATTATACTGATCGTAACTATTCTAATATTGCGATTCGTTTTCAGAAAAACGTTTATCGTAAATGAAGAAAGTAAAAAAGAAATTCTGTCTTTTGATGAGAAAAAAGCCATTACTGATAAGCCATTACTGATTAAAAGTTTGATTGTTCTTGGATTTACAATCGCAGGGTTTGCCTTAGGAGAATTGATTCAAATTCAATCTGCGAGCATCGCGTTATTCGCAGCTTCTGTATTGTTACTAATAGGCAGAATAGAGCCTGAAGATATGCTTGAAAAAGTGGAATGGACAACGATTTTCTTCTTTGGAGGATTATTTATCCTTGTTGGTGCACTTGAAACCATCGGGGTCATAGAATCACTTGCACAAAAAGTGTTGCTAATCACAAAAGGAAGTATTTCTTTAACAACTGTATTTGTATTGTGGTTATCTTCTCTGCTTTCGTCTTTCTTAGATAATATTCCGTACGTCGCAACCATGATTCCATTGGTCAATTCCCTTTCAGGGGGCTCAGTAGCTACTTATGAACCCGTGTGGTGGGCTTTATCGATTGGAGCTTGCTTAGGTGGAAATGGAACGATCATCGGAGCTTCTGCAAATGTGGTTTCAAGAGGAATTCTCGAAAAACACGGATACAAAATCTCGTTTATGAAATATATGAAAATCGCATTTCCTCTCATGATTTTGTCAATTGTAATCGCAACAATTTATCTATTAGTTTTCTATCTGTAACAAGAAGGAGAAATAAAATGAATAAGTATGTTCAATCAGAGACAAACCAACATGTTATGAAACTAATCCAAATGGGAGCGGATGTAACCGTTGTTTCCGGACAAATGGTTTACGTATCCTTTGACATCAATGATGAAATCAAGGTGTCTTACGTCTATAACATCAATAAAAAGAATCGGTATTTTCTTGAAAGAATCAGACCGTATCCGATTTCTGTCAAGGAGTTTGAGACGGCAGAAGATATTTGCAACATCATCAAAATTGATGTGGAGCAATTTAGAAATGCGGTTAAGAGCCATAACATTCACGACTTCATCGATATTAATTATGAGTTGCACAACATTATTTTGCAGTTTGAAGATTTGTTCTTGTATTACAATATAGATCACTCGACATTTGATGAAATCAAAAATGATATCGAAGACATTCATCAATCCATCAATAAGGCAAAAGAAAAAGCAAAACGAGTATATTTTGGAAAAGAACCAGATCATCTTAAAGGGTAAATTTAAAATCATGAGCCATTTCAGCTCATGATTTTTTTATACTTCAAATTTCGTTTTAGTCAGTTTTTCTGAAATGCTCCAGAGTTTCTTTGCATCTTCTTCATTGTATGAAGCTTTGCTAGAGCGTTCAATCACAGGGGGCAATGGTTTCTTTTTTGAACCACCCGGGCCGTAATACTGTCCGCTTAATGCAGCTGGATCAACACACGCTCTGATTTCAGGTAAAGCCCCAAAATATGCGGATTGCGCATGTTTGAAGAATAACTTGAAAAGAGGGCCAGTGATTCCTTTCATATTCATGTATCTTCCTAAATTTGTTGCGGCAACTCCCGGGTGAGCAGCCAACACTTTAATTTTAAGATTCTTTGCTTTGATTCGTCTATCAAGTTCATAAGTGAAGAGAAGATTAGAAAGTTTGCTCCTGCCGTAGGATTTAAGTTTTCCATATTTACCGTTTTCAAATAGATAGTTTTCAAAATCCATTTTTCCAAATTTATGTGCGCCGCTACTGACATTGACGATTCTTGAATCAGGTGTGTTTTTGAGCAAATCAAATAATTGTGCAGTCAAGGAAAAATGTCCCAAGTGATTCACTCCATTTTGCGACTCGAACCCATCTTGAGTCACCCCGTACGGGACAGTCATGATTCCTGCATTGTTGAGCAAAATATCAAGTCGGCTGAATTTGCTTTTAAACGTTTTAACGAATTTATTTATTGAGGCAAGGCTTGTCAAGTCCAGTTCAATTAACTCGATGACCGCAACAGGTGCCTCCTTTAAAATATAGTTCTTTGCTTCTAGAGCGCGATCCATTGATCTACAAGCTAGAATGACCGTTGCGCTCTTTTGAGCGAATACCTTGGCGGCTTCGAAACCTAGTCCTGAATTGCCTCCAGTAACAATAATGATTTTCCCCTTCAAATTTCCAATTGATTCAACATTCCAGTCCATGAAAAAACCTCTTTTCTCTTTTATAGTTGGGTCATCAATGTTAATGTATTGATAATCTCCAGTTTGCTTAAATATAGATTTATAATAATGATTGATTATACACATTATACACGAAAAGGATTCAAATGGCTTGAAAAACGAATGAGAACCGCATCTTAACACCGTTGATTAATCTATACATGAATGATATAATAACATCACGAAAGATCCTATTGAGGAAACACAATGAAAAAAATCAAAATATTCTATTTTTCAGGAACAGGCAACACTTATTTTGTAGCAAAAAAAATGACTGAATACTTCCGCAAGGATAATATTTGCGACCTTTTCAGCATCGAAAAACATATGAAAGATGCATCTGGAATCATTGCAGATGCGGATCTCGTAGGAATCGGGTACCCTATTTATGGGTCGAGTCTTCCAAAAATCGTGAAAGATTTCATCTCAAGTTTAGATGAAATTCACATAAGAGCATTTATCTTCTGTTCGCAAATGATGTTTTCTGGTGATGGAGCTGCATATGGTGGAAGATTACTAGAAAAAAAAGGATTTCAAGTTTTTTGGCAGGAGCACTTCAATATGCCAAACAATATTACTGACGTAAGGTTTTTGACTTCCAAACGTCAGAAAAATTACTTGAAGATTGAAAATAGAGTTACCAAAAAAGCAAATAAATTTGCCGTAAAAATCCTAAGCGAAAAACATTTTAAGAAAGGATCTAATTTCTTTTCCTTACTTCTAGGATTATCACAACGAGTTGCTTATGAAAAAATAGAAGAGAACGCTTATTCAAATGCAATCCATATCAAAGAAGATTTATGTAATTCCTGTGGGTTATGCACACACATTTGCCCATCGGATAATCTTACATTGAGTAATGGAAAAGTGGTATCAAAAGGGAATTGCATCTTATGTTATAGATGTGTGAATCATTGCCCAGAAAAAGCAATGTATATCATCTCAAAAAAAGGTGTCAACCAACCCTACCATGGGCCAACAAAAGACTTTAAAGTCAACTTACTGTTAAGAGATGACCTCTCGAAATAAAAATACAAAAAGAAAGAATGTATAAATGCCTTATGAAGATTCGAATGGGCAATTATACATTCTTTTTTTATTTCCAACTTTTCTTTAAAACCTTCTCAACAAATATTTTTGCTATTTTCGGATCAAATTGTGACCCGGAACATCTAACGATTTCACGAGCAGCGTCATCTTCGCTCATTTTGTTCTTATATGGGCGAACAGAAGTCATTGCCTCATACGCATCTGCTACGCAAATGATTCTTGAATACATTGGTATTTCATTGCCTTTCTGTCCGCTAGGATATCCTTTTCCATCCCATCGTTCATGATGATGTAAGGCATGAATTGCCAAGTCCGTGTACTCATCGGCGGCTCTGAGAATTTGATAACCAATTTCTGGATGGGTTTTAATGATATCATATTCACTATCTGTAAGTTTACCTGGTTTTTTTAAAATGGAGTCTGGAATTGAAATTTTACCAATGTCATGATACAATCCAGCAAGCTCCAGTTCTTTTAATGCTTCATCTTTCATCAACATTTCTTTCCCGATTTTTCGACAATAATAACTAACCCTTGAAGAGTGAATACGTTCTTCGTCATACTTATCTGTCAACGTTTTGAGAATGGCCTTGATAGCATTGTTTCTAGAGCTGATACCTTCAGATAACTTATGTCGATACATGTGATTTTCAGCCAGTTTTAAGATATCATCCATATCTTCATCAGAAGCATTTTCTTTGATATGATATCCAGTCGCAATCGAAAGTGAAATATTCTCAATCGTAATGTTTTTCAAATTTTGAGCTAACTTCATTTTTACACTTTCAATCTCTTCTAAAGAAATCTTTGGCATGATGACTGCGAATTCATCACCGCCGATTCTTGCGATAATGTCATTTTTTCTAAAACTTTCATGAAAAACAGAAGCAGCTTGAATAATCGCCTTGTCTCCAATATCATGGCCAAAAGTATCGTTGATAATTTTTAAACCATTTACATCAAGCATCATTATGCCCAAAGGATAGTTACTGGCAGAATCAAGTTCACTATATTTTTCTACAAAGAATCTACGGTTATACAACCCCGAGAGATAATCGTGATTGCTTAAGAATTCAATTTCTAGTTGTTTTTTCTTTTCTACAGTAATGTCTTCAACGATGACAGCGAATTGTTTAGGCTGAGGAGAATAAGCTGATACTTTGTAGTATTTTCCTAATGCTTTCGAGTAATTTTCATAAATAACTGGGACGCCTGTGAGGGCAACTTTGCCGTAAACATCAATCCAATATTTTTCGGTTTCAGGAAAGACATCGAGAACTGTTTTTCCAACGATATCTTTTAGACGTTTGCCAACTTGTTCTTCATATTTTTGATTGGATTCAAGGAATACATAATCAACAGGATTGCCTTCTTTATCACAAACGATTTCGTGAAGAACCATCCCTAGAGGCATCAAATCTACCAATTGTCGGTATTTAGATTCGCTTTCCTTTAGTTTGTTTGTTACAATGTTAATTTCGGTGACATCTCTAACAGTACAATGAGTTTGTTGGAATTCTTCATTTGCGTTATTTCCGATTTTCCCATCGAAAACAGCCTGAATGATTTTTCCGTCTTTGGTTTTTATTGGATACTCAGAATGCGTTTCACCTAACAATTTGAACTGTTTAAAGTTTTCTTTAAAGTTGTCTTTTGTTTTGAGAGCGATTAAGTCAGAAAACTTTTTCCCGACGACCTCTTCTTTGGCATAGCCAAAAATATCACACCACTTTTGATTCACATCAAGAAAACGTCCAGCCGAATCAAGTGACTGGTATCCGAACGGAGCCTTTTCAAAAAGGTTTCGGAATCGCTTTTCATCTTCAATCAACTTTATTTCAGAAGCTTTTCTGTCCGTTATATCCAAGTGTGTTCCAGTCATTAAGAGAGGATCTCCATTTTCTGACCAGGATACTACATTTCCAAGATCGTGGATCCACACCCAATGACCGTCTTTATGTTTCATACGGTACTCAATACTGTACTGTTTTGTCACCTTATGGAAAATGGTTTCAATGTATTTTTCAATGATGGGCAGGTCATCAGGATGAATGAGTTTAAATCTTTCGGGTCTTAGTTTAGGAAATTCATCAAGTTCATATCCCAACATTTTTGTCAATCTAGCATTGGAGTAAAATTCATCTCTTTTAATATCCCATTCCCATATACCAACATTGGTCGCATCAATTACATTTTGGAGACGCTCTTGGGTTGCTTGAAGTTCAAGTTTTGCCAGCATTAAATCGTTAATGTCTTGAATTGTACCGACGACATTAATCGGAGTACCGAATTCATTATATTGGGCGATTGCAGAAGAATGGACATAGATTAGTTTTTGCGTATTTTCCTGTTTGATTTGGAAAGTAACATTATATTTTCCAGTATTTTTAATTAAAGCTTGAAGCTGAGAATCAAGTAGCTTTCTATATTTTGGCAATGGGATAGCGGCCGCTTTATTCAGCGGAATGAATGGAGAATCTTGTTCTATTCCGTATATTTGAAAAGCCTCTTTGGAAGCCGTGATAACATTGGTACTTAGGTCTAATTCCCAATTCCCAATTTTCGCAATTCTTTGTGCGTCAATTAACGCTTTTTCGCTTTTATTCCGTCCCTCATTTTCACGCAAGACCATTTCTCTCGCTTTATTCAGTTTTTCATTTTCTTCCTCGAGCGTCTTTTGAACCTGAAAAAGCCTTTGGAAATTCGAGATTTTACAAGATAATATGTGTTTGTTAATGGGCTTAAAGATGAAATCAATGGCCCCCGACTCATAACCTCTGATTCTCATTGAGGTATTTTGGTTGGCAGCGGTAACGAAAATAATCGGAATCGAAGAATATTTCGGATTTTCCCGAATGATTTTTGCAGTTTCATAACCATCAGTTTTAGGCATATAAACATCCATTAGAATCAAATCGACATGACTTTTCAAAAGAGTAGCAAGCGCTTCCTCTCCTGAAAAAGATTCTAAAATTTGTAAATCCATTTCCGAAAGCATCTCTTTTAAAGAATAGACGTTTGCTTTGATGTCATCCACTAAAAGTATGGTAAATTTATCCAACGAAATCACCTCGAAGACTTCAAGTTTTTTTAACGCATTTTCTATAGACCAAGTAACCAAAATCAGAATTGAATATTTCGTTCATCATAGATTATACCGATTGTATCATACAAGATAATGACTTTCAATACGATGAGGAAATATCTGGGAGGAAAAGGTGAACGTATTCTCTAAAAGTCAATTGTCGAGTTAAAAATTAATAATCTACCTATGCTAGAAAGATGAATCTCGAAATATACATCATTTCTGTATTGATATTTGTATAGACCTATACCATTGATTCAATGAAAGTGGTAAACTATGAATTGTAAGGGTTTTGAGGAGGTTTATATGAAACTATTCAATACGCTACAGTCAAGAATCATGTTTTGGATTTCTGTTGCTTTGTTTGTTTCCTTGTCCGTTTTAATTGGAGTCAATTACATTATGACTTACAATGTTGAACTAAGTCATAACATGGAAATAGCAGATTTGGAAGTGCAAAGAGAAAAAGCAGTCATTGAAAGACAGTTTTCCAAATTATACGAATTGTCTCAAGCATATGCATCTTCTACTGAAGACATCAAAGATTCGTCGGATGTTACGAATAAAAGAGAGCTTGTCTTAACGATTGCCGAATCGGTAATTGAAAACAATGATAATATTATCGGAATTAATATTATTTTCGAGCCGAATGAATTCGACTCTGATGCAGATTATTTAGCAGATGATCGCTTTTCATCTAATGGGCAATTTACTACTTATATCTCAAAACAATATGATACTCTTGATGTTCATAATATTCCGAACTATGATGAATATGAAATGTATACACGGGCGTTAGAGACTAAAGCAGAATTTTTTACAGAGCCATATGAATTCAATATTCAAGGACAAGATTACATTATTTCGACTGTCACCATTCCCTTCACTGATTCCGAAGGCAATTTCATTGGAATGATAGGCGTAGATTTTACAGCGGAATATCTTTTTCTGAATCTCCCCCACTATCAAAACTCATTCGAAAGAAGAGATATTATTGTTTCAAGGAACGGAACGATATTAATAAATTCTGGAGATGCCAATGATTTTGGAGAACATGTATCAAAATACCATCCATATTATGCATCCTCAATGCTGATTCTCGATCTCGAGGGTGAAAAAACATCTTATATGCCGAATGGGAATTTAGAGATTCTTTATACTTTAGAATTAGCTTCAACGGGATCAAATTGGTATATTTTTTCTGACATGAATAGCAACCTGCTAACAATCGCTTCTACTCAACATTCGATTCAACTTTCTATTATTGGATTTGGATTTCTCTTCATTTCACTCGGACTCATGTTTCTAGTGTTGTGGAGGATTCGTGGACCACTAAACCAATTTACGAAAGAAATCGCTCATTTTGACGTCAACGATGTAGAAAATAAAAGGTTAAATATTAATACTAGGAATCTTAAAGATGTAGAACTTCTTGTTTCAACTTACAATGACATCATTGACAAGGTGATTGTGAACAATGAATTTAGAAATCAAAAATCAAAACTTCAAGAATATCAAATCCAATTTCAAGATGAAATCAAAGCTAGTATTGAAACGAAAAAATTGTCGAATTTGATTGTTGAACTGATCACAAGACAGGTAGGAGGAGCCATTGGCGGAGCTTTTATTCTCGATGATTCTACAGAAGTTCCAAAGTATAAATTAATTGGGAAGTATGGGTATAAGACCAAAAGAGAACTCTCTTATTCAATAGGAGAAGGAATCATCGGTCAAGTTGCTCTGTCTCAGTTGATTACAGTATTTGATGACATCAATGAACCTGATGCATTTATTGACCTTGGACTTACTACCCTTTCTGCACCACACGTCGTAGTTGTACCTTGCAAGAGCAAGAATGTAACTAATTGTGTTTTAGAGATTATCACGATGAAGGCGTTAAACAAATTTGAATTAGAATATCTAGATCAGATCTCCAGCATCGTTAGTTATGAAGTTGAGAAGGCTCTTGCACTCGAGAAAATCTCTAATCTACTCGAAGAGTATAGAACTTTGACTTCAAAATTGGAAGTTCAACAGGAGGAATTGAGAGTTACAAATGAAGAACTTGAATCCCAACAAGAAGAACTGAGGGTTTCGAATGAGGAACTGCAGGTTCAACAAGAAGAA
Source organism: uncultured Candidatus Izemoplasmatales bacterium (assembly GCA_964574705.1). GTDB lineage: Bacteria > Bacillota_I > Bacilli_A > Izemoplasmatales > Hujiaoplasmataceae > JAHIVB01. The sequence goes on from CAZNOO010000005.1 coordinate 10,878, forward strand.
CTTAAAGTTACCAACGAAGAACTTCAAGTCAATCTTGAAACGATTGAGAAGATTAATGTTAATCTTGAAGAAGCCAAGAGAGAACTTCAACTTCGGAATATCGAAGTTGAAAGAGCAAACAAGTATAAAAGTGAGTTTCTCGCTAACATGTCTCATGAACTGAGGACCCCACTCAATAGCATTCTAATATTGTCTGAATTACTGGAAGAAACTCAAGTTTCTGAAGATAAAATCATAGAATACTCTAAGACGATTCACTCTTCTGGTGAGGACCTTCTAGACTTAATCAACGGTATTTTGGATTTGGCAAAAATCGAATCTGGTAAAGATGAACTCTTAATTGACGAAGTCCCCATAGAAAAACTAATGAATATTCTTCAACAGAAATTTGTGCCAATTGCACAAAATAAAAAACTGAAGTTTTCAATTGAAAATTTATCCAAAAAAGGAACGATTTCGACAGATCGAAAAAAACTATCCGCAATACTCACCAATTTAATTTCAAACGCAATCAAGTTTACACAGTCAGGTTTTGTCAAAGTAATTGTTAATTCCACCGAAAAAGAAATCCATTTTAGCGTCGTGGACTCAGGCATCGGGATTTCACAAGACAATCTCGAAACCATTTTTGATGAATTCAAACAAGCTGACGGCTCCATTAACCGTCAGTATGGAGGAACTGGACTTGGGCTTTCGCTATGCAGACAATACGCAAAATTGCTATATGGTGAGATCAAAGTAGATAGCGAGCTCGGAAAAGGCAGTACCTTTACGCTGATTATTCCCATTAGCGGAGAGTTTCACACTTTATTATCTGAACCAAATGAATTAAAGGAGACCACATCTCATTATGACAATATGGCTTCTGAAACAATGATTGAAACCGAATCTTTTGTTACAGACGATCGAAATGAGATTACTGAAAAAGACACTGTATTTTTGTTGATAGACGATGATATTAATTTCATCAATGTCATCATGGATTTAATCCATGCAAAAAAATTCAAGATTATTGTTTCCAACACCGGAGAGAATGGCTTGTTCTTAGCTGATTTCTATCAACCACATGCGATTCTTCTCGATATGATGCTTCCAGGAATTTCTGGTCAGGAAGTCTCTGAAAGACTCAAGGAAAATAAAAGGACGGCTTCCATTCCGGTTTACTACATTAGTGCTAGCCAAAATCAGTATGATCTTTCCAAAGATACAATCTATATTGAAAAGCCAGTTAAACTAATAGACATAGAAAGCATTTTTGTCGATTTGGAAAGCAAATTATCTAAAGGCGAAAAGTTATTGATTATAGAAGACAACCAAAATCAAGCTTTTGCTTTGAAACAATTTTTTGAAAGTTCAAGCAAATCTATCGTTGTTGAACTCGGGTACACGGGAAAAGAGTCGCTTCAGAAACTTGAAACGAATTCATATGACATTATTATTTTAGATCTCGGGATTCCTGACGTTTCTGGATTTGAATTGGTAAAGAAAATTAAGAAACTACCGAAATACGAAACTGTGCCAATCATTATTTACAGTGGAAAAGAAATTTCTGATGCCGAAGAAACAGAACTAAAGAATTTCGCCTTAGATATTATCATTAAAGGAGACGAAGGCCCTAAACGTCTATTCGATGACATCAATATGTTTGTACATAGTTTTAAAGTCAATGAAAGAAACAAAGAAGAAGATAATTTGATTGGAAAGCAAATTTTGATTATCGATGACGACATTCGAAATATCTTTGCTGTAAGTGGATTATTGGAATCTTTAAAAATCAAGGTTGACTACGCCACTTCTGCAGTCGAGGGAATTGAAAAACTACATAAAAACCCCAAAATTAATTTAGTTCTGATGGATATCATGATGCCGGGAATGAATGGTTATGAAGCGATGGAAATGATTCGTAAAGATTCCATCATAGGCAAAGTTCCGATTATCGCTCTAACTGCCAAAACCATGAAAGGTGACCGTCAGAAATGTATCGATGCTGGAGCGAACGAGTATCTTTCGAAACCTTTGGTTAAGAATAAATTACTTTCTACATTAAGAGTGTGGATTCGATGATGCCCGCGGAAAAAGAGTTATTAATAGAAGATATTGAAATGGAACTGCTGTTGACTGCCCTGAAAAAAATGTACCACGTAGATTTTTTCAATTATCGTCAGGCACATATTCGAAGAAGGATTCTGACGAATAAGATTAGATTCAACATGAAAACAATTTCTGAAATGACTGAAAAAGTACTCCGGAGTACTGATTATGCAAAACAGTTATTAGACGATTTGTCAATTAATGTGACAGATATGTTCCGGTTTCCTCCGTTTTATAATGACTTAAGGACTCAAGTCATGCCGATGCTAAAAACATTTCCAAATATAAAAGTATGGATTGCAGGATGCTCTTCTGGAGAAGAAGTTCTGTCTTTAGCCATCATTTTATACGAGGAGAATCTTTTGAATCGAACGTCGATCATTGCGACCGATTTTAATGCTGGAATTCTCGAAAAAGCCAAATCTGCAATATACGATTCGGACAAGATTATCGAATGGACGGAAAACTACAACTTGTCTGGAGGGAAAAATTCATTTTCAGACTATTATGAAGTTAATTTTGGGATTGCAAAGTTCAATGAAAACCTTTTAAAAAAAGTACGCTTTATTGAGCATAATCTCATGAATGAGAATTCTTTTGGAAAAATGCACTTAATCCTTTGTAGAAATGTTTTAATCTACTTCGACAAGACCCTTTAAAATTCGGTCCTAAATAGTTTTAAAACTTTACTAGTCCATAATGGTTTTCTTGGACTTGGAAGTCAAGAAACCATCAAATCCACCACCATTGAGCCATATTTCAAGACCGTATCTGAACACACTAAAATCTATAAAAAAAATTATGAAGATTAAACCTGAAATCATCCTGATAGGTGGATCAGCTGGATCTCTTGAAGTATTAATTTATATCTTGTCACATCTGTCAATGAAATATGTCCCCCCCATCGTGGTTTTAATACACACAAGTGAAAACAACAAGTCGAACCTTGTTGAAATAATCAATTTTGAAACGCCTTTTCATGTTCAATCGATACAAAATTTCGAAACCATTTTTCCAAATAAGGTCTATATTACTCCTCCGATGTATCACCTTCAAATTGAACGGGACCTCACTTTTAGTTTTTCGCTTGGTCCCAAACTCAATTTTTCCAGACCTTCTCTGGACATCCTTTTCGAAAGTGCTGCAGAAGCATACAAGTCGAAAACACTCGCAATCATTCTATCAGGAGCTTCAACAGATGGAACCGATGGGGCAATCAGAATTGCAGAATTCGGTGGAACTATCGTTGTTCAAGACCCACTAACAGCTGAAGTGCCTATAATGCCTTTGTCAGTAATTAATAACGTTGATAGCGCTATTGTATTAAAAACAGAAGAAATTGTGCAATATTTAAATTATTTAATGGGAGATTAAAATGTATAAGCTTAATTTGCTAATTGTAGACGATGTCAAGGCAAATATATATTCAATGAAGCAAGTTCTTGAAAACCAAGATATTAATATCATTGAAGCCTATTCTGGAAAAGAAGCACTTTTCTTGCTAATGAATCAACCAATCGACTTGGTATTATTAGACATTCACATGCCAGATATCAGTGGATATGAAATTGCGCATCTCATTCGAGATAATCCTAAGACCAAAACACTTCCAATCATCTTTATTACTGCAGCAAGCCAGTCGGATCATCTTCAACTAAAAGGATACGAATCAGGCGCTGTTGATGTCATTTTCAAGCCAGTAAATTCAGCAGTTTTATTAGGTAAAATTCAAGTCTTTCATCAATTAATCCATACCAAGAAATTATTGGAAGAAGATAATTTGAAATTGAATCAGATGAAAGATGAAATTCAAAAAATCGCCTATACAGACGAACTGACCCAAATCCCTAACAGACGAAAGATAATGCTCGAGGCTAAATCGTCATTTGAATCCTCTGTCAAAAAGTCCCAGTTTTACTCTTTGCTAATGATTGATATTGACAATTTCAAGTTTTTTAATGATGAATTTGGTCATAATCGTGGAGATCAAGTCTTAATCAAAGTATCAAAAGCAATCATGGATGCGATTCCAGAATTCAAATATCTTGCCGGGCGATATGGCGGAGAAGAATTTTTATCTGTTCTCCCAGATTGTCCAAAGGAGGAAACTTTAGAGATTGCCGAACAAATTCGCAAAAATGTTGAAAACCTAAACTTGCGTTATTTTCATCAATCAAAGGTTTTAACAGTAAGCATTGGTGCAACTTCGTTGGTTCCACTTCCAAAAGACGACTTTACGAATTTAATCGATATTGCGGATATTGCGATGTATCAAGCAAAACAAGATGGAAAGAACCAGGTTTGTTTCTTGAAACCTAAGAAAATTAGCGATTTAGTTTCTGTTGAATAATAGCGAATGAATATTTAACCTAGAGGAGGAACGATTACTTTGAAAAACAAGAATTTCATTATGGCGAAGCAAGATCTTAAGGTCAATCATGATATTGATATATTCGAAGACGTCTTATTGAGAGGCAGCGAGTACTTGTTAATGTATGCGGATGTTTCAATTTTTGATGAAATCGTTCTTAAAGTAATTTCAGGAGATATTGGAATACTTGGAATTTCAGAAACAGAATCGATGATTCCATTTTCATCGCTTATCGCTAACATTGACTACAACAATAAATACGCTGAAGTTTCAGGAAAAGAACAATATCACTTGTATTTGATGAATGAACTAAAAAAGCTACCTAGAGAAATAGATTTAACGATTCCAATTCAAATTTCAGGAAAAAGAATTTGGCTTCGATTAACTGCTCATCCAGTAAAAAAAAGTGAGAATATCTGTGTTTTTGGAGTTTCAAATGTAACTGAGCTTCTCAATTCCGAAGAGCTCATTTACGAGAAAACACATAAAGATGCATTAACAGGATTGTTTAACATCTACTCTTTTGACTATCATTATGGAATGAGATATTTGAAACCGGATTTACATATTCTTTATCTTGATTTAGATAATTTCAAGAAGGTAAATGACACCTATGGACATGCGATTGGAGATATCGTCTTGAAGGATTTTTCGAATATTCTCTTGTCTTATCAAAATGAAGAAAATTGTTTCTATAGAGTCGGAGGAGACGAATTTATCGGAATGATTTTTGCAAAGGAAGACCGAGCAAAAGAAATCGCAGAAGGAATTTTAGAAAAGACAAGAAGCATTAAAGTAGAGCCTATTGTCGGAAAAATTACTGTTTCTATTGGAATGATTAAATCCGTTAAAGGTGATGATTTAGCAAGAAAAGCAGACAGTATTTTATATAAAGTTAAGACTTCTGGTAAAAATAATTATTTATATGAGACCGAAGAAATGTCATAGAATACATGGTACATTCAAGCGAATGAATGTGCCATTCGTTTTTAGTGTGATTTGGAGGTAAATATGAGAAAACTACTATTGACTCGCAATAGCTTAGAGATTCAAGAGATTCGAGCGCTAATTGAAAAACAGCAACATAAAACTCTTGTACTTTGGGCAATTGACTGTGCTGATATTGCACTTATTTTGTTTGAAAAGAGACAGCCTGGCGACTTTAGACCAAGAAGAGCACTAGAAGCAGCTCGTTTGTGGGCAAAAGGAATCATTAAAATGCCAGAAGCAAAAAAGGCAGCCCATGAAACTCATCAGGCGGCAACTGAGCTTCAGGAAATTGACCCGTGTGCATGTGCTGCAGCAAGGGTAATGGGACATGTTATTGGAACAGTACATGTTGAAACGCATGCGCTTGGAGTATTATTTTACACGGCGACTGCAAAAGTGTATGAAGACATTTCAAAAGATCAAACCATCGTTTTGAAAGAAACCGTTGACTGGTTTTATGAATTACTTGTATTTTGGGAAAAGGAAATTGAGCATTACACAGGACCGTTAGCATCATTTCTTCTCCGGGAGAACCAACCCAATAAAGAATATATCCTTCATTATCCTGTAAAACACAGATGACTTTAAATGTTTACCATATTTCTCATTTATTGTTTAATAATAGTATCTAATTTGTGGGAGTATCGTTCAGTTTAGAGAATGCTTGAATGATATTCAAGAGAAGTGGGGTTCAAGCCCCCTTTTTCCCATCAAATTGACTTCTGTGAGTTCGTCTATCGAACTCTTTTTTTAAAATATGAATACAATTTATATAAGAAAAAAAGAATTCGAAAATTATAGGCACTACTATACAAATCTATCCTAATATTTGATATAATAAAAAATGGTAGGTGATGGCAAATGAGTCTAAACAATATGATATTACTCGGCATGGTTACAATGTTGATTTATTTCTTTTTTATTGAGATTTTTACGGTGTTATTCCGATTAACCGGACTTACAAAAAGCAAGTCTCGATTCCAAGTCATCTCTCTATTTACAAATAGCGGGTATACCACACAAGAAGCAGAACTTGTGATGAGTAATCATGTCAGAAGAAGGCTCGCAAACACGACGATGCTTTTCGGATACATTTTAAATGTCACCGTGATATCAGTGCTCATCAACATCATCATGGCACTCGGATCTTCCGCATCTCAGGATGTATGGACCTTTGTCTTGATTGTGGGCGGATTCTTCATTGGACTCTTTATTATCAGTCGAATCAAATTCGTCGATGTGTTTTTCCAAATGATTATCAAAGGAATTGCTGTTTTCTTTATCTATTCAAAAGATACTAATGTTATTGAAATTTTAGATAATTATGACCAAAAATCAATTGCCGAAGTTTCGATTCGAAATCTTCCTGATGTATTGGTAAACTCCCCTTTAAGAGAGAATGGAATGAAAGCCAATTATGGTATTCAAGTTCTAGCAATCAAGAGAGGAAAAACCATGATAACAGACGTTTCTGGTGATGAAATTCTATTAACAGACGATTTGGTCGTTGTGTTTGGTAAAATTCGTAAAATTAAGGATTTGTTCATAAAAGAACCAGCAAAAGATTTAGAAGAAAACGAAAATGCGGGATGATTTATCCCGTTTTTATTTGATATGAAGTTTTAAGTCCAACTCTATAATTTATTTTAAATTGTGATATAATTATAATGGAATTTGAAGAGTAATTTGCTGATGGATTTTCTCAAAAAGAGGGATGAATCATGTTTGAAGCGATATTATATAAAGTGCTAGAAAACAATGCAGTTGAATGCCGAGTATGCAGCCATTTCTGTAAGATAGAAGAAGGAAAAAGAGGAATCTGCGGCGTACGAGAAAACATGTTAGGAAAGTTATATGCTCTTAACTATGGATACACGATTGCTGCCGCAATTGATCCGATTGAAAAGAAACCTCTCTATCATTTTCTTCCTAGTACCAAGACTTATTCGCTTGCGACCGTTGGATGTAATTTGAGATGTGCATGGTGTCAAAATCATGACATCTCACAAAGCCCAAAACCGAATCAAGAAATTCAAGGAACCTTTCATTCCCCTGAAGAACATGTTGACAGGGCATTGAGATATGGTTGTCCTTCGATTTCATATACCTATTCCGAGCCTACAATCTTTTTAGAATATGCTTTGGATATCATGAAACTTGCCAAAAAGAAACATCTCAAGAATATCTGGGTCACGAACGGGTATATGTCAAAAGAAACGCTTGAACTCATCTTGCCGTATCTTGACGCTGCTAATGTCGATTATAAAGGGCCAAGCGACGAAATGTATATGAAATATTGTGGAGCAAAAGCAACGCCAATTATCGAAAATTTAGTTCGGTTAAAAGAAGCCGGAATCCATATCGAGATTACAACTCTTCTCGTCCCAGATATTAACGACTCTGAAACACAGATTAGACTAATTGCAAAAACAATCGTTGAACATCTTGGGAAAGATATTCCTTGGCATATTTCAAGATTCTTTCCTGCTTGGAAAATGTCTGATATTTATCCAACAAGTATCTTCTCAATGGAAAAAGCAAAAAAAATCGGATTAGAAGAAGGAATTAAAACGATCCATTTAGGAAACATTTAAATATAAGAGGTGAGGCAAATGCCAATTGTTGGTGCATTCATTGTTCCTCACCCCCCCCTCATTGTTCATGAGGTTGGGAAGGGACAAGAAATAGAAATCCAGAAAACCATTCATGCCTACAAAGATATCTCAAAGAGAATAAAACAATTGCAACCTGACATCATCGTGATTTCTACCCCCCATTCTGTCATGTATTCCAATTACATTCACATTTCTCCAGGAGAGTTTGCTGAAGGCACATTTCGAGATTTCGGGGCTTCACAAGTGAAGTATGATGTTGAATATGACCAAGGGTTCGTCGCTAAGCTTTCAGATTTGTCAAAAAGCGAAGGAATCGCTGCGGGAACTTTAGGAGAAAAGAAAAAGAATCTAGATCATGGAGTTATGGTTCCTCTTTCATTTATTTTGAAGGAGTATGACAAATTCAAGTTGGTTCGAGTATCGATATCTGGTCTTTCGTTTCTGACGCATTACAAATTCGGGAAATTAATTTCTCAAATATCAAATCAAATGGAAGAAAAAATAGTCTTTATAGCAAGCGGCGATTTATCACATAAGCTATTGGAGAGTGGTCCTTACGGTTATTCGCCTGAGGGGCCAATATTTGATAAGGAAGTCACTTCGGCAATGGCAACTGGGGACTTTTTGAAATTCATGACGATGGACGTGAATTTATATGATTCCGCGGGGGAATGTGGTCTTAGAAGTTTCATTATTCTTTCAGGTGTTCTTGATGGTCAAATTGTCAGAAGCGAACTCTTGTCCTACGAAGGACCCTTCGGCGTTGGATATGCAGTAGGAGCCTATGAACCCATAGGGTTTGACGATACCAGAAGGTTTGATTTGCAATTTGAAGAAATGGAAAGAAAACGATTTAATACGATTAGATTAAATGAAGACCCCTATGTTAGACTCGCTAGAATGTCACTTGAACATTATGTGAAGTATGGAACATCAATCAAATGCCCAGGATCAGTTCAAGGGGAAATGACAGAACAAAAAGCAGGAGTTTTTGTTTCCTTAAAAATAGACGGAACGCTTAGAGGTTGTATAGGAACTACTGCTCCTACGACATCTTCAATTGCGGAAGAGATTATTCAAAATGCGATTAGCGCAGGTGGAAGTGACCCACGATTTGAACCGGTGAGAGAAAACGAACTGTCTCAAATTGTATACAGCGTAGATGTACTGTTCCCTTCCGAACAAATTTCAAACATATCAGAACTTGATCCCCAAAAATATGGAGTCATTGTTAGGCTGAGAGGAAGAAGCGGATTACTTCTACCAAATTTAGAAGGTATTGATACCGCCACAAAGCAAGTAGAAATTGCTTTGAAAAAAGCAGGTATTTCGGAAAATGAAAAATATTTAATGGAACGATTTGAAGTCATAAGACATTATTAATCATCATTACAATAGATTGAAAAGAGAGGTCATTTATGAAGTTGTTAACCAAGGAAATGATAGGAAGCCTAGAAATAAAGAACCGCGTAGTCATGGCTCCAATGTGCATGTACTCCGCAACTGAAGATGGCTATGTAACGCCATTTCACATTGTTCATTATCCAACGAGAGGGTATGGTGGCGTCGGGTTAATTCTTCAAGAGGCAACTGCCATAGAACCGAGAGGAAGAATTTCAGGTAACGATCTTGGTATATGGTCGGATTCACATATTGATGGACTTAAAAAAATCGTTGATGCTGTTCACGCTGCGGGAGCCATGATTGGTATTCAACTCGCACATGCAGGAAGAAAATGTATGGCAAAAAACGAATTAGTCATTGCTCCCTCACCCATCGCTTTCAGCTCAACTTACTCGCTCCCCAAAGAGATGAGTCTATTAGAAATTCATGAAGTAATCGTCTCTTTTGGATTAGCCGCTGTTCGTGCTCAGAAAGCTGGGTACGACATCGTTGAAATTCATGGAGCTCACGGTTATTTAATCAATCAGTTTTTATCGCCACTGGTGAACTTACGCAAAGATGAGTATGGTCAAGACAAATCACGCTTTCTTCTTGAGGTTATCTCTGAAGTAAAGAAACATTGGAATGGACCCATCTCGCTTCGACTTTCTGCAGAAGAGTATGCAAACGAAGGAAATCATCTAAACGACACTATAAAACTTGTAAACAAGCTTCACGGACTGGTCGATGTAATCAATGTCAGTTCTGGCGGTGTTGTCCCAGTATCGTTCGATGTGTATCCCGGGTATCAAATTGAATTCGCGAAAGCGATTAAAAAAGAAGGCTTTAAAGTAATCGGTGGCGGACTGATCACCAAGCCTGAAGAAATTGAAAATGCAATTGAAAACAATTCGATCGATTTCGTTTTTCTTGGAAGAGAACTGCTTCGCAACCCTTATTTTGTAATGAACACAGCGTCAAATCAACTTCGGAAAGACTTAATCATTAAGCCTTACGAAAGAGGATACTTATAAGACCTTTTTAGGAAGGATGAACCCTATGAAAGACGAAAACTTAACAATTATCAGGATTTCAAATTCATCTTGGTTCAAGATTCGCTTCCATGGATTAATCATTCACTTTGATCCTGGATTTGTTGGAGATTTTTCAAGTCCGAATATTGCAATTTCTGAACTCAAGGAGCCTGCTGACTACATTTTTGTATCCCATTGTCATTTTGATCATTTTCGAGATGATGTCGTCAATGACATTATCAAAGATTCAACGATGATTGTCGCGCCAATTTGTTTAAGTGAAATTACGAAGTTAACATATCAATCCGTGAAACCCGGTGATCAAATCTCAATACAAAACATTTGTCTTCGGGCAGTCGATGCCTACAATACCGAAGAGGGAAGGTCATCAAAAAAGTTTCATGTTAAAGGTCAATTTGTGGGGTACCTGCTTAAGCTGGGCAAAACAGTTCTCTATTTTGCAGGAGATACAGACTACATCCCCGAAATGCATGATTTTGGGCCAATAGACATTGCACTTCTCCCGATAGGAGGAACTTATGTCATGGATCCTTTAGAAGCCATTGAGGCAATTAAAGCCCTTAAACCCAAATATGTCATCGGGATGCATCAGTCTCAAAACAACTTGGACGGATTCAAAGAACTTTGCAAGGAAAACACTTCATCGACGCCCATAGTATTAAAAGTGGGAGATCAATTCTAACCATAAATAAAGCCGACATTCAAACGAATTGTCGGCTTTTTATATTTTATTAAGAAGATGAACTTCGATAGATATAGAATTACTTTACTTTGATGTAGATGGTATATTCTCAAACGATACTGCTTTGACTGCAAATTTTCTTAAGTTATCAAATGGCCAAATCATCCATGTGCTGGTAATTTTTTTTGAAAAGTGATTCAGTGAATCCAGTCCGTAATCACCTAATCCCATTCCATATTGATGCTTGTAGTTTTCGTAAAATGCTTCCATTTTGGAGAAGTCCATCACTTTATCTTCAATGTTTTTACCAAAAATGGAAGGAAGTGAATATTCGAAAATGTCTGATAAGACAATCAGTTTTCCGTCTGGTTTCAAGAGTTTTACAAGATTATGATTAAAACGATCGATGATTTCGGGCATCATTCTCAAAAAGGAGTCCGCTACGAAATCAGTCAAGTTTTTTGGATAATTTAGTTTTTTAAGCATCTCGGTATAATCGGTAAACTGTAGAAAAGCGAGTTGTGTGTATATAGGAGAGACGATAACGATATCTTGCTGATTTCTTTCTTCAGTCAAAAACTCAAATGAACTGAGGCTATTGATTTTGGCTTCTAGGTATTGTTCAATCTGTATTTTATCCTTTAACACAAGAATGTCTTTGATAAAAGTATCAAAAAAGCGAATCGACTCCAATCCAGAGTATTCAACCCTTTTAAGCGTCACGTGATCTTCTGACAATTCATACCTGTCGAGAGACCTGTGAAGGGAAATCAAATCAACGTCAGTGATGATAAGTTTCTTCGTGAATGCAAGAAGTCGATTTAAGTCTAAATCGTTCCCTGAGCCGGTACCGATAACCAATATACGATTCACATTGAAAGATATTTGACTTTCAATGAAACTCATGACTAGGTCTCGATACTCTTTCCATGTTTCATACTTGCCAGAAGCAGAAGTGTTCAAATCGTTATTGATTTTTTCGATATAATTCACTTTTAAACCTCCGACTATTTAAGTTGTAATGATCCTTCTCCGTACTCCATCAGTTCAATCGGATTTCCGTCAGGATCATGAACCCAGCACTGATAGTTGTTGTCAAGCCCCATAATAATCGGTTGATCCAATTCATACCCTTTTCGTACAATCTCTTCAGTAACGGTATGGATGTCTTCGACCTCAAGGCACAGATGCTGGTAACTCGATGAATTCGACTTTGATACAATCGGTTCGTGGGCAAAAAATAACTCAATAAATTGGTCTTTTCTAAGTTGAAGATAGACAATCCAAGGTTTGTTTTTTTGGTCATATAACGTAAATTTTTGCTTGAAACCGAGCGCTTCCTCATAGAACTTGACGGAAGCTGGCATATTGGAAACTTGAAATGCTAAATGTGCAATTCCTTTGATCATAAGGTTCACTCCTTTAAAATCACTAAATGTATTATACAACATCCGAATATCTTTCTCAATTAAACTCTCAAACAATGATTCATTGTTCAAGAAAGAACAGAGAGCCATCTAACTCTCTGAAATATCTTTTATACATTCTATAGAATCATTTGAAACTTGATTTACGAGTTTCGATACGGGGAACATTTTCATCAAATCAGGATCGTAAGGCTTCAACAGTTGTGTCAAAAATGTCATGTCATGGAAGGTTGGGTCTAACCATCTTTTCAAAGATGAATCGTCGAGGATGACTGGCATTCGATCATGAATTTTGCCAAGAAGACGATTTGCCTCACAAGTAATGATTGTACAAGAGTACAGTTTTGTCCCGTCAGTTCGAGTAAAGGAGGACCACAGTCCGGCGATTGGAAAGACGCCTGAATCTTTCATAGAGAAGTGCATTGGTTGTTTTTCAGATGTTCCTTTTTCCCATTCGTAAAATCCATCCGCGAGAATGACACATCTTTTGGATTCAAAAGAAGAACGGTATGACACTCTTTCATTTAAAGTTTCAGATTTCGCATTAATCATTTTGAAACCAGATTTCTCATCCTTTGCAAAAGAAGGGACAAATCCCCATTTCAATGGTCCTATCCGATATTTTGTTCCATCACTGATAACTGAAAGAACATCCTGTCCTGGAGCGATATTATATCTAGGAACATTGAGATTGGGTGGCGATTGTTCAATGTCGAACACTTTTTGAATGAATTGTTTTAACGCTCTTTCATCAATCCCAAGCGTGAATCTCCCGCACATAAAATCGCCTCCCTTTTCAACTAATTTTATTATATCACAATTCAATTGTTGCAGTTGAGAATTGACATTTTGTGGTATAATATATATTAATTTTATAGGCTTGGGAGTGAGACAATGAAACAGCAAGTTGCAGACTGGAATACCTTGCAAGAAAAGAAAAAAATCAGGATTCTTTGGAACCAAAGACCAATTTTGTTGTTTTCTTATGAAGGCGCTCCATATGCTATATCTGACAAGTGTCCTCACATGGGCGCGTCTCTTTATCCCGGGAAATATGAAAATGGAACCATTAGATGCAAAGATCATGCACTTGAAATCTCCGTTGTATCGGGAGAAGTGACCGATTCTCAGAAAGCTGATTTCTTAAAACTCGAATCCTATGAACGATCTGTCAAAATTTATAAAACCTCGATTGAAAACGGAAAAGTGTATCTTGAGATATAGGCTTGAGCATGCTTGAGCAGAAGTTGTGAATTTCGCCCATTCAGGGTGTATAATAGAGATAGTAATACAGTTTAATCAAACTTCCAGGAGGTATCATCATGGATAAAATTTACGATTTAATCATTGTCGGAGCCGGTCCAGCTGGACTCGGCGCTTCTATATATGCTCAAAGAGCCATGCTTGATTTTTTGTTTTTGGAGAAATGGCTACCAGGTGGCGAAATTGCAAGCACTTATGAAGTTGAAAACTATCCTGGAATCAATCATGTGTCTGGAATGGAACTTTCCAATCGAATGATTGAACACGCAAACGATTTGGGCGTAAATATAAAAATCGAAGGTGTCGAAGCGATAGACGTTAGTGGTGAAATCAAAAAAGTCATCACCAGAAAAAATGTGTATTTAACTAAAACAATTATCATCGCAACCGGCGCTTCCGCAAGACGTTTAGGTGTCTTAGGAGAAGATGAGTTCTATGGTAGAGGAGTGTCCTATTGTGCAACTTGTGACGGAACGCTTTACAAGGACAAAATCGTTGCGGTTGTGGGCGGTGGAGACGTCGCTGTTGAGGATGCGATCTATCTTTCAAGAATGGCAAAAAAAGTATATTTAATTCATCGCAGAGACCAATTAAGAGCCGTAAAAACGCTTCAAGAAAAGATGTTTGCGATTGAGAAAATTGAAGTAATATGGAATACAACCCTATCTGAAATCAAAGGATCTGATTTGGTTGAAGAAATCAAGATTCACAACAAAGAAACGGCTTCAGATTCCACTCTCAAGGTCAATGGGGTTTTCATGGCAGTGGGAATGAATCCCAATACAGATTTCCTGGATGGTCAAGTTGAAATGGATCAAGGAAAATGGATTGTGACTGACGAGAATTGTGAAACGAGTATCAAAGGCGTATTCGCTGCAGGAGACGTCAGAAAAAAGGCGTTAAGGCAAGTCATTACTGGAGTCGCGGATGGCGCAGTCGCTGTATTTGCGGTCGAAAAGTACATATAAAACA
>CAZNOO010000005.1:25826-103439 GCA_964574705.1 uncultured Candidatus Izemoplasmatales bacterium
GGAGTCGCGGATGGCGCAGTCGCTGTATTTGCGGTCGAAAAGTACATATAAAACAAAAGAAGCTTGGAAATCCAAGCTTCTTATTTTATTTTATTTTATTTTATTTTGTTCTTAAATAGACTCTTGCTGGTAGAGCTTCGACACCCTTTATTTTTAGTGGTAGGCATAATAACTCATATCTTCCTTCGGGAACTTCCTTTAAACGGAGTCCTTCAAGAATGTGAATTCCATTGTCAAGCAGATGATGATGTGTTGGATGACCAACTTGACTTCGTTCAATTCCGAGTCCATCTGTTCCAACGCCATTAATTTTCAAATCTTTAAGATACACAGAACCAGACTCATCCAAATAGATGAAATTTGGTATAAATTCTTCTGAAAGTGAGTTTTTAGTTTTCAATAAAACAAAATCATTTTTTAAAATGGTATAATGCTCAAGGTCCTGTTTAGAAACATGGTCCTCTAGAGACGAAAAATCGAGAACTATCGCATCTCCAAGGCAGCTTTCTAGATTGAATTCATCAGAAGTGGATCCGCTTTTTGTGACATGTAAAGGCATGTCAATATGAGTGCCGGTATGAAGATTCATCTTGATGGAGGACTCGTAAACAGAATTGTTTTCAAAGTCTGAGTCTATACTGATAAGAACTTTTTTTTCAGGTTTGTTTTTATAGACTTGAATTTCATTTGATATAGTCATTGAAATGTCATAGATCAATGTGTTCGCTTCCCTTCCTATTTTTGATTTGAACTCTAAGATCATCAATATTTGAATATTTGATCAGTTTTTTAGGATAGACGATTAAAGGGTCCACAATCTTCCAAGATGCTTCAATCTCATCCCAACTTGTAAAGAGAGTTGGGTTGTTGTCGATGAAATCCTTTAGGAGTTTCTGGTACGCTTCGGGATTGTTTCCTATTTTTTGGCAACTATGGCAATAATCCAAACTGGTTTCGACCAAATTATCGTCTAGACCTGGCGTCTTAAAATTCATTTGAAAGCGGACGCCTTCATATTCTGATACACCGATTACAAGCTGATTATGTACAGGCTTTTGATCTGGCCATAGCGTTTTCGCTAAAGAGTGTTCTTTAAAATGAATCACGATTTCAGCGATTTTTTCATCCATTTTTTTGCCAGTAATCAAATAGATTGGGATGCCTTTGAATCTTGGCGAATGCACTTCTGCCTTCAGATGAACAAATGTTTCTGTTATCGAATCCTTCGGAATGCCTGGTTCTTCCAAATAGCCATTATATTGACCAAAGACAGCAGAAGATGAGTCTATTTTCGTTTTTCTTAGCACTTCTATCTTTTTGATTCGAATATCTTCGGAATGTAAAGTTACAGGGGGTTCCATAGCGATTAATGCAAGCATCTGAAGGAGATGACTTTGAACCATGTCATTTAGCGCGCCTGAGTGATCATAATAAGATCCTCGATTTCCAATTCCAGAGTGTTCCTTGACCAAGATATCTATTTTTTCAATCGATTCATTTGACCAGTTGTTTTCAAATATGATGTTGCCAAATCGCATGACCAATATATTTTGCAACATGTCTTTTCCAAGATAATGGTCAATTCTAAATATTTGAGACTCAGAAAAATATTCCTCGAGTTGAGTATTGATTTCCTTAGCAGATTCAAAACTGTGCCCAAAAGGCTTTTCAAATACGATTCGACCTTGCGGATTGTTTTTTTGAACCAATCCAGACAAACTGATTCCTTTTGCAATTTCGACAAAGAATTCGGGAGATACTGCTAAATAGAAGAGGCTTTGGATATTTTCACCATGCATCTTATCAATCTTTAACTTTAAGTTTCGATAATCTTCTAGATTTTGCAAGTCCATTTGAACGTACGTTAATCTGTCTTTAATCGATTCCAAATCGAGTGCTGAGTTTACAGATTCTTTTAAATGATTATAATACATTTCTTGATCATAGTCTCTTCTTGAGACGCAGAGGATGGATGTATCCTTATTAAGGTGTCCATTTTTGAAGAGGCGAATAAAAGCGGGGATTAGTTTTATATGCATCAGGTTTCCGGTCGCACCGAAAACAGTTAGAACGGTTTTCATCATCATTCACTTCCTTACGTATTCTATTATACAAGAAATTGCATTCATTGACATCGGCGTTGCTTAAACTTGCAAAAAAAAACCATTCAGCTAGAATGGTAATTTTATTAATTGGTTCCGCTTACCGTATCATAAGGCCAATCGATGATTCCACCCATATCATAGATGAAAGCATAGCCCATGTCGGAAAGAATGGTAGCGGCTTGTCCACTACGATTTCCAGTGTGGCAGTAAAGTATGTAAATTGCTGCTTTGTTCGGTATGGCAGACAACGCTGTTGTAGAAATCGTTTCAACATTCAAATTGATGGCGCCAGGAATGTGTTCTTCCGCGAACTCGCTTGGAGTTCTCACATCAACCAAAATAATTTCAGAATTGTTTTCCATCATGAACTGACCTGTTTCTGCAGAAATGACGGTAGGAGTATATCCCTGCGTCGTCGTTGTTGAAGTCGCAGAAGTACAAGATAGAAGATAAAAAGGAATCAGTAAAGCCAATATTAATAATAGTTTTTTCATAAAAACCCTCCAAATTAGTTCAATTATATCATGAGTTCAATGTTTTAATATGTGGATTGCTTGAAGAAATCACTAGGTTCGTTTACAGAATAGTCTAAGACTGCTATAATGGACATTGTGAATATATGAACAATTATATTTACGAATCTGTCATAAATTTGTCACACTTATCTTTTATAATACGTGTGACGTTGAATTGGAGGGGTGAAATTGACTCAAAGAAATGATCATCGAAGAAATATCCTTCTAATGATGTGGATTCATCTGTTGATTGATGGAATCAGCGTTTCAACGATTTTTGTCCTAGGCGGGAATTTAGGAACTTTCGCCTTGGCAGTTATTTCATATGATGTTTTGGCTTTTGCATTGCAACCATTGATTGGAATTATCGTTGATATCAAGAAAATCGAGAAACAGTTGATAGTAATAGGATTGTTGCTCGCAATCATAGTGAGCTATCTTCCCATTCCTCTGCTCGCTGTTGCGATTGTCATTGGAATTGCAAACGCAATGGTTCATGTCGGAGGGTTCTCTGTTACGTATCAATCATCGAACAATAAAATGGGTCCTTTGGGACTGTTCGTGTCTACAGGTTCGATTGGACTGGGACTCGGAGTCTTGTTTCCTCAATTGAGACTTGCATTCTTCATTCTTTCGATTCTTTCTGTGGGTCTAGTGATATTCTTCTACAAAAAGATTCAGTTTGAGGGAAATTCAAAGAGTCAAATCAAATATGAGTTTGATGTTTTCCCAATCATTCTAGTGTTGCTTGTCGTTTTACTTCGAGGATTTGGAGGCTCGATTCTTCCCCCACTCTATGTTACGACCACAGTTTCAAGCTTTACACTTTATATTGCTATGTTCATTGGTAAAGCTGCAGGTGGACTCATTGCCGATAAAATTGGAATTACAAAAACGATATTATTCGGGTTTGTCCCTTCCATCGTTGGGTTTGTACTTTTCCCAAGTTCCCAAGTTCCATATGTGCTTTCTTTGATTTTATTCAACTTTACGATGGCACTTACTTTATATTTAACGATTCGCTCACTGAAATACTTTGCTTCCTTTGCATTCGGATTGACAGCGGCACTGCTCTTCTTCGGATATGTTCTAGCTTCAGGATTCAAAGAGATTGTAATTGTAGAACCATGGATGGGAGCGATTGTCATCGTCGCCTCTTGTGCAATGATACTTCTAGCAAATAAAAAAATCATGAATAAAACGATTCAAGGAGGAAATTAATATGTTTTTAGACGTCGCAGTATGGCCGATTTTAATCTTTTTTGGAATCATAGTCATCATTATTGTCGCAATCATTATCGCTTCTATACTCATTGTCGTTAAAATAGTAAGAAAGCATCAAAAGAAGCAAAAAGCATTGAACGAACCCGTTGATGTCATCGAGGATAAAGTACAAAATGAATAGTGATTTGTTATTAGGTTTATTGCTCGCAGCTATTTTGACTATCGTAATAGAGTCCGCAGTTTATTGGGTTAGAGGATACCGGGACAAGGATTTTTATTTGGTTGTATTGTTCATCAATATCGCGACCAATTTGAGTTTGAATCTGTTTGGAAGTATTATCGCTTTCAATTTTCTTTTCAGGAATGGATTTGACTCGATACTATTGATTTTAATTTTAGAAATTGGGATTTATTTTATTGAACTCATCCCATTATCAAAAATGACAGAAAACAAAAAACGAATTCGATATTCAGTCCTGATTGCCAATCTGACTTCCATGATCCTCGGAAGTTTGTTATTGTACATTATACAGTACATAATATAAAAAAAAGGCTTGGAAACAAGCCTTTTAGTGTGCCAAGGTTCCAACAATTGGAAGTTGACTTAGAAATGATAAACTGTGTGGACTGGATTCAAAAGCAGTAGAAGCGTCTGTTCCTGCATAATGGACTCCCTTATGCCATCCGTTAGACCATTCTTGAGCGTGGGTTACGTCATAGACAACATTGTTAACAGCGATATAAGCGGTTGATCCACCGTTTCCATTGTACACTGCCAGTTCTTGAAGTGTAAAGACTCGAAGCGTCGTAGTAACCTGAGATGTCGTAGTCGTGGTCACTGTCGTAGTGTATGTCGTTGTACCTGTGATTGTAGACGTAGTATCCGTACTGGATGTATCAGATAAACTCGTTGTTGTGGTCGTTAAAGAAGTTGGCCCAGTAGTAGATTGAGAAGTCGTTGATGTGGATGTGATATCACAAGCAGACAGTGCCATGACAAACATCAATGAAACTATTATGGCGATAAATTTTATTTTCATGTGTTTTTGCTATCAATCGAGATATTTGCGAGATTGATATACTCCCTTCCACTACATTATATGATGAAAGTTTCAAGTTCCAAAACGATATGCATTAAAAGGCGCGAATCGATATTCGCGCCATTGATATTTCATTTTTCATTTTTTAATGATTGAATCCATTCAATCGTTTTTTGCTCTAAAAGCATCGGTGTTTCACTGAAATTCTTTATCGGTCTTTTTGAAGGATCGTATAAGGAGATTGTCTGAAACAAATCTCTATCAAAACTACCAACGACTTGACCTGAAATGGAGACAACAGGGATTTGATATATTTTTGCTTTCGAAAGTATTCCTTCAAGAACCTTTCCATAAAAACTCTGATTGTCCAATTTGCCTTCGCCAGTAATAATAACTGAGGCATCCTTGATCTGTTTTTCAAAAGAGAGAAGTTTTAGTAGTTCGTCGATTCCTCGTACCGTTTTTGCATGAAGGAAGCACTTCAATGAGACAGAACACCCACCTGCAGCGCCCGCTCCTTCAAAATCGGTATTAAATCCATATTTCTTAAATAAGAATTTAGAATAATGGCTCATATTTTTTTCAAGTTTCAATATTGTTTTTTCGTTCGCGCCCTTTTGTAATGCATAAACATGGCTCGCTCCAAACTCGCCTAAGAGTGGGTTGGTAACGTCAGAATAAATTGTGAACTCAGAATCTAGTGCACCTAGGCATAAACTTGACAAGTCCAAATCTACAATTCGCTCAAGTGTTCCGCCCGTTGGAACAAATGGATGATTCTCTTTGTCTAAAAAAACGCATCCCAGAGCACAAAGAATACCTACGCCTGCATCGTTAGTTGCACTTCCACCAATTCCTAAAATGAAATCACGAATTCCCTTTGACAAAGCGTCTTTAATTTGAATTCCGACCCCATAGGTGGTTGCCTCAAGGACATTGTTGTTTTCGACTTGAGCAAGGCCCGCAGTTGTCGCAAGTTCGATGATTGCCGTTTTTTTATTCCGGATAAGATAAGTCGATTGAAGGCTATGCATCATTGAATTAAAGGAAGGGACCTCTTCTAAGGTGATTCCGCTTAGTCCTTTGAAACAATTGAGAAAACCATCTCCACCGTCTGACATCGGGATTTTAACCGTTGTGATTCTTGAATCTACTTTATGAATGGCCTGTTCGATCAAATCGGATATTTCGATGCTTGAAAAGGTTCCTTTGTAGGAGTCCATAGCGATAATGATTTTCATTATTTCTCTAGTCTCTTTTCCAAGGATCGTTCAAATACATACAAGCCTAACCGTTGGTTTAGTTTCTTCCATGGGGCAACGACAACCGCATTGTCAGACTTGATTTTTTCGATGGCGTCTTCGAAACGAACCAACCAATCTGCTTCAAGTTTGAAACAGTCATTTTGTAGTCTTGTTTTAAAGTCAGAGCCTGCATTTTTGGTCATTTTGTTCACTAAGGCGTTCATTTGATTTTGACGTTTTGACATATCGAGTTGATATAATTCATGATTGACTAGTCCAGCATAGATTGCCCTTTTCAAATACTCTTGTTTAAGCCAATATTCTAAGGCCTTGGTTTCGTCTTTAAACACGACACTTTGAGTAGAACCAAAAAATACTGGTTTATAGAGGGTGAGACAAGGCGTAGAAGCACTTGTCATCCATAGAATTGGGTCTTTTCCAGTATAATCGATAATCATGCTAGAAGTCGTGTGGTCTCCCAACATACTTTTGTGCATACATACGCTTCCCATGCTTCCAGATGTATACAGTCTTTCCGTACTCGCGAATTCGTGACTTCTGAGGGCTTCCATGATGGCTTCAAGGGTATCAGGAGATGCCAACTTGATTTTATCCATGACGCAATGCTCTCTATTGAGCGATTTCGAAAAGAAAGTAAAAATAGGTTCAGTCAGTCTTTTTGCAAAATCATATCCTTTTCCTTTTGAAGACGCGTCGTAGTGACTTCTAGTTTGAAGGCGGTTGGAGATGTTTCCTTCTTCATGAATTGTTTTGTATACCCAGTCTTTTCCACTGGTCTCTAAAATATAGGCTTCCTCTTTATCCGCAATCAGAAAGGAGTTGTCATAGTAGAAATGTTTGTCAAATCCGCAGTTACCACCTTGACCATATTTCACAAGTAATTCGATGATGTAATCTACAGATTGTTTTGCAGTAGAACACCTTTCTAGAGCGAGTCTGAGAAGGTCCATTCCAGTTAAAGCATCTTTCTTCACTGTTTTGGCTCTTGTGAATACAGCTTCGTTTCCAATGCAAACCCCGAATTCGTTGATTCCCATTTCAGCGCCCCACATCCATGAAGGCTTGACTAAAACCACAGCGTTCGTTTCTGGAACCTGATCAATTGTTATATAGGTACACGGTAATAATGTTTCACTCGTTTTTGTTCTTGGAATGAAAATGCTCAAATTAGGTTCATTTGGGGAGCGGTCACTGTTCTTAGCGAAAAAGAAACCGGTCTTTGTTTTTTTATATAATGTATCACACATGGTTTTTCCTCCTTGAAAAGGATTCCTAACATCAGTTTAGTGATTCAACTCGATTTTGTCAATAGAATAGAGGAAGCTCATCGACAAAAGAAATAGATAAGTGATATAATACACTATGTGAATGAGTCTTCCAGACTTTTCAAGAACGTTTTCATGAGCACCCTCAGATTTTCAATCTCTTTCACGTGATATAATGAAGACAGAAAGAAGAATGAAAGGAGCACTATCATGAAA
This sequence comes from uncultured Candidatus Izemoplasmatales bacterium, assembly GCA_964574705.1. GTDB lineage: Bacteria > Bacillota_I > Bacilli_A > Izemoplasmatales > Hujiaoplasmataceae > JAHIVB01. The sequence goes on from CAZNOO010000005.1 coordinate 33,457, forward strand.
ACAATTGCTTTTTTTGATACAAAACCTTATGATAAAGATTATTTTAATCTAGTCAACCAAAACTATAAATTCAAATATTTTGAGAGCAAACTGACTGAAAACACAGCTCAACTTGCAAAAGGATGCGACGGCGTCGTCGCCTTTGTAAACGATACTTTAAATCTACCCGTTATTGACCAACTCCACGATTTAGGCGTTCAAATCATTGCGATGCGCTCTGCAGGATATAACAACGTAGATGTGAAGGCAGCGTTTCAGAAGATTCATATTGTCAGAGTTCCTGCCTATTCACCAAATGCAGTAGCTGAACATGCTTTCGCATTGCTTCTCGCATTAAACAGAAAAATACATAAAGCCTACACTCGAACGAGAGACTTCAACTTCAGCCTCTCAGGTCTCGTCGGCTATGACATGGCAGGAAAAACAATCGGAGTGATTGGGACCGGGAAAATCGGACAGATTTTTATGGATATCGCCAAAGGATTTTCAATGAATGTCCTCGCTTATGACCTCTATCCAAACAAAAACCTGAACGTAAACTATGTTTCACTCGATGAGCTTTTTGAAAAGAGTGATATCATCTCTCTTCACTGCCCTTTAACAGAAGAAACAAAACATGTCATCAATGAAGAATCAATTGCAAAGATGAAAAAAGGCGTCACGATCATCAATACTTCAAGAGGTGGTTTAATTGAAAGCAATGCCCTACTCTCAGGTTTGAAAAACGGAAAGATTAGAGCGGCTGGACTTGACGTCTATGAAGAAGAAGCGGATCTCTTCTTTGAAGATTTCTCTAACACCATCATTAAAGATGATGTATTGGCACTTTTGGTGTCGCTTCCAAATGTCATCATTACTTCCCATCAGGGATTTTTGACAGAAGAAGCATTATCCAATATTGCGGAAACAACCATCAAAAACCTTGACGAATATTTTAATAACGATGTATTAACAAACGAAATCTGTTATCAATGCATGAGTGGCAGAGCGGCATATGAATGCCACCACGAAAATAAGAAACGCTGTTTTTAGGAGGAAAGACTCATGATTAAATTTGTTTTAGTGAGACATGGAGAAAGTATTTGGAATTTGGAAAACAAATTCACAGGCTGGACAGATGTCGATTTGTCTGACAATGGAATCAAAGAAGCCGTCGCTGCAGGAAAAGCGTTGAAAGAAGCTGGATATACTTTCGATGTCGCTTTTTCAAGCGTATTGAAACGTGCGAATAGAACACTTGATCTCATTTTAGCAGAACTATCACTCGATATTCCAATCCATTATTCTTGGAAACTCAACGAGCGACATTACGGAGCACTCCAAGGCTTGAATAAGCAACAAACCGCTGAAGTTTATGGGGCTGACCAAGTCAAACTATGGAGAAGAAGTCTGAACACGAGACCTCCTAAACTCGAAAAAACAGATCCGAGATTTCCAGGAAACGATCCATTATACAAGAATCTGAAACCAAAGGAATTACCTGCAACCGAAAATCTTTTAGACACACTCAAAAGAGTCATGGAATATTGGACAAGCGACATTCTTCCTGCGATCCACCAAGAAAAGAAGGTGTTGATTGTAGCCCACGGCAATAGTCTACGAGCTTTAATCAAGGTTTTAGACAATATCTCTGATGATGATATCATGAGTTTGGAACTCCCGACAGGAAAAGCATTGGTCTATGAATTTGATGAAGTTCAAAATAGAGCACTAAAGCATTACTATCTTACCTAAAAAAAAGAAGGTCATTCGGTTGAATGGCCTTTTGTATTTTTTTACCAACAAGCAATGCTTCCATCACATCTTTTTTCTGTACCGCCCATATAGACGTTTGTTTCTTGATCTTTCCAAATGATTTCCCCTCTTCCAAAAGAGGACAAATCATTCAGAACGAGTACCTCATGGCCTTTTTGTTTTAATCCTTCAATGATGTCTTGATTCCAACCGTTTTCCAATGCCACTTTGTTTGCTTCAAGCCATTGCCATCTTGGCGCATCCAGTGCGGATTGTGGGTTCATATGGAAATCAATTGTATTCATGATCACTTGCATATGTCCTTGCGGCTGCATGAAACCACCCATAACCCCAAACGGACCGATGGGTCTGTTTCCTTTGGTCAAGAAACCAGGAATAATTGTATGATAACTTCTTTTTCGTGGACCGAGGCAATTAGGATGCGTTTCATCGAGATTAAAATTGTGACCTCTATTTTGAAGTGCTATTCCGGTTCCTGGAACGACAAGCCCTGAACCAAACCCCATATAGTTGCTCTGAATGTATGAAACCATGTTTCCTTCACTGTCGGCTGTTGCTAAATAGACCGTTCCACTTCCGAAAGGAGTGGTATCTTTTGGGTCGAGTGCTGTGTCAGAGATTTGTTGACTCAATTTCTTACAGTAAGTCTCAGAAAGAAGTTCATTGAAGTCGATTTTCATATTTTTCGAATCTGAAACATGCGTTTGAGCGTCCTTGAACGCAAGCTTCATCGCTTCAATTTGAACATGGACTCTTTCAATTTCAGTCATTGAAGAAACATCAAGATGCTCAATGATTTTAAGTGCTTCTAAAGCGACGATTCCTTGTCCGTTTGGGGGAATTTCCCAAACGTTGAATCCTTTGTAGCTGCATTCAATTGGTTGAACCCATTCAGGTTTGAAGTCTTCAAGGTCTTTTTTTCTTAGGAACCCATTATATTTAATGGAATAAGCATCGATTTGATCCGCGAGTGTTCCGTGATAAAATGCAGATGCGTTTGTTAATCCAATCAATTCTAATGTCTTAGCGTGCTCTTCGGATTTCCAAACTTCACCTTCCAAAGGAGCTCTCCCCTTCGGTGCGAACGTACTAAACCACGATGAATATTCTTCAGAAGTACAATATTTTTGATAGACATTGAATGCGTTTCTCCAATGATGAGCTAACGTAGGTGAAAGCGGGTATCCTTCTCTGGCGTAACGAATTGCAGGCATGAGACAATCAAGCAAAGAAAGTTTTCCAAACCGTCTGCTCAGTTCTGCCCACGCAGCTGGAATTCCAGGAACCATGACCGGAACAAATCCAAACCGAGGGATCTCAGTTAGGTTTCTATCTTTTAAAGATTGAAGGGTCATTTTTTCGGGAGAAAAACCGCTTGAGTTCAGACCGTAAAGTTGTTGATTCATCCAAACGAGCGCAAAAGCATCTCCACCGATTCCATTGGATGTCGGTTCAACGACGGTGAGACATGCAGATGTCGCTATCGCTGCGTCAATTGCATTTCCACCCTTTTTTAATATCTCAAGTCCTGCCTCCGATGCGAGTGGAATCGAAGTTGCGACCATTCCGTTTTTGGCATAGACGACATTTCTTTTGGATGAATAAGGATAGTCTGTATTCATAAAATCAAACATCTAGGCACCCCCTACAAAAAGATCATTCCGAGAACAGCACCCATGATAATTACAAGCCAAGGTTTTTTTCTCAAGAGATAGAAGAGGATGGATAGTGCTCCAAGCAGAGCCAGTTCTTTCCACTCGACATGAAGATACGTATCCGTATGAAAGACAATCACTTGAGTCATCTTGAATAGGGTATATCCAATCAATCCGATGATTGCCGCTTTGATGTAAAGGAACCAATGAATGACCAAATTGCTTGAACGATATTTCCGGAGTAGAGAAGCGAGTGTTGAAACAATGACAAAAGAAGGAAGTACAAAACCGATGGACGCAATTAATGCTCCAGGGATGCCATACATTTCAAAACCGACATAAGTCGCGACATTGATTCCGACAGGACCTGGAGTGGACTGTGCAATCGCAACCATAGAGTAAAACGTGGCTTCTGAAATCCACCCTCTAGAAACAACCTCTTGCAAAATGAGAGGAATGGCAACCATTCCGCCACCAATTGTAAAGAGACCAACGTACATAAAAACCAGCAGGAGCATTATCATTTTTTCACCTGCTTCCGATACACGATATAGGCGTGAACAGATCCAACTAGAACTGAAAATAAGATGACAAGAGAAGTCGGAATCGAGAAGAAGTATAGTAATGAAAAACACACAAGGGCATAAGCAAGCAAATAGACATTCGTTATTGCTTTTTTGCCGATATCAAAGAGTGCGAAGGCCAGCAAAATGACGACGACAAGCATAATTCCTTTTAAGGCCGCTTGAACAAGCGGAATCGAATCGAACTCACTTAAGAATGATGCAATCACAGTGATAACGACCAAAGAAGGCAAAATGACTCCGAGGACGGCAGCCACTGCACCTTTCCATTTTCTGAGATGTGTTCCAACCAATATCGCGATATTGACCGCAATCATTCCGGGGGCCGTTTGTCCCACCGCAATGTAGTCTGACAATTCGTCTTCATTGATCCAACCTTTGTCGACAATTTCTCTTTTGATGACCGGAATCATCGCGAGACCGCCACCAAAGGTAAACGCTCCTATTTTCAAGAACACTAAGAATATCTGTAAAATACTGACCATGAGGAACTCCATTTCGAGTTGATTTTAACCTTATATCATTTTCGCATAATTTCGCTTTTATTTCAAGTCTATGTTCTGAATATCACTGTTTATAAACAATTCCTTAAAAAAAAGAGAGGCGGTTTAGCCTCTCTATGCATTTACAAGTATTGCGACAGCTGGAATTAACAGGAATGCGAGCCAAGAAAGAGCCCACCAACCAAAGAAGAATCCTAAGCAGAAGAAGATGATGGTAGAAATGAAAGGCATCAAAGCAACGATTTTGTTTTTGTCTTTCACATTCGTAATAATCGCTACCATTGGAACCAAAAGGAATAGCATCCATAAATATGCCCAAGTATTAAAAAAGTATCCAAACAGGAAATAGAGTGCAATTGTAGCTAAAACCGTTATTTTAATCCAAGTGCTATTCTTATCTTTTTTGAACGACCAACTAAAGTGGACTTCATTTGTGACAACTGCATACACAAATAGAAGGATGAACGCTAGAGCAGCTCTGCCCCAAAATCCAGTGGTATACCCAACGTATAAATAGATTCCACTCGTAATCAGGACCATCGAAATGAATCCGATTGTTTTCCATAGGTTTTTGCTTGTCAAAACTCCGAATATTGGAATGATAAAGAACACGAGCCAACCTGGATTCCATGCATTTAGGTACGTTCCAAGCAGAATAAAGGTTGTTACGGCAATAAACGGAGACAAAGAAGTCAACTTTACAAACCCTTTTTCTCTAACATTGACGAGAATTGCGGTAACAGGTATCAATAAGAATACCAACCATCCAGGATGCCACGCATTAAGTAAAAATCCTAACAACATGTAAGTGGCGGTCGTAATGAAAGGCATTAATGCGACGATTCGATTTCTTTTGCTTTCATGAATTTCAGTTTTTAGAGAGTAGTTTTCACTTAACTCTTTTACAATCTTTTCAGGACTACCCAAATAATCAACGATGGCTTCATGTTTTAATCCTTTTTCAATGCCGTCGTTGTACATTTGATCATAATCAGCGATAATGTCGTTTAATTCGCTATCGCTCACATTATAAATCTCGAGTCTTGTTTTAATTTCATTTAAATATTTATTTTTCACGTTGATTTCCTCCTAAAATGTGGAATACCCCTTCAAGAAAAGTTGTCCATTCCTCTTGAGATTCCTTCATCCGGTCTTTCCCTTCTTCAGTGATGGTGTAGTATTTTCTTGGAGCGGCAATTCCTGTCGTCTCCAAGTAAGTGTCAAAATATTTCTGTGTAGTGAGTCTTCTAAGAATAGGATATACCGTATTCTCATTGACGTCAAATTCTTTTGCCATGGCTTCAATCACTTCGAATCCATACATGTCCTTTTGTGATATGAGACTCATGACACACATTTCAATAATTCCTTTTTTGAATTGTGAATTCATAGAATCCTCCTTACTGTGCATTGCACACTAAAAGAATAACATGATACTGTGTAAAACACAATAACTATTTTTAACTTTTTTTAAAATTACATTTATTTCACCCTGTGATATAATGAATGTAAGATAGAAGGTGGTATTTTGGAACTGAAATTACAAACCCTTGAGACCGAAAGACTCCTCTTGAGAAAACTGAAAGAAACAGATTATTTAGATTTGTTTGAAATCCGTAGCGATGAGTCCTTAAACCGTCATATTGATGTCCAAATAGAAAAAACGATAGATCAAACCCTGAAGTACATCGAAAAAATAAATGTTGGAATCGTGGATTCAAAATGGCTTTTATGGGGAGTGGAAGAAAAACTTACACACCATTTGATCGGAACCGTTTCACTTTGGCAATTCAAAGATGATTATAAAGTATGTGAAATTGGTTATGTGACTCAGACGAAGTATCATGGAAAAGGGTATACAAAAGAAGCAATAGAAGCTGTGTTGACCTATGGCTTTCAGAAGTTGAAGTTAAAACAGATTAATGCCTATACAGAAATTCAAAACGAACCCAGCAATTTAATGCTTCAACGTCTTGGTTTTGTATATTTAGAAACCATCGAAGAAGAAGGATTCCATAAAAAAAGAACTTTCCATATGAACGTCTACAAAAAAAGCCATTGAATTTACAATGGCTTTTTTAATAGATAAATCCCTTTTTCGACTTCTGAAAATCCTCTGTCGAGATACATTTTGGAAAACCCTCTGTAGTTATGCTCAGGGACTTTTGAGTCTCTTGGGAGTGCAAGTACAGCGTGATATCCCTGCTCAAAGAAATACGCAATAGCATGATCGAGCAATCTTGATGCAACATGTTGATTCCGATGTCTTTCTTCGATGACGAAACAAATGACTAGTCCAATTTGTGAATCTTGGTATTGTTCGGGAAGACCCTCAATGATTCGTGGGTAATTCAAGACAGAAGAAGCGTTAACCCATCCGATGCAATCATCATCTTCGTATGCCAAAAATCCGTGCATTGATCCTTCGAGGATCGCGCTAATCGCGTCAGCGCGATTAAACATTGCACTCCTTCGATTCCATTCGTCCATCGTACAATTGGTGTGGTAAAACCTGCAGAAACAATTCCCCCACTCTCTCTGATGCCCGAAATTGTCGGTTTCAAATAACTGAAAGAAATCTTCTTGGTTGCTCAAATGAAGCGGTCTTATTTCAAATGACATAATATCTCCTCCCTACTATAATTATACTACATCAAAAGTGTTTTGAACAGCGAACTGAAAAATGAAACTTATCTTTACGAATGTGATTTTTTCTTATATAATATTCAAGTATCTAGAAGGAGAACGACGATGGACAAAGATCAAGCACTTCAAAACACCTTGAATCCTCAAACTGAAAAAGAAGTTCAAAGAAACTTAAGGCTTGATTTGCTAAGGCAGCGAAGAACTAGAATTTCAGTGATGAGTGTGCTATTATTGGCGCTTGTTTCGACTGCGGTGTTTGGTACGCTTGAAAATCCTTTGGAATATACTTTAAGCAATATCGGAAATTTCTTCAATTACAGGTGGCTTTTTATCGTATGGGCAATTGTCACTGGGATTGCGATTCAATCAAGTATGCTTGCACTTTTTCAACTTGAGGAATATTACAAGAAAATATCCTATGTCTACGTCGGGATTTCTGTTTCAATGTTGGTGTTGACCGCAATCACACCTGCATTAAAAGACATTTATCCTTTTTGGCAAATCGTCCACACTGCTTTTTCCGGACTCCATGCTCTATTCTTGTTGTTGGCGATATTTCCATTTTTGAAAAGGACCTCCAATGAAAATCCAAGATTAAAACGAAATATCAATGTCTGGTTGATTGTAATCTGGGGCGGAGGTATTCTATCGATGGCTGTTCTGGGGAAAAGCGCCATTTTTGAACTATGGTTCTTTATCGGGATGATCTTGTTCTTGCTTTATCTTTCTTTAATACTATTTGAAGAGAAAATCGTCAAAATGAGTGTTTCATATATGAGAGATGAAGCGGATTTGAATCTTGCCATCGAAAAATTATTCATCAATAAGAAATTCTAATCAAGTAGTTAAATGAAAGATGTTGATACACATTCAGTTTGCGGATATTACATCTTTTTTTTGTTTTCTTTAATTGAGTCTATTATTACACCCAATTGATATCTCATATTTTTGCTTAATGGTATTCATAATTAACCTGATTGTGTATAATAGAGTCATCTTTACTTTTGAGGGAATCTATGAAGAAGAAATTTGTGATGCTACTTGTATTTACTGCCCTTCAGGGACTCATACACAATATTGGACATCCAGTTACTCCAAGCCTCGTCATGGGTCTGGAAATTCCAGACTATATGTTTGGCGTTTTTTTTGCGACGATGTCGCTTGGGTTGATGATTGCAAGTCCAATCTTTGGCGCATGGGGGGATAAGCATAAAAAAAACAGATTAATCTTCTATGGATTACTCTTTTATAGTATTGGTCAAGCCGGATTTGGAATCTCAGGAAATATGTATTGGATGGTTTTCTTCAGACTGGTTTCTGGACTTGGAGTATCGGGAATCGTTACCTTGTTTGTAAGCTATGTGATAGAGATTTCCGAAAAGGAAAACAGAGCGAAGAACCTTGCTTTATTCGCTGCGACACTGACACTTTTTGCAAGTATTGGATATAAACTTGGCGGGTTCTTAAATAACAGTCCATATTTCATCAACTTACTGCATACAGACGTTTACGCAAACATTTTTATCATCCAAGCTGTTTTAAATACCGTCTTTGCATTTTTCATTTTGATTGCATTAAAAGAAGACAAAAAAGAGGTAACTCTCGGTAGAAGAGTAAATCTATTCAATGCTTTAAAGAATATGAAAAAACTAGATTTTTCATTTATTTTGTTTTTGATTGCGGTTATGTTTATATCTATGGGCGCGACAAACCTATCAAAATATATTGATGTCTATTTCATTAAACTTAGTTACACTTCGGATCAACTTGGAAATTTCGTGATGGTCACAGGATTCGTGTCAATCTTCTCCAGTTTAATTTTGGTTCCTATTTTTGTGAAAATCAAGAAAGAACTATCAGTGATGATCTTTATTCAAATTGCAAGCGGACTCATCGTTTTGTTTGTTTTCCGTCAGTCAAGATTTCTGCTATTTATGTACACAGTTTATAATGTGTATGTATTGATTCGAGCCATCTATGTGCCTTTCGAACAAAATTTCATCAGTGAATACGCAGAAGAAGGGACGATGGGGACAATCATGGGAATTCGACAATCTTTTGTTTCTGTGGGGATGATTATCGGGATGGTACTTGGCGGATTTTTATATGACTTGAAGCCTTTACTCGTCTTTGATGCTTCTGCAGCAATGTTTTTCATTGCATGTGTTTTATTTGTGGTTGTGTACCAAAGATTTAAAAATAAAGAACAGAATGAGGCAGCTGAATAAGCTCTTCATTTTTTGTTTTGAGAATAGATTTATTGCTGGTTAGAGCGTCGAATAAAAACCTATAATTACTTTATAATTTGGAGTTTTATTTGTGAAATCTTTGTATAATTTTAAAAAGAGTAGTTCAAACAGTGGAAAATCTGGTAAAATAGCGCTTGTAGGCAAACTAGCGAGGTGGTACTTTTGATTAAGAAAGTCAGTAATTACAAAGATTTGAAGACCTTTATTTACTTTGTTAAACAATTATACGGTCACGATTCAAGATATCCTTTCCCCATCTTTTTCGTCTTGAAAAAGGAACTGAAAAAAGAAGTGCTGATCGAGAAAAACTATACGGCATTACTTTCCATTCAAAACGGAGAAGTAAAAGGACGGATTTTGTACACCGTCGATTCATCGAAAAAACATAAATCTCAGATTGGATATTTCTCGTTTTTCGATGCTTATCAAGAGGTCGAAGTCGCTAGAGAATTGTTCGAGTACATGGAAAAGGACTTGATTTCAAGGGGAATGAAGTATGTGGAAGGAACTTTTGCCCCTTATGATCCAGATACTAGAAGAGGAATTTTGGTCGAAGGATTCGACATTGATCCAACGATTATGACATCTTACAATGCGCCTTACTACGGTGAGTTAATTGAACATTCTGGATATTCCAAAGCGTATGACACTTTCAGTTTAGAAGCTGAAATCAGTGATACGACTGAAAAAAGAATGAATACTCTCGAAACTTATTTCGAAAAAAGATTCAACATAAGGATTGACTCCATCAGTTTTAAACATATGGACAAAGACATCCAAGACGTTCACACGATCTTGAAAGAAGCTTCAACTGAAGTCAACTACCAAGAGGCGCCTTCGATTGAATTGATTGAAAATGTTGCTAAAAGCATGAAAATGTTCATCAATCCGGACATCATCAAAATTGCAAGAGTAGAAGAAACAAACGAACCGATTGGATTCTGTTTATGTCTTCCTGACTACAATCAAGTTTTCAGGAAAACGAAAGGCAGAATCAATCCCATTGAATTGCTTAGAGCAAAAAAAACGATTACGACCGTCAGGGGCGTAATGCAGTATGTTGTTCCAAAATATCAAAACACCGGGCTCATTGGCGTAATGTTCAAAAAAGTATATGACAATTTTAAACCGCTTGGTATCACTCGGTTCGAAGCTGGAACAATCTTAGAAGAGAACCCCAAATCAATGGCTACATTCTTTAAATTTGGCGGACACATTACAAAAACCTATCGGATTTATGGAAAGGAACTGACAAAATGAATTTCTATGACATATTGCAAATTATAGCGATATTTACAATTCCGCTACTGATTATCAAGTATCATCAATTTAAACTGACAAAACTCATTGGAACCATCGGAATGGCTTATTTGCTAGGTATTATCTGGTCTTTATTCGTGTTCCTCTTCAATAACATTGGGTTGACAATCGTACCGAATGAAGACATTGGACAAATCGGCGGATATGTCGCAATCTCAATCGCCATTCCTTTACTTTTATTCTCTGCGAATTTAAAAGAAGTCAGAAAACTATCTAAGACTGTATTGATTTCATTTGGATCTGTAATCGTATCAGTCATTATCGTCACGACGATTACATATTTTGTATATGCTCGCAACCTTGTACATGGTGGAGAACTCTCAGCCATGGCGATTGGACTATATACAGGCGGAACCCCCAATCTAAATGCCTTGGCAAACATCTTCCATCTGACCGTTGAAGAGATCAGCATAGCCAACTTCTCTGATATGATGATTGGTGCGGCATTTTATGTATTCTTGCTGATGCTTTGCAAGCCACTCCTAGACAAGTTCCTCAAAACGAGTAAAAAGGAATCCTACTTGAAAAGTTCATCAGACATTCAAAACACGGAAGAATTGAATCTTAGAGACTTAAGCCATACAAAAAAACTCTTTAAAGCTTTTCTTCTTGCATTTGGAATGGTTGTTATTGGCGCAGGAGTCGGAATTTTGATTTGGGTGCTTAACGGGTCCCAACAAGGCACGATGACCGATGTTTTAGTGCCGGCTTTAATGATTACAGTTACGATACTGGGTATCGCCGCATCCTTCTCAAAAAAAGTTCGAGAAATCAAAGGAACCAATCTTTTAGGTCAATACATGATTCTCGTATTCTCTTTCGCAATTGCGTCCTCCATTGACCTAACAAGACTTTCAAGTACATTTGGACAAGTGATATTGCTTTACGGAATCATTACGGTAGGTGCCTTTGCACTCCACGTCGTATTTGCCAAGATATTGAAGATTGATACGGATTGCACGATGGTGACTGCGACTGCAGGTATTTATGGACCCGCATTCGTTCCGGCAGTCACAAAACAGATAAATAATGACGAATTAACGGTTCCCGGATTGATTTGTGGATCCGTCGGATATGCGATTGGAACATTTTTGGGAATCTTGCTCGGATTGCTATTTATCGTTTAAATCAAAAGATGAAGTCTTAATGATTTCATCTTTTTTCATGCAATATTCCCTCCCACTGTTTCTCAACAACTTCAAAAAGTGTATAATGAAGGTAGGTAGGTGACTCCATGAAAAGAATATTATGCATTGGTGGTGCATCTTGGGACACGATCATTCACATGGATGAGTTTCCCGAAAAGCATGCTTCAACCTTGTTCGCAAAGGAATCTTATGAGACGGTGGGATCGACTGGCGTAGGTAAAGCATTGGCTTTAAAAAGGCTTGGTTTTGACGTCGTCTTCCATGCTGTTATCGGATTTGATGATGAAGGAAAGAAAATTATTGATTTGATGAGTCATGAAGGAATTAAGTTTATCTATGATATTGATTCCTCTGGTACTGAAAAACATACCAATTTGATGAATGCAGAGGGCGACCGGATTTCAATCTACACAAAATCACTTTCCAGTAAAATTCAAATCAACTATCCAATCCTGCTAGAAGAAATCAAAAAGGCAGATATCATTGTTTTGAATATCATTCCCTATACGAAAACATTAATACCTTACCTCAAATATTCGAACAAGGAGATTTGGGTTGATATCCACGATTTCGACGGCATCAATCCTTACCATCAAGACTACATCAAACTCGCAACCATCTTATTCGCGAGTTCAGAAAAGCTACCTCAACCGATCGATTTCATGATGGATCAAATTGATTCTGGGAAGCAGTTGGTTGTGGTCACAAGTGGTAAAAAAGGATCTACTTTACTTGGTGTCAATACAGAATTTCTAAGAGAAGGAATTTTACCAGGAATTATGGCAGTAGATACCAATGGAGCCGGTGACAATTTCTTTGCTGGCTTTCTCTATGCATTTTCCAAAGAATACCCGCTTCAAAAGTGTTTAAGGATGGCAACGATTGTCGCAAGTAGCGCTGTTGAATCGAGACAAATCGTTTCACCGAAACTGTCTGTTTCATGGCTTGAAGAAGTCTACATTGCCTTGTTTTGATTCAAAAACATACAATTGAACTCATCCAATATAAAAACTGTTTTGTTAATTGTGAATTTTGTGATAAAATGACAGAACAGGTTTATGAGTATTTAAAGGAGATGACCCTAGTTGAAGGAATCTTTTGATGTAAAGATTTTCGCCATGAGCGACACACATGGAGCCTTACTCAATCAAAATTACGCAGACAACTCCAAAACGCCTTATGGCATTTCAAAACTCTACACTTATATCTTAGAAAACAGAGACAAGGATTCTGTTTTAATTGATTGTGGAGATACCATTCAGGGCAGCCCGCTCATGTATTATCATCAACTCCATAGAAATGAATCTCAAAACCCTGTCGCAATGGTCTATAATCATATTGGAGTCGACTATTTCATTCTAGGGAATCATGATTTAAACTACGGAAAAGACTATCTATGCAATTTTATTGGTAATTTGAATGCAAAAACGCTATCTGCGAATATTATTGAACAGAATGATACTTCCTATTTTGGGGTTCCATATGACATTATCGCCTATCCTAACGGTATAAAAATAGGATTGATTGGATTAACGACGGATTACATTCCCAACTGGGAAAGAAAAGAAAACATTCAAGGTCTTACTTTCCTGTCTCCCATCAGTTCTTTGAAAAAATACATCGCTGAATTAAAAAAAGAAAAAGTAAATGCGATTATCGTCGCCTATCATGGTGGATTTGAAAGCGATCTTGATACGTTTGAACCTTATGTGCAAGACACGCTTGAAAATGTTGGCTCTAGAATCCTAAAACAGTTCTCAGACGACATCGATGTCTTTTTAACAGGGCACCAACATCGTTCCATTGATAAAGTTCATGGTAACACTGTTATCATTCAACCTTCTTCGAACGGAAAACTATTAGGAGAAATCAACCTTCACTTTGAAAAAGAAGAGAATTGGGTACTATCAAAGAAAGACCATCGATTAGTGTCTGCCTATGATTATCCTTCTGACCCCTCTGTCGAAAAACTAGTGGAGGATTTGCTAGATAAGACCAACGTCTTTTTGGATGAACCCATTGGATTCGTTCCAGAAAATGATTTGAAAGTCACTGACACATTTGAAGCCAGACTGAAAAAACATAAAATCGTGACGTTTATAAACCAAGTCCAATTGTCCGCCACAAAAGCGATGATCTCGGCCGCTTCGATTGGAAATGAAGTTACAGGATTCGAACAATACATCTCGGTTAGAAATGTATTAAGTACGTATGTGTATCCAAATACGCTCACAGTTGTTAAAATCAATGGAAAGTTACTTCGAAAGGCTCTCGAGAAAAATGCAGAGTATTTTGTGTTGCAGGACGGAAAAGTAGCCTTTAATCCAAGGTATGCCTATCCAAAAGTAGAACATTACAACTATGACATGTTTGATGGAATTGCTTACTCAATCGACCTAAGGAAACCTGTTCAATCAAGAATCGTTTCTTTGAAATATGGCGGGAGAAATGTTAGGGATACAGATGAATTCACACTTGTTCTCAATAACTACCGTGCTAGTGGCGGAGGAGAGTTCGAGATGTATCAAGGACTTGAAATTGTCAAAGAGTTTCAGCTTGACGTTGCAGAACTGATGACTAATTACATCAGAGAAAAAAAGACGATTATTATACCGAATATTCAAAATATCAAAATCATTACCTAGGGGAAGGGATAATTCCCCTTTTTTAACCCCAGAAATCGAAGAAAACCATAGAAAAATAGTTTTAGAAATGTTATAATAAATGTTACCATTTATTTCTAAGCACTGTCGGTTTTGGTAAAAAACTGTTCAAAACGCGATAAATGATTATTTTTTTATATAGCAGATGTAAGCGTTTTTTAGGAGGGATTATGACACAAGCCGTCATCCTCGCTGGAGGATATTCCAAACGAACTGGCATCAATAAAATGAGCTTGATGTATCAGGGCATTCCTTTGATTCATCATTTGATTGACGCTTTTCTACCTGTTACTGACAAAATCATTGTGGTGTCAGGTCACTACCACGATGAATTAAAAAGCATCTTGCGTAAATATGACACCGTTGAAATTGTTCAAAACTTTGATTATCCTAAAGGGATGTTTTCCTCCGTACAAAGAGGTGTTTTGGAAACGACAGAAGATTTCTTCATTACACCAGGAGATTACCCATTAATTAAAACCGAGACCATCAAAGCATTGCTGACTTCAAACGGTAAAATTGCCGTTCCAGTCTTTGAAGGCAGAAGAGGCCATCCGATTCTGATTCGCAAAGAATTGAAAGAAGCACTCATTCATGAAGCGCCAGAGTCTAATCTCAAAGCATTCAGGGATCGGTTTGATCCCGAGTACATTGAAGTATTCGACTCAGGAATTTTACAAGACATAGATACAGTTGCAGATTATGAAGACTTAGTTGGAAGAAAGGAATGAAAAAATGAAAGTAAAAACCTATTTGAAAGCATCCAGCATTGATGAAGCTTATCAAGTATTGCAGGAAAGTACGGAGAATGCCATTCTTGGTGGCGGAGCCTGGATGAAACTTTCCACGAAGAAAGTGAATACCTTGATTTCTCTAGATGAACTAGACTTAAAGGGCATTGAAGAACAAGACGGATTCATTCGCATCAAGTCCATGACGACTTTGAGAGAAATCGAAACATCTCCACTGATTCAAGCTATTGGCGGAGGCGTCATTACGAATTCGCTCAGCCAAATCATGGGTGTGACGATTCGAAACATTGCAACGATTGGGGGATCCATCGTTTCCAAATTCGGTTTTTCAGATTTAATTCCTGTCTTACTTGTGTTAGATACGAAGCTTGTCTTTCATAAGCATGGAGAAATCTCCTTAAAAGCCTATTTGGAGTCAAAGATTGTCGGAAGAGACATCCTTGTTGAAGTTCTAATCAAAAAATGTGACTCCTTGGTTTTCTTCAAGAAAGTGAAAACCACTGCTCTTGATTTCGCCATTTTGAATATCTGTGTCGGAAAGACTCAAGAAGGATTCAAAATTGCGGTCGGCTCAAGACCAGGACTGGCAGAACTTGCCATTCAGTCGATGAATTATTTAAATGGGTGCCATACAGTAGGCGAAGAAGAAATTGCGAAAGCTGCCTTGATGGTTGTTGAAGAAATCCATTTTTCATCGAATCAAAGAGCACAAAAAGAATATCGTGAACAACTTGCAGAAGTATATGTCAGACGAGGACTAAAGGAGGTGCTTTCAATATGAAAATCAATCTTTTAATCAACGGACTGTATAGAAGCGTTGAAGTTGAACCGGGAGAGTATTTGTTAGATACTTTAAGAAAAATCAATATGATTAGCGTTAGAAGAGGATGCGACAACACGAGTTGTGGCGTTTGCACCGTTCTTATCGAAGGCAAACCTGTTCCTTCTTGTTCTTACCTTTCTGTAAGAGCTGATGGGAAATCAATTTTGACGGTCGAAGGAATCGCTGAAGAAGCTGAAAAAATATCTTCTTACTTTGGCGAAGAAGGCGCAGAACAATGTGGTTTTTGCAACCCCTCCATCGCACTCACCGTTTATGCCCTTAAAAAA
The DNA here is from genome assembly GCA_964574705.1 of uncultured Candidatus Izemoplasmatales bacterium. Classification (GTDB taxonomy): domain Bacteria; phylum Bacillota_I; class Bacilli_A; order Izemoplasmatales; family Hujiaoplasmataceae; genus JAHIVB01. The sequence continues at coordinate 49,842 of CAZNOO010000005.1, forward strand.
GAAATCAAAAACCCCACCGACGAACAAGTCGATAAATACTTGGTCTCTAATTTATGCAGATGCACGGGATACATCTCTCAAAAAAAGGCCATTAAGAATTACTTGGGGGACAAATCATGAAAACAATCAATCAATCATTCCCGTCCGTAGACGGAAAGGGAATCATGATGGGCAGAGTCGCTTTTACAGACGACTATGCGCTTCAAAATTCCTTAATTGTAAAAATCTTAAGAAGTCCTCATCCCTATGCAAAAATCAAAAACATCGACGCCTCGAAAGCTTTAGCACTCTATGGCGTTGAATGTGTTCTTACGCATAAGGATTTTCCTCGAATTCCGTTTACAAGAGCAGGACAAGGATATCCTGAACCCTCACCGCATGACAAATTCATTTTGGACGAATACGTCAGATACATTGGTGACGAAGTCGCAGTTGTCGCTGCTGTCAGCAATGATATCTGTGAAGAAGCCCTTTCTTTGATTGAGGTTGAATACGAAGTCTTGGAGCCCGTTTTGAATTTTGAAACCGCCTTGGATTCAAAAAACATTTTGCACCCAGAACCAGAAATTCATGAAATGTTTCCAATTGGGTTTGATCCAAAAAGAAATCTCGCTGCAAGTTATCATATGCACATTGGTGACGTTGAAAAGTCTTTGAAAGAGTGTGACGTTGTCGTAGAACAATCTTTCTTTACGCAGGCTCAGCAACACACCGCTTTAGAACCACATACCGTCAACGCCCAAATGGACTATCAAGATCGTCTTGTTTTGTATTCTTCAACCCAAACGCCGTTTCATGTCAGAAGAATATTGTCTCAAACGCTTGGAATTCCATTAAGCAAAATACGGGTCATCAAGCCACGCGTTGGCGGAGGATTTGGTGGCAAGCAAGCCCTACATGGTGAAATGTTTGTTAGTTACATTACCTATAAAACCAAAAAACCTTCTAAAATCGTCTTTACGAGAAAAGAAGTGTTTGAATCATCATATACCCGTCATCCAATGCGTCTAGATATCAAACTCGGCGCAGACAAAGATGGCACGCTCAAAGCGATTGATTGTTATGTACTTTCCGATACTGGAGCGTATGGGGAACATGCACTTACGGTCTTTATGGTCGCGGGTTCCAAAGTATTGCCTTTATACAATAAAGTCGATTCTGTCAGGTTCCATGGACATGTCGTGTATACAAACCACACTCCGGCTGGCGCTTTTAGAGGCTACGGAGCGATTCAAGGAAACTATGCTCTTGAATCCGCTGTTGACATGCTCTGTCATAAACTTCATATGGATCCAATTGAATTTAGACAAAAGAACATGATGAAAGAAAACGAAACCTCACCAATCTTTGCGATCATGGGCGAAGGAACCGAAGGAACCGCAATGAACATGGAGTCCTGCAAATTGGACTACTGCGTTTCACGCGGAAAAGAATTGATTGGTTGGGATTCGATTTACCCACATAAAAATGTATCCAAAGAGAAAATCCGAAGTGTCGGTATGGCAATTGCGATGCAAGGCAGCGGAATTCCATATATCGACATGGGAAGTGCAATCATTAAACTCAATGACGACGGATTTTACAATCTGTTGATAGGAGCGACCGACATCGGACAAGGGTCTGATACCATTCTCGCTCAAATCGCCGCAGAAGAACTAATGACTTCTCTTGATAAGGTGATTGTCTATTCTTCCGATACGGATTTGACTCCATTTGATACCGGGGCCTATGCTTCAAGTACAACATTCATCTCCGGAAACGCAGTCTTAAAAGCCGCTCGGAAAATGAAAGGTCTTTTGATTGAAGAAGCAGCGAAGGTCTTAAAGTGTGAAGAAGCCGATATTAATTTTGACGGATTCAACTTTAAAAACAAGAAAAATGAGAGCGAAATCAATTTGAGTCAGTTAAGCAACCGACTCACTTATAACGAAGATCAAAAACAACTCGTAGCGGACTCCAGTTATGTCGGACATAAATCTCCTCCGCCATTCATGGCAGGGTTCATTGAAATTCTGATTGATAGAGAAACCGGTGAAATTGAGATTGAAAATTATGTCAGCGTCGTTGATTGTGGCACACCACTCAACCCTAAACTCGCTCAAGGGCAAGTTGAAGGCGGCGTTGTTCAAGGAATCGGAATGGCGCTTTATGAAAATGTTGTCATCACCAGTAAAGGAAAAAACATTACTTCTGACTTTTTAAATTACAAAGTACCAACTCGTATGGAAATCAAGAAACTAGTGACCGAGTTCGCAGAGTCCTATGAATCTTCAGGACCCTTCGGAGCGAAGAGCGTCGGTGAAATCGGAATTGATACTCCACCTGCAGCCCTTGCAAATGCCATTGAAAATGCACTCGGTGTCAGAATGACGGATTTACCAATGACACCTGAAAAAATTATGAGAGCTTTAAAAGCGAAGGAGAAAAGACAATGAAAAAACATTTAACTACGATATTATTTTTAGGCGCAATCTGGGGCCTTTTAGAAGCAACTCTCGGATATGTGCTTCACTTCTTGCCTGCACTGATTTCTGGATCCATCATGTTTCCAATCGCAACACTCGTGATGCTTAGAACCTATCAAATCACAAATTCAAAAAAGAGCGTGTTCTCAGTTGCTGTTATCGCTTCATTGATTAAATCTGTAAACTTATTGATGCCAAATCTTTCAGTTTGGAAAGTCATCAATCCGATGATTTCTATTTTGGTTGAAGCGTTGTTGGTCGTCGCTGTATTCAGCGTTCTATCCTCTGAAAAAGTTCTTCCCAAATTAATTGCGCTACCTTTAGTAAGCATCGTTTGGAGAGCAATTTTCCTTGGAGCACTCACCTTGCAGCACGTAACGGGTGCAATGCCAGTCGCATCCCCATTAATTTCCAGCACCTCTGCCATGATTGATTTTGCGATTATAAACGGCCTCCTCAGTGGAGCCATCGCGACTCTGTTTTATTTCATCCATCAATTATGGATTCAAAAAGTATCCTTTAAACTTGCGACGAGCAAAATCGCAGCCACCTTTACATTTGCACTTGCGATTGCGGCGACTGTACTTGTCAATTTCTTATAGGAGAGCCATTCATGGATCTTATCTACGAGAAAATTCTGGAGTATAAAAAAAGAGGCGTTCCCATCTATTTGGTCTCAGCTGTTGAAAAAGAAGGCATGGGCCCAGTGGAAGTCGGAAAGAAAATGATTGTCACCGATTCCGGTGAATCTTTCGGCACGGTTGGAGGTGGCTCTCTAGAACATTACGCCATCAACAAAGCGAAGTCTTTATTTTTAACCCGGAAACCACTTCTTGAAAAATATGGATTAAATGAAGATAAGATCATTCCAGGCGTTCTCACTTTACCGATGGTATGTGGAGGCATTGTGACGTTGTTTTATGAATACCTTGGAGCGAAAGCTGATATTTTTATTTTTGGAGGAGGACATGTTGGCCAAGCATTAATCAATGTCTTGAAGACGATGGATTTCCACGTCGAAGTCATTGACGAACGTAAAGCCATCTGCGACAATGTCAAAAATGCGGACCAAGTTCACAATATGCCTTTTTTGGATTACATCGATACTTATGGGATTCAAGAATCTTCCTATATTGTCGTATGCACGCCATCGCATAAATATGACTATCACGTCATCAACAAGATTTTATCAATCAAAGCCAAGCCCAAATACATTGGAATGCTATGTTCACCATCCAAACTTGATGATTACCTTGACAAGACTTACGAAACCTTTGGCCAAGACGTCAATCTAAAAAATTTCTATGCGCCAATAGGTCTTGATACCGGAGGTGGAACCGTGGAAGAAATCGCGATTTCAATAACAGGTGAAATATTGTCAATTTATTACGGAAAAGAAGACCATTCGCACATGCGGGAGAAGAATCATGGTAAGTATCGTTACTGGGAAGATTAACTCCGGCAAGACGACCCAAATGCTCGCAAGATATTTAAACAATCCTGTCGGCGACGGGTTCATCAGTTTGAAGACAATGAAAGATGGACGCGTGATGAAATATGATCTACTTCAACTTTCAAACAACCACGAAACGCCATTTGTAGTTCATGAACTGGATTTATTGAACCAAGAAGTGGCTACTCAACTGGGTCCTTATTGCTTTTTGAAAGAGGGACTGGATGATGTTGAAAAGAGAATTGAACAAATGATTCAAAAATCAGTTGAGCCCATCTATCTTGATGAAATCGGTGTCTTAGAACTCAAGGGACAGGGCTTTTCGAACATATTAAAAAAACTTGTGGCTTCAAAACTGGATTTGGTTCTTTCAATCAGGCAAGACCTGATTGAAGAAGTCAAACGACAATTCAAGATGGAAGAGACAGAAATCTTAAGAGATATTTAGGAGATGATCTGATGTTTGACAAACGCATCCTACATGCGAATGTGTATATCGACTCAGGGTTCAAGAAAACCAATCTGTACATCACCGACGAACGAATCGCAAAAATTACGACAGATATCTTGCCAGCGGATAATTCAATCGACGGGACACTGAAATATGTGATTCCTGGACTGATTGACCCGCATACCCATTTCGATCTCGATTTGGGATTCATCAAGTCGGCCGATGATTTTAGATCGGGTTCTTTATCCGCGCTTTATGGTGGCGTTACGACAATCATTGATTTTCTAGAGCCGACAGGTAACGCCTCCGACTTGGAAAAAGCATATTACAAGAGGGTCGAACAGGCCAAATACTGTAAATGCGATTATCTGTTCCATGCGACGATTAAAAATCCCGATGGAGATTTAGAAGAATACGTTCTAAAAATGCTTGAACTTGGAATGCAGTCTTTAAAACTTTTCACAACGTATTCTAACTCCAGCAGAAGAACGTACGATGAAGATATCATCAAACTCTTGAAACTGTCTGAAAAGTATAAGTTCTTGCTACTAGCTCATATTGAAAATGATGAGCAAATCGATTTAAATCCCAAATACACCTATAAAGATCTCAGTGTTTCCAGACCAACGTTTTCTGAAACAAATGAAGCCTTGAAAATAGCTGAATACGTTCGGACGTATGGTGGATATTTATACATGGTTCATCTCTCGAGTGGCATCACGTTAAGAAGACTTCATGCAGAATTCAAAGACATTTTGAACAAACGATTCTTTGTCGAAAGTTGCCCACAATATTTCACCTTGACGAACGAATTATTCCGTCAAAAAGACGGATACTTATATACACTTGCTCCACCGATTCGATCCAAAGAAGAACAGGACTTACTCGTCAGTTTGTTTCAAAATGTTTATACCATTGGAACGGACCATTGTCCTTTCATGAAAGAAGATAAAAATCATCAGTTGTTAAAAGACATTCCTTTGGGAATTGGAGGCATTGAGACGAGTTTTGTCTTGATGTATCATCTCTTTAAAGAGCAAACGATTGATAAAATGACGAAAAATGTCTCAACCCTTCATCATCTTTCACGAAAAGGTGTTATCAGAGAAGGCGCGGATGCAGATCTCGTCATTTATAAACTTCAACCAGGATTCATCGATTTTATTCATTCCAAGTGTGATTACACACCTTACAAAGGAATGAAAAAAGATCTGTTTATCACGGATGTATTTTTAAGAGGAAAACAAGTGCTTAAAGGCGGAGAATACGTGATTAGTCGAGGAAAACTGCTAAAGGGAGAATCCCCCGATGAAATGCATCATTAACGCAACCGTCTATGATTTTGCAATTGATTTCAAGGACAAAATAAATTAATGAGAATCTGTGCTTCCGTTTGGGACTCAGTGTCTCCATATGCCCGGTGAAGGCAATTACTGTATAAAGGAGCTGAAGAAATGGTAGATATTTCTAAATCCATTCCAAAAGTCGACTTGTTTGAGAAAACAAGTGGTGAAGCAATGTATGTCAGTGATTTTTCTTACGATGACTTACATTACGCAAGAACCTTAAGGTCGACAGAACCGAAAGCAAAAATCAAAGAAATTCAATTTCCAACGATTCCTGAAGGCGTCTTTATCGTAGATTATAAAGACATCCCTGGAAAAAACGTCGTTAAGATTATATTTGACGACCAGGAAATCTTTCCAACAGACACGGTGACTTATATTGGCCAACCGATTCTTTTGTTTGTTGGAAAAGACAAAGAACTTCTTGAAGAACTCATCAAGAACACCAAAGTCGTCTATGAAATCCTAGACCCTGTTTTCGCCTGGACAAACAGTGCTGTTCATAATCACTTTTCAAAAGGAAAACCAGAAGAGGCGTTTCAAAAAGCTTCAAGAATCATTCAATATCATTATGACACGTCCTATCAAGAACAAGCCTACATCGAACCTCAAGGTTTCATTGGGACGTATGATGATGGCAAAGTCACACTGATTGGTTCGATTCAATGTCCTTATTACGTCAAAAATGCCCTTTTGTTGGCACTTGACGCAAAAGGAGATGAAGTAAGAGTCATTCAAGCCACAGTAGGTGGCGCTTTTGGCGGTAAGGAAGAGTTTCCATCGTTAATGGCTTGTCAACTCGCAGTCGCTCTAAGAAAAATAAAGAAACCGATTAAAATGATTTACGAACGTGAAGAAGACATGATTTCCACCACCAAAAGACATCCTTCGAAAACATTATTATCCGCAGCAATCGGATCGAATGACGAAATCTTGGCGATTCGTTCAAACATCGGAATTGACGGCGGAGCCAATATTGGTTTAAGCGGAGTTGTACTCTCCCGTGCGATGATTGCAACGACGGGAGCCTATACGATTGAAAACATCGACAGTTCTGGTGATGTTTTCCTAACAAACACCGTTCCCAACGGTGCATTCAGAGGATTCGGTGCGCCTCAAATGCTTTATGCAATTGAGATGTTTATCGAACACATCGCAAAAGACTTAGGGAAAGACCCTTTCGAATATCGAATGAAGTACCTGGCAAAACAAGGGGATGCGACCTCCACAAACGGGAAGTTTAGAGATCCTATCATTATGCCTGAGATGATTGAAAAAGCGCTTGAAATCTCGAAATTCAAAGAAAAATCGAAAATATTCTCAAGACCGAATGTCATGAAGGGCATCGGTATGAGTTGGTTCTTGCATGGTTGTGGATTTACCGGAAGCGGAGAATCCACTCATATCAATGCACTCGTAAAACTTCATAAAACAGCAGAAGAAAACGTAGAAATTCTGATTGCGGCCGTAGACATGGGCCAAGGTGTCAGAACGACAATGCGAAAACTTGTCTCTTCAATCTTAGAAATTCCAATGGAAAAAGTGATCTATGATTTCCCAGATACTGACAAAGTACCGGACTCCGGTCCGACTGTCGCTTCTAGAACCATGATGATTGTTGGCGGACTCGTAGCGAGATGCGCCAAACATCTGAAAGAAACATGGATTCCTGGAGAGGTGTTGCTAGAAGAAAGATACGTTCAACCAAGCTACATTTTATGGGATGAAGAAACGATGACCGGAGATGCTTATCCAGCTTATTCATGGGGTGTCAACGTCGTTGAAGTGAGCGTTGATAAGGTAACTTACGAAGTGACGGTCGAAGAAATTTGGAGCGTCTATGACTTAGGAAAAGCGATTGACGAACGAATCGTCATCGGCCAAGCCGACGGCGGAATCGTTCAAGGCGTTGCCTATGGTTATTTGGAAGTCATGAATCATAAATCAGGAAAACTGTTGCAAAAGAATTTTACGGACTACATCATACCAACATCGATGGATACGCCGAAGATGACGACAGTCATCATCGACAATCCCTATCCGCTTGGCCCTTATGGCGCCAAAGGTGTCGGAGAACTGACTTTGGTCGGTGGTGCGCCGGCGGTTGCGAAAGCCATTGAAATGGCGATTGGCAAAAAAGTCTTTTCAATTCCGGTCACACCGGAGAAAATCATGGAGTTGATGAAACATGAGTAAAATTACATTCAAACTGAACGGAGAAATGGTCTCCGTCGAAGGAAATCCGGGGGTTCGTTTGCTCGATGTCCTTCGTAATGAATTCAAACTAACTGGCATCAAAGAAGGATGCGGAGAGGGCGAATGCGGTGCATGCGCCGTATTGCTCGATCATAAAATCGTCAATTCATGTTCTGTTGTTTTAGCGAATGTCGATGGACATGAGATTATGACAATCGAGGGCTTTAAGAATTCTAAAAAATATCAAATCATACGAGACAGTTTCGGACATGCAGGTGCCGTTCAATGTGGATTTTGTACCCCAGGAATGGTAATTGCGACCGAATCTTTATTGAATGAAAATCCTTCACCAACGGAAGATGAAATCAAAATCGGAATGTCAGGGAACTTATGCAGATGCACAGGGTACCAATCGATTATTGAAGCCGTCAAAAGAGCCTCTGAGGACGGTGACGGATTATGGTAGAACAAATCATCGTAAAAAGTTTAACCGAAGCGTTAGAACGTCTTTCTCAAAAAAAATATATCATTTATGCGGGTGGAACGGATTTAATCGTTCAAAACCGTACTGTTAGCGAAGCGCCGATTCCTTTCAAAAATCCGGTTCTTTACTGCGCGAACGTCAATGAACTCAAATACGTCAAAGAAGGGGATGACTATATTTATATCGGCGCGATGACGACGTTGTCTGAATTGCTCGATCATCATGCCACTCCTCTCCTCTTGAAACAGGCAATTGAAGTAATGGCCTCCCCTGCAATCAGAAACATTGCAACCCTTGCAGGAAACATTGGAAATGCTTCTCCAGCCGGAGATTCTCTCGTTCCGCTTTACACTTTGAACGCTTTAATCAAATGCCAAAGTTTAAAGGCGTCGAAACTGATTCCGATTCAAGACTTTTTTGTGGGATTCAAAAAAACAGCTTTAAGTGATTCCGAAATGATTACTGAAGTCATCATTCCAAAGAACCACTTCACAAACATCTCGTACCGAAAAGTGGGGACACGAAAAGCAGATGCCCTTTCAAAAGTATCGTTTGCCGGTGCTTATTCGATTGTTCACGATAAAATCTGTGATTTCAGAATTTCTTTGGGTGCAGTCAATATCAATGTCGTCAGAAGATTTGATATCGAAGCCAAACTGATAGGAAAAACAGTTTCTCAAGCAAGAAAAATGAAAGATCAAATTGTTGATCTGTATCTATCTTCAATCAAACCAATCAATGATCAACGTTCAAACATCGAATATAGAACTGAAATCTCTAAGAACTTGATATCTGCTTTCATTGACTCGCTTGATTAAATAAACGAAGGAGGACTACCATGGACCATTTGAACATTACGGAAATGACACTGAAAAAAAAGAAGGCGTCTTTGGTTCTTAAAAATGCCCGAATCATCAATGTATTTGATAAATCCATCGAGAAAGGCGATATCGCCATTCACGATGGTTTGATTCTAGGCATTGGTCATTATGATGGAATCGAAGAAATTGATTGTTTGAATTCGTATGTTTCTCCCGGATTCATCGATAGTCACGTCCACATTGAGTCTTCCATGCTTGTGCCGCACCAATTTGCACGTGTTGTATTACCAAAAGGAACAACCACTGTTATTGCGGATCCTCATGAAATCACAAATGTCTGCGGACTGAAAGGAATCGACTTCATGATCGAATCGAGTAAATTATCTCCATTGGATGTCATGATGATGATGCCTTCCTGTGTTCCCGCAACCCCTTATGAAACCAGTGGCGCTTTTGTCTCTGCAGAAGACATGACCGAATATATAAAAAAGCAATCCATTTATGGGCTTGGGGAAATGATGGATTATCCTGGTGTCATACAAGGAGAGCAGAGCGTTTACGACAAACTGAAACTCTTTGAAAATAAAGTCAAGGACGGACACGCGCCTTTCGTTACGGGAGATCGTTTGAATAGTTATCTTCTATCTGGAATTGAAACGGACCATGAGTCTTCAACGAAAGAAGAAATGATTGAAAAAGTAAAAAAAGGAATGTACGTACTATTGAGAGAAGGGTCCGCTACCAGAAATGTGAGCGCACTCGCACCGCACATTTTGGAATCCTTTTCCAGAAGACTTCTGTTTTGTACAGACGACTTGCATCCCTCTGATATCTTAAAATTTGGTCACATCAATCAAAATATCAACCTATCGATTTCACTCGGTGTTGATCCGATTACGGCGATTCAAATCGCTTCAATCAATGCGGCTAACGCTTATGGAATCAAACGCACTGGTGGAATTGCACCTGGATTCTTTGCAGATCTTGTTGTATTCGACGACTTGAATCACATTGAACCCAGGCAAGTCTTCAAAAAAGGTGTTATGGTCGCAAAAGATGGTCATCCATTGTTTGAAGAAGAACAATTGGAAAATGTTGAAGTTTTAAATACGGTTCATATAGACAGAAAGAATTTGAATTTGGACCTTCATTTGAAAAAGGACTTGGTTCATGTTATCGGGTTTGAACACAACAATGTCACGACGAAGAACCTCATTCGTCAAGTGAAAGTCGAAAATGGAAAATATATTCAAGAAAATCAACGCGATTTGTTGAAAATCGCTGTCATTGAACGACATTTTGCATCGCAGAATAAATCGATTGGTCTGATTGAAGGATACGGATTGAAAAACGGAGCGATTGCTTTGACGATTGCGCACGATTCGCACAACCTCATCTGCATTGGAGACAACGATTCTGACATGCTAAAGGCTATTGATGAATTGATTCGGCTTCAAGGGGGAATCTGTCTTGTCAAAAATCATCAAATCGTTGATTCTCTACAGCTCGAAGTCGGAGGAGTCATGACTTCGAAATCGGCAGAGTTTGTTGATTCTGTCTTGCAAAAAATGGAGAAAGAAATTCGAAAAATGGGCGTGAAGGATGACATTACGGATCCCTTCCTTAATCTTGCTTTTCTATCGCTCCCAGTCATTCCTTCGTTAAAATTAACCGACAAGGGACTCTTTGACGTAGACCAGTTCAAATTGATTTCTATAGAAGCAGGTGAATAACTTGAAATATGTAAAACAATACACTTGTACAATTTGCAATAAGAGTTATCCGAAAAACTCGAAGTTGTTGACTTGCCCTGCTTGCGGTGAACGTGGAATTTTAGACATCGAATTTGATTATGATTCAATGAAACAAGTTGTGAATCTTGAATACTTCGCAAACAATAAAAGATTTGACATCTTCAGATATCTACCTTTCCTTCCAATTGAAGGCAAATTCATTGATCAAACGCTTCGAGTCGGATGGACACCACTATATCGATCTATGCATATAGAACAAGATCTTGGTGCAGGGAAATTGTATTTCAAGGATGACGGTGTCAACCCGACCTCCTCACTGAAAGACCGAGCATCTGTTGTAGCCGCTTGTAAAGCCTTAGAAGAAGGCTATTCAACCATTTCTTGTTCCTCAACTGGAAACGCCGCATCTTCGCTTGCAGGCAACGCAGCGAGACTTGGACTGAAGAGTGTTATCTTCGTTCCTAAGAGAGCCCCAGCGGGAAAATTAGCTCAATTAAAGGCATATGGCGCAGAACTTATCGTTGTTGATGGTGATTATAAGGATACTTTTGAACTTTCCAAGCTGGCAATTGAAGAGTTCGGGTGGTACAATAGAAACGCTGCCATCAATCCGTTGATGGTTGAAGGGAAAAAGACCGTTGCTCTTGAAATTGCGGAACAACTTGGGTTTAAAGTCCCTGACTGGGTCGTAACGAGCGTTGGAGACGGTTGCACGATTGCAGGTGTCTACAAGGGATTTTACGATTTGTACATGCTTGGACTGATTCAAAAGATTCCTCGACTTCTAGGTGTTCAATCCGATGGATGCAACCCCTTCGTCAAATCGTTTGAATATCATGAACCTCTTCAGGAACAAGAAGAAAATACGATTGCCGATTCCATCTCTGTTGGAATCCCAAGAAATCCTGTGAAGGCGATGGACGCCATCACAAATTCGCTTGGGTGTTTCTTATCCACGAGCGACGAAGAAATACTTTTGGCAATGAAAATGCTTGGAAGCCAAGAAGGAATCTTTGCCGAACCCGCAGCTGCAGCATCGCTATCGGGCTATCTTAAAGCATTCCATAACGGAATCATTACAAAAGAGGACACGGTGTGTGTCATCATCACTGGGAACGGACTCAAAGATACCAAAACAGCTTTGTCCGCATTCAAAGAAACAAGGCTCGTAAAAGCTACGCTTGAAGATTTAAAAAAATACATGAAAGAAACAGAAAGGTGATTATCTTGAATAAAATACCATTTGGACCTACTTACGAAGAAATGCTTTACCCCTCAAAAATCGATTCGTCTACTAGAAAAAAAGCACTCGAAGCTAAAAAAGATGAATTGAATCCGCTTAATCTTTTCAATATCAATTGGAAGAATGAAGCAAACGAAGTTCACAAGATCGTTCTCCCGAAAGAACTTACAGGAGTCGAAGCGAACATCGTTGTTATGCTTGGAAAATATTTCCCTTCCGGTTCACATAAAGTGGGACCCGCTTACTCAACTTTGATTGAAGGTGGCGTCGACGGAGAAATATTATCAGGTGTTCATACCATCTTAGGACCCTCTACCGGAAACTTTGGAATCGGTGTATCTTATATCTGTAATCTGATGAAATATGATTCCATCGTCATCATGCCTGACAATATGAGCAAAGAACGTTATGACAGAATTCGTCGTTATGGCGCGAAGCTTGATTTGACACCAGGAACGGAGTCAGACGTTATTTTAACTTTGGAAAGAACCTTTGAATTGAAAAAAGATCCAAAAAACAGATCTTTAGCTCAATTTGAATTAATGCCAAACTATCGTTTCCATAGACATGTCACCGGCGGTTCCGCCGTGGAAGCCGTCAAGGGGATTGGAAACTCAAGAATCGCCTGCTACTGCAGCGCACCTGGATCTGCTGGTACACTAGCTGCAGGAGACCATATTAAAGAAGTATTCCCAGAAGCGAAAGTTGTTGCGCTTGAACCTTATGAATGTTCAACATTATCTTCAGGTGGTGTAGGACAACATCGAATTGAAGGCATCGGCGACAAGATGTGCACTTTGATTCATAATGTATTAAATACGGACTTTATCGCCTTGATCAAAGACGACGATTCCGTCAGAGGACTTAAAGTCATTCATGACGGCGAAAAAGTGCTTGTTGAAAATGGTGTGGACCCCTTCGTCGCATCTTCAATGAGAGAACTTTTCGGCGTATCAGGTATTTGCAACATCATTGGCGCAATCAAAATGGCTAAATATCTTCGTTTAGGACCAGATGACAATGTTTTGACAATCGCTACTGACGGTTTCGACAGATATGAATCCGTATTAGAAGATTTAGAGAGAAGATACTTAGAGACTGAAGATTATGTTTTAAGAAGATGGTTTGTGGATGTTTATCGTAGAAACGGAATTGAAGATATCTTTGACTATCGAAGCAAAGAACAAAAGGAAAAACTGTTCAAACAAAAAGAACATGACTGGTTGAGGTTTGGATATTCACAAGCGTATCTAGACGCCATGAGAAGCCCTGAATTTTGGAACAGCGAATACGATAAAATCCATCATTATGATGAGTTAATCAAGAAATTAAGAAAGGAATAACCATGATTCCATTTGAAAAGATATTAGAAAAAGCAGAAGGCTATAAAAAAGAAATGACGAAGTTTCTTCGTGACATGATTGCGATTCCATCCGAATCCTGTCAAGAAGAATTGGTCATTCAAAGAATTAAAAAAGAAATGGAACTTGTCGGATTTGACGAAATAACCATCGACCCGATGGGGAATATCATCGGACGAATTGGACATGGCAAGCATATCATTGCAATGGATGCCCATATCGATACCGTCGGAATCGGAGAAATCAAAAACTGGAAAGTGGACCCCTATCTCGGTGCAGAAGACGAAGAAATCATCCTTGGTAGAGGCGGATCCGATCAAGAAGGCGGAATGGCATCGATGGTCTATGCCGGAAAAATCATCAAAGATTTGAAACTTGAAGGCGATTATACGCTTTTGGTCACCGGTACCGTCCAAGAAGAAGACTGTGATGGTCTTTGCTGGCAATACATCATTGAAGAAGACAAAATCAGACCGGAGTTCGTAGTAATCACAGAACCCACTAGTTGTAACATTTATAGAGGTCATCGCGGAAGAATGGAAATCAAGGTTTCCGTCGCAGGAATTTCCTGCCACGGAAGTGCACCTGAAAGAGGAGACAATGCCATCTTCAAAATGGCTCCAATTCTTCTTGAACTTCAAGAACTTCATAAAAGACTACTTCATAATGATTTCCTTGGAAAAGGATCTCTCACCGTCAGTGAAATCTTTTCATCATCCCCAAGTCGCTGTGCAGTATCGGACGGATGTGTCATTTCAATTGACAGACGTTTGACCGATGGAGAGACTTACCTATCCGCAATCGAAGAAATCCAAAACCTTCCATCCGTCAAAAAAGTTGGCGCGACTGTTGAAATGTATGACTATGACAGACCGTCTTACACCGGCCTTGTCTATCCTACGAAAGCCTATTTCCCTACCTGGGTTTTACCTCGCGAACATGACGTGACGAAGTCTTTAGTCTCCAGTTATGAGGGCTTATTTAAAACAGCGCCAAAGGTCGACAAATGGACATTTTCCACCAATGCAGTATCGATAATGGGAAGGTATAATATTCCTTGTATCGGCTTTGGACCAGGACATGAAGAAGAAGCACATGCACCAAATGAAAAAACGTTCAAATCTGAACTTGTTAAAGCATGCGCGATGTATGCAGCTATTCCACAAAACTATCTATTACAAATAAAGAAATAATAAAGGAGAAACTATGGAACCACTATTTAAAGGAAAACATTTTATCACACTAGAAGAATGGACAAAGCCAGAAATTGATAAACTTCTGGAAGTCTCATTCCAAATGAAACATGATTTTTTAAACAATATTGAGACACCTTATTTAACCAACAAAACTGCATTTTTAATGTTCTTCGAGCAATCGACGAGAACCAGAAATTCAATGGAAGCCGGCCTTGCACACCTTGGTGGACACGGTGTCTTTCTAGATACTTCCAAAATGCAAATTTCCCATGGAGAGTCCGCAAAAGACACCGCAGTCATTTTGTCGTCTTATGGACACGGAATCGCCTGCAGAAACTGCTTCTGGGAAGTTGGAAACAAATATCTTCGCGAAATGGCAGCGCACTCCAGTGTTCCTATCATGAACCTTCAAGATGACTTATACCATCCGATGCAAGGGCTTGCGGACTTAATGACAATTCAAGAAGTATCGAAAACGACTCAAAACTTGAAAGTTTCAATTATTTGGGCCTATGCAACGACTCATAAAAAACCAATCAGTGTTCCGCTTACTCAAATCTTGTTATTCCCAAGATATGGAATGGATGTTACTTTAGCTTATCCAGAAGGATATGACCTTCCTAAATGGGCGATTGAAAAAGCGAAGAAGAACGCGCTTGAAAATGGTGGATCCTTCCACATTACACATAACATGGAAGAAGCCTTCAAAGGCGCTGACATTGTTATTCCAAAAAACTGGGGAAGCTGGGTTACAAATCAATCCACAGCCGTCGTAGACGATTTACTCGAAAGTTACAAAGGCTGGAAGTGTACAGAAGAGATGATTGCACTTGCTAGTCCTGACGTTAAATACATGCATGCATTACCCGCGGACAGAGGAAACGAAGTCGTAGACTCTGTTATCGATGGGCCACATTCGATTGTATATCAAGAAGCTGAAAACCGTCTACATACATCTAAAGCAGTCATGGCTATGACGATGGGAAACAAATAGTTAGCACATTTGTCTAAAAATCTGATTTGTAAGGAGGGATGATCATGAGAGTGTTTTTTGCACTTCTTTTTGACCCGACGGTCAAAAATCATATCTATAAAGAGATATTTCTTCTCAAAAACAACACCGTTGATGGCAAGTTTTCTGAAAAGAATAATTTGCATCTGACCGTTGAATTCATCGGAGATGTTGATCAAGAAGGTCTACAAGTTCTCAAAGAGATCCTCCATTCCATTTCATTTCCAGCATTTGAAATTCAATCGACGGAGCTTGGATGCTTTTACAATAAATCAAATAAGGCTATCCTTTACCTTGGCATCCATCCACTTACGACATTATCAGAATTAAACACGCTCTTACGGAGCAAATTGATTGAAAAAGGAATTTCTTTTCAAGACAAGGCTTACTCCCCTCACATCACACTTGGTAGGAAAGTGGAATTTAAAGAACAATTTTTGTTGAAGACCTTCAATTTTCCGACGATGATGATGCAGTTTACAAAACTGTCTTTGATGGAAAGCATCAATATCAATCAATCACTCGTGTACAGAGAATTGGACTCAGTAAATTTCGAATAGATTTTAAACGATAATGAATCAAAAACAGGAGACAATTTTCTCCTGTTTTTGTTTCGTTCGTGGCATAAAGATACAAGCTTTCCAAAAAAAAAAAGCAAATTCGCTGACAACCTTGCGATAATCTTGATTTTATGATAATATCAATAAAAAGACAGAAGCAAAATTCATCTTTTTTTTGTTTCTGAAATATCACAAAATACATTTATGGAGGGTAATACATTGAAGAAAGTATTGGTTATTTTCAACGTCTTAGTATTTTCTATTTTTGTCTTGTTTTTGACAGCATGTGATTTTTCTTCTACTAAATTAAGCAATATTGAAGTCGCAGGTGGCATAGACAAAAGTAATCAGCCTCTCGACATCAAAGACGTGTTCCAAAACGACTCTTCCGTTATCTATGTGACCGGAAGTATCAGCAATGCTCCAGCAAGAACCGTTGTGAGCATTGAATGGATTTATCTTGATGCGGATCCTGAGGTCCTAATTGACTCAGTCGATTTAAATGTTTCTGAAACGGATATGGATTTTGCCTTTAGTCTAACAAAACCAACTGCAGGCTGGCCTAGTGGGGATTATGAAGCTCGCATCTACGTCGACTCTACACTTGAAGAAACCGTATCGTTTAGTGTTGAAGCACCTGAAGTGGTTGAAGACACAGCTATTGATGACGTCATCGCTATTTTAGAAACCGGTGGTTATGTCATGGAATCAAGAGATGCAGATTCGATTGCATATTTCCAACTGAACATGGTCAATGACAAATATGATTTGGTAACGACAGTCGTTAGTTGTTGGTTAGGGTATGTCAACCAAGTCGAGCGTTGGGTCGAAGTCGTTCAATTTTCGAGCGAAAACGAAGCGCAAAGTTATGAGACAGCACTTGGCATCGAAGCGACGGAAGGACGTTTGGTCTATCGTCAAACGACCGTTGTACTCGTTACATATTCACAAGATACGATTGATCTTTTCAATTAATCGACGATTAAGATAGATAGGCGAATGTCTCTGACAATCGTCTTTTTTTTTGCAGAAAAAAAGAAGGAAATTCCTTCTTCTTAATACATAGTCTTTTCTTTTTCTTGATACTCATTGAATAAAGTCAAACAAGAATCGCGATGTTTTTCCTTTAAATCAAGAATATTCAAATCTTTGCGTCCGCCTTCGATGAACTGATAGATGAAATCATCGCGGAAGCCAATTTTGTCCGCATCTTCAGCGCGGCATCCATAGACGACATTTTTGATATTGGACCAGATGATTGCGCCTAAGCACATCGGGCAAGGGTAACTTGTAGTATATAGTGTACATCCTGTTAAATCATGGGTTCCAAGTGTTTTGCTTGCGAGTCTGATGGCATTCACTTCAGCATGAGCTGTAGGGTCATGGTCTTTTAAAACGGAGTTAGAGGCAACAGCGATGCATTTTCCTGTTTGATCAATGATTACAGCTCCGAAGGGGCCTCCGATATTTTGGTTCATGGTTTCTCTTGCTTTGTCTATCGCAAGATTCATAAGGTCAGAAGAAGTAGGTTTGTGAGTCATGATGGTTTCCTTTCCAATTGAATTTTAGAGAGTAGTCCTATTATACCTTCTTTGAAAGCCCTTGTAAATTCATTTACCAAAAAAAACGGTCTGTTTTCAATGTATTTTTGTGAGATTAAAGCATTGATTTCTCAAGACGGGCTGCAGTATGATAAAATAAGAGTATCGAAGAATTGATTGGAGGTCTCTATGAGATTTGTTACGTGGAATGTCAACGGAATGAGAGCCGTAATCAAGAAAGGATTTCATGAATTCTTTCTTGAGATGAATGCAGATTTGTTTGCGATTCAGGAAACGAAGATGAAGGAACACCAAAAGGAATTTGATTTTGAAGGATATTATGAGTTTTGGAATGAAGCAGATAAGGCTGGCTATTCTGGAACGCTGATTTATTCAAAGCACAAACCGATGAATGTCATCTATGGAATCAATGGCGGACTCTACAATGATGAAGGAAGAGTCATCACGCTTGAGTTTGAATCCTTTTATTTTGTGAACGCCTACGTTCCAAATTCAAAAAGAGATTTGTCAAGAATTCCTTATCGAGAAACGTTTGAAGATGAAATCCGAAATTATCTTCAAAAATTAGATCAGGAGAAACCTGTTATCTATACAGGAGATTTGAATGTCGCTCATAATGAAATCGATTTAAGATATCCCAAGCAAAACGAGAGAAATGCGGGCTTTACCATTGAAGAGCGCAGCAAGATGACCCAACTTCTAAATGCGGGATTTATAGATTCTTATCGTGAACTATATCCTGAAAAAATAGAATACACTTGGTGGAGTTATATGTTCAATTCTAGAGAATTTAACAACGGTTGGAGAATTGATTACTTCATTCTTTCGAGTCGTTTGAAAGCGTCGATTCAGGACGTTAAAATCAGAAGTGACGTTTTTGGAAGCGATCATTGCCCTGTTGTTTTGGAACTTGCACTCTAGCTCAAAAAAGTTTTACGTAATATCGTTTGACATCCCTTGCCTGAATCAATACAATAGGAGTGAACACTAAATTGGCGGTGATGGATTTGTCCACAATATTGAACTGGCTGAATGACCAATTGCTAAGAATGGTCTGGCTTGACAATTTGGTGAAGTGGTTTTTTAGTGAAGTGATTGGGATTCATTCCGATACACTTGCCTATTCTGCACTCACCTTTTTCTTTTATGATGTCATCAAGATTTTTATATTGCTTTCAGTCTTGATTTATATCTCTAGTTATATTCAATCTTATTTCACGGTTGAAAAGACGCGGAAAATCCTTTCAAAAGTCAAAGGAATTCCAGCGAACATCGTTGGAAGTCTTCTGGGGACGATAACACCGTTTTGTTCCTGCTCTTCGATTCCGATTTTCATCGGGTTCACAAAGGCGGGATTACCGATTGGAGTCACTTTCTCCTTTTTGATTTCTTCTCCACTTGTCGATTTGGCGAGTGTTGTCTTACTTGCGAGCATCTTCGGATGGAAGATTGCATTGCTATATGTTCTAGTTGGTATTATTTTAGCCGTGATTGGCGGTACGCTGATTACCCTCTTCAAAATGGAAAAATACGTGGAGTCCTTTGTGTACCAACAAATCAATGGCTCTGTTGAAGAAAGTGTCATGCTTACAAAAAAAGACAGAAGAAGATATTCACTTGACCAACTCACAGACATTCTAAAAAGAGTATGGAAATACGTTTTGATTGGTGTCGGAATTGGCGCATTGATTCATGGGTATATTCCCGCTTCCTTTATTGAAGCCGTATTAGGAAAAAACAATCCATTCTCGGTTGTGATTGCGACGATTGTCGGAATCCCAATGTACGCCGATATTTTCGGGACACTTCCAATTGCAGAAGCCCTCGTATTAAAAGGCGTGGGTCTTGGAACCGTACTGGCTTTCATGATGGCTGTCACTGCGTTATCTTTACCTTCATTGATTTTACTTAAAAAGGTCGTCAAAACAAAGTTATTAGTTGTATTTGTTTCAATTGTTACCGTTGGAATCATCATTATTGGATATTTATTCAATTTCATAACCCCACTTATGGGAATATAAGGAGAAAATATGGAAATCAAAGTCTTAGGCTCAGGGTGTGCGAAATGCAAACACCTATTACAAATGGTTGAATTCTCAGTTAAAGAACTCGCGCTTGATGCGAATGTGATATACGTCACAGATATGATCTCGATTGCGATGAGTGGAATCATGAATACCCCTGGGTTGATGATCAATGGTAAAATCGTCTCTACTGGAAGAGTTCCCCGTTTAGAAGAAATTAAAGAGATGTTGCTGAAAGGCTGATTATATGGATAAAGTCTTAATAGCTTTTGTTTGCACACATAATTCGTGCAGAAGTCAAATTGCAGAAGCGCTCACTACCAAATTCCACTCGGATTTTTTTGAAGCTTATAGCGGTGGGACTGAAACGAAAGACAGAATCAATCCCGACGCCGTGAGGATTATGAAAGAACGATATGGGATAGATATGGAAAAAACACAAACTTCCAAGTTAATTGACGCTTTACCTGAGGTCGATATTGTCATCACCATGGGCTGTAATGTAGACTGTCCTTTCTTGCCTTGCATTTTCAGAGAAGACTGGGGTCTTGAAGATCCAACCGGTCTTGAAGATGAGGCATTTCATCAAACAATTGATTTGATTTTCGAGAAAATTAATGCGCTTCGGGCAAGAATTCTTTCAGCGAAAATTACACTATCCTAAAGAAGTTAAGAGAGTCTCTTAACTTTTTCTTTTTGTAATGATATACTTAAAGAGTCGAAGGAGAATAACATGACCTCAAAAACACTCAAATGGATTGCGATTATTACAATGACGCTCGATCATATCGGGCTTTATCTGGTCTCTCCTGCACATCAGACACTTCTTTTAATTCTTAGAGGATTTGGGAGACTTGCCTTTCCACTCTTTGCCTTTTTCATCTCTGAAGGATTCAAACATACCCACGACGTAAAAAAGTATTTCTTAAGACTCTTGGTTTATGCGCTGATCATTCAGGTCTTTCTGACTATTTTTTACTTTGTGACTCAAGTGAATTACATGATCATCGGAAATGTCTTCTGGCCGCTCGTATTCGGGCTTCTCTCAGTTATATTAATTAAAGAAAATAAGATTATTCTGACGATTCTAGGGTTTTCTTTGATTATCATCGCCGATTTGATCGGATTTCCTTATGGAGGATATGGTGTAGCGTTAATCCTGGTCTTTACGTTTGTAAAACCTTTTGCACGACAAGTCTTTTATTCGGTGATTGTCCACTTAGCATATATTGCCTATCCAATTGCTTTACTCATACCTGGGTATGTTACGAGATATAATTTACCAGTAGAATCCATCCAATGGGTTGCGATGCTTTCTTTCATCCCAATCTATTTTTACAATGGAAAACTTGGCAAGATGAACAAGTATTTCTTTTATGTTTACTATCCAGTCCATCTTGCGGTTATTTTTGGAATTTCACTCTTATTAAAATAGGGAGGACTTTATGAATAAAGTATTTACTCCTACTCAAATGAAAGAAATTGAGTCCTATACTCGATTTCAAAGAAACATTTCTGAAGTTGATTTGATTAAAGAAGCAGGAATTCGAAGTTCAGAATTCTTTATCTCAGAAATGAAACCGAAGAAGTCAGAACATATCACCGTTTTTTCCGGTCCCGGAAATAACGGAATTGACGCGATCGAAATGACACTGGAATTAAAACGAAAAGGATTTGTTCCATTTTTGGTTTTAATCAGTCACGCGCAAATTGCTTCTTTAGAAATCACAAAAGAGTGTTTGCGTGTCTCAAACCTCGAACAACTCGAAGAACTGAAGTCCGTGATGGAAGAAACCGACATCTTTGTTGACGGTCTTTTTGGTACGGGGCTTTCAAGAGACGTCACAGGAATTTACAAAGAAATCATTCAGATGATGAATGATTCTCATAAACGAATCTATTCGATCGATATTCCTTCTGGAATTGATGGATTCAACGGACTCGAAAGAGGGAGTTCCATTCATGCAGATGTAACTGGAATCATTGGATTTTATAAAACAGGCAATCTACTAGGAGATGCGCTTGATGCTTCCAAAAAAAGGATCATCGTCGAAATGGAATTTCTAATTCCTGATGACATCATAGGAATGTCGTATTTGGAAGAAGAAGTCATTCCCATTGTTCCAAGACCTCAAAAGTCCTACAAATACAATTACGGGAATGTGCTTTCAATTGGCGGTAGCCCTGGGATGTTCGGAAGCATTCAGCTATCCGCAATGGCTGCATTGCGATGTGGAGCGGGCCTTTCGACGATTGTTTTTCCAAAAAGGGATAAATCATCATTTTCTTTGGTCTACGCAGAACTAATCACAAAAACATATGAAACGATTTTTGGCTTTGAAGAAATCATTCGAAATTATACAGGGTATCTTTTCGGTCCTGGAATGAAACTCGGTAGAAACTCTTCAATGTATCTTCAAAAAGTACTAGACACGTTAAAGCCACTTGTCATTGATGCCTCCGGGCTCGATCTTATCTCCTTGCATCACGAACCAATCCAACATACTGTTGTTTTGACGCCTCATTTTGGCGAACTTGCAAGAATGTGTCATGTATCTTCTGCAGACATTATGGAGGACCCAATCAAGTATGCATCGTTATTTTCTGCTCTTGGCTATATTGTTGTTTTAAAAGGACCGGTTACTATTATGTCATACGGCAGCGAAACGATTCTCATTCGTTCTGGAAATCCTGGAATGGCTACTGCCGGAATGGGCGATGTTTTAGCAGGAATGATTCTTGCCTATCTGCAAAAAAAACTACCTCCTTTTGAGGCTGTGAAACAAGCGGTCCTTCTCCATTCAATGAGTGGAAATCTTGCAAGGGAAGAAAAAGGCGAGGATAGCTTAATCGCAAGCGACATCTTTGATCAAATACCTAAAATATTGAAAAGAGGACTTACTAATGAGATACCTGGATCTAGTTCCAAAAACACATCCAACCGCTAAAGTTTTTGAAACGGCCGTTGTGATTGGTGATGTGACGATTGAAGAAAACGTCAGTGTATGGTTTAACGCAACTGTTAGAGGAGACATGGCAAAAGTCATTATCGGAAAGAATACCAACATTCAAGACAATGCCGTTGTTCATACGAACACTGGACTTCCTACTTATATTGGAGAAAACGTGACGATTGGACATAGTGCAATCATCCATGCCGCAACCGTGAAAGACAATGTCTTGATTGGAATGGGCGCTATTCTTCTGGATGGTTGTGTTGTGAATGAATCTGCGATGGTTGGGGCAGGATGTCTCGTTCCTCCCGGAAAAATAGTTCCTGCAAGAACCCTTGTCGTTGGAAATCCAATGAGAATTGTTAGAGAATTATCGGATGACGAAATCAAATCGAATATCGAAAACGCAGGTCATTACTTGCGACTGATGAATGAATATGAAGAATAATCCTCTCGCTTTAGAACAAGAAATTCTAAAAGAAACCAAAGGATTTGTAAAAGAATTGCTCGAAAGCGATTCATCTGGACATGACTATGAACATATTTTTCGTGTCACGAATCAAGCGCTTACGTTAGCGAACAAATATCCCTGTGACAAATTTGTCGTTGAAATGGCAGCACTCCTTCATGACATTGACGATCCGAAGTTGAATCCGGAACCAACTCACAAAGTTGAAACTTATTTAAATCAAATTGAACTCTCACGAGAAAGAATAGAGAAGATATTATCAATTACCCACAACCTATCGTTTACAAAGTCAAAGAAGGGAATCATCGTTGACTCCATTGAAGGAAAGATTGTACAAGACGCAGATCGGCTTGACGCGATTGGTGCGATCGGAATAGCGCGTTGCTTTGCCTATGGTGGTGCGAATTCAAGACCCATTTATAAAGGCAGTACCGACGATGAATCCTCGATTGCACATTTTTACCAGAAACTATTGAAACTAAAAGATATGATGAATTTAGAAGAGTCAAGAAATATCGCTATAGAAAGAACAGCTCTGATGAATGATTACCTGCATGCTTTTTTTGAAGAATTAAAATAAGATTTGCAAGGAGAATGGTCATGAAAGAGAAAGCATTCAAAGAAGTAACGAACTGGATTTATGAATATGCGAGGCCCTTGGAACTAGCCCGATTCAAGTTCTTATTTGAAGGTGAAACGAAAGAGTCTTATTATAAAGAACTCAAAAAGTTTCAAAATGGAGATGGTGGTTTTGGCCACGGACTCGAACCGGATTCGATGAATCCCAATTCTTCCCCTGTCCAGACATGGATGGCCTTTGAGTATATTGAAGAACTAGGACTGAATAAAAACGATTCCTTAATTCAAGATACCGTTGATTATTTGATTAACACGTCCTGTTTTGAATTCGGATATTGGTTTTCTACGATTCCAACAAACGAGGACTTTCCTCATGCGCCTTGGTGGGGCTATGCCAAAGAAACGAGAATATGGGGTTACAACCCAACTGCAGCCATAGCGGGATTTATTTATAAGTACGCTGTCCATAAACAGGATATTCTCTTTGCGAAGAAAATCATTCAAAGAGCCATCGATGATTTTCTCTCGGATCGAATTGACGAGATGCATGAAGTAAGGTGCTTTATCGAGATGTATGAGTCTATCAAGAATTCGACGGATTTTAAAGGACTGAGTGCGTTGAAATCCAAGTTAATTGAAATCATCATAGAAACCGTTGAGAAGGATGACTCTAGGTGGTTTACGAGTTACTGCGTGAGACCGTCTCAATACATTTATAAGAAAGATATGATTGGATATTTAGAACTGAAACCCTTGATTCACAAAGAAGCTTCCATGTATGAAAGTCAAAGAGGATCTGGTGGCGTTTGGGGAATCACGTGGGACTGGAATCAGTATCCGGAAGATTTCCAAAAGTCAAAAATCGCTTGGCAAGGAGTCATTGCCATCGGGTCATTAAAAAATATTTATCAATTTGTTTGATTTCACAAAATCATCTATGAATTGACACTGTTTCTTCACAATTGGAGAGTATACTTTAGTTATCTCAGAGAAACTGTAACAGCATTTTTTTCTCCTCTCCTATTTTATGTAATTACCATTTCTGAGACCCCGTTCGAAAACAATCATTCCCCCCAAATGACACTCAACATTTCCCCTTTTATTGAGATTTGTTCTTCGGACAAACTATGGACAAGCGCCAAATGCGCTTGTCTTTTTGTTTGTTGAAGCGTATAATTAATTTCGGTGATTATAATGGATGAATCTTCAAATAAAAATTTAGCTGTCAAAGGATTTCGGAATATATTTTTACTGGGGCTTGTCAGCTTTTTTACTGATTTGTCCACAGAAATGGTCGCGCCTCTCGTTACCATTTATCTATCCACTTTTGCGACTGTTGCGGTCATTGGAATCATTGAAGGAATCACTGAAAGCATTACAGCGATTCTAAAGAGTTATTCAGGCTATATCGGAGATAAATTCTCGAACAAGAAAATACTTGCGATTTTTGGATATGGCTCTACCGTTGTCTACAAAATCCTGCTGTTCTTTTCGTTTGGATGGGTTGGGGTTTTATTTGCGAAACTGATTGACCGAATCGGTAAAGGAATTCGAACGGCTCCAAGAGATGCATTACTGGCTGAAAGCTCAAACAATCAATTTGGAAAAGCATTTGGGTTCCACAAAATGATGGATATGCTTGGATCGGCTTTCGGTATCCTGTTTTCAATTCTTTTAATCTATGTTCTGTTGGGAAACAATGTCTCTCAACTCGCTACCGCAGATTATAAAACCATCTTTTTACTTTCAATCATTCCGGCACTCGCAGGTCTGTTCGCACTCATCTTTGTAAGGGAAACCAAACACCGCAAGAACGAACTGAAGAAATTCTCTCTGAAGGGAATCCATCTTGAAAAAGGATTGGTTTTTTATCTCGTCGTGATTTTCATTTTCTCGATTGGAAACTCAAGCAATGCCTTTTTGGTATTAAGAGTGAAACAAATCGGATTTTCGACGCTCGATGTATTATGGATGTATTTTATCTATAATGTAGTGTCAAGTATTGTAAGTTACCCCCTCGGAAAATTATCAGATCGGATTCCAAGAAGAAAACTCGTCATTCCAGGATACATTCTTTATGCCGTCGTCTATTTTGGGATTGCTTTAACGGAGTCGAGAATTTGGTTATATATCCTATTTGGCATCTATGGTATTTTCCAAGCCATCATCGCAGGAAGCGAAAAGGCTTATATCACAGAAATCAGCCCCAAAGATTTAAAAGGAACCGTACTCGGACTTTATGGAACGGCTCAGGGCTTGGGACTATTCTTGGCATCTTTCCTCGGAGGTTGGCTCTGGGTTCAAGTGTCTCCTGAATCAACGTTTATATTCGGCGGACTGATGGGCTTGCTCGCGGCAATTGCACTTGCTTTTGTATTTAGAATCAAAAAATCGAATTCATAACAAGGAAACATCTTTTTGTTTCCTTTTTTTCTTTTTTTTGGTAGAATAGGTGTATCGGGAAGTAGCTTAGCTTGGTAGAGCACTTGGCTGGGGGCCAAGGGGTCGCAGGTTCAAATCCTGTCTTTCCGACCAGAGGACATTAAAGCCGATTTCGGCTTTTTCTATTTAAGGGTTCAGGAGGGCTTTATGAAGGAATATAGCTTGCTCGAATTGATTGACGAATTAAATCAATTTACTAAGACATCTCATGATCTCACGAAACTTTACTTGGACTGTATTGAAGAACACAACCACGCAGGAAAAGCGTTAAATGCAATTGCCTGCGTGAATCCAGAAGCATTTGACATTGCGGATGCACTGGATAGAGAAAGAAGAGTCATGGGACCAAGAAGCCTGTTACACGGGGTTCCCATCATCGTTAAAGACAACATTAACACTTGTGACAAAATGAAGACGACGGCATCCTCTTTAGCTTTATCTGATTTATTCGCACCCTATGACGCTACAATCATAAAAAAACTGAGAGATGCAGGGGCCATTATTTTAGGAAAAGCAAATTTATCTGAATTTGCGTATTTCATGAGTTATGATAATATGCCAAGCGGATTTGGTTCTTATAAAGGACAGGTCATTAATCCTTATGATAAATCCATCGACCCGCTCGGGTCATCAACGGGCTCTGCAGTTGCCGTTGCGGCAAATATGGCACCCATCTCGGTTGGAACAGAAACGAACGGTTCTTTGATGGCACCCGCTCTTGCCAATTCAATAACCGCAATCAAACCAACTTTTGGATTGGTTTCAAGATACGGGATTATTCCGATTTCTCCTTTTCAAGACACAGCGGGTCCGATGGGCAGAAGTGTCAGGGACTGTGCAGTTTTGTTGCAATATTTGATCGGAGAAGACATAAACGATCCAGTGACGCTTAACCTTCCTAAAAAAACATATGATTTCATTCATGCATATGAGATCCCTCTAGAACACAAAAAAATAGGATTCATATCTTTTGAAAAACATCCTGTTTCCGAAGAAGAAATCATAATTTTAGAAGAAGCGAAGGAAGTCTTTCGAAAATTAAAATGTAAAGTTGTGAATGTCTCATTTAAACCTGAAGAAATGGCAAATGACAAGTCACTCAAGTATGAATTCAAGTATGCTCTGAATAAGTATCTTGATTCTGTCAAGGGAAGCACAAAAATGACGTCTTTAAAAGACATCATCGAATTCAATCTTCAGGACAAAGAAAGAAGAATGAAATATGGGCAATCGATTCTCGAAGCGAGCGAAACGACTTCAGGAACTTTAACTGAACCTGAGTATGTTGAAATCAGAAAGGTACTCGTAAAAGAAGCCGCTCGTTTTCAATCATTGATGGAAGACAAAGGCCTTGATTGTCTGATTACGACAAGAAGAAGCTCTTACGCTCCGATTGGAGGAAATCCTTCCATTGCAGTTCCAGCAAAAGCATTGATTGATCTCACCCCTAGATCCCTTATTTTCGTTGGAAAACGATTTGACGATGAGCTCTTAATCAGTTTTGCAAATGCGTATGAAACAGCTACTTTGAAGAGAATTAGACCCATCTTATAAAGATTGAAACGGTGACAAAAGTTTGTTGCCGTTTTTTTAAATAACGTATTGTAAGATGGCTTCATTTGTTGTAAAATGAATGATTGGAAGGGGGTGGTGTAATGGACAAAGTCAAACTAAAAAAGCGAGAAGAGAATCAAAAACGCAGTAACGTTTTAAAAAACTGGTTCTCTTCTTTCTTTATGACTGTTGGCGTCGTCATTGTCGTCGTTGCCTTCGTTCCTAAGAGCCCTCAAGTCACGATAGAAAGCATTCAAGAATTTTCACAGGAAGTCCTTTATCGTGTCAATGTCGTTGATGAAGATTTAGCCATCATTGAAGATTCACTCGTCATCTCCTTAGAAAATCAGTTTGAACATTATGAGCAACCTTTAGTCCTTGGGGTTACGACCGGCGTTTTCAGTAATCTAACGGAAGCGACGGTATACACGGTCAAGGTCCTCGCTGATAAGGGTTTTGGATTAGAAGTTCTTTCAAAACAACAAATTACGACGAAAGATGTATTGGGTGCTGGCGTCATTTCAAACTTATTAACGAGCCCACCAGAATCTCAAACCCTCAACTACCAGATTAGTACTTACGCAAGTGATCCTTTTGATGAAGTCCAAGCATTTTATTTGGATGTCTATACCATCAGTGAAAATGAGTTAGACCCCTACTCCTATCTACTCGGAAGATATCCGCTTCAAGAAGGAATCAGTAGTGTTGAATTATCTGGCATCTATTCTAGCAATCTAACACTTCAGTATCAAATCATTGGAGTCACGGATACAGGAGAACAAATCTTTTATGAATATACGTTCCATACGCCTGTTGTATTATGGGCGTCCTTGTATCTCAATCAAGTTACCTTCAATACTGCATCTTTCGGCGCTTATGTTGAAGTGATTCCAGGACTGGATATTCAATACGAAATCAGGCTCTATAGGCATGGAAAGCTCATCGATACGATAGATGTGACACCTCATGGGTTTGACGATCACATGCAGCAAGAAAGTAGTCACGGTTATACGTTTGAAGGACTCACGAGAAGTACACTCTACGACGTTGAACTTGTGGCAATGTATACAGACTACAACACTTACGTTTACACTGAAACCACCATTCAATCTTTAACATTTGAGACAACAAGGATTTATCAGTACACGGCTTCTGTTACTGAAACAGAGACGGGGTTTGTTGTTCAAGTGGATGGAATGGACCCAGACAATGTTTTCAACCAAGTGACCTTCACCATCTATCAAGGTTACGAGATGGATGGGGAAATGTATTATTACTATTACACTTCAACGACTTTCGATTTGTTTTATGACGGTGACAATTCATTCCGTCATGAAGTGATTGATAAGCAGATATTTATGTATTATAGAATCGTTGTTTCCGTCAATGATTCCGAAATTTATGAAGTATATCAAGACCTAGCAACCATAGAACATCTTTTAAATCATGATACAATCACCATTCATTAGGAGGAACATATGAAAAAGTGGAAAAATTATCAAAAGAATGAAAAAGTGCAAATTATTACCGTTACGGCAGTCATTACGGTGTTCTTGCTTTTGGGAATGCTCGTTCCAATTGTATTCCCTGGAACCGTATTTGCGAACATCATCAGCAATTCTGTCGGAAAGTTTTTTAACCTGATTGATTTCTTTACAAATAACTATGTTGTTCTGTTAGAGAGCCTCACGATTCTAATTTTCGTATGGATCCTCAATAAACTAATGTTGCTTATTGTAAGCGTCTTTACAAGAAAAGGCGCTAGAAGCGAAACCATTGGAAATCTATTGAAAAGTGTTGTGAAGTACCTATCCGTCATTATCGCAGTTTTCTTAATTCTAAGTGCTTGGGGCGTTCAAACACCTACATTACTAGCTGGTGCAGGAATTTTAGGACTTGCTTTAAGTTTTGGTGCACAAAGCTTGATTGAAGATGTCATCAGTGGACTTTTCATCATTTTCGAAAAACAATTCTCTGTTGGAGACGTCATTCAAATTGGAGACTTCAGAGGTGTTGTCCGTGAAATCGGAATTCGCGCAACAAAGTTTGAAGATTTGAATGGAGATATCAAAATCATCAATAACTCTGATATAAGAGGCGCCATCAACACTTCGAGCCAACTTTCAGTTGCGATTTGTCATATCTCAATTGGTTATGGCGAAGACATTATGAAAGTAGAAGAGATTATCAAAAAGAATCTCGACAATATCAAACAAGCCATTCCGGAAATCATTGAAGGACCATTTTACAAAGGTGTCGAATCCCTTGGAGATTCAAGCGTTGTGATTCGCGTTCAAGCAAGAGTCAATGAAATCAAGAAGTACCAAGCAGTTAGAGACCTAAACCGCGAGATGAAACTTTTGTTTGATAAATACAACATTCAAATACCTTTCCCACAACTTGTGGTTCATCAAGAAAGTAAATCAGAATAATCAAAACAAAAAATGCCAATTCAATTTGGCATTTTTTTCTTTTCATTATATATAAGATATGATATAATAATCTCGCATCTGGAGTCATAGCTCAGTGGGAGAGCACCTGCTTGACGTGCAGGGGGTCGGGGGTTCAAACCCCTCTGGCTCCACCATTATGATTATACTAAGTTTATAACATTTATAGAAACGGCTCAATTGAGCCGTTTCTATAGATTTTAGTAGTAAAAAAACACTGAATAACAGGCTGGTAGAAGGTGATGAGATTTGAAATTTGGATAAAAAGCATTAAAACATGCTACTATTTTAGCAAGTTTATTGATGAAAATAGAGTTCGTTGTGATGGGGTTTGAACTTTCGAGAAATCCGTGTTTTTCGTGCGGTTGATGAGACTTGAACTCTTTTGATTGTATTTAATTTTTTGATTGAGGAGTATATGGTAGGACTTAGTATATTTTTAACAATATTTTTGTTATAATAATATTGCTTCGTCGTGGTTCTTTTTGCATCATTTCGTTTTTTAAAAATGCCTTCAATAATCCTTGTGATTTCTTGTATAGCACACAAAAAGAAATTGTATAAGATTATATTAGATTAAATCACAATACAATTTTGAGAGCTTAATAGGGCTATATCGTGCTTTGTGCTCATGGACAAAATTTGACAATTATGATAGAGTGTATTTATCGTGGAGTACTGACTAAAGTAAGCCTAGAAGTAATAGGAGTTCGAGTTGATCGGATTCCTTTTTCTTTTGCAGAAAAATTGTAGTATTCAACTCGTAAACAATTACAGTTTTTGACATTTTAGACTGTAAGGTTGGAGTGGTGAAAATGAAAGGTAAAATGCCAGATTACTACGAAAAATGGCAAGAACAAAACATTCTTAATCAAAAGATTGCTAAAATCAAGACATGGTTTCAAAGAATTATACACAGAAGAATATCGCTAAAATATTAGGAATGTCTGAAAAGACTTTGATTAGTCTTAAGAAGAAATATCCCAAGTTAGATCACGCCTTTATCTTTGGTAATGATGAGTTGAAGTATCAACTTATGGATACAATGTTCAAAAAAGCTATTGGTTATGAATATGAAGAAACTCAAACAACGATTGAGGAAACAAAAACTGGTACTAAAAAGAAAATAGTAAAGTATAAGAAAAAAGCACAACCAGATATGAATGCAGCAAGATATCTGCTTATAATAAAATTTGGTCGTGACTATAATGATAAAAAGGAAGAAATCGATGCAATGTATGAGCGTTTGAGAAATAGAGAGGAAAAGTGCACGAATGCAAGTAGTGATGAAGAAGATATCTAGTCTTCTAGAATATGATAATAATCCAAGACATAATGAAGAAGCGATAGAAGCAGTTGCTAATTCCATTCGTGAGTTTGGATTCAAAGTTCCAATTGTAATATCAAGTGATAACGTCATCATTGCCGGACATACCCGCTTAAAAGCCTCTGTGTCGCTTGGTTTAGAAGAAGTGCCATGTATTATCACAGACGACTTAACCGACGAACAAATCAAAGCATTTCGCTTAGCTGATAATAAAACAGCTGAACTTGCTACTTGGGATTTATCTAAACTAGAAGAAGAATTATCTCATATAGATATGGATATGCTTCAGTTTGGTTTTGAGGAAATGGACGAGTTATTACCAGATAATGCAAGTGATGATGATTTTGACATCACTGATGAATTTCCTGAAGAACCATTCTCACAACAAGGAGACATTTATGAACTAGGACCACATCGATTAATGTGTGGTGATTCTACTGATTCAAAGCAAGTCGCAATATTACTTGATGGTTAAAAAGTCGATATGATATTTACATTTGAGTAGACATTTTTATATTTCCATAATATAATAAAACTATATACGGGATGATAAAATTGACATATGGTAATATTGTATGTCAATTATTTTTTTAGGAAGGAGGTGAAAACGTGAAGAAGATTTTGTCTCTATGTTTATTCTTTTTCGTAACGATGTTAATGGTAGGAAATGTCATTGAAGTTAATGCAAGTGCACAAACTGAAATATTCTACAATATGACTTCAGGGAACATGGAAGAAACTGATGAGTATGGAACTTCGACATATGGTAGATACAAATGGACTATATTCGACATGGATGAAGATGAAGAAAATGGATGTTATTATACACCAAGTACATACATAAAAATCCGACAACGATCGGTAGCTGGAGCAACAGGATATACTGACTACGTATATCCACCATTTGTAAATAAAACAGCAACTCATTACCATTCGACATATTACGGCGATGAAGACATCTATTTAGAAGTTACATTGTATAATATCAATGGAGTATGTGATCTAACTTTGATTTTTGATCCGGATTATTAATATTGTTTAGGGGGTGTTAAGATGATTGTAATAGAAAATCTATCGAAGACATATCATAATAAACATAAGCAAAATAAGAGTGTTCTAAATGCAGTTAGTTTGACACTCCCTTCTACTGGATTTTACACTTTTGTAGGGCCTAGTGGAAGTGGAAAGACCACAATTTTTAATATTGTTGGAGGTATAGACACTGACTATACTGGAAGGATTAGTTCTTTTGGTTATAATTTATCAGATGTCAAATCTCTAAACCAATATAGAAATTCTGTCGTTAGTTATGTGTTTCAAGATTTCAATCTAGTACAAGACATGACAATTTATGAGAACTTAGCCTTGCCATTGTACGTACAAGGGTATCATAAGAATGAGATTTATAATAAGATCAATGGAATTTTGGTAAAATTAGGACTTATTGAAATCACAGATAGTTTCCCTATGGAAGTCAGTGGTGGTGAGTTGCAGAGGATAGCCATTGCAAGAGCACTAGTTAAGAATTCCGAAATTATCATGGCTGATGAGCCTACTGGAAATCTTGATGAACATAATGCTCGAGAAATTTTAAAGATATTACACGAATTATCCAAAAATATGCTGGTAATACTAGTCACTCATAATTTGGAGTATGCTAATGAATATTCAGATAGTATTATTGAGATTAGTGAATTAAAAAACACTCAAGTAATTATTCCGAATACTATTCAAAACATATCAACTCAAAAATCAAATAGTACTAATTCTAGATTAGGTAAGTTTCAATATTTGTACCCATTAAAATACTTATATCGCCATCTTTTTTCTAGTTGTATTTTGTTACTCCTCTTTTCAATATTGATTTTCATTGCAATGGTCACATTGAAAGTTTCATCAATAAGTGAGACTCAAGTGATGGAGGAATATTTGGTTCAAACTGATTCAAATATTTATGAAATCCAGAGGGCTTTTTCCTCATCAACAGTTAGTGGGGATTTTACGTTAAGTACATCTAGATACTTTGAAGATGTCTATTCATTAAATGATGCATACAAGATTTTACAGGAAGAATACGGTAATTTGTTGATATCAAGCAGTATTTATTTTCTGCCTTCAAATGATGAATTAAAAAATGCATATATAAATTTTACTAGCGTATCCTCATCAACACGACTTAATCTGCTTAATATCGACTCTAGTCTTGAACTGCGAAATTTAGTTGGTAATATACCAGAAAGCGAAAACGAAATAGTTGTAACTGACTTTTTGTCTGTACTCATATTTGGAACTACGGATTCGATAGGACAAACTGTTTCAGCTAACCGAATAAGTCCATTTACTGATTTTATTGAAGTTAATTTCAAAATCGTTGGAATAATTCAGACTGATTATTTAGAAAAAGGGATTCTTGATAAAAATATTTACGATGCAAAATTCCATTATTCCACAATAGTGGGAACAGATGAGTTGTTTACATTTGATGAATCAAATATATATATTCAGTGCTATGCTCTTTCAAGTAGTTTGGAAAATCTTTCAGCATATTACGATAATTTACCAGTGAATTTCATTTTTGCAGATATATCATATAGTTTATATGGAGACTTCTATGATTCTTCCATAATTATTGATGATGGTATATTAGGGTCAATTCCTGCTACATATGACGAAGTATTAGTTAGTTCTGAAATCCTAGAAGATTTATTTGCTTATGATTTAGAAACTGTATATTTACTTGAAGATGGATCTATCAGTTGGAATGATTTTCTTCAAAATCATGATATTTCTGGAATTTCAATTACATACGATAATCCTGAGTCAGAGGAGTACTACCAACAATTACTTCCTAATGAGTTTTCGGTGGTAGGGGTGTTTCTTCCTGGAAGTACATCAATAGCTCAAAACAATCAAAGAATCATATTTAGTAGTAATTTAATACAATCATTAAATTCTGAATATCCATACTCGAATATTGGATTGAGTATCATATGGCCAATTAGTAATCCTGAGCAACTTATAACCGAATTAACCAGTGACGATTTTCTAGAGTTGCATATCGTTCGAATCCCTCATGATCAACAAATGATAATAAATGGTAGAAATAGTTATGCGATTAACATTGCTTTGCACGATTTACAATTTGAAATACAACCTTTATTAAAGAGTGTTTTAATTG
Organism: uncultured Candidatus Izemoplasmatales bacterium; assembly: GCA_964574705.1. Lineage (GTDB taxonomy): Bacteria > Bacillota_I > Bacilli_A > Izemoplasmatales > Hujiaoplasmataceae > JAHIVB01. Next base: position 84,723 of record CAZNOO010000005.1, read on the forward strand.
TTACATCATCATTCTTGATTCTATTTTCAATTTTGAGTTTATCATTTTCTCTAAAACTAAAGACTAAAACATATGGAACATTTATATCTTTGGGAATACCTAAAAAGAATGTAATTTTCATGATTTGTGTTGAGTTTTTGTATGTTCTTACCATGTCTCTGGTAGTTTCCAACATATTGTTCTTGTTGATGAAAAATAGTATGTCCGAGTACATTTTCCCGAATGAAATCGGGTTAACAATCTTAGATTATATATCAAGCGACTATATCATGATTATCTCATACCTATTATTGTTTTTTGTTATATCAGTATTGCCAAACATTTTATATATTGCATCTCGCAGTCCTCTAAAAATAATTAGGACAATTAACTAGTTTTCTTTACACCGTCTATAATCCTTGTGATTTCTTGTATAGCACACGAAAACATAAAAAAAGAAGGGAAATCACATTAAATCAATACACATAAAAAGCAGAATAATTTTAACGATTATTCTGCTTTTTTTGTTAGGATTTTGTCTTTTGATTCAACAATCATTCTAAATGGATCCTTATGAAAATCTTTCTCTAGTAATTTGAAAAACTGTTGAGCTTCAACCGGATTATTTCTAGCAATAGCATTTGAGTAACAAAGTGCAGCATAATGTTCCGAGAGTATTCCATTGTTTAAATGCTTATGTGACATTGACAATGAGTAGTATAGTCTTGTGAGTGAATTACCGAAATCGTTCGCTAAACAGAAATTTACTCCTTCCTTGGCAAATTCAACACATTGGACTGTGATGGAATTCAAACAGTGGCTATTCGTGTTGTCATATGCATAGAAAATAAGGGTTTTGCAGCATGTTTTGATAACTAATATTTATTATAGCATGTCAAGAAAATTATTCATATCAAGTGCGATTGTGCTAAAAGTTGTAAGCTTCTAGTGCACAAAAAGTAAACTTGGTATAACTCCAGAGTAAAACACGCTATTTTTCTAGTGAAAAACATGATAAACTTAGTAATGACAAGACATCTTAATTATACCAAGTTTATTTCTTGGCTAAATTGTCCATTTATGGCTATATTTAGAGGTTAAGTTGAAATAGACTTTTTCTTTTTTATACAACAACAGGCCCTTTCGGAGCAGTGCAACTTATCAGCAGTGAGAGAGTTACGAAATGCTGTCAGCCACCATAGATTGCTTTTTGTTTATGAGGATTTTTATGAGTGTTATCTATGTGATGGCAGGATTGGTGACTCACTTATGGACAATATTATGAACCTTCGGCAACTCTTAAATCCGTTTTATAGAGATTTCCTGAAAGATGAAATCACCCAAAGTACAGTTGATGATGAGGACATTACATTTGTTTCGGCGCTGCCAAAAAAAGTGATTTTATTCTTTTGATTAAAAATCTTTCACCAATAAAGATCGATTTTTACTAAATTGATCTAGTTATCTTTTCCCGACAATGAGTATAATCGAAAAGCAAAAATATCGCAGACCGAATTCAGTTTGCGTTTTTTTTGTTTATGGATTCTTGATGACGTTTTAGAAGATCAATAGGGCTAGTATTGTGGTCAAACTCAATCTCCCTATGGAATACTTTTTTTTCTTCTATGTTATCCTTTGCAATTGCAGATGCGATGCATTTTGAGGCCTCAATCTCTGCTTCTCTGGTTCTGCCAAGTTTAAGCAAAGAATGGGATTGGACATAATGTAAATGAGCTAAAGATGCCATATTGTTGAATTCTTTTGAAAACTTGATCCCAGATTCAGCTACACCCAGGGCTTCTTCATATTGTTTATTCCGAACGAGAAACAAAGCGACATTACTGAACATGGTCGGAAACATCAGGTTTGAATCAGATCGAGCGATGATACTCTTACGATTGTTTAGGATTTCAATCAGTTTATTAAGGGATTGATACTCTTCGTATTTGATCTGTATCTCTGCTATTAGCATTAGAATATTGATATCTACGAAATCATATGTCTCTTTTTCCAGTCCAGAGGGGTAATTGGATTGGTATGGAAATTGAACAGTGTATTGTGATACCATATACATAGAAAATGAGGGATTCAAGATTCACTGTCTTGAATCCCTTTTTGGTTGTATCAAGATTCTTGTGTTTTCGGTTTAGGCAGGTTATATCTCTTGTTTTGAGTGAAAAAGTAAACTTAACTTGGACACAGAGTACAACATTTAATATTTGTGTTGAAAAAAATGATAAGCTTACTAATGACAAGACAGCTGCAAAACGAATGTTTTGACCTTATAGATTCATTCCAAGATTGCTCTTTTTGAACATTGGTATAAAAAATCAAAAATTCGTGATAAATAAATCATATCTCTATAGACATCAATCAACTGCAGGTTTATAATGAACTTTGTTCAAAAATATTATTTATAAGGGTGATTTAAATAATGAAAAAGATTCTTGTTGTTTTCGTAGCTTTGCTCATAGGGATTCAGTTATCTTGTATTCCGGTTAATGCTGACTCACCAATTGCCAATGAAATTTCAATATTCATTCAAGAATACTCTCTTGTGGAACCGACTTGGGTTAACGCAAACGTTCACTCTTTTGAAAGACTGTACAACATTGATGATGATTTGATTGGGTATCTTTATCGAATTTACCAGAATAATGTCCAGCAAGGCTATATTATCTATCTGTTTGAGATGGGAATTACTGAAGCCAAATTTACTGGAGTCGATAAAGCCATTGACATTTATGGTAAGGTATACTATGTAGTTCCTAGCGGTTTCTTTTCAAAAAAACAATTACAGGAAAATTATGATATTCTTGTATACAATGCCACGATTCAAACTGACTTAACTGGCACCGGGTGGGGCCAAGACGTGACTCTGATTAGATATAATCCAGATGGCTCAGAGTTAAATTATGAAAGTGTGGAGGATTATTTTTATATTAACACTTCCCATGTGCCCAACCTGTCAGCAAACGTTAACTCATATTATATCTCAATGGTTAGCAAGGTCTGGATTGAAAATGTTCCCAGTTATCTGGGTCAATTGGTCGGGATGGCAAATGTATGTGCTCCTACTGCTGGGGCAATGTTCATTGCATATTATGACAATGAGTTGTGGAATAATTTAAGCACTCTTGAAGGAGGTTGGTGGTGGCAATATTTCCCGCTCCTTCACGAAGATGATGAAGATTTGGTAAATGAACTAGTACTTCAGTTATCTGGTTATTTCAGAACGTGCATTAATATGAATGGGGACTTGACAGATCCTACCAATTGTGTTGGTTCGAGTGCCGAGGAAGTAGCTTTTGGTCTAAAAAATTATCTTGATGACCATAATCACTCTTCATATACTGGAATTAAGGCAACAATGGGGGTTGATTACGATGATTACACTGCATTGATTGCCCTAGGAAATCCATCTGTAGTTCAACTTGCTGCATCGTCTTCATATGGATCACATAGTGTGATCGGGATAGGGTTCTATTCAGCGTACATGAGCCCATCTGGATTGATCATTTACGATGACCAAACCCATGGTGAGGTTTGGATAAGTTATTCTATAGCAACATATTATGAGTTTCTCTATTATTATGGGTGATATGCCATGAAGAAATTCTTGAGTATATTTGTCTCGGTTTTCCTTTGTTTTGCAGCGCTTGGTTGCCAGCAACAAACGACCACCGAAATAACAAGCACCACCGTCTCTCCGCCGTTTCCATCAATTGATTATCCTAGTTACACTGTTGAATATATAGTGATTCGGCAAATAGATGCGCTAGACAGGACCATTTCTTTGGATTATCACTACAATAACCTATCTGAAGCATCAACTCAGATTTCAACAATATTAACGTCCTTATCAACTGTTGAGCAGAACGGAGGAATTGGACCTCGATCTGGAATGCTTAATAATGGGTGGGCAATACTTTCAGGACCTGAAAATACATCTTTACTATTGAATTTTTATATTTATGATGAATATACCATCTTGGGCGTATCTGAAGACGAATACTCCATCGAGTATTATTTTCGTAGCATATTTGACAATGAAATTTATTTAATTCTCGCTTCATTCGACGACGAATAAATCTTTTAGTCTATTTGACAGAATTTATTGTGTTTGATACACTATTTCTGTCGAGACACAAACGAATCCTAACAAAGTTGAAAAGGCGTAAGAAATCACGTCTTTTTTTGCTTTTTGAGGTGAAACGAATGTTGATCCAAGAAATCATATCCGGTAGTATCAAGAATCTTGTGTACTTCTGTATGCGGGAAATATTTCTTGTTGTGTTGTGAAAAAAGTAAACTTAGCTTGGACATAGAGTAAAACATTGAGTATTTTTGTTGAAAAACATGATAAACTTACTAATGACAAGACTCAAATAGTTGACAAGTCAATTAAAGTGGGGAGTCGCATTATTCAATCGCTAACACCATCTTTTGAATCTATTTTTATTGCTATAGCAGTTGGGTTGCCATTTTCTCTAGCTACATCGGAAGCGGCTTCAGTAATAGCAAATAGTAACGGCGAAATTTACATTGATGCTTTTGCAGGATAAGGAGGTCACCGAAATGAGTAGCGAAAAGCGAAAGAAAAAGTTCTACGCATCATTATTTTTGGGATGGGGATACACAATATACCTTTTTTTGGGGATGTTTCTTCTAATAGTAGTAATCTGGATTCTCCCAAATTCCTTTGAAAACGCAGGGATTTTTGTGAAATTCATAATAATTTTCATGTGTGGATTTACTCCATTAGCGTTGTGGATTGCCTTGATTCACAGGGGATTCACAGTTGTGGAATTTAAGAATGACGGTATCTATACATCATTATTTCGGATCTTTAGAAAGAAAGTAATTTTATATGATGAAGTTGTAGATATGACCGCCGAATCCAGATTTGGATACTGGTTGTTTTTCTCAACCATTCCACTTTCAGGAATGTCATATAGCAAGATGGTCTCAAACAAACACATTATTCAAGTTGAATTATCTGAGAAAATGATAGATGTACTAAAAAATACGCCACTCTTTCCTCTGTACGAGCAGAAAATGAAAGGGGAAACACATTAGTTGTAAGCAAAATTAGAATCACATTTTTGAGAGGATAAAGATTGGGATTAATATGTTTTTTGAAATTACCATACGTATAGAATATAGGGTTCTGTAAATCATTCCAGAATCCTATTTATTTGAAATATGTATACCTTTGAATTCAATTGCATTTATTGAATTGTAAGAAACAAATCACTATTTTTTGATTGGAATTTTTGCATATTTTTACAGAAAAAAGTAAACTTAGCTTGGACACAGAGTAAAACATTGAATTTTTCTGTTGAAAAACATGATAAACTTTCTAATGACAAGACATATAAGAAGAATAGGCTTGATACAATTGTATCGAGCCTTTTTTTTAAGCAGAAAGGGCGTTTTCTCCCTATATTCCAAATTCCATTAGTTTTGTAGAGGATCAATTCAGAACTATTGCAGGGAATTTTGTATTTATTTATTCAACCTTTTAACGATTACCCAACCATTTACACGATTACTTTGAGAATATTTGAATGGAGCATTATTCAATTTATAAAATGCAAGATATAGCATATAAAATGATTAATATCAACATAATAAGCAATCTATTGCATATTAAATAATATTGGTGTATAATATATTTGGGTGATAAAATGAAAATATATGGAATGCAGACAAACAAAGTTATTTTAAAAGAAATTGGAAAAAGAATAAAATCAAGAAGAATATTATTATCTATTACGCAAAATGAACTAGCCTTAGAAGCAGAAGTTTCTCTACGAACAATCATAAACGCTGAGAACGGTGAAAATTTTTCGCTAGCAAATCTTATATCCATTCTAAGGGCTATCAGAGTTGCGGAAAATTTAGATCTTTTATTACCTGAAAACAAAACCGACCCAATCGAGGTATTCAAGTTAGGCCATGCAAGAAAAAGAGTCTCCAAAGTAAAAACAGTAAGTCGAAGAGATTGGAAGTGGGGGGATGAAAAGTGATAGTTGCTGAAGTTAAATTATGGGAAACAAGAATTGGTGTAGTTGCATTGGATGCTGACTCACCGTTTTGCACTTTCAGGTATGATCCTGACTTTGTAAGAACTGGAATTAAACTTTCACCGATTATGATGCCGTTATCAAATGCTATCTATCAATTTAAAACTCTATCTTTAGAAAGTTTTCGAGGGCTGCCAGGATTGCTGTCTGATTCACTGCCAGATAAATATGGGAATGCTATTATCGATGCCTGGTTGGAAGCAAATGGGAGAACAAAGGAATCGTTTAGCGTCATAGAGAGATTATGTTATATAGGTTCCAGAGGTATGGGTGCACTTGAATTTTTCCCTACTTTGGATATCGATAAAGAACTAAATGAATCGGAAGAAATCGAAGTTAAGCAACTTGTGGAATTAAGTAGAAAAATTCTGTCTCAAAAAAATGCCATTATGTCAAAAGACAAAGATAAATTGGATAAGATTATTAAAGTTGGAACTTCTGCTGGAGGCGCAAGAGCTAAAGCCATAATTGCATACAATGAAGAAACCGGTTTAATTAAGTCAGGACAAATAGATGCCGGGAGAGGATATACCTATTGGATACTTAAACTAGGTGGTGTCAATCAGGATAAGGAAACGCCCTACACAAGAATCGAATATGCTTACTATTTAATGGCAAAAGAGGCAAAAATAATCATGAGTGAATCAAGGCTTAAATATATAGATAAACAATTTCACTTTATGACTAGAAGATTTGATAGAGTAATAAATGAGGATGGATCTGTAGGCAAAGTTCATATGCAAACATTAGGAGCACTAATGCATATTGATTATCGAGAACCGGGGATAATCAGTTATGAGGGGGTTGTCCAAATGATGTATAAATTAGGTATGAAACAAAGCGAAACCGAACAATTCTTCAGAAGAATGGTTTTTAATGTTATGTCAATAAACTGTGATGATCATGTTAAAAATATTTCGTTTTTGATGGACAGAAATGGTAAGTGGTCACTTTCTCCTGCTTATGACGTCACTTACTCTTACAATCCGCAAGGTGATTGGACATACGCTCATCAAATGCTAATAAATGGGAAAAAAAGCGATATTTCAAAAAATGATTTAATAAAATCGGCACAAGCAATGAAAATAAAAGAAGAGATAGCATTAGAAATTATTGGCGATGTCAAAAAAGCTTTACTAAAATGGAAAGATTACGCTGAACAAGCTCATTTAGATGCAAAGACAATTGCTGATTACGAAATTAAATTTATCATATATTAGAAAACTCGTTTGTACAACATGCAATAATATGCATAAAAAAGGCTAAATATGGCATATATATGCATTATATTGCATTATAAAAATATTGTTTGTATGATTTTTTTGCAATGGACTGGTAAGGTTTTTGAACAGAAGTCAATGATTTTATATGCATAGAAATAGAAAGGGTGCATAACTTTTAGCAAAGGTGCGTAAAAATCATTAGGGATGCGTAAATTCTGCAAAGAGTGCGTAAATGTATCAAAATAGGTAATCTTACACATATAAGAAGAATAGGTTTGATACTCGGTATCATGCCTTTTTTTGCGATTTAGCATTATTATAATGACCTTACTAGATGACGATAATACGTAATACCATTTAGATGTTTTTATTAACATGCATAACCACACATGATAAAAAATGTGTGTGAATATAGGAAAGTCAGAAAATCGGAAAGGAAAGATGCACCATGATAGTAGAATTAAGAAAGAAATCGCAAATAACAATTCCGTGAGAGAAATTATCAACCAGTTCGCATTGTATGAAGGGGATTTTCTTGAGGTCGTATTATTGGATGGTGTAATAAATCTTAAACCAGTTTCCATTTACTCAAAAGAGTATGTAAAGCAGTTGGAACGTACTGTGATGATAATCAGCGAAAATACCACCAAGTACTCTGAAGGACCATTTTCCTTCGTTGAAGAAGCAATTGAATATCTCGAATCAAATCATGATGCTGAAGTCATAACAAAATAAACCCGGAAAATGAAATATCAAATTCTGTTTTCAAATAGGTTCAAGAAGTCATTTCAGAAACATGAATCTAGTGAGAAGCAACTTTTTTATGCGAAACTTGGATTGTTCATTGATAATCATCAACATCCAAGCTTGAGAACCAAGAAAATCAAAGGAAGCGAAATTCTTTTGAATCAAGCATCAATATGTCAATAACGGTAATTTGGACGTATAAAAATAAATACTTGATTATGATGTTGGACATAGGTCATCATGATGTCCTTAAGAAGATATAGAATTCTACTCTATGATACGCATATGCTAAGAAACATTCAAAAATAAAGACGAGAAATCGTCTTTTTTCCATTCATTTATTTTCTTTTGTTTTAGAATATGATATTATTGAAAAGGAATTGTATGGAGTCAATTTGCAGTTCATGATTTCATCAATGATTATCTATTTCTCATAGGGGAGGAACAAATGAAAAAATTTGCACTAGTTATGGTATTGGCTTTATCTGTTTTTGCATTGTCGGGATGCTCATTCTTCGCACCTGAAGAGAAGGAGTTCACTGGATCAGGGATTACAATCACGTTAAACGACAGCTTTGTCGAAACTGACTCCGTTGTCGCGCCGCTGTTCATTTCATCTTTAAAACATATTTTTATGGGGCTAAGAGAAACTAAGACCGATGCAGTTTCAGTCGGCATTTACACCTTAGGCGAATATATCGACTATGCGCTTGAAAATAGTGGCTATTCAGGTTCAACGGTTCATGAGTCTGAAAATGGAGAATATGTGTATGCATATTACTCAGCGACAGTCGATGAAGTGGAATATGGATATATGATCATCTGCATGGAAGGAACGAGTCATTACTATTTAATGAATTTTGGTTGCCTGAATGATGAGTTAGAGGAAAACAAAGACCAGTACATTGCTTGGGCAGACACAATCATAGTGGACTAGAGATTAAGAATCAAAATTGAGTTATTATTACTGAAAAGTATGAAGAATTTTTCTTTGAATTAAGAGACACATAGTTGTCTCTTTTTTTAATATTCAATTGAATTATTTTAAATTACTTTTTATACTAATTTGATTATCAAAAATTATTTGTCAAGTAAAATCGTAAAAAATCGTACATCCTGAAGAATGCCATATTTGGCGCTATTGGCGGATATTAAGACTTATTTAATCCTTGAAATCTACTTAAAAATGAAAAAATATGGTATAATATTAGTGTTCAAGGTGTTGATTCACTGCATTTTTCTCCCCTTGAGTAAGGGAGCAGCTTTATTGCTTTCAACAGCATCTATAGAGAGAAAAAAGGAGAAATTATTATGGGTCAATTTGAAGTGGCATTCCTAATTGCCTTGGGCATTATATTAGGATCTGTATTTGGATTATGGATTGCGGGGTTTCGAATCATTCCAAACAACTGCGTCGGTATTATTGAAAAGAAATGGTCGTTTAGTGGATCTTTAGATTCACAGATTATCGCCCTTAAGAAAGAGGCCGGTTTTCAACCGAACGTCATTCGTGGTGGTATTCATTTCTTGTCACCGATTATGTACAAGGTGCATATTGTATCACTTATCACCATTCCTCAAGGAGAAATCGCCTATGTGTTCGCAAGAGACGGTGAACCGTTACCTGAAACACAAACATTAGGTCGGGTTGTCCCTGAAGGAGAACATTTTCAAAATGTTGTCGGTTTTCTAACAAACCGAGGACAAAAAGGTATTCAACGTACGATTGTTCGTGAAGGTACTTATGCATTCAATCTTGCTCAGTTCGTCATTATTAGCAATACGGAAATCTTTGCGTTGTCACTTGGATCAAATGAAATGAAAACCGTCCAGACAATGGCTGAGAAAATCCATGCTAGAAACGGGTTCTACCCGATTATCATCAGCGGTAGCGATGACCTTCTAGGTGTCGTAACCGTCCATGACGGACCTTCGCTTGCGCAGGGACATATTGTCGCTCCTACAGTTGGAGATGACTATTCTAATAGTGAGACTTATCACAACAATTTCCAAGATGTCGAAAAATTCCTGAAAGCTGGAGGATTACGAGGAAGACAGTATCAGGTATTGACAGAAGGAACATATTTCATCAACCGGATGTTCGCAACCGTTGAACTGATTCCGAAGACCATCATTCCCGTTGGTAGCGTTGGCGTCGTGATTTCCTATACAGGAGAAAAAGGAATCGACCTCTCGGGAGAAGACTACAAACACGGTGAACTCGTCGACGAAGGAACCAAAGGAGTCTGGAGCAATGCATTATCTCCAGGAAAGTACGCATTTAACACTTACGCCGGAAAGATTTCAATCGTTCCGACAACAAATATCATATTAAAATGGATTAGCAACGAAGAAGGCGGACATCTGTTCGACTCCAATCTTAAAGAAGTCAGTCTCATCACCAAGGACGCATTTGAACCGTCACTACCGTTATCGGTTGTATTACACATCGATTACAGAAAGGCGCCATATGTGATCCAAAGGTTTGGAGACATCAAGCAACTGGTTGAACAAACATTAGACCCGATGGTATCGGCTTATTTCAAAAACATCGGCCAAAGCAAGACGTTAATCGAACTGTTGCAAGAACGTTCTGAAATCCAAAATTTGGCTTCAACCCAGATGAAAGATAAGTTTTCAAAATACAACATTGATTTAGAAGAAGTGCTGATTGGTACCCCTTCCGCTTCAGAGAAAGACGACAAAATTGAAATCATCCTAAGCCAGCTTAGAGATCGTCAAGTCGCGAGAGAACAAATAGAAACCTACTCGCAACAAGAAAAAGCCGCTGCGAAGGAAAAAGAGCTCAATGAAGCAAAGTCAAAGGCAGAACAACAAAAGAACTTAACAGAATCTTCGATTAACATCGAGATTCAGAAGAACCAAGGTAAGGCAGGGCTCGAAAGAGCCATCCATGATGCAGAGAAGTTAGTCGCAATGGCAAACGCCGATGCAGCAAAAGTCAAAGCACTTGGACAAGCGGAAGCCGACAAGATCGCAGCCATCGGTAATGCCGAAGCCGAAGCCATCACGAACAAAGTGAAGGCGTACGGTGGAGCGAAATACCAGCTGATGCAGGATATCGTGACCAAATATACGAAAGCCATCGAAACCGGAAGTGTACAGATTGTTCCAAACACAATGGTAACTATGGGAAGTAGTCAAGATGGTTCCCTTCCTAGCCCGCTTGAAGCATTGATTGGTTTAATGTTCACTGAAAAACTAGAAGGACTCAATTTGACAGAAGAAGAAAAAAACACCTTGAAATCAGTTAAGACGTCAAAGACAAGTTCCAAAGTTGAATCAGTAATTGAAAACAAAACGATTTAAGAATCAAATAAATAGTATTTACTAAAGATAATGGGCATCCGAGGAAACGACTCAATTTCTAAGGATGCCCTTTTTTCAAAACAAATCAATTAAATTTAAAGCGCCATAAATTTACATTTGGTTATGTTCATACCAAAGCTTATATGCTATTATTAGTACTAGAATATATTCATTTTTATCATTTTGTTTGAAAGGAGGTCATTAACTATGTTAAAGAAATCATTCCCCATAATATTGGTTGTCTTAATTGCATACTCGTTCATTGGGTGTGGTTTTACTCAAACGACTACTACTTCACCAATTGTATCTTCTCAAACGGTAGAACCCGTTGCAGTCTATACACCTTCAGGGGAAGTCAATGATTTTGTGTATTTTTCATCTTTTCTCGTATCGACAGAACAGGCTGACATTTTTTATGATGTAAATATAACTTCTGAAGATAGACAGCAAATGACTCAGTCTATTGAAGAGATGACTGCGTTTATCGATTTTGAGGAAAAAATAATTTATCGAATCTCTGACTCTTTTGGTACCTGGATCGATGAAGGAATCATTTATATAAACCAATCAGAATTTTATACGGATTTTCGATATGCATGTATGACGTTATTATTCAATTATGGAGAACAGACAAATTATGGTCTGGTTTATGGCTATGCAAATTATTTACTCAATGAATCCGCCACAATCAACGACCAAGACTTGACAGATATTACAGAAAACAGTACATCTATTTTTGACTTAACTTGGCCATTGTTTTTGGGAGCGTATGTTACGAGTGAAGATGGAGAGAGAGTACGGGAAATCTCAACTGAGTTTGTCTTATATTTGATTGAATCCATTACAGAAAATGGTTTTGAGTAACTATTAGTTCAATCAAGTGCATTTGATCTCCAGTTTGATGAATCGTTAGCCAGTTATTTAACTACTTGGCTAATGAGCAAGGGTGTATTTTTCACAGTCAGTGTACCTTCAATGGTCATTCGTTATTCATCTGTTTCGACTTACTATCCTGTAAAAGTAGAGACTGATTGGGCCATTTATTATCTCAACAAAGATTATTTGACCAACCAAGTTCCTTCCAATGTTGTATTCGCCAATTATGAAGAACTTGCTTTTTTCATTAATACGATTGAGCCTGAGATGGCACTGGTTCGTGAATACTCAAAAAATACTCTTTCAATTGATCTCTATGGGAAAATTCCAATATATTATAATAATGTTTTTTATACGGGGGGATATGCCGGCTTTTTCAGAGGAAAAGACGAAAATTCTTCCATTTGTTTAGGCGTGACAGTAGGGACGCTTCACGAATATGTTCACTATGCGACGATTGGGACCCTTTATCAAAACGTTCCTAGTGCGTTTGCTGGATACTTTACAGAAGGGATTGCAATGTATGAAGCTTTTCTTTTTGACCATTTGTTTGAAAATATTTACTACTATGAATTCTTAATTTTAGGCGCTACTAGGCCTGTTGAATTTCTTCCGTTCATTACAAACTATGAAACCTTTTTAGAGGAAAATCAGACAAATTTCAATATTTTTGATTATATTGATTGTTTGGTGTATACAAGCCGAGATTTAGATATCTACGACACAGAGCGTCACTATATTCCTAGTTCAATTGTTTGTTATATGATTGAAACCTATGGTTCAGATTTATTTTGGAATTACGCTGGTGGTCAAGGAACATTTGAAGAATTATACGGAAAAAGTTTGCCTGATATGCTAGAAGAATGGAACGACTGGTTAATTGCCAAATTTGAGTAGAAACATTAAAAACTTCTGAAATACCTCTGAAAACTTGCTTATCGTATCTTGAAAGTTATCAATCAAATTAAAAATAAATATATAATTCCATTTTAGTGCTATATACAACCTTATTCAGCAGTGATATAATGAATTTGAAATAGCACAGACGTGCTATTAATTTAATTTGGAGGTGAAAGCGCATGTTGATGATGCTCGGTTTTCTCTTCTTAGGGGTACAATCTTGGAATGTGATGTTTTTAGCAGAACTTCAAAATTACACAACAATACAATCAGTAGGAACATTTGCTTTTGGAATTGCATTTGTTTCTGGCCTTACTCAATATTTAAAGAATATTAAATTTAATGGCAAAGTAATGAAGTGCGATCCCAAATTGCTTGCAGGAATCATTGCACTGATTTTTTCAGCTCTACTACAATTCCTAGTCTATAAAGATACGACAGGAGAAGGACTTTTTACTGGACTATGTAACTCGTTTATATTAACATTTGGAGCTGTAGCTGCGTACGAATCGGCAATTAAGCCAACGACTCAAGCAATTCAAAAAAGAAAAAGTCTTAAACAGCAATCTGATATTTCGAAATAGATTTCACTTATTTACATTGAAAGCGCCATTTCTAATTAATTAACTAGAAATGGCGCTTTTAAATTGTTTTTGATTAATGGATGGATTTGTTAGGATTCAGTATTTTTAGGTTGTCCTTTCCTAATGAGAGGTAAAATATAATTCCACTTTTCTGTTCCATCCCTCGGTTTCAAGAATCGCGATAAGAAAGGCGCAAAGACAGCGGCGATGAATCCAGCCGCGAATCCATTATTGTATAAATCAAATCCGCCTTGGAAGGATAGTGCAAGTGGCGTAATCATGACGTGAACAAATCCAACGACGATTCCGACCAAGAAACCGTATTGTCCGGCAATCGGAGCGATTCCGGTAACGAACAAAACGGCTAAAATGGATCCGCTCGTCCATTCGATCGGCGTGAATTCAATCGCAAGGATGGCCCCGAGAACAACCGGAAATGAATTGAGTGGGTGTTTTCCAAAAGCAGAAAAGCCAAGGATTGTAAATATCGCGCCCATGACGGGACCGTTAATATTAATTCCTAGAATGAGTACAATAACAATCGAAAACAGCCCCATGATTCCGATATTTAATAGCGTAACGTCAATACCAACTTCTTCAAAAAAATCTGTAAGTAATCGACCGGACTTTTTGAATATTTTATAGTAGTGATTAAACACGGACTTATTTTCTAAAAGTGCCAAGAAAATAAAAAGAAGTGAGATGATGAGAGTCGCTACCAATAAGACTTCGTGGTAAGCACTGCTCATGAGGTCATTACGAACAATCTCATATCCGAAAGAAGCTAGTACTCCCGTCACAATCATCGACAACACGCCCATCGAAAAACCAGTGTTATAGAGATTGTACCCTTGATGGAATTTCATTGAAAATGTATTGAATGCAGGTAAAACGAACCCGATTGCGATACCTACCACAATCCCCAAAATGATTCCAGTGGCTAAATGAAACCCAGCACCGAAGATCATGAAACTTGTAACTGGCGAGATTCCAGAAGACAAAAGAAAAACCAAAACATGGCTTTTTAAACTCGTTTTGGATGCTTTTGCATATAAAAAGATACCTAAGTAAATCGGAAGTGCATTGTACAAATTCTTTCCGAACAAAGAGAACCCTGCAATTGTAAACAGGCAAGCGAAGATTCCTCCACTAAACTCAACCTTCATCCATTTTAAAATTAAAATGTTGAGTCCGGTTGTTGTCAGTAAATTGAAAATGGTCGCAGACATTCCGCCGATCAACAGATAATCAGTCAACAGGATTGAAGACGAAGTAAAAATGTTTTTATATCCTGCCAAGATATCTGAAAGAGGTTCCAATGTAAAAAGCAGAATAAATAAAAGAATGTAAACAGATGTAAATAGATAAGTATAAAATCTTTTCTTTCTAACAGTGTCCATTTGTAGTCTCCAATTCTAAAAAGTAGGTGCGATTTTAGATGAGGCAATCAATTACACATTGTTTAATTAATTCACATTATACAAGATTTTTAATAAGTTTCATAGAACTCATGAAAAAACAATTTCTTTTTTTGGACAAAAAAAATGTCAAACCTTGGAAAGGAATGGCATTTTAAAGTTTGGAAGTTGTATGTTTCTTATGCTTTTTAAATACCCAATGCTTCTGAATGAAATAACTTCCAATGAAGAGAAGACTATCCACAATGATTTTAATGATTGTTAGATGAATGGGGATAAAAGACAATAGATATACAAAAGTGAAGCTTAAAACCAATTGAACCACATAGAGGGATGCATACCTTCTGAATTGTCGCTTGATGGAACTGAAGTTTCTGAAACTCCAAATTCTGTTAATCAAGAAATTGAAGATTCCAGAGACAAGTCTTGCGACGAGGGTCGCAATCAGTACCATTCGAAAGAGATTATCGTTTAAAATCATCGTCAAAATCGTAAAGAGTCCTAAATCAACAAGAGCACTCATCAGTGATGAAAGCCCAAACTTAATGGGCTCTTTATAAATCCGAACCGAATCAAGGAAAGGTTTGAAGTGAGAAGAAGAGTTTGAATTGATATATACAGTGGAAATTGGGATATGAGTGATGGTTGTGCCAGCCTTGGCAACACTCATCAAAAAGTTCATTTCATAATCATATCTATTTTCAGGAATTCTTAAAGCTTCCTCTGTAAGAGAAACAGGAATTCCTCTTAACCCAGTTTGAGTGTCTAAGCAAGTCATCCCAGTGGATGCTTTAAAATAGAAAGAAGAAAACGCATTTCCAAACCGGCTCTTGAAAGGAACCAATTTGTTTTTTAAATCTCTTGAACCTAAAACCAAAGATTCTGGATTTAAATCCAATCCCAGAGACACATTTTGAATGTCTTGGGATGTGTGTTGGCCGTCTGCGTCGCACGTTATGAATCCATTGATGAATTCATAGTGAGTGGAAGCGTATTTGATTCCGGTTTTGATTGCGGCACCTTTTCCTTTATTGACTGGATGGCGCAAAATTACGCAACCTAGTTTTTCAAGTCCATTGAAGAGAGGTAAATAGTCTTCTTTGCTACCGTCATCCACGATGACGATTTGATGGAAGTTCAAGGCTATGAGCTCATCAACCAGAATATTCAGTTTTTGATCGGGAAGATACGCCGGTATGATGATTACATTCATGATTTTCCTCTAATTTTTATTAATATTTAAATTTAAGATTTTTTCTTGAATAAAAAAACAATATATATCACAAAACCACTGATTAACAATGCTCCGCCAATCGTAAAGAATACATTGACAAGACCTACTTCAGTGCCATAGATATCGAATACACCATGAAGCAAAAAACCAATTACCAGTGTAAACAGTCCCATTCTCCAAAGATTTTTTGCGACGTATCCAGGATGAGGGATTTTAAAAAGTAGAAGTGAAACTAGTGTACCGCCGATGAAAGGAATCAAAAATGCAAATTCCATGTATCTTGATCCGATTCCATGCGCGAAGAGCGAATAAACGATATTGAAAATGACAAGAAATGCACTAAAGGCAAGATAACGTAATCCGAGTTTAAACTTAAGTTTATTATCTTCTGATATAGACACAGTCTCCCACCTTCCTTTCGTCGCCTTCACTTGGGTGATTGATGACTTCGCCATCAAACCACATGGTCGCGGAACCGCCACCATCGAAGTTATATGCTTGAGTACAACCCAAAGACACCATGATGTCTGCGAGTTCTTCAATGTCAGCGCCATGGGATTCCGTCGTTCTACCATCAACGCAGACAAACATGAAATGATTGGGTCCGACGTATCCAAAAGCAGATCGAGGGTTATTTACTGCATCCCTGTCCAAACCATCGTTAACACTTGCGACGGAAACACCATCTTTAATCAGAACCGGCCCGAAAGACCATAATTGCCAAGCACCGTCATCTACAACATCTTGTAAGGAAGTTCCTTCCTCTGCAAAAGAAACGACAGTTCCATTTTCAAAGAGTGCAATCGCATCTCTGTAACTAGCGGAAGATCTTAAAACCATTCCGTTTCGGATGACATAACCCGAACTGTAATGACTAGCGTAATCTGAATTAATTGCGAAGATGGCATCGTGCTCCAAAGCCATCGTAGAAACGGCTTGGACGACGTTTGTACCACCGAATGTGTTATAAGCAAGTCCAGCCAAAATCGTGTAAGGGTGATTGACCACAACGTCCGCTACAAAGACATCGGAATTCGTTGCCCGGATTTGATAAACCGTAATCAACTCAGAATCAGTATAATATGATCCAATTACAGTTCCTAATTCCAATACACTGGGAACTTCTCCAGGATAGACAAGGGCTTCCGTCGTGGTGGTAACGACTTCTGTTGTCGTGATGTCCGTTCCAGAAGTTGTAATGATAGAATCTATGGTTGTCGTTGTAATGGTTGTGGTCGTCGTCACAGGGGGCTCTACATAGAATCCTCCATGCGGAATGACAAACTCAAATAGAAGTACAAATGTTGTGAACAAAAAGAGAATGATGAAATAACCGAAGACCCATGGAAAGGTTTTTTTAGGACTCAATGGCATAAGTTTCTTCCTTAATCAAATATGGAATGTTGAAGTTCAGTGTCTGCTTATGCAAAACACACCGCTTGAACGAATTCGTTCGCGGTGTCGCTTGAAGCAATTGTAATTTTTGATCTTTCGGTAATCTTTCCTTTTCCATAAAAGTACTCCCTTTTTGTTTGTTCAAAATATTATAGCATTTATTGCCTGAAATCGAAAGTGATTTTACCTCACATGCATCATTGATAAGCCTATTTTAGCGGTGGAGTATGATATTTCTGTGAATGTTGAGAGGTGATTGAATGATTCTTTCAATTTTAAACTTCGATTCAAATTGTTTAATCAAAATATTTCTTTTTTCTATTTTAATATTTTCATTATTTACTAATTGTGATATGATTCTAATGGAAATAAATTTATTATTCTATTCTTTATTCAAACCAGAAACAATATACCATTTAAGAATGAGATAAAAAAAATAAATAGGAGAAAATAATGAAAAATGACAAATCTTGGGTTTTAACAGTAGAAGAAAAGGTATTTAACATCGAGTACAATCCAAAGTCACTTTCTGGAAGAAACAAAGTGATGGTGAACGGAAGCCCTGAAAAATTGAAAGTCACATTTATGACGGGGTTTGCTGGATTGGATCAGGAACTCTATTTAGGCGGAAAAGTCGCTCATTTTGTTTTAAAGAACGGTAAAGCTGATTTGGCGATTGATGGATACTTCCTTGATAGTAAAGAAGCATACATTCCACTTCCAGGCGTCCCGAAGTGGGTTTGGCTGTTTGTCGTTGCTTGTATCGGCATTCCAGTTTATACTTTAGGTGGAGCGGTACCGGTTTTGATTGCAATGGGGGCGATTGCAATTTGCGTTAAAATTTCAATTTCTACAAAGTTCAACACAATCATTAAAGCTTTGATTTGTACAGTGGTTACAGGAGCGGCTTGGGGCTTTATCTACATATTCGTACAATGGGCT